>NZ_JAYPVP010000018.1:0-50599 GCF_038134685.1 Limnohabitans sp. | reverse complement strand
GCCGTTGTCACCGGCGTAGGGCTTGGGCATGAAGGTAGCGGTCTTGCCGTAGGCATTGGCCACGTTGTGGATCACGTACTTTTGCATCAGCGTCCAGTCGGCGCGCTCGACCAGCGTGCTGAACTTGGTGCCGATTTCGCACTGGCCAGCGCCGGCGACTTCGTGGTGGTGCACTTCAACAGGAATACCGATCGATTCGAGGATCAGGGACATCTCGCTGCGCATGTCTTGCGTGCTGTCGACCGGGGGCACGGGGAAGTAGCCGCCCTTGACGCGGTTGCGGTGACCGCTGTTGCCGCCTTCGACCTTGGTGCCGCTGTTCCACGGTGCCTCGGCTTCGTCGATGGCGTAGAAAGTGTTGTTCGGCTCGGTGCTCCAGCGCACGTCGTCAAACAGGAAGAACTCGGGCTCAGGACCGAAGAAGGCGGTGTCGCCCAGGCCGGCTTGCTTGAGGTAGGCTTCGGCGCGCTTGGCAATCGAGCGGGGATCGCGCTCATAGGCCTTGCCGTCAGTGGGCTCGATCACGTCGCAGATCAGCACCAGGGTGACTTCTTCAAAGAAGGGGTCGATGAAGGCGCTGTTGGCGTCAGGGATCAAGAGCATGTCGGAGGCTTCGATGCCTTTCCAGCCGGCAATCGAAGAACCGTCAAACGCCTGACCGTCTTCGAACTTGCTCTCGTCGAACTGGGAAACGGGCACAGTGATGTGCTGCCACTTGCCACGGGTATCGGTGAAACGGAAGTCAACGAACTTGACTTCGTTTTCTTTCACCATCTTCATCACGTCTGCGACGGTCTTGGCCATCAGATTCTCCTGGTTGGATAGGTATTGAAAAACAGGTCTTCAGCCTCTGCAGGTTTTGTGCCAATCTTTGTGGCTGCCCATGCTGAGCTGATCAATCCTAGATTGTGCCCTTACTGCGAGCCCTTACTGTGAACGAAGCACAATTTTTAGCCCATCCGTTATGCACCATTTTAATGCATTAACGGATTATTTTGGTGCATTCAATGATGACGCACCAATTCGGGGCCGAGAGATACAGCCATAGCGCGCAGAGCATGGAGCAAATCACCGTAAGCCCGCTGAGCAACATCGGGCCGACCTTTGACCCCTAATTCAATATGCCTGCCCCACTGCGGGTGGTCCACGCTGGGCAGACTGAACACCTTGATGCCTGGGTGGTCAGCCTCGATGCGCTGCATCAATGGCGCCAAAGCGGATTCCATGCCCCCCAGAACAATCACGGAGCATTCTTGGTGGGAGCCTGTCGCAAAAGCATCCGCAAAACGATGGTCCAGGACCGACTCGATCATGGGCCAAGCCATGACAGGAAAGCCTGGCACGAAATACACGCCCGCCATAGGATGGGCAGGCTGCGCGTGGGTGCTGGCACACGCAAAGCCGGGAATTTTGTTGTAAGGGTTGGCAATCACATCGGCACCCAGAGGAAACACCCCCATCTCGAGCCGGCGTTGATTTTCAGGACTGTTTTCATCCAAGGGCACCCCCTGCTCCAGGGCCATGTCCCGCATCCGCTCAGTAATCCAGAGCTTTGCCTGCGGATGCAAGGTCAAAGGCACCCCCAAAGCCCGCGCTGCGCATTGACGCGTGTGATCGTCGGGAGTAGCACCGATGCCACCACATGAAAACACCACATCGCCACTGGCCAATGCACGCTGCAGCAGTGCAGTGATCCGAACGGGGTCATCTCCCACATACTCGGCCCACCCCAAACTCAAGCCCCGAGCGTTGAGAATGCGGATGACTTGCTGCAGATGCTTGTCTTCGCGCTTGCCCGAAAGAATTTCATCGCCAATGATGATCAGGCCAATCGGCAACACCGCCATTCAAAACCCCTCAAAATCCCTTAAGACTAGCCAGTATGCCCGGGCCGGTGCCCCTGATCGTCTGAGGGGTCAAACGTCAACCGCTGTGGCAGCGCAGACTCCACAGCCTCTTCTCGCAACACCGTCGCCTCTGATACATCGCTGCTCATCGGCAACTTCGGCTGCCTCAGTTGGGCGAGCCCGTCGAGCAGGTAGTGCGCATACCAGAGGGAAGAAAATACAAACACCAAGGTGTAGATCCAGATGGCCACCGGCACCAGAAGCACAAAAGCTGCGGCAAACAAGGCTCCAGAGGCCCACACCACACCTGGCGCCGCCCCCATCAAACCCGAAACCACGCCCATTCCCAACAAACTCAGGCGGTGTCTGGCCATGAGTGCCTGGCGTTCAGAACCATCGGCGATGTCCGAGAGCACATCAAAAGCCATGACCCGGTACGTCAGCCACCCCCAAATCAAGGCAGGCAAAACCAATGCCAAAGGCGGGACCAACCAGAGCGGCAAGGTCAACAGCAGAGCTCCCAAGGCAAGAAGCAAGGACAACAGACTCCAGAGCAAGCTTTGCAACATGCTGGTACCACGCTTACGCTCCAGGGTCGGGAAGCGGCGCTCGGCAACCATGCGCGTCAAGCCCGGCGTCATGAAAGCTGAAACAGAAAACAGCGAGACCACAACCACCAAAGGGGTGACGGCCAAAATCACCAGCAAAGGAGCGACCACGGTTTTCAGGTCAGGCACCCCCAGCTGCTCCATCCAGCTCCACAGGGACGCAAGCAGACTGAACTGCTCGAGAAACTGGCGCACCCCGGACACTGCAGCATCCCAGTACAGATAGCCCAAGACCCACGCCAACGCCACCATCAGCATCAGAGGCAGGAAAGACAGGGCGATGACGCGAGGCATCAGGCAGTACAGCCCGGCCCGCATGAAGGCATCAAGAATCGATCTCATGGAGCGAGCTTAGCACCCTCACCACAGAAAGACGAGTCAAGCACGCCCGAGCAGTCGTAACACGCCTTGTTTTTGCTGCGCCCAGAATCCGCGGCCATAGTCACGCCCTTGCTCGACCTGATCGCGAACACCTGTCGGATCAAAGCGAAGCTGGAAATCTGCGGTGCGAAACAACATATCCCACACCGGCAGCAACACGCCAAAGTTACACCCCCCCAACACCACACGACCGTGATCAAAGGACTCGTGCCCAACGCCAATACTGTGGTGCCTTCGATGAAAACGCGGACTCACCCACACGCGCTCAAATACAGGCCCAAAACTTAGACGCACATTCGCATGCTGCAGGTTCTCGCTCAAACGTCCCAAAGCCATCAACGCCACGAATTGCCCAGGTCCAACCCCAACAAGCACCGCCACCGAAGCAATGATGGTGGCCACCACAATACTGTCGATGAGGTGATTGCGATTGTCTGTCCACATCGTCATCTGACGCTGGGAATGATGCAGCGCATGTAATTTCCACCACCACTCAAATTCATGCTGACCACGGTGAATGAGGTAGTTCACGAAATCAAACACCACCAGATAAATCAGGAAACTGACAAAGGCCACATCCGTGACACCAGGCCACAACTGGTCAATGTGAAAAGTGGGCATACCCCATCCGCGCAAATACGCGATGGCCTTTTCCAGCCAATTGGCGAAGGTGAAGTACATGAACAATTCAAATACACCCAGCTTGTGAACCAGGGTGTAGATCGCATCGATCCGAATGGCCTGCCTGTCCGTGATGGGTTCAACCGGACGCCAGCGCTGCATAGGCGCAATCAATACCAGCATGATCAAGACCTCAAGCACCCCGACCATGAAGAGCCCGGTGCCCTCGTAGGCCACTTCAAGCAACTGGCCAAAGCCCAGGCCAAAGGCGATTGGCTGTACGACCCACTCGAACAGCAAATCGTGCCAGATCGTCCATAACTCAAGCATGCCATCGATCATTGAATTTTGCGGCGCTCAAAACGCCCGCCCCTCCACTCGTGTGCACGAACCCATTGACGATAAGCCGGATGCTCTTGAAGCGAGGCAAAACAAATGCCCTTGGCCTGCAATCCTTCAATCAAGGGCTCCAGCACCTCAGGAGCCCAAGGGTCCTGACGAGACCAGATCCCCAAATGAGCCATCAATATGTCACCGGGGCGAATGCTGTTGAGGGCCCTTTTCAGCAATTGTGCATTAGGGTAACGATCGCTTGGCAACTCATCGCCCAGAAAGCCCGCCTCTGACCAGCCGACATGTGCATAACCACAAGCCTGCGCAGCCTTGAGCAAAACCGCAGAATGCCGTCCCCCTGGGGCACGAAACAGGGGCAAGGGATCCCTACCGGACCACAGTTTCAGGCGTGCACTCGCACGGTCGAGTTCCTGGCAATAACGCTGCTCGCTCCATAGTTGAACCTGCCCTGGCTCTTCCCCCCCCGAAGCACGCATCCTGAACTGCACGGACCCGTCAGCGGCCTTGACGTCAGACAGCCAGTAAGCATGCCCCCAGGTGTGCGAAGCAAACTCATGCCCTTCGAGCGCACGAGCCTGCCACCACGGGCGCCAGTATTCACCCAAGGAGCCATCACCCTGCTGTGTTTTTTCCTGTGCAGCAAAAAACGTCACCGGGACACGATGACGTCTGAGCACCTCAGCAACCAAGGGGGCCACGCCCATGTGACCTGTGTCAAACGTCAGATAAACCGGTTTGCTGCAGGTGTCTGCCCTGGCCCCCCCCCCAAGCAACAAGCAAACGTACATCAGCACACGCCAGTTGTACATCGCAAGCCTCCGCTCAGAACCGCCCTGCGTGGTCCAGGGTCCACACCCCGTGGGGCGACTTGCCCACACCCACTTGCCGCACCACTTTGCGCGCAGCAATGTCAATGATCGTCAGTTTCTTGGACCAGCGCGAAGCCACCAGTAGAAGCTTGCCGTCCGAGGATATCTCCATGCAGTCCGGTCCCGAGGGCCCCGGCAACTGAGCCACCACCTGCATGCTCTGGTAGTCGATCATGCTGATCGAGTTCGCCACCCGGTTACTCACAAACACATGCTTGCGGTCCCCATATGCACGAAAGGCGTGAGCTCCTGCGCCCGTGAGCAGTTTCTTGACGAATTTGGGCTCACCCGAAGACACGTCATACACCTCTACACCATCACCCCCCGTCAAACCGACCAGCAGGTAACGATTGTCTGGCGTGCCAAATACATCGGCGGGCAAGGATCCCGTTTTCACGCGGGAACGCAGCGTCTGCGTCTTCAGGTCAATGGACACCAGTTCATCCGAGTCCTGCATCGTCACCCAGGCCGTGGTGCTTTTGGTATCGATCCACACATGGCTGGGCGTTTTGCCCGTGGCAATACGTTTGGCCAACTTCAGGTCTTGCCCATCCCAGCGATAAATATCCACGTGGTTAAGGCGGTTGGCAGCCGTGACCAGCCATTTCATGTCCGGTGAAAAGCGCAACTGATAAGGGTCAAGGACGTCATACACCGTACGCTGCACAGTGGCTGTGCGCGGGTCAATAAAGGTCAGCGAATCCCCAAGGGCATTGGCCACAATCACCGATTTTTCATCGGGCGTCAGGTACAAGTGGTGGGGCTCCTTGCCCGTGGGGATGCGTTTGACCTCAGTCCAGGTCATCGGGTCAATGACGCTGACGTTACCGTCCAGCGAGTTGAGGACAAACACGGGCGTGGTCGGACTCGCCCACGCCGTTGTCACACACAGCGCAGCCCACAAGAACACCCCGCGCCACAATCGATGCAAAAATGAATACAAGATCAGACTTTCCGAAAAGCGGGGGCAAGTGTACCCGCTGAAAACTTAAAACTTCCTGATGAAGATCACAAGCCCTTCCCGATGGCGTGTTCATGGTGTCGATCTGGAAATTGAAACCATTTCCGGTCCCGACCACCCAGACTCGCGTCCCAGCCCTGTTGTGTTCCTGCATGAAGGTCTGGGCAGTGTGTCCATGTGGCGCGACTGGCCCCGGCAGCTTTGCCAAAAACTGGGCCGCCCTGGCCTGGTGTACTCGCGCCAGGGGTATGGCCAGTCAGCAGACCGCGCCGATGTGCGCGGCGCACAGCGTCTGCAACCGGACTACATGCACAAGGAGGCCTTGCAGGTGCTGCCCGAGTTGCTACGACAGCTGAACATTAAACGCCCCGTGCTGCTCGGCCATTCTGATGGCGGCACCATTGCCCTGCTACACGCCAGTCAACACCCGGTCGAGGCTTGCATCGTCATGGCCCCGCACGTGATGGTGGAAGACATCTCCATCCAGGCCATTGAAGCCGCACGTGAGGCTTATCTGCATGGTCCCCTTCGCAAGCGCCTGGAGCCCTACCACACGCATGTGGACACCGCCTTTTGGCAATGGAACGACATTTGGCTGTCCCCCGCTTTTCGGAGCTATGACGTCCGCCGGGAGGTGGGGCGCATACAGGCCCCGCTGCTGGCCATTCAAGGCGAAGATGACCCCTACGGCACCCTGACCCAGATTGAAGACATTGCCCGCGCTGCACCGCAGACCCAGTTGCTCAAGCTGCCCGCTTGTGGCCACTCACCGCACCGCGATCAAAGTGCGGTGGTTATGCAAGCCATCGGCACCTTTCTGGCCACACTCAAGGCTTGATCAAGGCCAGGTCGGCCTCTGACAAAAACCGCCACTGGCCCGGTGCCAGGTCGGCTGGCAAGGTCAAGCCACCGATGCGACTGCGGTGCAAGGCATCCACACGATTGCCTACCGCGGCCAGCATGCGCTTGACCTGGTGGTATTTACCTTCAGTCAGCGTCAGATCCAATGTGTTCTCACCCGTTTGTACGCAGGCAGCAGCGCGCACTGGCTTGGGGTCATCATCGAGCACCACACCATCAAGCAATTGCTGCACCATGGCATCCGTGATGGGGTGACACGCTGTGACCTGGTACACCTTGGGCACATGTTTTTTGGGCGAACTCATGCGATGAATGAACGCCCCATCGTCCGACAGCAACAGCAAACCCGTGGTGTCCTGATCCAGCCGGCCCACCGCCTGCACGCCCTGCACCGCTCCCTTGTTGGGCCGCTGGCGCAAAGGTGCGGGTAGCAAGGTGTAAATGCTGGGCCACGCCGAGGGTTTTTGGGAGCACTCGGTACCTGGGGGTTTGTGCAACAGCACATAGGCATGCTCATGAAAGGCCCAAAGCGTGCCCTGCACCGAAAACTGCAAGCCCTCTGGTGCGTAGTATTCGCCCGCATCGGTCTGCACCTGGCCATCGACCGCCACGTGCTCTTGCTGGATCAGACCGGCGCACACCCGGCGCGTACCAAAGCCCTGGCTGAACAAAATGTCTTCCAGGCGCATGGGTTTGAGGGACTTGGCTTTCATGGGGCATGATTGTCGCCTTGAAACGCCCGCGTTTTACAGGAGACATGACCCATGAGCGCTATTGCCACTTTGACCCACATGACTGAGCAGCTGCAAGCCTGCCAGCAGGGTACGCTGTCTGTGACCGAATTGACGGCCTCATGGCGCAACAAGGCAGATCAGCTGGATCTGCCTGCACGTTTTGGCGAGGTGCTGGGCAACGTGCTCGACCGCCTGGAGTCTGGCGCCCTGTTCAGCGAAGAAAGTTGCTCCTTCAGCCAAAAAGACCTGCTGGCCAGCTTGCAGGTCTGGGCCGAGAAGGCGCAAGCCCAGCTGTCCAAGGAACAGCCATGAACCCGCTGCTGGGCAAGGACAGCCTGTGCGATGTGGCGGGTATCGAAGTGGGCCACTACACCGACACACGCCGTCCCACGGGTTGCACCGTCATCGTGGCTCGCGAAGGTGCGGTAGGCGGTGTAGATGTACGGGGCGCTGCCCCAGGCACGCGCGAGACGGACCTGCTCGAACCCGGCAACACCGTGCAAACCGTTCATGCCGTTGTGCTCTCTGGTGGCAGCGCCTGGGGGCTGGACGCAGCAGGCGGTGTCATGCGTTGGCTGGACGAGCAAGGCATCGGCCTGCAAGTCGGTCCAGCACGGGTGCCCATCGTGCCAGCGGCCGTGCTGTTTGACCTGCACGTGAGCGACCACCGTATCCGACCAGACGCCGCAGCTGGCTACGCCGCTTGTGAAGCGGCCAGTGCACAGACACCCGCCCAAGGCAATGTGGGCGCAGGCGCTGGCGCCACGGTGGGCAAGATGTTTGGCATGGCCGGGGCCATGAAGGGCGGCATCGGTTCGGCCTCGGTCAAAGTCGGCGACTTCACGGTCGGCGCCATCGTGGCCTGCAACGCGCTGGGCGATGTGATCAATCCTGACACAGGGCGTATCCTGGCGGGCGCACGCGACAGCAGCCACACCCTGGCAGGCACCACAGCCCAACTGCTGGCGGGCCGCACACCGGGGCAAATTTTGCCCGGCACACAGACCACCATCGGCCTGATTGCCACCGATGCCAAACTCGACAAGGCCCAAGCCAGACGCCTGGCCCAGGTGGGGCACGACGGCCTGGCGCGGTGCATCCAGCCCGTCCACACCACATCCGACGGCGACACCTTGTTTGCGCTGGCCACAGGCTGTATCGACAAAGAGCCGCCCATGACGGTGCTCTGCGTGATGGCCGCCGAAGCGGTGGCCCGCGCCACGGTGCGCGCCGTGCTCGCCGCCAGCACCATGAAAAACGGCGAGCACGAATGGCCCGCCGCTTCGGATCTGACTGCCCCATAAAGGGCAGACCGCCAAGTGTTTACTTGAGCGCCTTGTAGCGCACGCGCTTGGGCTTGGCGCCCTCTTCACCCAGACGCTTCTTCTTGTCGGCCTCGTATTCCTGGTAGTTGCCGTCAAAGAACACCCACTGGCTGTCGCCTTCGGCGGCCAGGATGTGGGTGGCGATGCGGTCCAGGAACCAGCGGTCGTGGCTGATGACCATGACGCTGCCCGCGAATTCGAGCAGCGCATCTTCCAGGGCGCGCAGGGTTTCCACGTCAAGGTCGTTGGAGGGTTCGTCCAGCAGCAGCACGTTGCCGCCCTGCATGAGCGTCTTGGCCAAGTGCAGACGGCCGCGCTCACCACCGGAGAGCATGCCGACTTTCTTTTGCTGGTCGCCACCGCCGAAGTTGAAGCGGCCGCAATACGCGCGGCTGGGCATCTGGAATTTGCCCACGGTGATGATGTCCAGGCCGCCGGAGATGTCTTCCCAAACGGTTTTTTCGTTGGCCAGGTCGTCGCGGTTCTGGTCGACAAAAGCCATCTTCACGGTCTGGCCGATGTGCACTTCACCACTGTCGGGCGTTTCCTTGCCCGAGATCAGCTTGAACAGCGTGGATTTGCCGGCGCCGTTGGGGCCAATGATGCCGACGATGGCGCCTGCGGGCACCTTGAAGCTCAGGTTGTCGATCAGCAGGCGGTCGCCAAAGGACTTGCTGACGTTCTTGAATTCGAACACGTCGTTGCCCAGACGCTCGGCCACCGGAATGAAGATCTCGTTGGTTTCGTTGCGCTTCTGGTATTCAAAGTCGCTCAGCTCTTCGATGCGGGCCAGACGGGCCTTGCTCTTGGCCTGGCGACCCTTGGGGTTCTGGCGCGCCCACTCCAGTTCCTTCTTCATGGCCTTGGTGCGGGCGTCTTCGGTGCGCTGTTCCTGCTCCAGGCGGGCTTCTTTTTGTTCCAGCCAGGTGGAGTAGTTGCCCTTGTACGGAATGCCGTGGCCACGGTCGAGTTCCAGAATCCACTCGGCAGCGTTGTCCAGGAAGTAACGGTCGTGGGTGATGGCCACCACAGTGCCCGAGAAACGGGCCAGGAACTGTTCCAGCCAGTCCACCGATTCAGCGTCCAGGTGGTTGGTCGGTTCGTCCAGCAACAGCATGTCCGGCTTGGACAGCAACAGGCGGCACAGGGCCACACGGCGTTTTTCACCGCCGGAGAGGTTCTTGATGATGGCGTCCCAGGCGGGCAGGCGCAGCGCGTCGGCGGCGATTTCCAGCAAGTGCTCGGAGTCGCCTTCTGCGCCAGCGGCCGAGATGATGGCTTCGAGCTGGGCCTGCTCGGCGGCCAGCGCGTCAAAGTCGGCGTCTTCTTCCGCGTAGGCGGCATAGACCTCTTCGAGGCGCTGCTTGGCGGAGGCCACTTCGCCCATGCCGCTTTCCACGGCCTGGCGCACGGTGTGCTCGGGGTCGAGCTGAGGTTCCTGAGGCAGGTAGCCGATCTTCAGACCCGCCATGGGAATGGCTTCACCCTCGATGTCCTTGTCGATGCCGGCCATGATCTTGAGCAGCGTGGACTTGCCCGAACCGTTCAAGCCCAACACGCCAATCTTGGCGCCCGGGAAGAAGGACAGAGAAATGTCTTTGAGGATCTGACGCTTGGGCGGCACGATCTTGCCGACCCGGTTCATCGAGAAAACGTATTGAGCCATATGGAAACCTTGGGGAACCCTGAAATATCTGGAATTAGCCGGTGATTATCCCAGAGGCGTGCGACGCCCCTGCTTGCACCTGCCTGCACCCGCCTGATTACTCCAGCACCAGCTGAGAGACTTGGCCGGGTCGGCCCGAAAACTGGGTCTGGCTGTCCAGTGCTTCGAGCATGACACGCGCTTTGCGCCCACCGTACACCTCGGCCCTGAGCCACTGGCATTCGGTGTCCAGCGCTTCTTGCGAAGGCAATGAGCACCACCAGGCGCGGTTTTCGCCGTCCCAACGGTAGCCCCGCGCCTTGAGCTTGTCCTTGGTTTCAAAGGGTGAGCCAGTGGCCAGTAATTTGTAGCGCGTTCCCTGCGCACCTTCCACCAAAGTGCGCAAGCCTGTGCGACCATCCGACAAGGGCTGCGCCAGCACCTGCAGCAAGGCATGGCAATCGGTCAGGGCGCGGTGGGCGTCATAAAACCAGCCGCGTTCGCTGGCCAGGAACTCCAGTTTGGCCGAGCCATTGCCTTCAGTTTTCCAGTTGATGCCCGCAAAAGAACAGTTCCAGGCCTGCTGGGCAAACACGGGCAGGCGCGCCTCGACAAAGGGGCGGTCAAACGCAGCGTTGTGCGCCACGATCACGTCAGCCTGCTGCACCATGGCCGCCACCTGCGCATCGTCAATGCGCTGGCCACGCACCATGTCATCGGTGATGCCGGTGATCTCGGTGATGTTGGGAGGAATGGGGCGCCCCGGGTCCTCAAACGACTCAAACACAGACACGGGCCCCACCGGCAAACCACTTTCACGGTCCACCAGCACGGACAACATGGCCAGCTCAATGATTTCATCGCCCTTGGCATCCAGCCCGGTGGTTTCGGTGTCCAGAATCAAGACGCGCGCAGTTTGCGCTCCAGTCGGCATGGGCCAGTCCAGCTTGGGCACCAGCCGGCGCAGCACGCGGTAGTCGGGGTGGGCATCCAGGAGCGCGGCGCAGGCTTCGGGCGTAGCGGCGTTGGCAGCAGACATGGATGCGTTTGGAAGCTCGGTATCCCAGTCACCCAGGCTCATTTGGTCAGAAACTTTCATGGCTGAATTATTCCTCAGCCCCCGTGCAGCGCAAGCGAAGTCTTTTGTGTGAGACAATCATCCCCGTTGTCGCCACCAGTTGCCGCAACATCAGCGTTCTGCTGGGGCCTGATCCGGAAGCCTTTTCCGTGATGCCATGCCCACTCCCTTGAGACCGATTGGCTCCAACTGGCCGTTGCAAGTGCAACGATTTGGCCAATCACCTGCGCCTGTGTGGCGCTCCATCCATGAATTTTGAAGAACTGAATCTGGCTCCGGCCATTGTCCAAGCCGTGCGTGAGCAAGGCTACGAAACCCCTACCCCCATCCAGGCGCAAGCCATTCCTGCCGTGCTGGCGGGTCACGACCTGCTCGCTGGCGCCCAGACCGGCACCGGCAAAACAGCAGCCTTTACCCTGCCCGTGCTGCACAAGCTCAGCCAAACCGAACCTGGCAAAAACCGTTTTGGTGGCAAAGCCATCCGCGCGCTGGTGCTCACGCCCACGCGTGAACTGGCTGCGCAGGTCGAAGAGTCTGTGCGCGACTACGGCAAATACCTCAAGCTCGACTCGGCCGTGATCTTCGGTGGTGTGGGCATGAACCCGCAAATCAACCGGGTCAAAAAAGGCGTAGACATCCTGGTGGCCACACCGGGCCGTCTTCTGGACCTGCAAGGCCAGGGCCACCTGGACCTGTCCACGGTGGAAATCCTGATCCTGGACGAAGCCGACCGCATGTTGGACATGGGCTTCATCCACGACGTGAAAAAAGTGCTGGCCCTGGTGCCGCAGGACAAGCAAAGCCTGCTGTTCTCTGCCACCTTCAGCGACGAGATTCGCGAGCTGGCTAATGGCCTGCTCAAAGACCCGCAAAGCATTCAGGTCACGCCGCGCAACACCACGGTGCAGCGCATCACCCAGGTCATCCACCCGGTGGGCCGCGCCAAGAAAAAGGAAGCCCTGCTGCACATCATCCAGCAACACAACTGGAGCCAGGTGCTGGTGTTCACCCGCACCAAGTTTGGTGCCAACAATGTGGCCGACTACCTGACCAAAAACGGCGTGAAAGCCATGGCCCTGCACGGCAACAAGAGCCAAAGCGCACGCACGCAGGCGCTGGCCGGCTTCAAGAGTGGGGACATCCGCGCCCTGGTGGCCACCGACATTGCTGCACGCGGCATTGACATTGAAGAGCTGCCACACGTCGTCAACTACGAGATTCCCAACATCTCTGAAGACTATGTACACCGCATTGGCCGCACTGGCCGCGCTGGCAACAGCGGTGAGGCCGTCAACCTGGTCTGCATGGACGAGGAAGGCTTCATGATGGAAATCGAGCGTTTCACCAAGCAACAAATCCCGGTGCAGTTGCTCGAAGGCTTTGGCCCTGCCCCTGACGAGCGCGCTGAGCCCATTGCCATGGGTCGACAAACCCTGTGGGGCGGCGCAGGCAAACCGCCCAGCCGCGACGTGATGGCCGCTGCGGCCAAAGCCGCCCGCCAGGAAATGATGACCCGCATTCGCGAGAAAAAATCCAGCGAAGGTAGCCGTCAGCCGCGTGGTGACCGTGGTGATCGCGGTGATCGCCCCGAAGGTTTTGAAGGCGAAGGCCAGCAAGCCCGCGGTCCGCGTCCTGCACGCAGCGGCAACCAGCCTTCACGTCGCCACGGCGACGGCCACGGCCAGCGCCAGGATCGCCCGCAACACGCACGTGGCCCGCGCCCGGAAGGTCAGGGTCAAGGCCAGGGTGGCCCGCGCCGCGAGCGCGACCCCAACCGCGAGCAAAACCGTGATCGCCGTCCACGTGACCACGACGAACTGCCACGCCACATCGACCCGCTCAAGACCACGCAGTTTGCCAAGCTGGATTTGCCGCGCCGCAAGCCCATCAAGACCGGTGGTCAGCCCGACCCCACCCGCACCAGCATTGACAGCCTGGCCGCAGGTGGCAAGCGCCACGGTGGTGGTGGCTACGGCGGCGGTGGCAACCGTGGTGGTGGCCGTTTCCGCTGAGCAGGTTAAGTGTGAAAGCCCGCTTCATGCGGGCTTTCTTCATTCAGGCCGTCTTAGCCGCGCACAAACACCGTCACCAGCGGTTCATCACCCAGCTGGCGGCTGCAGTGCCCGTGCAGCGCGGGGTCAAACGTAGCACCTTCGGGCAGCACATCAGCCGAGTAAAAGTGCTGCCCCGGACCAAACACGCGCACGCTGCCATCCTGCAGACCAATTTCCATCTGTCCTTGCAGCACAAACAGCCATTGAGGAATGCCCGTGCAATGAAACTGGCTGCGAAAACCCACCGGGCTCATGCGCAGCTGCAGGCCTTGCGCGCCTTGCCATGCCGAGAGCTGGCTCATGGGTGTGCCCTCGCTCAACGGTACTTGTTCTTCGCGAAAACGCGCGCGGCCATCGGTATCGGTGTAGAGCACCACTTTGGTGAAATTTTCCATCGTCATTCCTGTTGAAATTCAAAATCCGGTGGTGATGGCACCGGTGACGGCACCCGCATCATCGACCACGGCCATCCAGGCCCATTTGTCAAACGTGGTGCAGGGATGCGAAATGCCCAGTGCCACCTTGTCACCCACGGCCGGCTGTGGCCCATCGACAGGCACACACATGTGCGCATGCTGATCGCTCAGAGCCTGCACTTGCCAGCCTGCGGGTGCAGGCTTCGCCTCCTGCTCGCCTGCACTGGCCCACAACAAGGGCACAGGCATCTGCTGGTCAAACGACACATCGCGGCGGCCCGCATTCAAAATAGCCAGACCAGGCTCAGGCACCGATTGCACCATGGTCCACACCTGCAAGGCAGCTTGCAAGCCCTCGGTCAATCCTTCTCGAGCCAGCAGACGTGTCAGATAACGTGCGTAATGGCCGTGGTCATGGGTGACATAGCATCCCGAACGCAACATGCCCAAGACCGGGCGCGACAGCGTCAGCCCATGGATCACGGGCAAGATCAGATCAAAAATGGCGGAGCCTCCTGCTGACAGCAAGACCTGCTCACGCCCCCAAAGCCCGGCCTGGTCAATCGCCTGCACAGTGCCATGCACCCGCCGCACCAGTGCGGTCACAGCCTCTGGCGACGGGTCTGCCTGGACATTCGCCAAGCCACCCTCGTAGCACTCCACGCCCGCCAGGCTGCCCACCGGGCTGTCCGCAATCGCCTGCGCCAAGGCCAGCGCTTGTGCGGTATTGCGGCAACCGGTGCGAAAACCATCAGTCCCCATCTCCACCAACACCTGCCAGACCCGCGTGCAGGCGCTGCGTTGCGACCAGACTTCAATGGCCCGCCACTGCGCCAGCGAATCGACCAGAAAAAACACCTCGATATCCGGGCGTTGCGACAGCATGGCATCGAGCGCACTCAAATCCGCATCGGCCAACACCTGATTGGCGATGATGAAGCGCTGCGCCCCCGCCTCCAGACCCCATTGCAGCTGGTGCACATTGGCAAAGGTCAGCCCCCAAGCACCGGTCTGCAGCTGATCGCGCATGATCTGGGTCGACAAGGTGGTTTTGCCATGCGGCGCCAAGGCGACGCCCTTGCGGTCTGCCCAAGCCTGCATCCAGGCCATGTTGTGCATCAAAGCAGATTGGCGCAAAGTGGCCAGCGGGGTGGGCAATGCCGAGCCCAGCACATGCCAACCCTGCTGAGCTACGGCCTCAACAGGTACGTCCGTGTGCAGCGTAGGAAAACCTTTGAGGCCGGTGTGAAGAGGAAAATTGCGCATGCGTGTCAGGTTTTTCTTGTTCAGGCATCATCATGCCTCATGAGATTCCTGCACACCATGCTTCGCGTTGGCAACCTTCAACGTTCGATCGATTTCTACACCCAGGTGCTGGGCATGCAACTGCTGCGCACCTCCGAGAACCCCGAATACAAATACTCGCTGGCGTTTTTGGGCTTTGAAGGCGGCAACCCCGGCCAGGCCGAGCTGGAGCTGACCTACAACTGGGGCGTCGAAAGTTACGAGTTGGGCACCGCCTACGGCCACATAGCCTTGGGCGTGGTTGATGCCTATGCGGCCTGCGACAAGATTCGCGCTGCGGGTGGTCAAGTCACCCGCGAAGCTGGCCCGGTCAAAGGTGGCAGCACCGTGATCGCTTTTGTGACCGACCCCGATGGCTACAAGATTGAGCTGATTCAGCGCGGCAGCTGAGCAGCCTCGCGGGCCAGCGCCTCGATGCGCGCCCAGTCACCTTGGGCCAGCGCGTCGGCTGGCACCAGCCAGGAGCCGCCCACACAGGCCACGTTGGGCAAGGCCAACAGTTCGAGTGCATTGACTTGTGTGACGCCGCCCGTCGGGCAGAACTTCACATCAAAAAACGGGCCGCTCCAGGCCTTGAGCATGTTGGGGCCGCCCGCCTGCATGGCCGGAAAGAACTTGAGTTCGGTATAGCCGTGTTCCTGCGCCATCATGATTTCACTCCCCGTCGCCACGCCGGGTAACAGCGACAAACCGTTGTCACGACAGGCTTGCCCCACGGCCTTGGTGTAACCCGGGCTCACCGCGAACTGTGCACCCGCCTTGGCCGCAGCGGCTGCATCAGCGGCGCTGCGCACTGTGCCTGCCCCCACCACAGCACCAGGCACTTCCTTGGCAATGGCCTCCATGCAGGCCAGCGCCTGCGGTGTGCGCAAGGTCACTTCGAGCATACGGATACCACCGGCCACCAAAGCACGAGCCATGGGCACAGCATGCGCCACATCGTTCAGAACGATGACCGGAATGACGGGGGCGTCCTGCATCACTTGCAGGGCAGTCAGATTTACAGCCATGTGCAGGCTCCTTCTTCGGCTTTGAGCGCATTGCGGCGCATGTTTGCAAACAATTCTCTGCCCATGCCTGCGCCATTGGCAGCACGCTGCTGGGCAGACATGGAAGCCAGCGGACGCGCAGACCACTCGGCATCACTCACCAGCACTTGCAGGGTACCGGCCACGCCATCGAGGCGGATCAGGTCGCCGTCCTGCACCTTGGCCAGGGGGCCACCGGCAGCCGCTTCGGGCGAGACATGAATGGCGGCAGGCACCTTGCCCGAGGCACCACTCATGCGGCCATCGGTCACCAGCGCCACCTTGAAGCCTTTGCCTTGCAGCACCGCCAGTGGCGGTGTGAGCTTGTGCAGCTCGGGCATGCCATTGGCCTGCGGACCTTGCCAGCGCACCACGCAGACCACATCGCGCTCGAGTTCACCGGCCTTGAACGCATCATGCAGCGCATCCTGCGAATCAAACACACGTGCCGGTGCTTCGATGATGTGACTGGCCTCAGGTACGGCCGAAATCTTGATCACGCTGCGGCCCAGATTGCCTTGCAGCAATTTCAAACCACCAGTGGTGCTGAAAGGATTGGAAGCGGGACGCACCACGCTTTCGTCCTTGCTCGCACCCGGATCTTCCCAGACCAGTTGTGCGCCCTGCAGCGAAGGCATGCGCGTGAATTCACGGATACCACCAGCGCGAACCGTCAGCACATCCTCGTGCATCAGGCCAGCGTCCAGCAGTTCTCGGATCACGTAGCCCGGGCCGCCCGCGGCCTGAAACTGGTTCACATCGGCGCTACCGTTGGGGTAGACACGGGTGAGCAGTGGCACCACCTCAGACAATGCCGAAAAATCGTCCCAGTCAATCACGATGCCCGCCGCACGTGCAACGGCCACCCAGTGGATCAGATGGTTGGTGGAACCGCCCGTGGCCAGCAGGGCCACCATGGCGTTGACGATGCATCGCTCGTCCACCACTTTACCGATAGGCGCTGGCTTCTTCAGTACCGTACGCACCGCTTCGCGGGTGAGCTCGGCGCGTGCGCCCTCACCGGGGTGAATAAAGGCCGTACCCGGCACATGCAGGCCCATGGCCTCGAGCAGCATCTGGTTGCTGTTGGCCGTGCCGTAGAACGTGCAGGTACCTTCGCCATGGTAGGCCGCAGACTCGGCCGCCAGCAGCTCTTCGCGCCCCACCTGGCCCAGTGCGGCTTTTTCGCGCACCTTGGCTTTTTCGCTGTTGGACAACCCACTGCTCATCGGACCTGCAGGCACAAACACCGTGGGCAAATGGCCAAATTGCAAAGCGCCAATCAACAGGCCCGGAACGATTTTGTCGCACACACCCAGCATCAACGCCACATCAAACACATCGTGGCTGAGCGACACGGCGGTGGCCATGGCGATCACATCACGACTGAACAAGCTCAGCTCCATCCCCGGTGTGCCTTGGGTCACGCCATCGCACATGGCGGGCACGCCACCGGCCACCTGCGCGGTAGCACCCAGCTTGCGCGCCTCGTCCTTGATGATGTCCGGGTAATGCTGCAATGGCGCATGGGCCGAAAGCATGTCGTTGTAAGCGTTGACGATGCCGATGTGCGGTGCACGCGGCGCCACCACCTGGATGGCACCCAAGCCGGTTGCCTTATGTTTGTCCGTCTCGGGCATGGCCGCAAACGCGTGGGCCACATTCGCGCAACCCAGACGCTGCGCCCCAGGTGTGCGGCTGGCATAGGCATCCAACTGGGCCAGGTAGGCGCTACGGGTGTCTTGGCTACGCTGTGCAATACGCTGGGTCACAGCCAGCAACGTGGGGTGCAAACTCATGGAGGGAAGATCCGCTTGGTAACAAAATTACATAACCAATGGTAACCGGTTTCCATGGTCAGAGGAAGAGCCGTTAGTTACAGGCGAGGTACAAAATCAAGCCCCCTGGCGAGAGGCGTAAACTTCAAGCATGAACATCGCCGACCTGCGTAAAAGTTACGAAAAAGCCGAACTCAGCGAGCACGCTTCACACGCCCAGCCCCTGCATCAATTCGAGCAGTGGTTCAACGAAGCCCTCAAGTCTGAAGTGCCCGAGCCCAACGCCATGACGGTGGCCACCGTCAACAGCGATATGCGCCCCAGCACACGTGTGGTGCTGATCAAGGACTTCGATGAGCGCGGCATCGTCTGGTACACCAACTACAGCAGCAGAAAGGGGCAGGAGCTGGCGGGCAACCCGTTTGCCGCCTTGCAGTTTCACTGGGTCGAACTCGAGCGTGTGGTCCGCATTGAAGGCCGGGTCGAAAAAGTCAGCGATGAGGAAAGTGATGCCTATTTCAATAGCCGGCCACTGGACTCACGCATTGGAGCCTGGGCCTCGCCACAGAGCCAGGTGATTGACAGTCGTACCGTGCTGGTGGCCAATGCGGCCAAGTACGGCGCCCAGTTTTTGCTCCAACCCCCTCGCCCTGCACATTGGGGGGGCTACCGGCTGGTACCTGATCGCTGGGAATTCTGGCAAGGCCGCAAGAGCCGTTTGCATGATCGGCTGCGTTACCGGCTGGACAACGGGCAGTGGGTACGCGAACGCCTGGCACCTTAAGCACTTCAGTGTGGCAGCAAAGCCAACGCAACGGTCACACTGACAGCCGACAGCACCGTAGACAAAGCCACAGCCCCTGTCACCGCATCTTCTTCAAGCGCATAACGCTGCGAAAACAAAAATACATTAGCGCCCATTGGCAGCGCTGCGGCCACCACCATGACCGACAACGGCAAGCCACGCAAGCCCAGCAACCAGCCGGCACCGAACATCAGCAAGGGATGCACCAGGGTCTTGACGGCAGCAAGCTTCAGTGCGGTCTTCAGGTGATGGCCCAGCGGAATTTGCGCCAGACTCACCCCCACCAACAACAAGGCGACAGGACCAAAAGCGCTGCCCAGCAGCTGCAAAGGTTTGTCGATCACCGGGTGCAAGCCCCAGCCCGTTTGCGCATACAACAAGCCCAAAATGATGGGCAAGGGCACAGGATGCAGCACCGTGCTGCGCACCGCTTGCAGCACCATTCGCCAAAGCGATGTGCGCTGACTTTCCATCTGCGCTTGTTCGTGCGCCAGCTGCATTTCAATCACGATGGTGGCCACCGTCAACAGCACCAGCGCGTGCAAGGCGATCAGGGACAGCAAGAGCACTTGCCCCTCTTGTCCAAAGGCCAAGCCCACCAAAGGCACACCGATCATGACCGTGTTGCTGAACACGCTGGCCAACGAGAGCACAGAAGCTCGCGCTGTGCGCCCATAAAGGTAAACGCAGCCAAAAAACAGCACGCCCACCACCACGAAATACTGAAACACCGGACGCAGGTCCAGCTGCTCAAGGTGCACGCTGCTCATGGTTCGAAACAACAGTGCCTGTGTCAGCACCAGAAACACCAGATTCGACAAATCCTTGACCGCTTCCGGTCGCACCCAGCGAAAGCGCCCCGCGACCAAGCCCACCAGAATCAACAAAGCCACCGGCAGCAAGGCCGAAACAACAGGGTGGTCAAAATGCATTTCAGTCGCGCAGCCATTGGCTGAAAGTCTTGCGGAATTTTTCTACCTTGGGCGCAGCCACTGCCTGACAGTAGCCATGGCCCGGATGGCGCTCAAAAAAGTCTTGATGGTAGTCCTCTGCCGCGTGATAGTTGCCCAGCGGCTGCAGCTCTGTCACCACCGTTGAGGACAGGGCCTGTTGCACCTCGGCCAGCACCTTACGGGCGACAACCTCCTGATCGGGTCGCGTGAAGTAGATACCGCTTCGGTACTGCGTACCCACATCGTGCCCCTGGCGGTTGAGCGTGGTGGGGTCGTGGATCAGGAAAAAGATTTCGAGCAACTGGCGCAATTCAATTTGCTTCGGGTCGTACACCAGCTTGACGACTTCGTTGTAACCCGTGGTGCCGGTACAAACATCGTCGTACGTGGGGGACTCTGTGTGGCCGTTGGCATAGCCCGACTCCACATCCAGCACGCCTTTGACACGCACAAAAACCGCCTCGGTGCACCAAAAGCAACCGCCGCCCAGAACCAGCGTGTGTGTTTCATGAATCGCCATAGCGACATCTTGCCGCAAAACTCATCAAAAGAACGCTTCATAATATTTAAAACCCTTCAGCCACAATCGCAAGAGAACCCGCCATGCCCACAAACAAGAACACCTTCAGCTGGGAAGACCCCTTTCAACTGAGCGCACAACTCACCGAAGACGAACGCCAGGTGCAAGACGCTGCCCGCGCCTACTGCCAGGAAAAGCTGCTACCCCGCGTGAAAGACGCCTTCCTGAACGAGACCACCGACGTGTCCATCTTCCGCGAGATGGGCGAGCTGGGGCTGCTGGGCCCCACCATCCCCGAGCAGTACGGTGGCGCTGGTCTGAACTACGTTTGCTACGGCCTGGTGGCGCGCGAAGTCGAGCGCGTGGACAGCGGCTACCGCTCGATGATGAGCGTGCAGTCTTCGCTGGTGATGGTGCCGATCAACGAGTTCGGCACCGAAGCGCAAAAACAGAAATACCTGCCCAAGCTGGCCCGTGGCGAGTGGATCGGCTGCTTCGGCCTGACCGAACCCAACCACGGCTCCGACCCCGGCAGCATGATCACCCGCGCTAAAAAGGTCGACGGCGGCTACAGCCTCACGGGCGCCAAGATGTGGATCACCAACAGCCCCATCGCCGACGTGTTCGTGGTCTGGGCCAAGGACGACGGTGGCCAAATCCGCGGCTTCATCCTCGAAAAAGGCTGGAAAGGCCTCTCCGCCCCCGCCGTGCACGGCAAGGTCGGCCTGCGCGCCAGCATCACCGGCGAGATCGTGATGGACGAGGTGTTCGTGCCCGAAGAAAACGCCTTCCCTGAAGTGCGTGGCTTGAAAGGCCCCTTCACTTGCCTGAACAGCGCACGCTACGGCATCGCCTGGGGCGCGCTTGGCGCCGCCGAGGACTGCTATTTCCGCGCCCGCCAGTACGTGCTGGACCGCCAACAATTTGGCCGCCCCTTGGCCGCCAACCAGCTGATCCAGAAGAAGCTGGCCGACATGCTGACCGAAATCAGCCTGGGCCTGCAGGGCTGCCTGGCGCTGGGCCGCATGAAGGACGCGGGCAACGCCCCGGTGGAGGTGACGTCGATCCTCAAGCGCAACAGCTGCGGCAAGGCGCTGGACATCGCCCGCATGGCGCGCGACATGATGGGTGGCAATGGCATCAGCGCCGAATACGGCGTAGCCCGTCACCTGGTGAACCTGGAGGTGGTCAACACCTACGAAGGCACGCACGATGTACATGCGCTGATCCTGGGCCGGGCCATCACGGGCATTCCCGCTTTTGCCAACTGAAAGGCCTGGCCTTTACCTCGGCATTACACAACAGTGTGCACGGCTGGTGGCTGGACTGGTTAAACTAATAACCAGTCAGTCATTAAACTATGGGCATGTGCGCCACACCGAGTCCTAAACGCGAACGCAGAAAAGAGGCCCGCCCCGGCGAATTGCTGGAGGCGGCGCTGGACCTGTTCGTTGAAAAAGGTTACGCCGCCACCCGCGCCGAAGAAGTTGCGGCCCGCGCTGGCGTATCCAAAGGAACGCTGTTTTTATATTTCGGCAGCAAGGAAGAACTCTTCAAGGCAGTGGTGCGAGAAAACGTGGTGCGCCCCCAGACCGAGGGCGCGCAAGAAGTTGCACGTTTTGAAGGGCCTTCCGGGGAACTGCTCACCTATCTGATGCTCGAGTGGTGGCGGCGTTACGGAGCCACCAAAGCTTCCGGCATTTCCAAGCTCCTGATGAGCGAGGCCAGCAATTTTCCTGACCTTGCGCGTTTTTTTCAGGAAGAGGTGATCTCCCCAGGCCACGCCATGATCCGCTCTGTGCTGCATCGTGGCATTGAACGCGGGGAATTCCGCGCTGTTGATGTGGACTTGACCGTCGAATCCATTATTGCCCCCCTGCTCTTTCTGGTGACCTGGAAACACTCCATGGCGCCTTGCTGTCCCAGCGATCAGCGTATTGATCCTGAAACATTCATCCAACACCATGCAGATTTGTTGCTGCGTGGCATGCGCCCTTGAGCGCTTTCATACGTCAGAAAACCATGAAAAACAAACGCGTCTGGATTTTGTCTGCTGTAGCCCTGGCCGTGCTGGTCGTTGGCGGCTCTCGCCTCTTGAGCAAACGCAAAGCTGCTGCCCTGTCCAGCCCGACCACGGCCAGCGCAACAGCCCGCGTTGAACTGGCACAAAACGATGTGCTCATTGCCAACGTTCGTGACCTGACCCTGAGCCTGCCCATTTCGGGCACGGTACAGGCCACGGCCACGGCCATGATCAAGGCCAAAGTCACAGGTGAGCTGCTCAAGGTCCATGTGCGTGAAGGCGATGCGGTCCACGCCGGACAAGTGATCGCCGAAGTAGACCCCACCGAATACCAGGCCCGCGTTCGCCAGGCTCAGCAACAAGCTGA
This sequence comes from Limnohabitans sp., assembly GCF_038134685.1. GTDB lineage: Bacteria > Pseudomonadota > Gammaproteobacteria > Burkholderiales > Burkholderiaceae_C > Limnohabitans_A. The sequence continues at coordinate 28,066 of NZ_JAYPVP010000018.1, read as the reverse complement.
TGCAGCCCTGGCACAGGTGAGCATTGCCCAGCGCCAATACGACAACAACAACGCACTGGTACAGCAAGGCTTTATCTCCTCCACTGCCCTGCAAAACTCGCTGGCCAGTTTGCAAACCGCCCAGGCCAACCACGCGGCCACGGTGGCCGCGCTGGACATTGCCCGAAAATCTTTGCAAGACGCCCGGCTGACCAGCCCGATTGCGGGCGTCGTCTCGCAACGCCTGATGCAGCCTGGTGAGCGCGTCGCACCCGAGGCACGCATTGCCGAAGTGGTGAACCTGAGCCAGCTCGAATTACAGGCAGCCCTCTCGGCTGAAGATGCAGCCCAAGTCAAGGTCGGCATGCAAGCGCAGCTACACGCCGAAGGCGTAAACGCGCCCATTCCAGCTCGCGTTTTGCGTATCAACCCCAGCGCGCAAGTCGGTAGCCGCAGTGTGCTGGTTTACCTGGGTATGCAGGGCCAGGCAGGCTTGCGCCATGGCGTCTTTGCGCAAGGCGAGCTCGGCACGCAAGCCGTCAAGACCATGGCCGTACCTGTCAGCGCCGTGCGCACCAACAAACCCGAGCCCTATGTCCAGGTGGTGCAAGAAGGGAAAGTGGCACATATCGCGGTCAAGCCTGGCGCCCGCGCCCTGGTCGATGGTCAGGCATGGACCAGCGTAGAGGACCTGAGCGAAGGTGCTCAGGTGCTGTTGGCCAGCGCAGGCACCGTGGCCGAGGGCACCACGGTCCAGTTCACTGGCGCAAACCCTGCACCAGCCAAGTAAGGGGCGCACCATGTGGTTCACACGCGTCAGCCTTAAAAACCCGGTCTTCGCGACCATGCTCATGGCGGCCTTGGTCGTCATGGGCTTGTTTGCCTACCAACGCCTCAAAGTCGACCAGTTCCCCAACATCGACTTTCCTGTGGTGGTGATCAGCACCGAATACCCTGGTGCTGCCCCCGAAATTGTGGAGAGCGAAGTCACCAAAAAAATTGAAGAAGGTGTCAACTCCATCTCCGGCATCAACAGCCTGACCTCGCGAAGCTACGAAAACCAATCGGTCGTCATCCTTGAGTTCCAGCTCAGCGTCGATGGCCGCAAAGCTGCTGACGATGTGCGCGAGAAAGTCGCCGCCATTCGCCCCAGTCTGCGTGACGAAGTCAAAGACCCCAAGGTCTTGCGCTTTGACCCGGCCAGCCGAGCCATCTGGTCACTGGCGGTGTTACCCGATGCCAGCCAGGGCAAAGTGCCCGATGCAGTGCAGATGACCAACTGGGCCGAGCAAACCCTCAAAAAACGACTGGAAAATGTGCGTGGCGTGGGCTCGGTTTCGGTGGTCGGCGGTACCGCACGCGAAATCAACCTCTACCTGCAACCAGCCGCCATGCAGGCCCTGGGCGTCACGGCCGATCAAGTCGTCAGCGCCGTCAAGGCCGAAAACCAGGACCTGCCCGTGGGCGCCATCCGCTCCCTCGAGCAAGAGCGCATGGTCCAGATCGATGCCCGCATGCAACGCCCGCAAGACTTTGGCGACATCATCGTGGCCCGAAAGGGCAGCACGCCCATTCGCCTGTCGCAAGTTGCGCAAGTCCATGATGGGGCAGAAGAAGTAGAGAGCCTGGCCCTTTACAACGGCCAGCGCACTTTGTTGCTGTCGGTTCAGAAGGCGCAGGACGAAAACACCATCGAGGTCATCAATGGCCTGGCCAAAACCCTGGCCGAAATGCAAAAGCAAACCCCACCCGGCATACGCCTGGAGCCCATCACCGACGCCTCACGCCCCATCCGCGTAGCGGTGGACAACGTGCGCCGCACCCTGATCGAGGGCGCCTTGCTGACGGTGCTGATCGTATTTTTGTTCCTCAACTCCTGGCGCTCCACGGTCATCACCGGTCTGACGCTACCGATCTCGATCATCGGCACCTTCATGTTCATGCAGATGTTCGGCTTCACCATCAACATGATCACACTGATGGCGCTTTCGCTGTGCGTGGGCCTGCTCATTGACGACGCCATCGTGGTGCGCGAAAACATTGTGCGCCATGTGCAAATGGGCAAGAACGCCTGGACCGCCTCCATGGAAGGCACGCAGGAAATCGGTCTGGCCGTGCTGGCCACCACGCTGTCGATCGTGGCGGTGTTCCTGCCCATTGGCTTCATGCAAGGCATCATCGGCAAGTTCTTCCACGAGTTCGGCATCACCATCGTGGCCGCGGTGTCCATTTCCATGTTTGTCAGCTTCACGCTGGACCCCATGCTCTCAAGCATCTGGCACGACCCTGCCATCCATGCCCATGGTGCACATGGCAAACCAGTCACGCTGTATGACCGCACCCTTGGCCGCATCACAGCCTGGTTTGAACGTGCCACCGACCGGATGAGCGAGGGCTACCAATCCATCCTCTCGTGGTCGCTGGTGCACAAGCGCAAAACGCTGCTGGCCGCTTTCTCGATTTTTGTACTGAGCATCGTGATGGTTCCCATGCTGGGCACAGAGTTTGTGCCCAAGGCCGATTACTCGGAAACCTCGGTCACTTTCCAGACGCCAGTGGGCACCTCGTTGCAAGCCACCGAAGCCAAGGCGCGCCAGGTCGAGCAAATCATCCGCGAGATGCCCGAGGTCCGCTACACCGTGGCCAGCCTCAATACCGCCAACGCGCAAGGGAAAAACAACGCCAATGTCTACGTTCGTCTGGTCGACCGCAAAGACCGCAGCCGCAATGTGGACCAGTTGTCTGCCGCCCTGCGCGATCGACTGCAACACATTCCGGGCATCACTGTGACCCATGTGGGCCTGCTCGACGCTGTGGGGGGCAACAAACAAATCGAGTTCTCCATCCTGGGCAACGACCAAAAAGAGCTCGAACGTATCGCCCGAGACGTCATGGGCCGGGTCCGGAGCATTCAAGGTCTGGTCGATCTGGACTCCAGCGTCAAGGACAGCAAGCCCACCATCCGCGTCGATGTGTTGCGCGACTCGGCATCTAACGTCGGCTTGGGCACCGCACAAATCGCCGGACCGCTGCGTACCCTGATTGCAGGCCAGACGGTAGGCAACTGGCGCGCCCCCGATGACCAGACCTACGATGTCAACGTTCGTCTGGCCCCAGAGGTTCGCAGCCACCCCGAGAATCTGCAACGCCTGCCCTTGGTCATCGGCAGCCAGGCTGACGGCTCCGCCCGTGTGGTGCAACTCGGTCAGGTCGCCCACGTGTCCGAATCCACCGGCTCCACGCAAATCAACCGCCGCGACCTGATGCGCGAAGTCGCCATCAACGCCAACACCTATGGCCGTTCGGTGGGCGAAGTGTCCGGCGACATCCGAAAAGTGCTCGATGGCATGCAACTGCCCCCTGGTTACAGCTACCAGTTCGGCGGTTCGACCAAGAACATGGCCGAATCCTTTGGTTACGCCATGTCGGCGCTGGCCATGGCAGTGATTTTCATCTACATGATCCTGGCCAGCCAGTTCAAGAGCTTTTTGCAACCCCTGGCACTCATGACCTCGCTGCCGCTGACGCTTATTGGCGTGGTGCTTGCACTGATGATGTTTGGCTCCAGCCTGTCCATGTTCTCCATCATTGGCGTGGTCATGCTGATGGGCCTGGTCACCAAAAACGCGATCTTGCTGGTGGACTTCGCCATTCGCTCACGCGAAGCCGGCATGCAGCGCACAGAAGCCTTGCTCATGGCCGCCAGAGTACGTCTGCGTCCGATTTTGATGACCACACTGGCCATGGTCTTTGGCATGGTGCCTCTGGCATTTGCCCTGACCGAGGGCTCAGAACAACGCGCCCCCATGGGCCAGGCCGTGATTGGCGGCGTCATCACCTCCTCGCTGCTCACCCTGGTGGTGGTGCCGGTGGTGTACTGCTACATGGACGATCTGGCCCAATGGATGCGCAAAAAAGCCGGTTTACCCCCAGTCCGTCAGGGTCATGCGGGTGCCGAACAGTAAAATTGGACAGAATCCGTTAATATACCCCCAGGAGTACCTAATGCAAGCCAATCTGGATCTCGACAAGGCCCGTTTCAACATGATCGAACAGCAAGTGCGTCCGTGGGAGGTGCTGGATGCGCATGTGCTCGAACTGCTGGACACCGTGCATCGCGACCTGTTTGTGCCCGCCGGTCAGCAAGCTCTGGCTTATGTGGACATGGAATTGCCCGTCGGTACGGGCCAGGGGCAAGTCATGCTCGCGCCACGCGTTCAAGCGCGCATGGTGCAAGAGCTTGCCCTGCAACCCACTGACAAGGTGCTCGAAGTGGGCGCCGGCACCGGCTTTACCGCCGCCCTGATGGCCCAGCAAGCCGAGCAAGTGCTCAGCCTGGAAACCGACGCCCAACTGGCCGAACAAGCCCGTGCCAATCTGGCCCGCGCCAACATCCACAACGTCCAGGTCCGCCAGGCCGATGGCAGCCACGGCGCCGCCACTGACGGCCCGTTTGACGCCATCATGCTCAGCGGCTCGGTGCCCGAAGTGCCGCAGAGCCTGCTCGACCAACTCAAGGTGGGCGGGCGCCTGGTCGCCATCGTCGGCCAGGAGCCCATCATGCGCGCCACTGTCATCACCCGCGTCAGCGACCACAGCTGGTCCACCCAGCAACCCTGGGACGCCAACGCCCCGCGCCTGACCGGCTTTGTGGAACCCACCCGTTTCGAATTCTGATCGCCATGCAACACCTGCCCCCCTCACAAGTCGAAACCTGGGCCAGCACCCAGGAACAACGCCCCGTTCTGCTGGACGTGCGCGAAGCCTGGGAGCTGCAACAAGCCAGCGCCAAACCCGGCAATCTGGACCTAGTGCACATGCCGATGCACACCGTTCCCGCACGTCTGCACGAGCTTGACCGCACCCGCCCCGTGGCCTGCCTGTGCCACCACGGCGGTCGCAGCATGCAAGTGGCTGGCTTTCTGGAACACCACGGCTACAACGTGATCAACGTCTCGGGTGGCATCCATGCCTGGGCCGCCCAGGTAGACCCGTCCATCCCGACTTACTGATTCGCCCACAAGAACGCTCTTTTCCGACCAAAGGAAGCCTCATGAAACTGCGCCCCCTTCATCTCTCTCTGGCCCTGGCATGGGCCTTTGCAGGCTCGGCCCAAGCGCAAAGCCTGCTGCAGATGTACGAAACTGCCAAAGGCCACGACGCCACCTACGCGGCAGCCAAAGCGCAGGCCGAGGCCACCCAGGCCAAGGCGGCTCAGGCCAAGGCCGCGTTGCTGCCGACAGTGGGTGCGGGCTACACCCAATCCAAAGTCAACAGCGAAAGAGATACTAACGGCGCGACCATGGCCGACTACACCGGCAAAACAACCGCCATCAGCGCCAGCATGCCCCTGTTCCGCATGGGCAACATCGCCAGCTTCCAGCAGGGCCAAAAGTCGGCTGCTTTGGCGGCTGCCCAGCTCAGCGCTGCCGAGCAGGACCTGATCGTGCGCGCCGCCCAAGCCTACTTTGATGTGCTCACCAGCACACAAGCCCTGGCCTCGGTGCAGGCTCAGAAGAAGGCTGTGGCCGAACAGCTGGCCGCTGCAAGGCGCAACTTTGAAGTTGGCACCAAAACCATTGTGGACACCCGACAGGCCCAAGCCCAGTACGACCTTGTGGTTGCACAAGAGCTCAACGCCGAAAACGACCTGCGCACCAAGAAGCTGGCACTCGATCAACTGGTGGGCACCAACAACCAACAACCGTTACCCCTGAACACGGCCAAGCCCCTGCAAGCCCCCATGCCTGCGGATGCCGAGCAATGGGTGCAACAGGCTTTGGCCAACAACACCAACCTCAAGCAACTGCAAGTGGCCTACGATGTGGCCAAGCTCGAAACCACCAAGGCTCAGGCCGGCCACATGCCAACACTGGACTTGACCGCTTCGGTGGCTCAAAACCGTTATTCCGGACCAACTGCCAACCCGGCGACACCAGGATCAACTACCGACAGTAACGTCCGTTCGGTCGGCCTGTCGCTCAACATTCCCCTGTTCGCAGGCTTTGCTGTTCAAAACCGCGTCAAGGAAACCGTCGCTCTGGAAGAGCAAGCCCGCTCCAGCCTGGAAGCCGGTCAGCGTTCCGTCGAGCAAGGCACCCGTACCGCATACTTTGGCTTGCTCAGCGGCCTGAGCCAGGTCAAAGCGCTGGAGGCTGCGCTGGCATCTGCTCAAAGCGTGGTGGACGCCACCAAGCTGGGCTACCAGGTGGGCGTGAACACCAACGTTGACGTGCTCAGCAGCCAAAGCCAATTGGCACAAACCCAGCGCGACCTGACGGCTGCCCGCCACAACGTGCTTCTGGGCCAGCTCAAGCTGCGCCAGGCAGCAGGCACCTTGGTGGCAGAAGATCTCAAAAACCTGAACGACTTACTGGCCAAGTAAGTCGCGAACCAAAGCTGCGGTCTTGGCTGCAGCCCCTTGATGAGCCCGTGCAAAGACACGGGCTTTTTCTTTGGCGCTGACCAAAGCGGTGGCCTGTTCAGGGGCCGTCCATTGCAAGGCCTGCTGCCATGCACCCTGCATGTCCGTACATCGCCAGGCAGCGCCGGCAGCCAAGGCTTGCTCAGCCACCTCGGCAAAGTTGAAGGTGTGCGGCCCCATCAACACGGGGCAGCCACAAGCAGCGGCCTCGATCAGGTTCTGTCCCCCCAAGGAAGCGAAGCTCCCCCCCAGCAAGGCCACATCGGCCAGGCTGTAGTACAGCGCCATCTCGCCCAAGCTGTCGCCAAGCCAAACCGTTGGAGAATCCAAGGCCTCGGGACCGCCCTCCCCCCACTGGCTTCGGCGCGACACAGTCCAACCCGCTGACATCAACAAACGTTCAACCTCGTCCACCCGCTGTGGGTGCCGCGGCACAATCAACACTTGCACCCTGCCGCTGGCCTGAGCCTTCACAGCCTCAAGCCACAAGGCCTCCTCCCCCTCTCGGCTGCTGGCCAGCATCACCACAGGGCGTGGCATACGTTCGCGCCAGACATTCGCCTGCGCCACCTGCGCGGCGTCAGGCTGCGCATCAAACTTGAGGTTGCCGGTCACGGCTTGCACTTTGGCACCCAGCTGCTGCAAGCGCTGGGCATCGGCATCGGTTTGCGCCCACACTGCCGTCAAGCTGGCAAACGCCGGTCGCATCAAACCAGCCCAGCGCAAGGCTGAGGACATGGACTTGTCGCTCATTCGCGCATTGACCAGCGCCAGCGGCACCCCTGCACGTTGTGCTTGCCACACCAGATTGGGCCAGACCTCGGTTTCCATCAACAAGCCCACACGGGGCTTGAAGTGCTGCAAAAACGCCTGCACCGCCGCAGGCGTGTCCCACGGCTGCCACACTTGCACATCGCCTTCGTGCAGGTAACGCGCACCTTCGGCACGCCCCGTCGCAGTGCCGTGCGTCAGCAGCACACGTACGCCCGGCATGGCCTCGCGCAAAGCAGCCAGCAGCACACCCGCTGCACGCGACTCGCCCAGCGACACCGCATGAACCCACACCAGCTCGCTGCGCGGCTCTGCAGGCTGCGCATAAACACCAAACCGCTCTTCTATGGCCACACCGTAACCCGGCTCGGCAACGGTACGGCGCGCCAGCTTTCGACGCAACAAAGGCTGCGCAGCACGTACCAGCAGGTTATAGACCGCGTGGTGAAAGCTGCTCATAACATTGGTCGGTGATGCGTGTAATCAGTGGGCAGAAGCGCCCACTTGCGCATCAGGTTTGACGGAGCGCAGCAAAGCCAGCATGTCCGCCTCAATGCGATGCAACGCCGCTTCGGTCTGTCCTTCAAAACGCAGCACCAGCACCGGCGTGGTGTTGGAGGCGCGGATCAGGCCAAAGCCATCGGGCCAATCCACGCGAAGACCGTCGATGGTGAACACTTTGGCCGGAGCTTTGAAGTGGTCACCCGCCAGTATCTGCAGCGCCTGCGTGACGCTGTGCGGCTCACCCTCGGCACAAGCCACATTGAGCTCGGGTGTGGAGAAGCTGGTGGGCAAGGCATTGAGCACAGCGCTGGCGTCGGCGTGGCGACTCAGAATTTCAAGCAAGCGGCAGCCTGCGTAGGTGCCGTCATCAAAACCGTACCAACGCTCTTTGAAAAAGATGTGGCCGCTCATCTCGCCACCCAGCGGGGCTTGCCCGCCTTGCGCCTCGATGGCGCGCATCTGCGCCTTGATCAGTGAATGGCCGGTTTTGTACATCAGCGGCTTGCCGCCAGCGGCCTCAATGGCCGGGGCCAAGCGCTGGGAACACTTCACGTCGAACAAAATCGTGCCGCCCGGCACGCGCGTGAGTACGTCTTGCGCAAACAACTGCATCTGGCGGTCGGGGAAGATGTTTTGGCCATCTTTGGTAACGATGCCCAAACGGTCACCATCGCCATCAAAGGCCAGGCCCAGCTCGGCATCGGTGTCCTTGAGCGCCTGGATCAAATCGCGCAGGTTCTCGGGCTTGCTGGGGTCAGGGTGGTGGTTGGGAAAGTCACCATCCACCTCGGAAAACAATTCAATGACTTCGCAACCCAAGGCGCGGAAGATGCCGGGTGCAGAAGCCCCCGCAATGCCGTTGCCCGAATCCACCACGATCTTCATCGGGCGAGCCAGCTTGATGTCGCCCACAATGCGTGCGGTGTAGGCAGGCAACACATCGGCTTGCTCTACTCGACCGCCGGCTTGGAGCGTCCAGCTCTCGGCCTCCATGGTCTGGCGGAGGTTTTGAATGTCGGTGCCATAAATAGCCTTGCCACCCAACACCATCTTGAAGCCGTTGTAGTCCTTGGGGTTGTGGCTGCCGGTCACCTGAATACCGCTGTTGCAAAGCGTGCTGGCCGCAAAGTACAGCATTGGCGTGGTGCACGTACCCACATCAATCACATGCACACCTGCTGCCACCAGGCCACGCTTCAAGGCTGCAGACAGTGAGGGGCCACTCAAACGGCCATCACGCCCCACAGCCACCGTGGTCTGGCCCTGCGCCATCGCCATCGTGCCAAAGGCTTTGCCCAGGCCTTCGGCCACTTGTTCGTTCAGGGTAGAGGGCACCACACCACGAATGTCGTAGGCCTTGAAAATGGAAGCACTCAGTTGCATAAAAATTTCTTCTGGTAATCAGCACGATTGTAAAAGGCAAGCTACCATGGCTTCATGACATTGGCCCTCCCCGTACAAGCCCTTCGCACAGACAGCCCTCTGGGACCCATGCTGCTGGCCTGTGCGCCTCAAGGTCTGTGCGGCGCGTGGTTTGAAGGCCAACAACACGGCCCCACTGCCGACGAGCAAAGCAACTGGACCTTCACTACCGCCAACCCGATATTGAACGCCGCGCAAGAACAGCTACAAGCCTATTTCAAGGGGCAATTGCAGCGCTTTGCCCTGCCCTTGCAATGGCCACAGGCGACAAGCTTTCAACTCGCCGTATGGCAGGCTTTGCAGCAAATTCCTTTTGGGCAGACCACCAGCTACGGCCAACTGGCGGCTCAACTGCAAAAACCGCAAGCTGTGCGCGCTCTTGGTGCTGCTGTGGGGCGTAACCCGTTGAGCATCATCGTGCCTTGCCACCGCGTGCTGGGCAAAGATGGCTCACTCACCGGCTACGCTGGAGGTCTGTCTCGCAAACAAGTACTTCTGGCGCTTGAAGGCCACGATCTTTTTTCTGCTTCATGAACACCACAACCTCCCGTTTCTGGCACATCGAGTTTGTGCTGCTGGCCGCCATTTGGGGCTCTTCGTTCTTGTTCACCCATGTGGCTGCCGTCGAGCTGGGCGTGCTTCCCACCGCGGCAGCGCGTGTGGCGATTGGTTTTTTGTTCTTGATGCCCATCTTGCTCGCCAAGGGGCAAGCGCACTACCTGCGCAAGCACTGGAAACCCGTGCTGTTTGTGGGCATCTTCAACTCGGGCATTCCATTTGCGCTGTATGCCTTTGCGGTCATGCACATCAGCACCGGCCTGTCGTCCATTCTGAACGCCACTGTGCCCCTGTTTGGCGCGGTGGTGGCCTGGGTCTGGCTGGGTGACAAACCGGGCTGGCTGCGCACGGTGGGCCTGGCCATTGGTTTTTCCGGCATCGTGCTGCTGGCGGGTGGCCAAGTGGGCTTCAAGAGCAACGACTCTGGTCTTTCGCCACTGTGGGCAGTCGCAGCCTGCCTGGGCGCCACCACCTGCTATGCCCTGGCCGCCAGCTTCACCAAAAAATACATCCCCGCCATGCCTGCTTTGGTCACGGCTACGGGGAGCCAGTTGGGCGCGTTGCTGGCCTTGCTGGTGCCTGCATTGTGGTTTGCGCCAACACACCTGCCCAGCGCGCAGGCGTGGTTTGCACTGCTGATTGTCGGGGTGCTGTGCACAGGCGTCGCTTACGTTCTGTACTTCCGTTTGATTGACCATGCAGGGCCATCGCGCGCGCTGACCGTCACCTTCCTGATCCCGGTGTTTGCCGTGGCTTATGGCGTGATCTTTTTGGGCGAACACGTCACGGCGTGGATGCTGATGTGCGGCCTGGTTGTGCTGGCGGGTACAGCCCTGTCCAGCGGACTGGTCAAGTTTCCAAAGCGCTGAACGACCGCACCACTTTCACGCGTTGCACCACGTCGCGTGCGCGCAATTGCCCGCAGCCGCCGTCCACATCCTGCCCGGCAGACTGGCGCAACTTGGTCAGGATGCCACGCCGGTGCAGGGTGCGTGCAATTTCAGCAGCACGTTCCCAGCTCGGGCGCTGGTAGGGCAGGCCTGGCACGCTGTTGAACGGAATCATGTTCATCAACGCGTACTTGCCCTTGAGCAAACGCACAATGCCATCCAACTCCTCGGGGCTGTCGTTCACACCTTCCATCAAGGTCCACTGGTATTGAATCGGGTAGCCGGTGGCGCGGGCATAGCGCTCGCCCGCCTCCACCAGGTCCTGAGGGTCAAAACGCGGGGCACGCGGCAGCAACTGCGCACGCAGATCAGCTCGCGTGGTGTGCAGCGACAGCGCCAGCGCCGGCTTGACGCGCTCTTGCGGCAAACGCTCAAACACCCGCTCGTCACCCACCGTGGAAAACACCAAATTTTTATGCGCAATATTTCCCACCGTGCCCAGCAGGTCGATGGCTTCAAGCACCTGGTCCAGGTTGTGCGATGGCTCGCCCATGCCCATGAACACCACTTTCTTGACGGGTCGCAAGCTGCGCGCCAGCGCCACCTGCGCCACCATTTCGGCACTGCCCACCTGCCGCACCAGGCCCTCGCGCCCGGTCATGCAAAACACGCAGCCCACCGCGCAGCCCACCTGCGACGACACGCATAAACCATCACGCGGCAGCAGCACGCTCTCGACCGACTGGCCGTCGTGCAGCCCCACCAGTAAACGGGCCGAGCCATCCTCGCCCGGGTGCTGCTCGCGCAGCGTGGTCAGGGCTTGGAGTTCTGCTTCAATGTCGGGTAAAGCCTCGCGCACAGCGAGCGGCATGAAGCTCTCCAGCGGCCTGCGCCCTTGCGTTTGCGGCAGCGCCTGCGACCACAGGCGCAACACACGCATTTCATGCTTGGGGTTGGCGCCCAGAGCGCGCAACCGCGCCCGCACATCGCTCACGCTCCAGAACGTCATGATGTTCAGTAATGCGGGGGGATTTCATCGCGCAGGTTGCGCACCTCGGCACCACCGCCTCCTTCGGGCATACGGTCGCGCAGCTGGCGCAACTCGGCCAGCAGTGCGTCAATCTGCTGCTGCTGGCGGTACACCAGGGCGTTGAGTTGGTCGAGCGTGTCCTCGGCATAAGCCGCCTTCACTTCCAGATCGACCAAACGGTCTTCGATGGCTTGGGGAATGTCCATTTGCCGTATTTTCGTATAATCACACCATCGCCGAGTTACTGAACTACTTGCAGGGCGATTCACAAATCCTGCTAAAGCGTTCGCCGGGCTCCGGGTTCACAGGGTCGGCAACGCCGACAAACCTTTTTGAACCAGGAGCTTTTTTCATGTCCAGCGACTTCCTCTTCACCTCCGAGTCCGTCTCTGAAGGCCATCCCGACAAGGTGGCTGATCAGATCTCTGACGCGATTCTGGACGCCATTTTCGAACAAGACCCCCGCAGCCGCGTGGCCGCCGAAACCCTGACCAACACCGGTCTGGTGGTGCTGGCTGGCGAGATCACCACCAATGCCCATGTGGACTACATCCAGGTGGCGCGTGACACCATCAAGCGCATCGGCTACGACAACACCGAGTACGGCATCGACTACAAAGGTTGCGCCGTGCTGGTGGCTTACGACAAGCAGAGCAACGACATCGCCCAGGGCGTGGACCACGCCTCTGACGACTACCTCAACATCGGCGCGGGCGACCAGGGGCTCATGTTTGGCTACGCCTGCGACGAAACGCCCGAGCTGATGCCTGCCCCCATCTACTACGCCCACCGTCTGGTCGAGCGCCAGGCCCAGCTGCGCAAGGACGGCCGTCTGCCTTTCCTGCGCCCGGACGCCAAGAGCCAGGTGACCATGCGCTATGTGGACGGCAAGCCCCACAGCATCGACACCGTGGTGCTGTCCACCCAGCACAGCCCCGACCAGAGCGAAACGCCCACCAAAATGAAGGACAGCTTCATCGAGGCGGTGATTGAAGAGATCATCAAGCCCGTGCTGCCCAAAGAGTGGCTGCAGGACACCCGCTACCTGATCAACCCCACCGGTCGCTTTGTCATTGGCGGCCCGCAGGGCGACTGCGGCCTGACCGGCCGCAAGATCATTGTGGACACCTACGGTGGTGCCTGCCCCCACGGCGGTGGCGCGTTCTCCGGGAAAGACCCGACCAAGGTGGACCGTTCAGCCGCTTACGCTGCGCGCTACGTGGCCAAGAACGTGGTCGCTGCGGGCCTGGCCAAACAGTGCCAGGTGCAGGTGGCTTACGCCATTGGCGTGGCCGAGCCGATGAACATCACCGTCTACACCGAAGGCACGGGCGTCATCAGCGACGACAAGATTGCCGAGCTGGTGCGTGCGCACTTTGACCTGCGCCCACGCGGCATCATCCAGATGCTGGACCTGCTGCGCCCCATTTACAGCAAGACCGCTGCCTATGGCCACTTTGGTCGTGACGAGCCCGAGTTCAGCTGGGAGCGCACCGACAAGGCCGCCGCGCTGCGTGCAGCTGCGGGGCTGTAAAGCACATCAAAGAAAAAGGGGACAGAAATTCTGTCCCCTTTTTTTGTGCATATGGTGGTGGATGGTTGACGACTCAAGAACTTTCTATTCGAACTCAAGAGTAAATGGTAGGAAATGAGCGGTAGTTCGACACCCTTGCCTGGATTAAATCACACCCACCCAGCCCAGTCAAAAATCACTCGATTTCTGTGTCTAAGTACGCATGAATGCAGCTCCTTGAGATTAAGGAACGTTCAGCTTGACCACCTCCTTGAACGAAGTCGAACTTGCTGCACACTAGTGCATGAGACCCAAAACACTCCAACGCTAGCGCACCCAAATTGTGCGGCCTGAGTACCTCAACCTCGGCAAAAAAATCATGTACCCACTGGCGGACGCTGAGGATTAGAAAAGCTCAACTGCAATGCAGGTCGGCAAACTAGGTCTAGATGCCCAATGTCTGATCGATGCCCTATTGGTACGCGACTCCAATGACCTAGTCGTCCTCCCAGTGGACCACTTGCTTGCGTAGCTCAATGTGGGCTGGGCGCTGGCTGATGGGGCGACGATTGGGGATCTGCCGCGTCTGTCGCGTCCACTCAGGTCTCGTTTGCAGCAGGGTTTCTTGCTCCCTGACAACAAGGAGCGTCCGGCACGACCACCTCGATGAACGGAATCGATCTGACTGCCCGCCGGGGTATGGACACCAAAACACTCTAACGCTTGCGTGAATTGCCCATCCTTAAGGAGGAAGTCTTTTCTGCAAATTGACACAGCAAAGCAAAAGGACAAAAAACAGATTAGTAAAATGTAAAATTTACCCGATCCTCGATAAAGTGAAATACTTTTTTTTGATTGCAATTTTATTTGCACATACAATATCTTTTAGCCTAGAAATTTGCAAAGCAAATAATAACACCCCTCAAAAATATGAAGAAAAGCTGAGTCAAATAAAGGAAACACTAGTGTCCCAGATTGCAGCAAACCATAGGCAACACATATATCTTAAAGACTTAAAAGATCAATTATCTTATTACAGAATAAACCCCAAAACCACCAAAATAACTTCAAAACAAAAAGAAATTGAGCTGGATTATATTATTAGCACCACTGCAGAGTCTTCAAAAAAACTAGACAACCTCTTACGAGATGTTCAATGGCTAGCATACCTCAACAAAAACTGCTCAAGCATTAAATAACCGAAAGACGAACACGGAAATTAAAATGCATAACAAGACAAATGTAATTGCTGTAGTTGATGATAACGAAGAATTTTCAACAGTTCTCGTCTCGTTATTGAACGAAAACGGGTTTGAAGCCTATGCCTTTAACGATCCAATTGCGTGCATTGATCGTATGCAATCTTGGAAGCCCGACATACTTTTGACCGATTATGAGATGCCCCAGATGACTGGCATAGACTTGGTTAGAAACATCCATCAGATTTTACCAGATTTGCCATGTTTGCTAGTAACCGGCTCCTCGGAAATACTTCTTAAATCTAAAGCCACATCCGCCGGATGCTCTGCAGTCATTTTTAAACCATTTGAATTAAATGAATTAATTACAGCCATCAATATATATGGAAAATTCAAGTGAGCAGCGCAACGCGGTTTAACGAGGCATGAAACACCTTGTGTGACGTCTTGAATCCGAGCCGCTTTCTGGTACGAAAATTTAATCTGTCCTGGATCATAGTCAACCACCCATCAGTGACGTTTTCCATGCGTCGCTTCTTGGGAATGTATTGGCACATTAGTCCATTGTAGTTTTCGCAGCTGGAGAAACTCAGGGCCAGCATCCGAGCCAAGATCGAGCTGTATTGACCCAGCGGAAACTGCACAGGTCAGGCAGCTAAAGCATAAACCTCAGCCGGTGTTTTCATCCCCAGCGCCTGATGTGGGCGCTGGTGGTTGTAGAAACCAATCCAATCAGCAATGACTCGACTGGCGCGCTGCAAGCTCTCAAAGTGGCGGCGATGCACGCATTGCTCTTTGAGTGTCCTGATCAGCCGCTCCACCATGCCATTTTGTTCCGGACTGTAGGGCGTGATGAATTCCTGTTGCAACCTATAGCTTTTGACCAGGGTTGTGTAGCTACGGCTGGTGAAGCCAACCCGTTATCCGATCGCAGCAAGAACGGCTTGCTGACCCAGCCCAAGCACCCGTACCGGGTGATCAAGGCTTATTCCAGCGCAGCCTCGGCCGTTTTGGAGCGCCCGCTGCGACTCAAATGCCAGCCCATGAGCTGGAAGACCCGCTGCCCCTTATTCTTGTTGAAGTCCAGCAGGTGCGCCACCGTACGGTAGCCAAACGATGGGTTCTCTTCAATCATGGCCTTGATGGGTTTCACAAACTGTTCCTGCAGCTTGGGCTGCCCTTTGGTTTCGCGCTAGTACACCGTACGCCGGGCCACTCCAAACCACTGGCACAGCTTGACCAGGCTGACCTCGATGCCATCCGCTTTCAATCCCTGCTGAAGGCCCAAGATCATTTCTCGTCCTCGTTGCCCAGCAGGGAGGCCAGCTTTTTTCTGGCGCGTAACTCCAACATGGCTTCGCCGTAGGCCGACTGCAAATCAGCAAGTTGGCGTTCGTACTGTTCCTTGATCTCCAAAGGCTTGGCCCTCAGGGCGTTCTCCATGCCCTTCTTGGCATCATCCACCCATTCCTCAGTTTCCGAGGGCGGTAGATCAAACGACCGGCTGGCCTCTGCCACCGTCGTTTTGCCTTGAATAATTTCCATGACCAAGGCCGCTTTGCGCTTGGCCGTCCAACGTTTGATCTCGTCTTCCATCAGTGTGCTCATCTGTGTTTCCTTTAAAGATAACACCTGAGCAGTTTTTCACTGGGTCAAGACAGTTCGCCTGCTGCCATGGACCAAAGGCCCGAAATTTGTGCAGTCCGCCTCTAAGCTGGTTTACAGTGAACTTCGACCAAAATCTTAAAAAACAATAAGATTTAATTCACACCACCCAAACCACCTCAAACCATGGAATCATTAACTCCGTGGATTTTGAAGATGGTCTTCAAAACACATCAACCAAGCTGGACTAACCTCCCAGGCTAGTGAAGTTTTCGAGATGCTTCAACAACCTGAATAGTGCAAAACAGAGGATGCTCTGGTTAGGCTCATTAATTTCAAATTCAAAACATGAACTCAAAAAACACATATATATCACCGGCACTGGCCGCAAAAGAGCTGGGGTTGAGCACAACAACCATTCAAAAATTGGTGGATAGCGGTGAATTGAAAGGAGTGACCACAAAAGGAGGCCATCGACGTATTTTTACCGACTCTCTAAATTCGTATAAATCATTATCTGGTTACACATATAAAAATACTTCAGATTCAAAAATTGCCATCATTCATTCTGGCAGTGACATCGACAAGGATTTCTCACTCTTTGAGAAGTCTGGGCAAATCACTGTTTTTATAAATGCATTCGAATTCCTAATTTCAAACTCCAGAGCCAAATCTATCTTTATTGATGCTCGCCACGAGTGGGTTCAATCCATCAATCAGTTTTCATTCTCTCCAAATAATATCAATCCAAATGTTTTCATTTACAACTGTGAAAAACTACCCGTCAACAGTCCCTGCTGGAAACTAAAGCCAGAGCGACTCATATATGGAAACATCAACTCTCACTTTGTGATCGGTTTTATGTCTGCTACCTAGTCACCGAAGGACAACTCATTTCAAGCACAGCACATCGATGATCTGAGTTTTGCAGGCGCTTTGGCCGATTATTTCATGCAATTTCACCTGCGGTGTCGTCGAAACCGGTGTCAGCAACAGGCACAACAAAAGGCCAGGGCTTTTTGGGCGATCACTCTCAGTAGCCAGCAGATGTGTTGCCCAGCGGACCGTCGGAAGACTCCCCCAAGGGTGTTTGAACGGAATGTCCTTAGTTCCAAGGAACGATTGCTCAAACTATCCAGTCAGCAGGAAGGTCTACGCTCTAATCGAACACGACCTTATAAAGGAAATTTTTTCCTTTACTAACAAGATCAAGATACAAAGAACAACAAAACCGTGCCCAAATAGCAATTTGTTACCCATCAACCAAATTAGACGGAAAAAAGTTCAACATATATTCCGAAATCTTGAATACATCAATGAACATCAATTCCTTGTCGCCTTTTAACACACTGGCCCTCCTGGAAGATGATCAGGACTTTGCGTCAACACTGACCAAGGGTCTTACTGAGTCTGGCTACTTGGTTAACCATTTCAGTACTGGCACCGAATGCATCAAGTATCTGAAAAAAAATAATTTTGATGTTTGCATCTTTGACCTTAATCTGCCCGACATCAGCGGGTTAGAAGTCATGCAGCAGCTCAAAGCGATTGAACGCATGCCTCCAGTGATTTTTCTGACCAGCGACGACACTGAACACACCATCGAACGCATCCTTCTCGCTGGCGCAGACGACTATGTCATCAAACCGCCCAGCCTGCCCGTACTACAAGCGCGCATTACGGCCCTATTGCGACGCGCTAAAAACAACACCCCCCCCATCGAACAACTGGGCTCACTGACCATTGATCATGTGCAACAGCAGATATTCCTGGATGATCAACTGGTCAATCTCACCGCTATGGAAACAGCACTTGCTTTTGCATTGCTAAAGCGACGTGGAGAAATTGTCTCCCGGAAAATGCTCAACGAAATCATGGGTGTCGACGACATTGAGATTGACACACGGAGACTGGATGTTCACATCAGTCGGATTAGAAGCAAACTCAAACTGAGCACTGCCAATGGATGGAAGCTGTCATCCATTTACCAACGAGGCTACAGGATTGAGCAATTCAGTGGAGAGTAAAAAATGTTCATTCCAAATCTTCAATCATGGCGCACAGTCTCGATCTGCGCTCTACTACATGCGGTGCCGATCAGTGGTTTTTCTCAGCCGATTACTGTACGTTACACCGTCCGCCCCGCAGAAAGCCTCGACAAAATCAGCCGTCAGCAATTAACAACCAGATACACTTGGGCGGACCTCGCACGCGTCAACCAACTGGACAATCCAGACAGACTGAGAATCGGCCAGCAGCTGCAAATCCCCGTTAGCTGGCTGGCCGCCAAGCCTGCGGGCGCCAAAATCACCCACCTCGCGGGCGATGTGCAAGTTGCAACCGAAGGGCAGCCATGGCAGACGGCAAGACCGGGCACCGATTTGCTGACAGGACATCGCATCAAAATCGGGGCCAACAGCAGTGCCAAGCTGCAGTTTGCTGATGGGTCAGAACTGGCACTGCAGCCCAACTCGGAACTTGCACTGGACACCGTTAGCCTCTATGCACGCGGACTCATGACCGACACGCGCCTGCGTCTGCAGTCAGGCAGGGTAGAAGTACATGCCAACCCTCAAGGGCGTAAGCACCAAAGGCTTGACATCATCACCCCATCGGCCATCACAGCAGTACGTGGCACCCAATTCATGATCGAAGGCCAAGCTGGTCAAACCATCACTCAGACCGTCGAAGGCCGGGTACACATGTTCAACCCGCAGGGTTCGGCCATGATCTCTGCTGGCTACGGCAGTAAAGTCGAAAGCGGACAAGGCCCGACAACTCCAACCCCCACGTCTGAGGCTCCCCAGATACAACAGGCGCAAGTCCTTTTCCAGGACTATCCAATACATTTCAAAGCGCTAGCTCCCGGCCAAACAACAGACTGGATTAGTCAAGCGGGCCCGACGGACGGCAACACAATGCTGACCATCTCCACACAACTCAAAACCACCCAATCTGACTTTGACCTCGGACCCTTGACAAGTGGCAAATACCAGTTGCGTACCTGGTACATCGATCCCCAAGGAATGCCGAGCCAAATCGCCACGCACAATTTTGAAGTTGCGATCCCTAGACAATTACTGCGTCCAGCAGTTGCCATACCGGCGCAATGGGTCACAAAGAACCTCCAGCTTGACCTACCCCCGCCTCCTGAAGGAAAACGCTATCTCTTGAGCCTGAGCCAAGACGACGAAGGCCGGCAAATCGTCTGGTATGCGTCCAACGCATCACCCACGATCACCCTTCCCAAACAATCCCAGAGCCAGACAAGCCCCTACAAACTCTGGATATGGGTGTATTGAGACACCCCCTCAAGAGCGACCTCTGGGTCACGGCCCTGCTGCTGCTGGCTCTGAGCCTGCCTTTGGCGCTAAGTGGGGTAATCTCACGCCTTGACAACCTGCTCTACGATGTCGGTCAAAAATTCAACTACCGAACACCACCTGACGATATCGTCATAGTTGCCATCGACGAAAACAGCCTATCTCAGCTGGGACGTTGGCCTTGGTCACGCCGACATCATGCCCAGCTCATCGAACGTCTCCACGACAGTGGAGCCAAAGCCATTGGCCTGGACATTCTCATGTCCGAACCCCAACTCGATGACCCCCTTGCTGACAAGCAACTGGCTCAGGCCATTCAAAAAGCCGACAACGTTGTATTGCCACTGGTCATTGAGCAAGTCCGTCAGAACGGCCAACTCGTTGAAAATCTGCCTATTTCTTCGCTCGGCAGCCAGGCCAAAGGTATCGGTCGAGTGCATGCCGAACTCGATACCGACAGCATCGCCCGCAGTATTTTCCTTTGGGAGGGCATAGGCCAACCCAGCTGGCCCCACTTTGCGCAAGCCATGCTGAGCACGGCCAAACAATTGCCCACCGCTGTGCCCCTGAGCGCCCCCCACAGCCCCAGCAACCAAAGCACCGTAGGCCGACAACAACACGCACAACGCTACATCCAGTTCAGCAGCGGCCAACACCACTTCCCATCCCTGTCATATGCTCAAGTGCTCCAAGGTCAATACCTGCCAGACGCATTCCGAGACAAGCTGGTCCTTGTGGGCGCTACGGCAGCAGGACTAGCCGACAGCATCCCCACCCCTATTTCAGGACTGCGCCAACCCACCCCCGGCGTCGAATTCCTCGCAAACACGCTCGTCTCCATGCGCGAACAAAGCCTCATTCAAACCACCCCACTGTGGTTGACCATGCCGGTCACCAGCGCGCTCGTCCTGTTACCACTGCTGTGGCTACCACGGACATCACCCCAAGCAGGACTTCACATCACCTTGTGTTTCGGCTTGTTGGTGCTGATTGTCAGCATACTGCTGCCTCTCACGCTTTATTGGTGGCTACCCACCAGTGCCGCCTTGGTCGGCATCTTCAGCGCTTACCCCTTGTGGGCTTTGAGAAAACTGCAAGCGGCCACACGCTTCCTGGATCAGGAAATCGTACGTCTGGGCCAAGAGCTGACCAAATGGGCAGCACGCCCAGACACAGGCACCCACCCCGACCCGATTCAGAACCGCATACAGCACATACAGATGGCCACACAACGACTTGTGGCCCTCGACAACCAGCAACGCGAGACCTTGGCCTGCATATCGCACGACATACGCTCCCCCATTGCCAGTGCTGCAGCACAAGTCAAGCAAGAACTCGGCGAGAACAGCTCGACCTATCGCCAGCTCAGCAAAGTTCTGCATTGGACAGAAGACTTTTTGCACACCTCACGAGCACAAATGCTCGACCCCGGTCAATTTCAACCCCTCGATCTGATTGACCTCCTGCACCAGGTCGTGGACGATTTTTACTTGCTGGCCAAAGAGCGCCAACTGGAGATTGACGCCGATTTGCCCTCGGAGCCTCATTGGGTGCACGGTCACTTTGACAGCCTCAACCGCGCCGTCGCCAACTTGCTAGGCAATGCTCTCAAATTTTCGCCACCCCATGGGCGAATCAGCATCAGCGCCGACTGCCCCGACCAGTTCGTCATCGTCGCCATCCGCAACGAAGGGCCAGAAATTCCTGCAGATCAACTCAGTCACATATTCAAGCGCTTCGGCCAGGCCAATACCCCGCAGGCCCGCAAAAGTAGCGGTGTAGGGCTTGGTCTGTACTACGTCCAAACAGTCGCTGAAAAACACGCTGGCACCCTGCATGTCACAAGCCAAACAGGCATCACCGAATTTTCACTGCGCATACCGACAAGCCCCCACACGGCCGGTTAGCCCAACAAGCTGCGCCAAGGTCTTTTCTGCAAACTTTAACAATGTAGCTCTTTTTGCTATCACACTGAGCTACCATTTTTAACAGCATACAGCCGAATTAATATTTCTTAGCATTTGCCTGACACCGTTTGAATGATGTGAAAGGGCAAGCAAATGCTGAACTACACCACGGGCACTCGCCCCCAACTGGCCCCTCATGTTTTTGAGCGGATGGGCGTTTATCGACGTGAAGTCTTTATCGACCGTCTGGGCTGGGACCTGCCGATCATTGACGGCATGGAGCTCGACGAATTTGACGACCTTAATGCACTTTATGTGTGTTCGCACGACAACAACGGGCAAGTCAATGGCGTGGCAAGACTGCTACCAACCACTGGCCCTTACTTGATGGGGAAAGTTTTTCCCCATCTGTGGGCTGGCGCAACATTGCCCCAAGACCCACAAGTTTGGGAGCTCTCACGCTTCGCGACATCTGACCTCGACAACATACCAGGCCTTGCTGCAACGTCAACACCCACGACTTCTGCATCCCAATTGCTGCACCGAGTGATTGGGTTAGCCGCATCCAAAGGCGCACACAGCTTGATCACTGTGACCACGGTCGTTCTTGAGCGTCTTCTGCGCCAAAAAGGGTTTCAGGCAAAACGCACAGGCTTGCCCGTGATGCACCTTGGCACCCCCATAGTTGGCCTCAACATTTCCATAGATAACCACCACATCTGACAACCACTATTTCGGTTTTTCTTCAACTGTCCGACGGCAATTCAAAACATGGAGAAACAAAATGCGCTATCTGCAACCGATCATCAAAACAACTGTTGTCTTGTTCAGCAGCCTCAATCTGCTGGCTTGCTCTAGCCTATCAACACTGTCGTCGCACGAATATGAAGACTTCATCGCGCTTGAGAGCAACCAACGTGTCATCAATGTCGCGACCGTAACATGGCAGGCCGTGGACAACGCAACTGAAACATGCCGACAAATCATGCTCAGAGGCCAAAGCAAGGAAGAAAGTGACTGGGCTTATATCACCCCGCCACTGGCTTGTTCAGTATGGAGCCCCAGCAAAAAAACCTGCACCATCCTCCCAGCCAAGAGAACCAATCACACGATTCTGGGACATGAATTGAGGCATTGCTTTGAAGGTCAATTCCACAGCCACCCTTCATCAGCGCTGGCAAAGAGAGGCGATCAGCACTGAACAGCCCCACACCTTCGCTGAAAAAGCATACACAGATCAATCACGTAGAAGGTGTGGTGCAACTGATATTCTGTGCCACAGAATCTATCCAACATTGCGCGTCCACCCAAGTCGCCAGAACATGCAGGTTCTCCGCCCAGGACAAAGGCACCCCTTGCAGGTTCAATAGTTGAATATTGGTACGTGGAAGATTGACACGCTGCCACTGCACGGTATGCGGATGAACACTAATCAGCCAATCCCATCCAATAGAAGCAGACGCAAGGCTTGGGCCGATCCACTCGGTAAAGCCACTCATGGTGGTGACTGAACCGCATCGCCGAACATGGACCTCGGGAGCACACTCCGCATCGGCAGCAGAGTAAAAATGGCTGATACGCAATTTCAAGAGATCGTGAATCCTGACTTGCACCAAACCTTGATCAGTGATGTTCATGCTTGCAGTATGCTGCTTTCGCAAGAAAAATCAAGTGAGCAAACCCAGCAACGCTGCCCGAGCCACAGCAGCTGTTTTATTGGGCGCCTGTAATTTTTCGAACACATTTTTGAAATGAAAATCCACCGCACTTTTACTCAAACTGAGGATATCCGCAATATCCTGAGAAGACTTCCCATCGGCCGCCCACTGCAACACGGCACGCTCGCGAGGCGTCAGACGCACAGCCAAATTCACCTCCTCGGCCTTCAGCGCCCGTGACAGAGCCACATGAGCCACCTGCACCAACCACCTCATCTGGATCTCTTTTGCTTCAAGCTCACTGGCCGTTAATTGACCACTGCTCCGAGACAAACTCAGCAAGCTGGCACTGCCATCGATCATCAGACTCGACTGCGCCCAGCCCGTAGAAATGCCGAAATCTTGTACATCCGACCACAATGCCAAATTGGCTGCAAACGTCTCGTCACTCCAAATCATTGGCTTGGTGCTAATGCGGCCATTGATGACAGTAGGGTCATTGAGCATATGCTGCTGCTCAGCGTACCGCTGACGCCATGCATCAGGGTAATTGTCCAGCAGCAAAATTTTCGGCCTAGTGACCGGATAAGGCAGCTGCAGACCAAATGAAACATACTCGAAGCCCAGATCACGAACAGCATTCTGAATTTTTATAAAAATACTCTCAGAGTCATGCTCAGGGGAAACCAGTAAATTTAACAAATCCTCTTGCCATCTCCCCATACAAGCCTCACTCTCTACAGTTGGTGTCAGAGCCGGTTCAGATCAAGTGCACCGCCATTATGCAATCTCCGAGCCTCGCGCATGCGCATCACATCACCTGCAAGACAGCGTAGTATTGGGAGGCACCATCTGACGACCACACCTGTCCCCACTGGTTCAGGTAGGTGGGTGATCCATCAATAGTTGTTGAGCTCCAATACTGTCCAGGCGCTGGCCAAGGCCAGCTTGGATCCAAAAAGGTCTCAAGACTTGAGCCGTTGTAGGCGTCCCAAATCGCCAGCAGGCCGTCATAGGTGCTGTTGGTTTCACTGGGACTGCTCACCGCAGTACCTGGTTTCGCACCCTCAGTGGCTGCCCCTTGCAAGCCCAAGCTCGGCAACTGCAGCTGAACACCATTGAAGGTCCCGCTGTTCAACCCGGCAGCAAGCAAGTCGTCCATGCTGATGCGATCCGCGAAATCCAAAACCCCGTCAGGATCAGGGCCGCGGTCCAACACGTAATACCAATTGCCCTCAACCTGCAACCCCAAAATCAGCTGCCCATGGCTGCCCAGGTCAATCACCTCATCGCCTGCCTTCTGAATCAGGTAGGGCTGCGCATCCGCTTGCGCTGCCTGAGCAAGGGCATTGCCTGCGGCATCGCTCACGCCACCACTTCGAACGCCCACCACCAAATTACCGCTGCCAGAGGCCGTTGACGGTGTCACCTCCACGGTGTAGGTGCTGTCATCCACCTTGGTCAGTTGACTGGCTGTGAAACCCGAGCTCACAGTAATGTCCTCCAAGGTGAAGGAAGTCCCCACCGATTCACTGAAACTGAAGGTATAGGTCACAACCCCATACGCTGTGCCACTGGCGTCGTCAGTGATGGTCACAGTTGGTGCCTGCGCATCCACCGCCGTCACCGCCGTTGCATCAGACACATTGCCGCCCAAGTCGCGCACCTTGATGCTGCCTTCAAAGCCATCGGACAAGCCGCCCGCGATGGTGTTTGCAGCCATGTGCCACTGCCCACTGGCATCGGCATTGGTGCTGGCGATCTCCTGGTCACTGGTGTTGTACAGAAACACCGTGGCGTAGGCCTCTGCGCTTCCGCTCAGGCCAGCAGCGTTGGCCACACTGAGCTGCGCCGGCTCTGGAGGCGTGGTGTCCTCCACCACCGACACGGTACGCGGGTCTGAAACATTGCCAGCAGCGTCTTTAGCGGTCACGCTGCCCACAAATCCGGTCGCTGTACCGCCCGGGAAACTGGCAGCAGCAATGCTCCACTGGCCACTGCCGTTGGCCTGCGTGCTGGCCACAACCTGCGAATTGGCGTCAAGCAGCTCGATGGTCGCGTTTGCCTCAGCCAAACCGCTGATCCCGCTGGCTCCGACCAGCTGCAGCACAGGCTCATTGGGAGCCAGGCCGTCAATGGCGCTGACCGTGGTGGCCAACGACACATTGCCCGCCGCATCCTTGGCCTTGAGCTTGCCCACAAAACCGTTGCTGGTGCCGCCGGGCAAAGCGCTGGCCGCAATGCTCCAATGGCCGTCTTGGTTAGACTGCGTCTCGGTCACCATTTCATCGTTGGCATCGAACAAAGTGATGGTGATGTTGGCCTCTGTCGTACCACTCAAACCAGCCGCGTTGGCGGTGTCCAGCACAGGAGCGTCTGGCGCCTGGCCGTCGATGGAAGGGATGAATGTAAATTCGCTGCTTGGCCCCCCCATGCCCTTGAGCGTGACGTAACCTGTAAAGCCATCGATCTCGCCACCAGGAAATTGGCTGGAGTCAATAAACCATTGGCCGACCTCGTCCACGAGCGTTCGATAAGAGTAGTCGTACTGGTGCTGCGTATCGTAAAGATCCTTCTGCGCAGTTGTATGCAAATAAACAATCGTCGAAGGCTGTCCGGTGCCTGACAAGCCTGAGGCATTGGCAGTCAAAACAATGGGGGCGCTGGGCGCGTTCGAGTTTGCCGTTTCTGACACAGGGGTCGGGCTAGATACATTCCCGTTTGCATCGGTGGCCGTCACACTCCCCTCGAAGGTCCCATCAAACTGGCTGATGTTTTCCAAAACCCAATAGCCTTGACCATCCGCCGTGGTTGTACCGATCAAATTGTTGGATGCATCGAACAATTTGATCGTTACATCAGGCGAAGAAATTCCCTCTATCGTCCTGAGATCTATAGTGGCTGGCACGGGTGGCGGGGGCGGATTGGTCGTCGTGAAGTTGAGCGTACTGTCATCGGCAATCCCGGCATAGGCATTGCCCGCCAGATCTGTAATGACGGTATTGTCAATGCGTACAGCGTACTGCTTGCCAACTTCGAGGTTCGACGACGGATCAACGGTGAGGGTCTTTTTGTTGCTTGACAGGGTGACCGAATGGGCGCCCAAGTTGGCCAGGTCAATCGTCACATCCGTCGCCCCATCAAGCGCCTTGATCTGAATAGTGCCTGCGCTGCCCAGCTGGACTTCCTCATTGAAAGTGAAAGTCAATTTCCCCTTGTAACTCACCGTGCCATCATCTGCGGGGTTACTGCTTTGCAAAGTAGGGCCGGTGTTGTCCACCTCGTTGCTCGGGTCGGTCAGCGTCGTGAAGTCGGCCACCGTGGCGGCGTTGCCCGCTTTGTCGGTGATGCTGCTGCCCAGCGCCGTCTTGAGCGCCGCCTCGTCAACCGTGATGGCGCCGCTGTCATTGGCCCCCACCGTGTAGGTCAGCGTCAGGTTGTTGCCGCTGGTGCTCCAGCTGGCGCTCTTGCCTGCTCCACCCACTTGGATCACTGTGCTCACATCGTCCGCGGGCAAGCCAGTCAAGCCACTGGCGTCCTCGCCCAGGTCGATGGTCAAGACCACCTTGTCGCCCTCTTTGAGGTTGACGCTCTTGGCGTCGCCAGCGCCGTTTTGGGTTTCCAGGCTCAGCGCAGTCGCGCCGATACTGGGCGCCGACGTATCCACCGCGTTGCCGGGGTCGGAGAGGTTATTGAAGGTAGCGATGGTGGCAGTGTTGCCCGCCGCGTCCTTGATATTGCTGCCCAACGCCGTCTTGAGCGCCGCCTCGTCAACCGTGATGGCGCCGCTGTCGCTGGCCCCCACCGTGTAGGTCAGGGTCAGGTTGTTGCCGCTGGTGCTCCAGCTGGCGGTTTTGGCTGCGCCACCCACCTCGATCACGCTGCTGTCATCGCTCGTGGGCAAGCCAGTCAAGCCACTGGCAGCTTCGCCCAGGTCGATGGTCAAGACCACCTTGTCGCCCTCTTTGAGGTTGGCGCTCTTGGCGCTGCCTGTGCTGTCTTGCGTGGCAAGGCTCAGCGCAGTCGCGCCGATGCTTGGGCCTGTGTTGTCCACCACATTGCTCGGGTCGGTCAGGTTGTTGAAGGTCGCCACCGTGGCAGCGTTGCCTGCCGCATCCTTGATGTTGGTGCCCAGCGCCGTCTTGAGCGCCGCCTCGTCAACCGTGATGGCGCCGCTGTCGCTGGCCCCCACCGTATAGGTCAGGATCAGGTTGTTGCCGCTGATGCTCCAGCTGGCGGTTTTGGCTGCACCGCCCACTTTGATCACGCTGGTGTCATCGCTCGTGGGCAAGCCACTCAGCACGCTGGCCGCTTCGCCCAGGGCTATGGTCAGCACCACCTTGTCGCCCTCTTTAAGGTTGGCACTCTTGGCAGCACCGGTGCTGTTTTGCGTGGTCACACTCAAGGCATTGGCACCGATGTTCGGCCCTGAAGTGTCCACCGTGTTGCTGGGGTCGGTGAGGTTGTTAAATTCAGCCACCGTGGCAGCGTTGCCCGCAAGGTCGGTGATGCCGCTCTCTTCCAGGATCGTCTTGAGCGCCTCCTCATCAATCGTGATGGGACCACTGTCACCCGCCGTCAACTCATAGGTCAACGCCAGGCTGTTGTTGTCGGTGCTCCAGCTGGCGGTTTTGGCCTCTCCATTGATCAGAATGACCGAACTGTCTTCGGTCTCTGGCAAACCTACAAGGTTATCTGCAGCTTCGCCAAGATCGATGGTCAAAACCACCTTGTCGCCCGCTTGAAGAGTGGTGCTCTTGGTACTGCCCCCACTGTCTCGCGTGGTCACACTCAAGGCATTGGCCACAATGCTCGGCGCCGAGGTGTCCACCGCGTTGCTCGGGTCGGTCAGGCTGTCAAAGTCAGCCACCGTGGCGGCGTTGCCCGCTTTGTCGGTGATGCTGCTGCCCAGCGCTGTCTTGAGCGCTGCTTCGTCAATGGTGATGGCGCCGTTTTGGCTGGCCGTCACGGTGTAGGTCAGGATCAGGTTGTTGCCGCTGGTGCTCCAGTCGGCGCTCACGCCCACAGCGTTGACCAAAATGGCCGTGTCGTTGGTGCTGCCCGTCGTGGGCAGGCCCACAAAGCCGTCTGCAGCTTCGCCCAGGGCGATGGTCAGCACCACCTTGTCGCCCTGTTTGAGGTTGTCGGTCTTGGCGTCGCCTGCGATGTCTTGCGTGGCCAGGCTCAGCGCATCCGCTGCAATGGAGGGCGCCGAGGTGTCCACCGCGTTGCTCGGGTCGGTCAGGCTGTCAAAGTCAGCCACCGTGGCGGCGTTGCCCGCTT
>NZ_JAYPVP010000017.1:0-51724 GCF_038134685.1 Limnohabitans sp. | reverse complement strand
CAAGCCGCAATCTGGCGGTCGGGGATGCCGCCGCGATAGATACGCTCGCCCAACCAGACCGTGTCCTTGTCCTTGGCAAAGCCAGGCTTGGCCTTCTGGGAAGCCAGCCAGTAGGCAATGTTGCGCATATCGGCATCACTCAAACCGGCCACCATACCGCTCATCACGGCATTGGCACGCTTACCGGACTTGAATTCATGCAGTTGCTTGACCAGGTATTCCGGGTGCTGCTGACCCAACTTGGGGTTGGCCGGCGTGGTGGAATTGCCGTCGGCAGCGTGGCAGGCAGCGCACACCGCTGTATAAGTGGCCTCACCCTTGGCCAGGTCGGGCTTGGCGACCTTGGATTCAGGGCCATTGGCCAGGGCAGAACCTGCCACCAGGGCAGTCATCAAAAGGGAAACCAGTGCTTTCATGAGGTACATCCTGAAACGGCGCAAAACCATCGGATTCTACAATGAGGCCATTGTCTGTTTCCTGACGCTCATACACTTCCCATTCATGTCCCATTCAGCACCCCGCCCTCCAAGCCCCGCAGAGGCAGCCCCAGCCCCGACCCCGGGCGCTGCCAGCGTCACGCCACTGGGCTGGATGCACACCGCCCGTTTTTTGACCACAGCAGCCCAGCTGCAGCACCTGCCAGCGCACGAGCTGCCCGAAATCGCCTTTGTCGGTCGGTCAAACGCAGGCAAGTCCACCTGCATCAACACCCTGACACAGCAAAAACAGCTGGCCTTTGCCTCCAAAAAACCCGGGCGTACCCAGCACATCAACCTGTTTTCCCTGGGCAAGCAAGGCGTACACGACGCCGTGCTGGCCGATCTGCCCGGTTACGGCTACGCCGCGGTGCCCAAAGCCGACAAGGCGCGCTGGCAGCGGGTCATGGCCAATTACCTGGTCAGCCGTCCCAACCTGTTGGGCGTGGTCATGCTCTGCGACCCGCGGCACGGCCTGACCGATCTGGATGAGGCCTTGCTCGACATCATCCGCCCCCGGGTGGAAGAAGGCTTGAAGTTTTTGGTGCTGCTGACCAAGGCTGACAAACTCACCCGCGCTGAACAAGCCAAAGTCTTGTCCATCACCAAACTGCAAGCAGGTGGTGGCGATGTCAAACTGTTTTCAGCCCTGAAAAAGCAAGGCGTGGAAGAAACGGCCAAGCACCTGTGGGACTGGATCCACCCCGTCAATACACCGGATCCGAACCCGGCGGACGCGTCTTGAAGCGTTTGTGCACCCAGTAATACTGCTCGGGCATGGACAACACCAGGGACTGCAGCTCTTCGTTCATGCGCTGGGTATCGAGCAGCACCTCATCTGAAGGGTAGTTGTCCCACGAACCCGACACTTCAACACGGTAGCCCCTGCGGGTCATGCGTGTGACGGCTGTGAGCACCTTCGCGCGTCCCAGACGGGCAAAACGAGACAGCGAGGGCAACGTCGCTGCGGGCACCCCGAAAAAATCCACAAATACCGACTCGGCCGCGCCAAAGTCCATGTCTGGCAGCAAGTACAGCTTCTCGCCCTGACGCAATCCGGCCACAATGGTTTTCACACCTTCATGGCGTTCGTAAAGCCGGTTGCGCCCGTTGCGATTACGGCCGTGGCGCACCCAATCGTCCAGCGCCTGCCCGCGTTGAGGCACATAAATGCTGGCCATGGACTGCCCTTGCACCAGCGTCAAAGCCACACCACCTGCGTCCAGCCCCACGAAATGCGGTGCAAACACCACCACGCCACCCTCTTGCTGCATGGCCTGCATATCACCCACCACCTGTAGCCGCCGCTGCAACACAGGCAAGGGCGCATGCCATAACCATGAACGATCGAGCAAGGACTGCATCACGCACACGAAATGCTGACGCAGCACCCGCTGGCGCTTGGCCGCGCTCCATTGCGGGAAACACAGCTGCAGGTTCACGCTGGCCACATGACGCCGCTCGCGCGCCAGCGCATACAGCACCCACCCCAGCACTGCACCCAAAGCGCGCAAAGCAGGCAAGGGCCACCAGGCCAGAAAGCGCATGAACACAATCAGGAAACGGGCCATCAGTTGTCCTTGCGCGGTGATTTGTAGCGTGCGTAGCCCCACAGGTATTGGGACGGACGCTGAAGCACCATCTTTTCCATGGCCTGGTTGATTTGCACGACCGCAGTCGCCAGGTCTTGAGACAATTCAAAAGCCAGCGACTGGGTGTGCAGACGATAGCCCTGGCCCCAAGCCAGCCGCTCGCCCCATATCAACACCGGCCTGGCACCCGTTTGCTGCACCAGGCGAGCGGCCAGGGTCATGGTGTAGGCGGGCTTGCCAAAAAACGGGGCCCATTGGCCCAAGCCATCGGGGGGGACCTGGTCGGGCAACAGACCCACGGCCTGTCCTTGGCGCAAAGCCTTGATCATTTGCCGCACGCCAGACAGTGTGGTGGGCACGGCCTCCAGCCCTGGGCGGTTGCGTGCTATTTCCATCACAGCGTTGAGCTGTGCCTGTCGCGCAGGGCGGTAGAGCACGGTCAGGGTACCGTGGGCCTGACCAAAGCGCTGGGCCAGCGCCTGCGCCGTGATTTCAAAGCAGCCCATGTGCGGCGTCAGAAACACCACGCCATCACCCGCTGCATAAGCCTGGGCGGCTGCCGCCTCGCTGGCCCACTCCACATGCGGCGTTCGCCCCAGCCACAGCCGGGGCAATTCGGCCGACATGCAGCCAGCCTGCCCAATGGCGCCCCACACCTGTGACCAGTTCAAACCGGCTTGGCGGGCATTGGCCATGAAGCGCTTTCGGTAATCAGGCGCCGCCAGCCAGGCCACCCACCCACCCAGATACCCAAGCAGGTGCAAGGCCCACAAAGGCCAACGGCTGAAGAAGCGAAACCAGAACAACATGGAGCCCGATTTTGCCCTGAAGCGGTGCGGGGATTTGCGCCGGGTCTTGAAACCGTCACAAAAGCCCTTATCATTAGCACTCGAACGACATGAGTGCTAACAAGCGCCGTGTAAAAGTCAGTTCGCGCCAACATTCGTTGGCATTTGTTTATCTGCAACCTCTGTATTCATCCTCAAGGAGAAGTCATGAACCTGCGTCCTCTGGCCGATCGCGTGATCGTCAAGCGTCTGGAAAACGAAACCAAAACCGCTTCGGGCATCGTGATCCCCGACAACGCTGCAGAAAAGCCTGACCAAGGCGAAATCCTGGCCGTCGGCCCCGGCAAGACCAACGACAAAGGCGAAACCAAAGCCCTGTCCGTCAAGGTCGGCGACCGCGTCCTGTTCGGCAAGTACTCGGGCCAGACCGTCAAGGTCAACGGCGACGAGCTGCTTGTCATGAAAGAAGAAGACCTCTTCGCCGTCGTCGAGTGATCGACCACATTCCGTTCAAGATTTCAGCTAATTAGGAGCTAAACAACATGGCAGCAAAAGATGTAGTTTTCGGCGCAGATGCACGCGCCCGCATGGTTGAAGGCGTCAACGTTCTGGCCAACGCCGTCAAAGTGACCCTGGGCCCCAAAGGCCGCAACGTGGTGCTCGAGCGCTCGTTCGGCGCCCCCACCGTGACCAAGGACGGCGTGTCCGTGGCCAAGGAAATCGAGCTCAAGGACAAGCTGCAGAACATGGGCGCCCAGATGGTCAAGGAAGTCGCTTCCAAGACTTCTGACAACGCTGGCGACGGCACCACCACCGCCACCGTGCTGGCCCAGGCCATCGTGCGCGAAGGCATGAAGTACGTGGTCGCCGGCGGCAACCCGATGGATCTCAAGCGCGGCATCGACAAGGCTGTGGAAGCCCTGATCGCCGAACTCAAGAAGGCCACCAAAGCCACCACCACCACCAAGGAAATCGCCCAGGTCGGCTCCATCTCCGCCAACAGCGACCACAGCATTGGTGAAATCATCGCCAACGCCATGGACAAAGTCGGCAAGGAAGGCGTGATCACCGTGGAAGACGGCAAGAGCCTGCAAAACGAGCTGGATGTCGTGGAAGGCATGCAGTTTGACCGCGGCTACCTGTCGCCCTACTTCATCAACAACCCCGAAAAGCAGGCCGCCCTGCTGGACAACCCCTTCGTGCTGCTGTTCGACAAGAAGATCAGCAACATCCGCGACCTGCTGCCCACGCTGGAAGCCGTCGCCAAGGCTGGCCGTCCGCTGCTGATCATCGCCGAAGACGTCGATGGCGAAGCCCTGGCCACCCTGGTGGTCAACACCATCCGCGGCATCCTGAAGGTTGTGGCCGTCAAGGCTCCGGGCTTCGGCGACCGCCGCAAGGCCATGCTGGAAGACATCGCCATCCTGACCGGTGGCAAGGTCATCGCTGAAGAAGTGGGCCTGACCCTCGAGAAAGTGCAGCTGACCGACCTCGGCCAGGCCAAGCGCATCGAAGTGGGCAAGGAAAACACCACCATCATCGACGGCGCTGGCGCTGCGCAAGACATCGAAGCGCGCGTCAAGCAAATCCGCGTGCAGATCGAAGAAGCCACCAGCGACTACGATCGCGAAAAACTGCAAGAGCGCGTGGCCAAGCTGGCCGGCGGTGTGGCCGTCATCAAGGTCGGTGCTGCCACCGAAGTCGAGATGAAGGAAAAGAAAGCCCGCGTGGAAGACGCCCTGCACGCCACCCGCGCTGCGGTGGAAGAAGGCATCGTGGCCGGCGGTGGCGTGGCCCTGCTGCGCGCACGTCAGGCTGTTGGCGCTCTGAAGGGTGACAACGAAGACCAGAACCACGGCATCGCCCTGGTGTTCAAGGCCATCGAAGCTCCCCTGCGCGAAATCGTCTACAACGCCGGCGGCGAAGCCAGCGTGGTGGTCAACAACGTGCTGGCCGGCAAAGGCAACTACGGCTTCAACGCTGCCAACGACACCTACGGCGACATGATCGAAATGGGTATCCTGGACCCGACCAAAGTGACCCGTACTGCCCTGCAGAACGCCGCTTCTGTCGCTTCCCTGATGCTGACCACCGAGTGCATGATCTCTGAAGCCCCCAAGGCTGAAGCCGCTCCGGCCATGCCCGACATGGGCGGCATGGGTGGCATGGGCGGCATGGGCATGTAATCCACGCCCGGCTCCCAAGCTCCAAAGCCCCGCAGGTGAAAGCCTGGCGGGGCTTTTTCATGGGCAGATGAAGATCAAATGGAGTCAGGCTGAATCTTGACCACCCAGTAAACGCCTTTTTCCTGCACCGCCTGAAAACGCACTTTTTGGCCAACCTGCAAGGCGTCCAGCAGCGCTGGCTCCTTGACCTGGAACACCATGCTCATGGGCGGCATGTCCAGATTCGGGATTTCGCCGTGCTTGAGCGAGACCTTGCCCGCAGACTTGTCAATGCGTCGCACCTCGGCCGTCACCCAGGGCAATGCGGCAGTCGCGCCATCGCCGACGCGCTGCATACCACCGCCTTGCGCCATGCGGGCCTGGCCCGGGTATCGCTGGAAGCTTTTGCTGCTACCGTCTTTTTGCACCAGCAGCACATCAAAGGCATCTTTGCGGCCCTTGTACTCCGGGCCATCCATGCCCGGGCTGCCAATGGGCATGCCCGGCACCGACAGGCCCAGCGCCACGGGTCGTTCCTTGAGCAAACGATGAATGTCGGTGGCAGGCACATGGCCCTCGATGACGTAGCCGCTCACTGTGGCGGTGTGGCAGGAGCCGAGTTTTTCAGGCATGCCCAGGCGCTTGCGCGCAGCGGTATTGCCCACATCCCGCACCTCGACCTTGAAGCCGCTGGCCTGCAGGTGCTCCACCCACAGATGGCAACAACCACAGTTCGGATCTTTCCAGACCTGAACCGTGGCAGCTTGGGCCAGTGCGCTGCGATGAAAACCGGTGGCCGCCAGCCCCAGCAGGGCTGCGGCACGAATCCATTGACGTCTTTGCATGGTGTGCTTTCCTTTACTTGACGGTAATGCGGCCGACCATGCCCGCTTCGAAGTGACCCGGGATCAAGCAGGCAAATTCAAACGTACCAGCGCGATTGAAGGTCCAGACAATGTCGCCCTTTTTACCGGGATCGACGTGGGCCATGTAGGGCTCGTCATGTTCCATGCCGGGGTGTTTTTTCATCATCTCGGCATGCGCCTTGAGCTCTTGGGGCGTGCCGATCACGATCTCGTGCAAGACCTTGCCCGCATTCACGGCGACCAAGCGCACAGTCTCGCCCAGCTTGATTTGGATCTCCCTGGGGGCAAAGCGCATGTCATCGCTCATGCGGATCTCGATGGTGCGCTGGGCCTTTTTCGGGTCTCCTGCGATGCCCCAGTCTTTTTGCTCGGCCGGCGCCTGGGCGTGATGGTTGGCGTGGCTGGCATGGGCCGCTGGCGAATGGGCTGGTGAATGGGCTTGCGCCAGAGGCAGAGCCATGAGACCGAGGGCCAACAGCGTGGCGTTCAATGTGATGTTCATATCCAATGTCCTTGTGATGGATGTTCCAGAAAGAATGTCAGCAACAAATCAATGGTGCGAATGGCCCTGGGGCTTGCGCACCTGGCCTGCCGGCACCGCCGCAGGTGGAGCGCTCGCCTCAGGCGCCCTTGGTGTGGTCGCCGCCGGACCGGTGTATTCATAAGCCTGTGTGCCCGCTGGTTGTTTGTAATCCCCCGGGTCGCTGTAGTCGCCCGTTTTTTGATCGGCCCGCACCTTGAGCGTGGTGAACATGCCCCCCATCTCGATGGGGCCATAAGGACCGGTTCCGGTCATCATCGGGAAGGTGTTGGTGGGCAACTCCATTTCCATCTCGCCCATGTCCGCCATGCCGCGCTCGCCCATGACCATGTAGTCCGGGATGAGCTTCTGGATCTTTTGCACCAGGCCCCGGTGGTCCACGCCGATCATGGTGGGCACATCGTGGCCCATGGCCCCCATGGTGTGGTGGCTCTTGTGGCAATGCATGGCCCAGTCACCGGGCTCGTCGGCAATGAACTCCAGCTGGCGCATCTGGCCCACGGCCACATCGGTGGTCACCTCGGGCCAGCGTGCCGTCTTGGGTACGGGACCGCCGTCGGTACCGGTCACCTCGAACTCGATGCCATGAATGTGCACTGGG
The DNA here is from genome assembly GCF_038134685.1 of Limnohabitans sp. Classification (GTDB taxonomy): domain Bacteria; phylum Pseudomonadota; class Gammaproteobacteria; order Burkholderiales; family Burkholderiaceae_C; genus Limnohabitans_A. Next base: position 44,695 of record NZ_JAYPVP010000017.1, on the reverse strand, counting down.
TGGTTGGTCATGGTCAGGTTGCCCACGCGTACCCGCACCCGGTCGTTCAAGCGAGCCACCAGCGGGCTGATGCCCGGAAACACCCGGCTGTTCCAGCTCCAGATGTTCTGGTCGAGCATGGTGTTCACATTGGGGGTTTTGGCCCCGGGCGTCACGTCGAACGCATTGAGGAGAAAGGCGTAATCGCGGTCCACCTCGGCGATCAGCGGGTGTTTGCCCTTGGGGTGAGTGATCCACAAGCCCATCATGCCCATGGCCATCTGTGTCATTTCGTCGGCGTGCGGGTGGTACATGAAGGTACCCGGCCTGCGCGCCACAAATTCATACACATAAGTCTTGCCCACCGGGATCTGCTTTTGGTTCAAGCCACCCACGCCATCCATGCCATTGGGCAAACGCTGGCCGTGCCAATGCACGGTGGTGTGCTCGGGCAGCTTGTTGGTGACGAAGATGCGCACCTTGTCACCTTCAACCACCTCGATCGTGGGGCCAGGGCTTTGGCCGTTGTAGCCCCACATGTTGACGACAAAGCCCGGCGCCATCTCGCGCACCACCGGCTCGGCCACCAGGTGGAACTCTTTCACGCCGTCCTTCATGCGAAAGGGCAAGGTCCAGCCGTTGAGGGTGACCACCGGCCTGTAGGGGCGTCCGGCGCCGGTCACGCCTGGCGGCGTCCAGGGCGGTGCGGTGTCGGGGCGGGTCTGGATGACGGGCTCGGGCAAGGCAGCCAGCGCGCTGCGGGTGACGGCGGAGGTGGCAACGGCCACGCCTGCGGCGGCCACGGCTTTTTGGAAAAAATCTCGGCGTTGCATGGTCAGTGTCCTGCAGGGTTGGTGGAAGGTTTGGGTGCACCAGATGTATCGCTGGCTACGGCTGGATAAGGCAAGCCCGCCAGCACGGCCACCAGGTCGGCATGGGCCAGCCACAGCTGGCGCTGTGCTTGCAAGGACGCATCCACGCTGTCGATGCGCGTGCGGGCACTGGCCAGCAGGTCCCAAGTGCTTTTGAGCATGCCGTTGTAGCGCAGCAGCGTCTCTTGCGAGAGTTCCTCGTGCAGACGCTGCACCTGTGCCTGCGTGTGCTGCGCCGTCTGTCGTGCCTGCACATAAGCGTTCACCGCCAGCTGCACATCGGCACGCACCTGCCGCGCCAGCCGGTCGGCCTGCAAACGGGCTGGCCACGCCTTTTCAAAGGCATGGCCCCAGCGCATATGGCGCGGGTCCCAAGCAGGCGTTTGCTGCCCAGCCAGATCGTTCATGGCTTTTTGCACCAACTGCAGCTGTTGCGCGTTGAGGCCCGCCCCAGCCATCAGGCGACGGGCTTCCAGGTCTTGCACAGACCAGCGCGAATGGGCATGCAGCGCCTGCGACTGCAAAGCCGCGAGGTCATTGGCAGACACAACACCTTGCGCCGAAGTGTCAACCGCGGTCGCAGGCAAACCGTCTGAAGGTGCTTGCACGGGCAGGTGCAAAGGCAACTGCTCAGCCAGCTTTTGTGCTGTCATGCCTGCTCCGATGCGCTGCCACAAGGCCTGCAGTGCACGATCGGCTTGCAGCTGCGCTTTGTCCAACCGTGTGCGCGCATCCCACAAGGACAGCTCCTCCTGGATTTGCCGCGCACGGCTCCAGTTACCGACCTGCGCCATGCGTTGGCCCAGTTCGGTCCCGGCTTGCGCCACCGCAAGAACGTCACGGCTGTGCGCCAGCGACTGGCGGCTGGTCACTGCGTCAACCCAGAGCTTTTGCACATCCCGGCGCACGGCCGCCATTTGCTGACGCACTTCGGCCTCCTCCAGGGCGCTCATCCCGGGCTTGAGCCACAGGGCCTCGTCCTGCAGGGCCAAGCGCTGGGCCTGAATCAGTGTCAGCTGCCCCGCGTCAGGGTGGGCGGGTGCCTCCGGCAAAGGCGGCATGTTTTTTTGTTCCCAGCGCAACACGTCCGCGTGGCCGCGGGGGAACTGCGAGACGGCACGGTTGGCGTCTTGCCAGCTCAAGGCAGTGGGCGCTGCCGTCACCGATGGCGCTGGTGAATGATGGTGTTGCGCCCAAGCCGCAGACCCCATGCCTGCCAGCAGCGCAGCGCCCGCAGTCCAAGGACCCAAGGCACGTTTAAAAAGGGGCTTCATGTCAATTTCCTGAAACAGACGAACATGGCGTCCGCCCACCCGGGCGGCAAGCGGACGCACCTGTGGCGTGAGGTTCAGGAAATGGGGGGTTTGGTGAGGGGCGCAGGCGTGTGAGCGACGTGCATCCATAAGGCACCAACAGGCCATGCTTGCACTTGCGTCACCGGCAGCATCAAAGGCCACACCGCAAGACTTGCACTTTGGTGACAAACGCTGCACAGCAAACAACTGCCATCGTGACAGTCGGCGTTTTGAAGAGCACTTTCGAACTCGGCAGCCTGCCCGTGGGCCTGGTGATGCATGGTTTCAACCACGGCCTCGTGGCAATCGTGGGCCGAATGGGCTTGCGCGAGTTGCACCGAACCCGCAGGATGGTGCGAAGCGCTTTGTGCCATGGGCATCCAGACACCTGCCCACAGCCGCAGGGGCATCAGGCACAGCAGGAAGCAAAGGACAAATTGACGCATGACCAAATCATAAGCCAAGGTTGAAACGCCCGACTTGGCTGGGCGGTAAACCCCTTAACGAATGCGGCGAAGCAACTCGGCACTCGAAGCATCCAGCCCCGACACGTCACCCGAGAGGATGCGTGCGTGGATGTCTTTGGCCAGCACCTTGCCCAACTCCACACCCCACTGGTCAAAGCTGTTGATGCCCCAGACTGCGCCGCTGACGAACACGCGGTGCTCTTGCAAGGCGATCAGCGCCCCCAAACTGGCGGGGGTCAGTTCGTCGAGCAGCACAAAGGTGCTGGGCCGATTACCGGTGAAGTGCTTGTGGCCACCTTCGTCGCTCTTGCCCAGCATCAGCGCCTGCGCCTGCGCGATCACGTTGGCCAGCAACAACTCGTGGTGATCGGCCAAAGCGTGCGTCGGCTTTTTGACCGCAATGAACTCCAGCGGCACCACATCGGTGCCCTGGTGCAGCATCTGGAAGTAGGCGTGCTGGCCGTTGGTGCCCGGCTCGCCCCACAACACGGGCGAGGTGCCATAGGGCAGCGCCTGGCCATTGCGGTCCACGCGCTTGCCATTGCTCTCCATCTCCAGCTGCTGCAGATACGCAGGCACACGGCGCAGCGCGCTGTGGTAGGGAGCAATGGAACGGCTGGTGTAGCCCAGAAAGTTGCGGTACCAGACGTCCAGCAAACCCAGCCGCACCGGCAAATTGCTGTCCAGCGGCGCGCTCTGAAAGTGCTGGTCCATGTCGTGCGCACCTGCCAGCAAGTCCTTGAAGCCTTGTGCGCCAATCGCAATCGCCACCGGCAGACCAATGGCTGACCACATGGAGTAGCGACCGCCGACCCAATCCCAAAAACCGAAGGTGGTGCTGATGCCGAATTGCGCAGCGGCTTCGACATTGGTGGTCAGCGCGGCAAAGTGGCGTGCCACGTCTTGTCCGCCCTGCGCATTGAACCAGGCCAGCGCCGAGCGGGCGTTGGTCATGGTTTCGATGGTGGTGAAGGTTTTGGACGCGATGAGGAACAGGGTGTTTTGCGCTTTCAGGTTTTTCAGCACCGCCGCCAGCTCATGCCCGTCCACGTTGGACACAAAGTGAAAGCGCTTGCCCGGCAGCACAAAATCCTGCAGCGCCAGCACCGCCATTTGCGGCCCCAGGTCGGAGCCGCCGATGCCGATGTTCACCACATCGGTGATCGCGTCGTCGGCACGCACCTGCTCGGCATACGCCAGCATGGCGTTCAGCGTCTCGTGCACCTGCGCCAATGGCGCGGTCAGCTTGCCTTGCAGGCTCCCGGCGGGTTGGCGCAAGAGCCAGTGCATCACACCCCTGCCTTCGGTGTTGTTGATGGGCTCACCCCTGAACATCGCATCGCGGTGTTCGGCCAAACCCGTCTGCTCGGCCAGCGTCAGCAGCAAGGCCTCGGTCGCCTCATCGGTATGGTTTTTTGACAGGTCTGCAAACAGGTACGGTGCGCTTTGGCTCAAGCGACTTGCACGCTGTACGTCAAACTTGAAAGCCTCGCGCAGATCAAAGTCACCGAACCCCTGCGCATGGGTTTGCAAGGCTGTCCAGATTGGGGTGTGGTCACATCGCATGACTCAGGCCTTTAGCATCAGAGCTTCAAGCTTGAGAGCATCCGCACAGAAAGCGCGAATGCCTTCAGCCAGTTTTTCAGTGGCCATGGCGTCTTCGTTCAGGGCCAGGCGGAACGAGGCTTCATCGAAAGACACAGCAGGCAGATCCATTGTCTTGGCCACATCGGCATTGAGCGCTTGAGGCAACGGTGCCTCTGTAGCGGCCAGCTGGGCCAGCAAATCGGGGCTGATGGTGAGCAAATCGCAACCGGCCAGCGCGGTGATCTGACTCACGTTACGGAAAGACGCGCCCATCACTTCGGTGCGGATACCGTGCTTTTTGTAGTGGTTGTAAATGGCCGTGACCGACTTCACACCGGGATCGTTGGCGCCAGCGTTGTCAGCTTCCACCCAATTCGCCCCTGCAGATTTTTTGTACCAGTCGTAAATGCGGCCCACAAAAGGCGAGATGAGTTGCACGCCCGCCTGACCGCAAGCCACCGCCTGGCAAAAAGCGAACAGCAAAGTCAGGTTGCAGCGGATGCCTTCCTTTTCCAGCTCCGCTGCGGCCTGAATACCTTCCCAGGTGGAGGCAATCTTGATCAAAACCCGATCGCGCCCGATGCCTTGCGCTTCGTACAGCGCCATGATGCGGCGCGCACGCGCCACCGTTGCGGCGGTGTCAAAACTCAAACGCGCATCCACCTCTGTGGACACACGGCCCGGCACGTGTTTGAGGATTTCCTGGCCAAAACGCACCAGCAAATGGTCCATAACCACATCCAGCGCTTGCCCCTTGTGCGCAGCCACCGTCTCGCTCAGCAGCGGCGCGTATTCTGGCTTTTGAACCGCTTTGAGAATAAGCGACGGGTTGGTTGTCGCATCCTGCGGCTTGAACTGCGCCAGTTGCAAAAAGTCGCCAGTGTCGGCAACCACCGTGGTGTGTGTTTTGAGGGCTTCGAGTTGGTTCATGAGAGTGCTTGGGAAAAAGTGTCTGGATTATCTTTGAAACAAAGTTACATGACAATTTCATATTCAAGTAACTCGCTAATTTGACGAACGCCTCCTTTGGTTTTGCAAACGATTGTTTCGCTCCATAATCACGAAAATGAGCCGCATCACCAGCAAGCCCACCCGACTGCAAATGGCAGATATTGCCCGAATGGCTGGGGTATCAGCATCAACTGTTTCAAGGGCACTGAGCGGGAGCTCGCTTGTCAATGCCGAGACAAAAGAGCGAATCGGCGACCTAGCCCGGCGAATGAACTACCAGGTCAATATCGGTGCCGCCAACCTCCGAAAAGGTGCCATTCGCAACGTAGGCGTCATCGTGCTCGGACAAAGCCTGCAATCCATTTCAGATCCTTTCATTTTGAGCCTGATCGGTCACATTGCAGATGCGCTCGACGTCAAGGGACTCAATTTGCTACTTCAGCGTATCACGCCCGAACGAGAGCCTGACATCGCTCAACTCTACGCTACAGGACAAGTTTCCGGCCTGCTCATCATTGGCCAGCTTACGCGGCATGAAACCCTTAACGAGCTCCATGACCAACACGTCCCCATGGTGGTCTGGGGAGCTAAGCTTCCCGATAGTCACTACCCTGTCGTCGGTGGGGACAACTACCTGGGCGGCTTGCTGGCAACCAGCCATCTTGTGGAGCAAGGTTGTCGTGAATTGGCGTTTCTGGGTGATGTGCAACATCCCGAGGTGATGCTTCGCTATCAAGGGTATCTGCAAGCCCATGTCCTCGCGGGCCTCCAAGCCGACCCACGCTTGTACAAACCCATCACATTTGGCGATCAGGCCATGCGTCAAACGCTGAGTGATTGGCTCGAACACGGCGTTCACTTCGACGGCATCCTGGCCACCAGTGACGTTGCAGCCCATTCCCTGATTGCTGCACTGAAGGAAAAGCAACTGTCGGTGCCCGAAGATATTCGCGTCGTTGGCTATGACGATGTCCAAATGTCCTCCTATCTACACCCAACACTGACATCTGTTCGACAACCTACCGAGCAAGCAGGCCACATCATGGTCGAACTGTTGCTGAAACGCTTGAACCATGAGGACGTACAGTCCGTGATGCTGCCCACCACATTGAGCATCCGCGAAAGCAGTACCGCTTTAACCAACGCCTGACCGCCTGCCTCAGCCGCACGTACACAACGCTGCCGCACCTGTAATTAATTTACCTGAATAGGTAATTTTGAACGGAACAAAATTACGGGTAAACCCCAAATTGCAATCGTTTGCAAAACAGTCAAAATACGCTTACAGCCAAATCATCACGGCTGTTCCCAACCCGTTAACGATGGAGACACATCCCATGAAATTCAAGCTCAAAACAATTGCTTTGGCCGCTCTGGCCCCATTGGCTTTGGCCAGCGCCCAAGCCGCCACCATCACCATTTCCTGCGGTTCCGTGGGCCAGGACTTCGAGTTCTGCAAGAAGACCACCTCCGAGTGGGCCGCCAAAACCGGCCACGAGGTCAAGCTCTTCACCATACCCAACAGCACCACCGACATCCTGGCCCTGTTCCGCCAGATGTTTGCAGCCAAGTCCGCTGACCTGGACGTGGTCAACGTCGACGTGGTCTGGCCTGGCGTCATCAAGGATCACCTGATCGACCTCAAGCCCTACAGTAAAGGCGCTGAGAAGAACCACTTCCCCGCCATCGTGGCCAACAACACCGTGGACGGCAAGCTGCTGGCCATGCCCTGGTTCACCGATGCCGGCCTGCTGTTCTACCGCAAGGACCTGGTTGAAAAATACGGTGCCAAAGCCCCCACCACCTGGGAAGAGCTGGCAGCCACCGCCAAGAAAATCCAGGACGGTGAACGCGCCGCTGGCAACAAGGACTTCCAGGGCTTCGTTTTCCAGGCCAAGGCCTACGAAGGCCTGACCTGTGACGCCGTCGAGTGGATCCACTCCTACAAGGGCGGCAACATCGTCAACGACAAGGGCGAGATCACCATCAACAACCCTGGCGCCGTCAAGGCCCTCAAAACAGCTGCTTCCTGGATTGGCACCATCGCTCCTCAAGGCGTGCTGAACTACGCTGAAGAAGAAGCCCGTGGCGTGTTCCAGAACGGCAACGCCGCCTTCATGCGCAACTGGCCCTACGCCTGGTCGCTGGGCAACGGCAAGGACAGCAAGATCGCCGGCAAGATCGGCGTGTCTGCCCTGCCCAAAGGCGGTGCTGATGGCCAAAACGCTGCCACCCTGGGCGGCTGGCAGCTGGCGGTATCCAAGTACTCCAAGAACCCCGAAGCCGCAGCTTCCCTGGTCATGTACATGACCAGCCCCGAAGTGCAGAAAATGCGCGCGATCCAGGGTTCCTACAACCCCACCATCGCCTCGCTCTACCAGGACAAGGACGTGCTGGCCGCAAACCCCTTCTTTGGCAGCCTCTACAACGTGTTCACCAGCGCCGTGCCCCGTCCTGCAACGGCCACAGGCCTGAAGTACCCCGAGGTCAGCGCCGCCTTCTGGAACGCCACCTCTGACGTGCTCTCCGGCAAAGCCAGCGCTGAAGACAGCCTGAAGAAACTGGAAGGCAAACTCAAGCAGATCAAGCGCAACGCCTGGTAATCTGACTGAGCCCACCGGCCGGCTGCGGGCCATTCGCTTGCAGCCGGCTTTTTCCTTTGAAACATACGCTCCATGAACAACAAGACCCGAACCGCCTGGCTGTTTCTGGCCCCCATGCTGATCGTGCTGTTGCTGGTGGCCCTGTGGCCGCTGGGACGCACCATCTGGTTCAGCTTCACGGATGCCAACATCAACAACCTCGACGCTGCCAAATTCATCGGCTTCGAAAACTACTTTGGCGAATACGGGCTGTTTGCCAACCCCAATTACACCGATGGCTTCTGGTCCAGCGACTGGGGCACAGCCATCGTCAACACGCTCAAGTTTTCCGTCGTCTCGGTCACCATCGAAACCCTGATGGGGCTTGGCGTGGCCATGCTGCTCAACCAGGAATTCAAAGGCCGCGCCTGGGTGCGCGCTGCCGTGCTGGTCCCTTGGGCCATCCCGACCATCGTCTCCGCAAAGATGTGGGGCTGGATGCTGCACGACCAGTTTGGCGTGATCAACCAGTGGCTGGTGGACTGGGGCCTGCTGGCCGAAAAACTCGCCTGGACCGCCGACCCTGACTTTGCGCTGTGGACCGTGGTCACTGTCGACGTCTGGAAAACCACCCCTTTCATGGCGCTGCTGATCCTGGCCGCCCTGCAAACCCTGCCCAAGGACTGCTACGAAGCCGCCAAGGTCGACGGTGTGCACCCTCTGCGCGTGTTCTGGAAAGTGACCTTGCCCCTGATCAAGCCCGCGCTCATGGTGGCGGTGATCTTCCGCCTGCTCGACGCGCTGCGCGTGTTTGACCTGATCTATGTGCTGACCTCCAACAACAACAGCACGATTTCCATGTCCGGCTTTGTGCGCCGCGAAATGGTGGACAACGGCTACATGGGCTACGGCTCTGCGGCTTCCACTGCACTGTTTTTGATCATCGGCCTGTGCACCGTGGCCTACATCAAGCTTGGCCGCATGAAGATGGCGGAGGACTGACTCCATGAAAACCCCATTGTTTGGGCGCATTGCCCTCTACCTGGCAGCCACAGTAGTGGTGCTGCTCTCTGTCTACCCGTTTCTGTACGCAGTGACCACCTCGTTCAAAAGCGGCGGCGCCTTGTTCGAGCCCACGCTCTGGCCGTCCTCCTGGTCACTGGACAACTACATCTCCTTGTTCACCCTGGCCGAGCAACCCTTTGGCAGACACATCTTCAACTCCATCCTGGTGTCCGTTCTCGTGGTGGTGATTTCGCTGTTCATCGGCGTCACTGCTGCCTATGCGCTCGGTCGCATCCAATTCAAGGGTCGTGGCCTGCTGCTGACCACGGTGCTGTCGGTGTCCATGTTCCCGCAGGTGGCGGTGCTGGCAGGCATGTTCGAACTCATCCGGTTTTTGGGCATTTACAACAAGGCCCTGGGCCTGGTGCTGCCCTACATGATCTTCACCCTGCCCTTCACGGTGTGGGTGCTGACCACCTTCATGAAGCAACTGCCCAAAGAGCTGGAAGAGGCCGCCATCATGGATGGTTGCAGCCCCTGGCGCATCATCAAGGACGTGTTCATGCCCTTGCTGTGGCCCGCTCTGGTGTCCACTGGCCTGTTGGCCTTCATCGCAGCCTGGAACGAATTTCTCTTTGCGCTGACCTTTGTGCTCGACAACAACGAGCGCACTGTGCCTGTGTCCATTTCGCTCATCTCAGGCGCCAGCAAATACGACATCCCCTGGGGCAACATCATGGCCGCCTCCGTGCTGGTGACGCTGCCACTGATCGCGCTCGTGCTGGTCTTCCAGAAAAAAATCGTTTCGGGCCTGACTGCTGGCGCGGTCAAAGGCTGAGTCTCATCCAAGAACCCTCATGAACAAAGCACCCAACAACAACTGGTGGCGCGGCGGCGTCATCTACCAAATTTATCCACGCTCCTACCAGGACAGCAATGCTGATGGCATCGGCGACCTGCCCGGCATCACCGCCCGGCTGGAGCACATTGCCAAACTTGGTGCCGACGGCATCTGGCTCTCGCCCTTTTTCAAGAGCCCGATGAAGGACTTTGGCTACGACGTCAGCGACTACTGCGACGTCGACCCGATGTTCGGCACCCTGGCCGACTTCAAAGCCCTGGTTGAGCGCGCCCACGCACTGGGCCTGAAAGTCATGATTGACCAAGTGCTCTCGCACAGCAGCGACCAGCACCCCTGGTTTGTGGAAAGCCGCGCCAGCCGCGACAACCCCAAGGCCGACTGGTACATCTGGGCTGACGCCAAGAGTGACGGCAACCCGCCCAACAACTGGCTGAGCATTTTTGGCGGAAGCGCCTGGCAATGGGACACACGTCGCTGCCAGTACTACATGCACAACTTCCTCACCAGCCAGCCCGACCTGAACTTCCACAACCCCGAGGTGCAGCAGGCCCTGTTGGACTCGGTCAAGTTCTGGCTGGACCTGGGCGTGGACGGCTACCGCCTGGACACCGCCAACTTCTATTTCCACGACCAGCAGTTGCGCGACAACCCCCCGCGTGGCGAGCCCCCGCGCGACAACCCGGACCCGGCCGTCAACCCCTTCAACCCCTACGCTTGGCAGTGGCACCACTTCGACAAGAGTCGCCCCGAGAACCTGCCCTTTTTGCAAAAGCTGCGTGCGCTGCTCGACCAATACCCCGACACCACCATGGTCGGCGAAATTGGCGACGACGACGGCCTGGCCCGCGTGGCCGAATACACCAGCGGTGGCGACAAGCTGCACATGGCTTATTGCTTTGACCTGCTGGGCGAGCCGCACAGCGCTCCCTTCTTGCAAGGCGTACTGCAACGCTTTACAGAAGTGGTGGGTGACGGCTGGCCCTGCTGGGCCCTCTCCAACCACGACTGCGTGCGCTCGGCGACACGCTGGGGCGGCGCGCAGCCCGATCCCCGCCTGCTGCGCCTGGCCGCCGCCTTCCAGGTCAGCTTGCGTGGCACGGTGTGCCTGTACCAAGGCGAAGAGCTCGGCCTGCCCGAAGCCAACGTCGCTTTTGAAGACCTGCAAGACCCCTACGGCATCACCATGTGGCCCGAATACAAAGGCCGTGACGGGTGCCGCACGCCCATGCCTTGGCAGGGCGATGCACCACACGCCGGTTTTTCGGACGCTGCACGCACCTGGCTACCGCTGGATGCCGCCCACCGGGCCCTTGCAGTGGATCAGCAAGCGGGCCAACCCGGCAGCCTGCTGGGCTACTTCACCCAGTTGCTGGCCTGGCGCAAACAGCAACCCGCGCTGATCCACGGCAGCATGACCGTCTGGCCCAGCCACCCGCAGGTGCTGGTGTTCGAACGTGAACACCAAGGCCAGCGCGTGCTGTGCGCTTTCAATTTCAGCGATGCACCTGCCCTTATCGAACTGCCTGCAAGCTGGCAACAAGCCCATACCTTGAGCGGCAGCGGCTTGGCTGGCGGCCAACACCAGGGCAGCGCCCTGCACTTTGAACCCTGGGGCGGTCTGCATCTGCAGGCCTGACGCCCACATCCGAGGAACACACCATGTCCCGCATTGAATTCAAAAACGTCTGCAAGCGCTACGCTGAGGGCCTGCCGCTGACCATCCACAACGCCAACCTCACCATCGAAGACGGTGAGTTCTGCGTTTTCGTTGGCCCCTCGGGTTGCGGCAAATCCACCTTGCTACGCATGGTGGCTGGCCTGGAGGACATCAGCAGCGGCGACCTGTCGATCGGCGGCGAACGTGTCAATGACTTGGCTCCTGCACGACGTGGCGTGGCCATGGTGTTCCAGAGCTACGCGCTCTACCCGCACATGACGGTGCGCGAGAACATGGGCTTTGGTCTCAAAGTGTTTGGTGCCAATGCAGCAGACATCGACAAAAAGGTGCGCGAAGCCGCCGAGATTTTGCAGCTCACCCACCTGCTCGACCGCCTGCCCAAGGCTTTGTCGGGCGGCCAACGCCAGCGTGTGGCCATTGGGCGCGCGATCGTCAAGGAACCGCGTGTGTTCCTGTTTGACGAGCCGCTGTCCAACCTCGACGCGGCCCTGCGCGTGCAAACCCGCCTCGAAATCGCCAAGCTGCACCACCGCATTGGCACCGCCAGCATGATCTACGTCACCCACGACCAGGTCGAAGCCATGACCCTGGCCGACAAGATCGTGCTGCTGCGCGCTGGTGAAGATGTGCAGACCAAAGGCTCGATTGCCCAGGTCGGCTCGCCGCTCACCCTCTACCACCGCCCGGCCAGCCTGTTTGTGGCCGAATTCATTGGCTCGCCCAAGATGAACATCCTGGAAGGCACACTGGAACAAGCCAATGCCATGACCAGTCAGCTGCGTGTCCACGGCACGCCTTTTGAAGCCGCTGTGAACGCCACGCGCCTGGCTGCCGGAGCCAGCGTGTCGGTCGGCATCCGCCCCGAAGACATGCGTCTGGCCGCTGGTCCAGGGGCCAATGTGCTCAGTGGCCACATTGAACACATCGAAAAGCTCGGCGAAGCCTCGTTGCTGTACTTGAACACCCCTGCGTCCACGCAACTGGTCACCGTCAAGGTGGAGGGCACCACCGCCCAGCGCACTGGCGAAACGGTGCATGTACAGTGCCCAACCGAGAGCCTGCACGTGTTCGACGCCGAAGGCGACGCCTGTCACCGCACACCCGAGCTGCCTGCATGACCCTGCCTGCCTGAGCCTGCACCATGTCCAAGCGCCTGCCGATCGACTTTCGCACTGCGGTTGTCTACCAGATCTACCCCCGCAGCTTTTGCGACAGCAATGGTGACGGCATAGGTGACCTGCCCGGCATCACCGCCAAGCTGGACCATTTGCAGGCTTTGGGCGTCAACGTGGTCTGGCTCTCGCCGATCTACGCATCGCCGCAAGACGACAACGGCTACGACATCAGCGACTACCGCGCCATCGCACCCGAGTTCGGCACCCTGGCCGACTTTGACGCCATGATCGCGGCCATGCATGCGCGCGGCATCCGGCTGATGATGGACCTGGTGGTCAACCACAGCTCTGACGAACACGCCTGGTTCCAGCAGGCCCGAAGCAGCCGCGACAACCCCTATCACGACCACTACATCTGGCGCGAGCCGCGCATCGGTGACGATGGCCATCGTCAGCCTCCAACGAACTGGGAAGCCGCCTTCAATGGCTCGGTCTGGGAGTGGAACGAGGCCACTGGCGAGTACTACCTGCACATGTTCAGCCGCAAACAGCCGGACCTGAACTGGGAAAACCCCCGCCTGCGCTCTGAGGTCTACGACATCATGCGCTTCTGGCTCGATCGCGGCGTGGACGGCTTTCGCATGGACGTGATCAACATGATCAGCAAGCCCTGGCGCGAAGACGGCAGCCTGCCGGACGCGCCTGTGGTGCGCCCAGGCTTTTTGCAGCCGGGCTTTGCCCTGAGTTGTAACGGCCCGCGCCTGCACGAATTTCTGGCCGAAATGCGACGCGACGTGCTGGACCACTACCCCGGCTGCATCACCGTGGGCGAAGCGCCGCTGGCCACTGTTGAAGAAGGCCGCGCACTCACCCACCCGACAGCCGGCGCACTGAACATGCTGTTCCAGTTCGAGCACATGGATCTGGACAGCGTTGGTGGCCATGTGAGCGGCAAATGGGCGCTCAAACCCCTGGACTTGCGCGACATGAAGCGCACCATGCAGCGCTGGCAAGACGCCCTAGATGGGCAAGGCTGGAACAGCCTGTACCTGAGCAACCACGACCAGCCCCGCCCCGTTTCGCGTTTTGGCAACGACAGCCCCGCGCACCGCGTGGCCAGCGCCAAGATGCTGGGCACCTGGCTGCATGGTTTTCAGGGCACACCGTATGTGTACCAGGGCGAAGAACTGGGCATGACCAACGTTGCCTTCGCCAGCGTGGACGATTACCAGGACATCGAAATCCGCAACTACTGGCGCACCGCCGTCATCGAGCGCGGTGAAGACCCCGCGCAAGTGCTGCGCAGCATCCACGCCAAAGGCCGCGACAACGCCCGCACACCCATGCCCTGGCGCGCTGATGCGCCTCAGGCCGGATTTACCAGCGGCACGCCCTGGCTTCAGCTCAACGCCAACTGGCCCGAGGTCAATGCACACACTGCAGCGCAAGACCCCGACTCGGTGTTCCACCACTACCGCCGCCTGATCGCCCTGCGCCAGCAGCACCCCATTCTGGCGCTGGGCCAGACCACCCTGTTGCTGCCCGAGCACCGCCACATTGACGTCGTCCTTCGGCAATGGCAGAACCAACGCTGGCTGATCCTCAGCAACTGGAGCGATGCCATCCATGCCGTAGACCTGCCGCACGACCTGGTCACGAGGCCAGCCCAACTGCTGCTGGGCAATGGGCCAGCGCGACGCGGCTTGGCCGACGAGCGCCACCACGGCGACGCCGCCATTGCCCTGAACACTCTGCAGTTGCAGCCCTGGGAAGCCTTGATCGTTTCACTCGCCTGAAGGGCCTCTGCAATTTTTCGCACCGGTGATGTAACCCTGCTTGCCAAAAACATGAAACAAAGTTACATTACATTCCTGTTGTTTCATGTAACCCAATAACCAACATGGCATTCGATCTCGTTTTCTTTGGCGGCACCGGCGATCTGGTCTGGCGCAAACTCATGCCCGCCCTGTTCCAGGCCTTCCGTCATGGCACTTTGCCTGAGGGCGGGCGCATCATCGGCGTGGGCCGCGATGACCTGAGCGACCAGCAGTACCGCGACAACATCCAGGCCAAGTTCGCACAGGTCGATGGTGACAAGCGCCCCAACAACGAAGAGTTCGCCCGCTTTGCCGCCCTGCTGTGCTATGTGCGTATGGACCTGTCCAAGCCCGAAGACTACGCCGGTCTCAAAGCCCGTCTGGCCGAGCGCCAGACTGACAGCGTGGTCATGTACCTGTCCACCGCGCCGAGCCTGTTCACCACGGTGTGCGAGCAACTCGCCGCCAGTGGCCTGAACACCGCCAAAACACGCATCGTGCTCGAAAAGCCGCTGGGCCACGACCTGGCGTCCAACCGCGCGATCAACGCAGCTGTGGGCAAGGTCTTCAAGGAACAGCAGATCTTTCGCATCGACCACTACCTGGGCAAGCCCTCGGTGCAAAACCTGTTTGCACTGCGATTTGGCAACGCGCTGTTCGAGCCGCTGTGGCGGCGCGAGCACATCGCCAACATCCAGATCACCATGGCCGAAGAGCTGGGCGTGGAAAAGCGCGGTGGCTTTTACGAAGGCACCGGTGCGATGCGCGACATGGTGCAAAACCACGCGCTGCAACTGCTGTGCGCGATTGCGATGGAGCCGCCCATCAACGCCCATGCTGACGCCATCCGTGACGAAAAGCTCAAGGTGCTGCGCGCCCTCAAGCGCTGGACCCCCGAAACACTGAGCCAACACGTGATCCGCGGCCAGTATGGAGCCGGCAATGTGGATGGTCACGCCGTACCCGCTTACCGGGATGAGCAAGGCGTCGACCCTGCGAGCAACACCGAAACCTTTGTCGCACTGCGCACCGAAATTGCCAACTGGCGCTGGGCCGGCGTGCCGTTTTACATCCGCACCGGCAAACGCATGGCCTCGCGCGAGGCGCATATCGAAATCAACTTCCGTCAAACCCCGCACCAGATCTTCCAGAGCCCTGCTGGCCAGGTCAACAAACTGGTCATTCACCTGCAACCGAAAGATGGTCTGGAGCTGCACCTGTTTGCCACCGGCCAAAGCAAGCGCGGCGCCGGCAGCGGCAACCAAAGCCTGACGCCGGTCCATCTGGATCTGGACTTTGACAGCCGCTTTGGCAGCGAGCGCGTGGGCGCCTACGAGCGCCTGCTGCTCGACGTGCTCGACGGTCGCCTCAACCTTTTTGTACGCAGTGATGAGCAGGAAGAAGCCTGGCGTTGGGTCGAACCCATCCTGCAGCACTGGGCTGCCGATCCAGTGGGCCCACGCCCCTATGCTGCAGGCACCTGGGGGCCCAGCGCATCGAGCGCCATGATCGCCCGTGACGGCTTTTGCTGGAGCGAGGAAAGCTGAGACCGCTCCTACAATGAGCTGAATATTTCTGGAGACCGGCATGCTCGACCGCATCAAGGCATCACTACCCTCTCTGGCCCCAGCTGAACAGCGCGTGGGCAAACTGGTACTGGCCGACCCGCGCGCGTTTGCCAACTTGCCTGTGACCGAGCTGGCCGATCGCGCCCACGTCAGCAAGCCCACCGTGGTCCGTTTTTGCCGCAGCATGGGCTATGACGGCCTGTCCGACTTCAAACTCAAACTCGCGGGCAGCGTGAGCGAAGGCGTACCCTTCATTCACCGCAGTGTCGATGTGGACGACAAGACCAGCGACATTGCCGTCAAGGTCATTGACAACACCGTGGCGGCTTTCCTCAAGTACCGCAACGACGCCAGCTCCTTCGCGCTGGAGCACGCTGCACAGGCCCTGGCCGACACGCAAAAAACCGGCCGCCGCATCGAGTTTTATGGTGTGGGCAACTCCGGCATCGTGGCGCAGGATGCGCAGCACAAGTTTTTCCGCCTGGGTGTGCACGCCATTGCCTACAGCGACGGGCACATGCAGGTCATGAGCGCCTCCATGCTGCAGCCCGGTGACTGCGTGGTCATCATTTCCAACTCGGGCCGTACCCGCGACCTGATGGACGCCTGCGACATTGCCAAAAAGCGCGGCGCCACCACCATTGTGATCACTGCCAGCGGCTCGCCCCTGGCCAGCGCTGGCAACATCCACCTCACCGCCGACCACCCGGAGGGCTATGACAAATACAGCCCCATGGTCTCGCGCCTGCTGCACTTGCTGATCATCGACATCCTGGCCACCACCGTGGCCCTGCGTCTGGGTGAGACCCTGCAACCCCTGCTGCGCGACATGAAAAACAACCTGCGCAACAAGCGTTACACCTGAGGTCAGCCGCCATGCATATCGCCGTCATGGGCGCCGGTGCCGTGGGCTGCTACTACGGCGGCCTGCTGGCGCGTGCGGGCCACACCGTCACCCTCATTGCCCGCCCGTCGCATGTGCAGGCCATTGCCGCGCACGGCCTTCGCCTGCAAACCGCCACGTCTGACGAGCACATTACCCTGAACGCCAACAGCGATGTGGCTGCGCTCAAAGATGCCGAGCTGGTGCTGTTTTGCGTCAAGTCCTCCGACACCGAAAGCGCAGGCGCTCAAATGAAGGCCTACCTGCGCAAAGACGCCACCGTGCTCAGCCTGCAAAACGGCGTGGACAACGCACAGCGTTTGCAAGCCGTGCTCGGCCAGGACGTGATTGCCACAGTGGTTTACGTGGCCACCGCCATGGCCGGTCCCGGCCATGTGCAGCACTTCGGCCGCGGCGATCTGGTGCTGGGTCAACATGCTCGCAGTGAACAACTCGCAGAGCTGCTCAGCCAAGCAGCCATTCCCAGCACGGTCTCGAACAATGTGCAAGGCGCCTTGTGGACCAAGCTCATCATCAACTGCACCTACAACGCTGCCAGCGCCATCACCCAACGCCCCTATGGCGAGCTGGTGCAGCAACCGGGCATGTGGCAGCTCATGCGAAGCGCCCATGACGAATGCATCGCCGTGGCACACGCAGCAGGCGTGAGACTGGACGCCCCGCTGTGGCCCATGATCGAAAACATTGCCCGCACCATGCAGGGCCAGTATTCATCGACCGCGCAAGACCTGCAAAAAAACAAAGCCACCGAGATTGACCATCTCAATGGCTTCATCGTGCGGCAAGGCCAGCAGCTGGGCGTATCCACGCCGGTCAATGCGGCGCTGCAGACCCTGGTCAAGGCCTTGCAGCCTTGACCCTACAGGTCAACTGAAAAACACCCTCACCAGCCCCAGGCTGATGATCGGGAAAAACAGCAAGGCCAGCATGCGCAGCGCATCCCAGGCCAGGAAAGGCACCAGGCCTTTGTAGGTCTCGCTCATCGGCACGTCCTTGGCCAGGCTGTTGACCACATACACGTTCAGCCCGATCGGTGGCGCAATCAAGCCAAAGCTCACCGTCATCAACAGCAAGATGCCAAACCACAACGCCTTGGACTCGTAATTCAAACCCCACAAATCCAGCCCCATGACCGCCGGAAAAATCACCGGCAGCGTCAGCAACAGCATGGACAGCTCGTCCATCACACAGCCCAGCAGGATATAGAGCAGCAGAACAGCGCCCACAATGCTCAAATCCGGTATGGGCAAAGCAGCCACCCATTCGGCCACATGCTTGGGCATTTCGGTCAGCGCCAGGGTGGCATTCATCATGTCGGCACCCAGAAAAATCATGAACACCATGCCCGTGGTCTCGGCCGTAGAGACCAGCGAAGCACGAATGCCCGGCATCTTCAGCTCCCGCTTGGACAACCCGGCCACCAGCGTCAGGAAAGCACCAACACCAGCGCCCTCTGTCGGCGAAAACACACCGCCGTAAATGCCACCAAAGACAATCACGAAAATCAGGCTGATGGGCCAGATGGACCACAAAGCCTGGCCACGCTCGCGCCAGGGCAAACGATCCATCAAGGGCGCCTGATCGGGCCTGGCGCGTGCATACAGCCCCACCACCATCACATAACCCAGCATGGCCAGCAGGCCGGGCACCATGGCCGCTGCAAACAGCTTGGCAATGTTCTGCTCGGTCAAAATCGCATACACCACCAAAGGCACCGAAGGCGGAATCAGAATCCCCAAGGTTCCGCCACTGGCCAAGGCAGCCGTAGACAAGCGCCCCCCGTAACCCAGACCCCGCATCTGTGGATAGGCCACCTGCGTGATGGTGGCCGAAGTCGCCACCGAGGAGCCACAGACCGCGCCAAACGCCCCGGCAGACAAGACCGAGGCCATGGCCAACCCGCCGCGCACATGACCAATCAAGGCCGCTGCAGCGCGAAACAGATCGCGGCTCAAGCCGCCTTGCGAGGCGAACTGCCCCATCAACAAAAACAAGGGAATCACGCTCAACTCATACACCGTCAGTCGCGCCACCGCGCTGCCCTTGAGGAAGTTGATGGTGTTCATCGAATCCGTCAACAACCAATAGCCTGCGACACCCGGCACAAACATGGCTGCTGCAATCGGCACACGCAGCGCCATCAACACCAGCATGGACACAAACATCATCACACCCAGCTGGGGACCCATTGCGCTCATGCCTGCACCTCCTGTGCATCTTTCGAAGTCAGGCCGATCAAGCCCTGCAGCACCGCGATCACGGCAGCCAGCGCCAGTCCGGGCGCCAAAGAGGCATACGCCCACCACATGGGCAAGCTGATGATCATGGTCGTCTCGCCCGCTTCCCGCACGGACAGTGCACCTGCACTGGTCCGCCATGCCAGCAAGGCATACACCAGCGCCAGAAAGAACTGACCGAAAGCATCGAGCACGCGCTGCGTGCCTGGCGACGCTTTCTGAGTGAAGAAATCCACAATGATGTTGGCCCGCTGCACCTGCGCGTAGGGCAGACACAAGGAGATCCCGAGGGCAATGCCCATCTGGGTCATTTCCACATCCCCGGCAATCGGCTGATCCCACAGTGCGCGCATGACCACGCTGGCCACCATCAAGACAGCCACCAGCAGTGCCACGGCCGCCCCCAGCGAACCGAACACCGCACACAAAGGCCCCAAACGCCTGAGCACATCACGCATGCATCACTCCTGCAAAACAATGGCCCCACCCTTGCAGGCGGGGCCATGAGGACACGACAAATTACTTGCTGTGTTTCTTGATCAGATCACGCGCGTCCTGCAGCATTTGCTTGCCCGGCAGGCCGCGCTTGTCCATGTCAGCTACCCACTCGTCATACAAAGGTGCCGAGGCCTTGATCCAGCGATCGGTCTCTTCGGCACTGACCTTGATGAAGGTGTTGCCACGGTCCTTGGCCGCTTTCTGGCCCACGGCAGTGGCTTCGTCCCAATAACGGCCAATGGTACGCGAGAGGCCGCCACCGCTGTGCTTGTCGATCACCTTTTTCAGGTCAGCGGGCAGACTGTCGTACTTGGCCTGGTTCATGGCAAACACAAAGCCTGCGGTGAACATGGAGGGACGGTTGTCGTCGATCTCGGTGTGGAACTTGCTCACCTCCTGCAGCTTGAAGGAAGGAATGATTTCCCACGCCGTCAGGAAGCCGTCGATCGTACCCTTGGTCATGGCGTCGGCCACTGCCGGAATCGGCATGCCGACTGGCGTGGCCCCCAGGCGAGACAACAGTTTGGTCGACTGACGGCTGGCCGCACGAATCTTCAGGCCACGGAAATCGGCCATCTTGGCAATCTGCTTGCCCGAGGTGCTCACGAAACCGGGGTCATGCACCCAGGTGGCCAGGATCTTGGTATCGGTAAATTCCTTGGTGGCGTACTTCTGATAGAAGTCCCAGGCCGCGGCAGAAGCCACTTCGGCATTGTTGGTCATGAAAGGCAGCTCAAACGCTTCCATGATCGGGAAGCGCCCCGGGGTGTAACCGGGCAGCGTCAGCACCACATCGTCCACGCCATCCTTGACGCGGTCCACCAGCTGCGCCGGCGAGCCACCACCGGTCATGGCCGGCAAAATCTGGCAACGCATCTTGTTGCCCGAATCCTTGGCAATCGCTTCGCACCAAGGCTCGACCACACGCTTGTGGCCCATGGCCACGGTGGGCCACATGTGGTGCAGCTTGAGCACCACCTCCTGGGCCTGGGCCGAAGCCACACCAGCCAACGTCAATGCCGCCGCAGCGACCTGAACCATCCGTACTTTCAAAGCCATCACTGTCTCCTTTTGGGGTTAAAAATCAAACCATGGCCGGCGACTGCAACCAGCGCAGCAAAGCCTGCGCCACGGCTTGCGGCCGCTCCATCGGGGCCATGTGGCCCGCGTCTTCAATCACTTCCAGGGTGCTCTGCGGCAACAGCGCTGCCATCGCTTCGTGTTGTGCAGGGGGCGACCAGCTGTCCTGCGCGCCACACACCAGCCACACCTGTCCGGGAATGCTTTGCAACTGCGCAGTGGCATCCGGGCGTGCCAGCAGCGCCTGAATTTGCGCCTCGAAATGCCCCGTATCGCGCCGCGCAAACATGGCCACAATCTCATCCAACAGACCTGCGTCCGACAAACGCTGCGGATGCACCATGCCCTGCACCCACACCCGCGCCATGGCCTGCACGCCATCGCGTTTGGCCGTCGCCAACAAGGCGTAGCGCTTGTCCACTTCGGCCTGGCCGGCTTCGCCAGCGGGGCAAGCCGCAAAACCGGTGTCCAGCAAAGCCAGGCGCCGCACCCGCTCGGGCGCCAAACGCCACATCTCCAGGGCCACACGCCCACCCATCGAATGCCCGGCCACATCCAGCGGGCCGGGGTAGCGCTGCAAAATCTGCTCGGCCATTTGCGTCAGGCTGTTGGCGCGCCCATGGTCGGGCACCACCGCGCCCAGCCCGGTAGCGCCCATGTGCGTGCGCATATCGGCCCACACCGTGTGGTCACACATCAGTCCTGGCACCAGCACCAAGGTTGCGTTCATGGTCATGAAGGTTGTTTACAAATCCAGCGTCAGTCGCGCGGTTTTGCTGCGTGAGCAGCAGGGCATGATCTGGTCGCCTTTTTCCTGTTCTTCGGGCAGGAGGTAACTGTCCCAGTGATCCGGTGTGCCGCACAGCACCTTTGTGACACAGGTGCCGCAAATACCTTCCGAACACGAAAACGGCACCTCCACCCCCGCATCCAGCAAAGCCTGCAACAAGGTTTTGTCCGCCGGCACCTGCACCGTGATGCCACGCTGCGCCAGCTGCACCTCAAACGCAGCGCCGTCTTCGATCAAAGGGTTGTCTTGCGCGCTCATGAAGCCTCCTGTTGTTCTTGTGCCAAAAAGCGGTCGATCACGCGGCGCGCCTGCACACCGCCCGAGTCGATGTTGAGCATCAGCAATTTACGCTCGGGCCAGCGCAGCAGGTTGGCTTGCTGGCGCTCCAGCATCTCCATGTCTTCACCAAAAATCGTGCCCTGTCCTTTGCGGATGCTGTCGGTCAGCGCCGCGTCGTCGGGCTTGAAATTGCGCGCCATGCCCCAGTGGTACCAGTGCGAGGTTTCGGTCTCGGGCGTGATGAAGTCCACCACCACGCTGTAGGCCTTTTTGTCTGCCGGTGCGTCAAAGCCACCGTGCCCCTGCAAGGCCACGCCCACGTCAATCATGATGTGGCTCGGCGGCGTAAAGCGGCAAATCTGCCAGCGGTCCACCTTGGCTTCGGGGTCCAGGCCATTGGCCTGCATCGCCATGCGCCAGAACGGCGGCGCCTGAATGCCTTCCATGTGCCGCTGCAGCACCACCTTGTCGCCGTCCACCTTGGTATCGCAAGGTGTTTCGTCAATCTCGGGCTGGCCAATGCTGGTGGCGTGCACATAGGTCTCGTGCGTCAGGTCCATCAGGTTGTCGATCATCAGGCGGTAGTCGGCCTTGACGTGGTACAGCCCACCGCCATAAGCCCAGGCCGGGTCGTCGAAAAAGCTGAACACCGGCATCTGCGCCACGTCGGCCTTGCTCTGATCGCCAGGCCACACCCACACAAAACCGTAACGCTCCACCACCGCATAACTTTTGACCGCCGGGAAGCCGCGCACGCGCTGGCCCGGCATGCTCACGGCCTTGCCTGTCCCATCCATTTCCAGGCCGTGGTAGCCGCAGCGCAGCTGGCCTTTGCACACCTTGCCCAGCGACATGGGCGCGCCGCGGTGCGGACAAAAATCTTCTACCGCCACCACCTTGCCACTGCCGTCACGGAAGAACGCCATCTTCTCGTTGCATATGGTGCGTCCCAGAGGCTTGTCGCCCAAGGCGTCCAGATCGGCCAGGGAACAGGCCACATACCAGGTGTTCATCACAAACATATCCATCTCCGCATTCAAAGCCCGGCTCAAGCCGAGCGAATCAATTGCACGCCGGGCAAGCCCTGCCCGGCCGGTGCGCGCAACGCCTGCTGCATGTTTTGCCGCGCCAGACGCGAGTGCTCGCGCATCAAGGCCTCTGCACGCCCCGCCTCGCGCCGCGCAATCGCCTCCAGCACCTGTCGGTGCTGGTACTGCGCCACCACCAGGGCATCACGCGCCGCCGCATCGCCCACACGCACACCCACAAAACCCGAAGGCGAGGCAAACGGCAGCGCCGCCGCCCGCTCAATTTCATTGCGCAGTACTTCGCTGCCCGGCATCTCGGTCAACAAACGGTGAAAACGTGCATTGAGCTCCACATAGCGAGAGAACATCGCCTCGCTCAGCGACGCATCGCGCAGCGCCTCGTCAATCTCGTCCAGACAGGCACGGGCCTGCTCCAGCACCGCCGCGCGCACACCGCGCTCGGCCGCCAACCGTACCGCCAAACCTTCCAACGTGCCACGCAGCTCAATGGCGTCGGCCACCTCCTGCTCCGAAAACGTGCGCACCACAAACCCGCCGTTGGGCAGCGCCTGCAACAAGCCCTCTTGCTCCAGCTTGACCAAAGCCGCACGCACCGGTGTGCGCGACACGCCCAAGCGCTGCGCCAGCATCACCTCGGTCACGCGGCCACCCGCAGGCAAGTCCCCAGCGAGCACCCATTCGCGCAAGCGCAGCTGCGCCTTGACCGCCGCAGAAGCGGAGTCTTCCAGCACACCATCGGGCTCGGTTTGACGACGCAAGGCATTCATGCCGCAAATCTCCTTGGGTCGTAATGTATACAAGGAATCCCGAAAAATCCCCTAATTTGCACAATATTTAAGCAAATTAGGGTTTTTCTGTATGCAATCAGGCGGGCCAGTAGAGGCGCACCCGCGTCCCTCGCCCATCGCGCACGGGGCTGTGCACTTGCACTTGCGCGCCGTGCTGACGCGCAATTTCCTGAACAATGGCCAGGCCCAGGCCACTGCCACTGACACCCACCGCAGCAGCACGGTAAAAACGCTCGAACACATGGGCTTGATGCTCAGGCGCGATACCCGGACCGTTGTCCTCCACCTCCAGGCTACGTGGCCCCACCCTGACGGTGATGTGCACCCCACGCCCGCCATGGTGCATGGCGTTGTCAATCAGGTTGGCCAAGGCCTCCTGCAGCAACAAGGCATTACCGTGCACCACCACACGCGAGGCCAGCGCCTCAAACCCCAGATCATCGCCCCGCTCGTGCGAACGCCACAAATGGTCTTCCGTGACCTGCCGGGCCAGCGCCACCAGCTCGACTTCGGTGCTCTTGTCCATGTCCGGCCCATGCTCTGCGCGGGTCAGGCTCAAAAGCTGCGCGGTCAGCCGCACGGCATCGTCGGTGGTGCGCTGCGCCGCCTGCAGCAAAGCCGGGTCGCGCTCGGCAGGAGTTTGGCGTTGCATCAAGCCCAGCTGCGTCTTGAGTGCTGTCAGCGGCGTGCGCAGCTGGTGCGCAGCGTTGTCCAGAAAACGTTTACGAATGCCGATCAGGCGCCCCAGACGCTGGGTATAGCCATTGATGGCGCCCACCAAAGGCTGCAGCTCGCGCGGCCAAGGGCGGTCGGGCAAGCTGCGCAAATCGTCATCGGCTTTGGATTCCATCAGGTCACGCAACTGGTGCAAAGGCCTGACCGCACGGCGCACCGCCAAAGACACAAACACCGCCGCCGCCACCAGCAACAAAGCCTGGCTGCCCAAGGTCTCGAGCAAGATGGTTTGAATCAAAGCATCGCGTGCCTCGCGGGTTTCCACCACCGTCACATGCAACACCGGCGAGTCCACGCCATCGGTGGGCAAGACATGCGTCAAGCGGGCCAAGCGCACAGGCAAGGTGTTGTAGCGCGCATCTGCAAACTCCACCAAAGCAAAAAAATGCACCCGCTCCACATTCGCCCCCGGCGCGGGCAAATCGTGGGCGCCCAGCAAGGTCTGGCCCTGCGCATCGCTGACCTGGTAGAACAAGCGCGAGCCGGTATGGTTTTCGAACAAATAGCCGGTGCCCGGGCGCATCTGCAACACCAGCCGTCCGTTGTGGGATTGCAGGTCTTCCGCCAGGGTGCGCGCAGCCAGATACAAAGAGCGGTCGTAAGCCTCATTGGCAGCCTGTACCGCGCGGTCGTAGCCAAACCAGGCGTTGGCCCCTATCAGCACCAGCAAAGGCAACAGCAAGCCCAGCAACAAGCGCGAGCGCAGCGACAAGGTCTGGCGCTCAGACATCCTGCGCCGCACCCGTGGTCAACATATAGCCCATGCCGCGAAAGGTCGCAATGCGTACACCGCCCGCACCAGTCAGGCTCTCCAGCTTTTTGCGCAAACGGTGAATCAGCACCTCTACCGCTTCGAGCTCGGCCGCCTCGTTGCCAAACACCCGCTCATGCAGGCCCTCTTTGGACACTGGCCGCTGCGGCGACATGAGCAAAGCCTGCAAAGCCGCCACCTCGCGCGGGGTCAGGGCCAGCGCCTGACCTTGCCAGAGCACAGCCGATGCATCAGCCGACATCTCCAGCGCGCCCAGGCGCAAAACCGGCGAGCGCATACGCCCCGGTCGGCGCAACAAGGCCTGAATACGCGCCTCCAGCTCGGCCAGGTCAAAAGGCTTGGTCAAATAATCATCGGCCCCCAACTGCAGGCCCAGCACGCGGTCCGGCACGCTGGCCCGCGCCGTCAGCACCAGCACCGGCACATCGTCCCCCCGCTGGCGCAAGGTCTCCAGCACGCTCAAGCCATCCACTCCGGGCAACTGCAAATCCAGCAAGACCAGATCCAGCCCATGGCCAGGCTCCAGCGCCTGCAAAGCGGCCTGCCCGTCTGCCGCATGGCTGACGTCCAGCCCCGCTTGTCGCAAAGCCGTGGCCAGCCACACCGCAATGTCGGGCGTGTCTTCCACCAGCAGCACACGAGGGGTGAGGGTATGTACCAAGCTCAATTGACAGGTGATTGAAAGTTAGCAGCCCCGGCCCCGAACCACAATGCGATCCAAGGTGGCATGAGCCGTCTGTTTTTTCATTTTTACACAGGAGACTTCCATGAACATCAGCAAACGTGACTTCCTGAGCATGAGCGCCGCCGCTGGCGCCAGCCTGGTGCTGCCCGCCTGGGCCCAAGGCAAACCCCTGTTTGACACCATCAACATGTTCGTGCCCGCAGCCCCCGGTGGCGGCTGGGACGGAACCGCCCGCGCCATCGAACGCGCCGCCAAGGCCGCTGGCCTGGTGGGCAACATGGCTTTTGAAAACGTCGGCGGCGCCGGCGGCATGGTGGGCCTGCCCCGCTTTGTGAACCAGCGCAAAGGCCAGGGCAACAGCCTGATGGTCGGCGGTTCCGTCATGATCGGCGCCGGCATTGCCAACAAGAGCCCCATCACCATCAAAAACGTCACGCCCATTGCCCGCCTGACTGAAGAGGCTGGCGTCATCGTCGTGCCCGCCAGCGGCAAGATCAAGACCTGGAAAGAACTCGAAGCCGCCATCAAGGCCAACCCCAAGGCCGTGTCTGTGGCTGGCGGCAGCGCCGGTGGTACTGACCACCTGATTTTGGGCATGGTCATCAAAGCCTTGGGTCAAAGCCCACGCGACGCTGCTTATGTGGCCTTCGCTGGCGGTGGCCCCGCCAACGCAGCCATTCTGGGCAACCAGGTGGTGGCTGGCATCTCCGGTTACTCCGAGTTCGAAGAACAAATCAAGGCGGGCAAGATGATCCCGTTGGCCGTGTCGGGCAAGAGCCGCATTCCGGGCGTGAACGTGCCTACCCTGGTCGAGCTGGGCGTGAACGTCTCCGAGTCCAACTGGCGCGGCGTGTTTGCCGCCCCCGGGATCAGCGACAAGCAGCGCGAAACCCTGATCGACTTCGTCACCAAAGTCACCCAGTCTGCCGCCTGGAAGCAGGAGCTGGAAACCCGCAAGTGGACCAACGCCTTCATGACCGAGCGCCCCTTCGAGCGTGACCTGGCCAAGGACATTGCCGACAAGGAAGTGCTGATGAAAGAGCTGGGCCTGGCATGACCCCGCTGCGCGTCGCCCTCTTGCTGGCCGCCCTGTGCGGGGTGGCCGCCTGGCAGGTCAGTGTGATTCCCCAATCGCTCATGCAAATGACGGTTGGGGCCACACTGGTGCCTGCCGTGGTGACGGCAGGCCTGGCGGTGCTGACCGTGTTGTATGGCATCAGCGCCTGGCGGGGACGCCAGGCCGACGAGAGCCTTCAGGAAGACCAGACCCCCCTGCCCGGCGCCAACACCCGCATGGTGTTTTTGCTGGCTGGTGGTCTGGCCTTCATGGCACTGGTCATTCCCCTGGGTTTCATCATTCCTGGCACCCTGTGCGGCATGGGCGTGGCCCGTGCGTTTGATGCGCCGCTCAACCTCAAGTCCTTGACCATTTGCGGTCTGATCGCCACCACATTCTGGGTGGTGTTTGCCCAAATCCTGGGCGTGGGTCTGGGCCCAGGCTTGCCCTGGTTGTTGTAAGCCCTACCCTCTTCGGAGTTTTTGATGTCTTCTCTTGACGCCCTGCTGGCGGGCTTTGGCAACGCCCTGCAACCGGTCACCCTGATGTGGGGTTTTGTCGGCTGCTTTGTCGGCACCCTGATCGGGGTGCTGCCCGGCATTGGCCCGGCGCTGACCATTGCCCTGTTGCTGCCCCTCACTTACCACGTGCCCGCCACCAGCATGTTCGTCATGTTTGCCGGCATTTATTACGGCGCAGCCTATGGCGGCTCGACAACCTCCATCCTCATCAAGACACCGGGCGAAGCCTCGTCCATGATGACCGCGCTGGAAGGCAACAAAATGGCACGCCGCGGCCGCGCCGGCCAGGCTCTGGCGACCGCTGCCATTGGCAGCTTTGTGGCTGGCACCATCGGCACCCTGGCGCTGACGTTTTTTGCCCCCATGGTGGTGGAAGCCGCCCTCGCGTTTGGCCCGGCCGAATACTTCAGCCTGATGATTTTGTCGGTCGTGGCCGTGTCAGCCGTGCTGGGCAACTCCATGCTACGCGGCCTGCTCGCGCTGACCGTAGGCGCCCTGCTGGGCCTGGTGGGCATCGACCTGCAAACCGGCCAACCCCGCTTCACCTTTGGCGAAGCCGCCTTGCTCGACGGCATTGAAGTCACCGTGGCCGCCGTGGGCATTTTTGCGGTGGGCGAAGCGCTGTACCTGGCCTGGCAAGGCCGCGAGTCCAAAGCGGGCGAAGTCATGAAACTTTCGGGCAGCTTGTGGATGAGCAAGAGCGACTGGGGCCGCTCGTGGAAGGCCTGGTTCCGCGGTGCGTTCTACGGTTTTCCGATTGGGGCCATGCCTGCGGGCGGCGCCGAACTGCCCACGCTGCTGTCGTATTACACCGAGAAAAAACTGAGCAAGCACCCTGAAGAATTTGGCCACGGTGCCATCGAAGGCGTGGCCGGCCCCGAGGCCGCCAACAACGCTGCGGCAGCGGGCGTGCTCATGCCCCTGCTCACCCTGGGCATCCCGACCTCGGCCACCGCAGCCATCATGCTCTCGGCCTTTGAGGGCTACGGCATCCAGACCGGGCCACAACTGTTTGCCTCGCAAAGCAGCCTGGTGTGGACGCTGATCGCCAGCCTCTACATCGGCAACGTGATTTTGCTGGTGCTCAATTTGCCGCTGGTGGGCCTGTGGGTCAAGCTGCTGAAAATTCCGCCGCCCTGGCTGTACGCCGGCATCATCGTCATCTCCACCGCCGGGGTGTACGGAGCCGGTAACTCGGTCTTCAACGTGGGCCTGCTGTTTGCGTTTGGCCTGATCGGCTACGTGATGCGGCGCTTTGACTTTCCGGCCGCGCCGCTGATTGTGGGTTTGATTTTGGCGCCCATGGCCGAGCAATCCATGCGCCAGGCCCTGACCATCAGCATGGGCGACTGGACCACCTTCGCCACCCGCCCGCTGTCGGGCACGCTGCTGGCCATTGCCAGCCTGCTGCTGATCGCGCCGCCGCTGTGGCGGATGTTTGGAAAACGCTGAAAGCAAGTTTATTTATTGGGGGTACAATAAATCCGTGAAAATTGAGTTTGACCCTGACAAACGCGAAAAAACACTGCACGAACGAGGGCTGGACTTTGCGTGTGCGGCAGAAGTTTTCAGTGGCACTCATTTCACAGGACAGGACACCAGGGCAGACTATGCAGAAGACAGATTCATCACCGTTGGATTGCTGGATGCCCGATTGATTGTCATGGTCTGGACACCACGCGGCGAGGTACGCCGCATCATCAGCATGAGGAAAGCCAATGACCGCGAAAAAGCGTTCTACGCCCAATACCTGGAATGACCCTGACGATGCGCCTGAGCTGACAGAAGCTTTCTTCAAGACTGCAGATGTTTACGCAGGCACGGAGCTCAAAAGCCGGGGCCGACCCAAAGCAGCAACGACGAAACAAGCCGTCAAAATCCGCCTAGACGCTGACGTCCTGAGCGCCTTACGCGCAAGTGGCGAAGGCTGGCAAACACGCATCAACGAAACACTGCGTGCATCTTTGCATTTGGCAGGACGAGTCTAATTACTCAAGACGACCAAACCTAACGCTGCGTGCGCCGGCTCTGCAGCAGGGCCACATTCATCTCGCCGCTGAGGGCGCTGGCGTAGAACTTTTCGATCATCTGCACCGAAGTGCGGGCGTTGCGTGCGAGGGTCAGCATGTCAATGCCCTGCCCGTACAAGAGGCGGAACATGATGGAGGTGTGCCGCAGGCAATACAGCGTGCGCGGGCGGCCAAAGGTGTCTTCGGTAGCCACGCCCGCCTCGCGCAGCACCCACTTGAACCAGAAGCCGAGCACCGCCAGCGCGTAGTTGCGGTCTTGCTCGGCCGGTAAAAACACATAGTCTTCCGGGCCGCCCCGGCCTTGCGCTTTTGCCTGTGCCAACAAACGCTCGTACACCTGCACCGCAGGACGCAGCGTGACCATGGGCGTGTCGTGTCGCTTCGTCTCGGGCAGAGTCAGACGTAAATACAGGCTTTCGCCACGCACCACCTGCACATGCTTGTGCCGCAGCTGGCGCACATCGCCCGGGCGCACAAAACTGTTGACCATGAAGCGAATCGCCCACGCCATATCCGGCGGCAAGGTGCGGTTACGCGGCTGCACCCAAAACCGCTCGCGCTCGCCATCGGTGGCCTTGACCTCGGGCGACAGGCTCTGTGTGCGGGTTAGACGCATGGCGGCCTGCACCACTCGGCGGTACTCGCCCACAGTGAGCATGGCACGCGGCCGGTTGGTGATTTTGACCTGCGGCATCTCGGGCAAATCGCGAATCAATTCCTGCTTGCGTGCCAGCTTGAGCAACTTGCGCACGATCACCAGGTATTGCGAGATGGTGGTGGTGGACATGTGCTGCGCGGTCAACCGCTGCACAAAGGCATCCAGATCACGGGCCTTGATCTGGCTGGGGCGAATGTCCCGGAAGTGCGGCAACACATGCGCGTCCAAGCGGTTGCGCAAAATGCCCATCGACGCCGCACTCAACTCCTTGCGCTGCACCCGCAGAGCCTCGTGCGCCAACACCTCCCCCGCGAGCAAGTCAAAACGGTCGCCCGCCTGCAGCTGTTCGGAGCGCGGTTGGTCCATGTGCGACATTGGTGAGCCCTGCAACAACCCACTGGGCTCCACATAAAACGCTACGCACCCACCACGCAAAATGGCGACGCGCTGGCCCGCCAGCTGGGCCACGGCGTGCAAAGGGTCAAGCAAAAAGTCGTCCAGACTCATGCCGACAGCGGCATGAATGGGTTGAATTCTCTTCATTGTTTAGGACACAAAAAAGAGATTCAATGTAGATGCTCTGGCTGCCCTGGCTTCCACCGCTGCTTTCGCTCAATCCGTTACCCTGTCCGGCGGCGTGGCTTACGGCTACCAGTCCACTAAAGACGCTTCCGCTGGCACTACTGCCAAGGGTTTCGGTATGGATACCGCTGCTCTGAAGGCAACCGTGACTGAAGACCTCGGCGGTGGCATGAAAGTTACTGGTGTTGTTTCTGTTGGTGGTCTGGCTCGTGGCGCTACTGTTGGCGGCGAAGACAGCTCCCTCGAGCTGGCTGGTGGTTTCGGTGCTCTGAAATTCGGCGCTCTGGAAATTGGCTCTGGCATTCGTGGTCGCGCACAAGCTGGCGCTCCTGTGAACAACATGGAAGGTGAAGTTCTGGGCGCTGCTGCCAACTACGACTTCGTTGGCTTCACCGCTCCTAAAATGGGCGATTTCACCTTCTCCGCTTCTATCACCGAAAACGCCGGCGCTCCTAAGCTGTCAGACGGTATGAACGCGGCTGCTGGCTCTACTGCTGCCCAATCCGTTGGTTACACCGTTGGTGTTTCTTATGCTGCAGGTCCAGTTTCCGCTGGTGTCGACTTCACAGACGGTAAGAACCCTGCTTCCGGCAAGCTGGATAGCCGTTATCGCGTTTCTGGCAGCTACGACCTGGGTGTTGCTAAAGTTGGTGCTGGCTTCGAGAACCAGAAACTCTTCGGTGGCGGCAATAACAAGTACACCATGGTTGGCGTGAGCGCTCCTATGGGTGCTGTTACCGTTGGCGCAGTGTGGGTCAAGAACGATACCACTGCTACCGCTGGTGACAAGACCGGTACTTCTTTTGGCGTTTCTTACGCTCTGAGCAAGCGTACTAGCCTGTCGGCTAACATCGCTTCTTGGGACGACACCGAAGGTGCTGGCGCCAAGACCGACAAGAAGACCACCATCCTGTTGGCTCACTCTTTCTAATTTGACGCTGGGGTAACCCAGCTTCATTTCAGATTGAATAAAACCCCCACCGTGGCAACACGGTGGGGGTTTTTATTTCGCATTCGTCCTGAAAACGCCAGAGTGCACTTGCACTGCAAGGGCATAGCTTTTGTTCGTTCTCCATTGGTGACAAGGCGAAACCTGATTTTTTGAGTTTGATCGTTCAATCCAACAAGGCTAGTATGAGGTGACGTGTTAAAGCTTGATATGACTTGAACACCACAAGATTACTGCCAATAAAAAAACCCACCGTGTTGCCACGGCGGGGTTTAACTCTTTTCTTTGTGAAGCTAGGTTACCCCAGCGTCAAATTAGAAAGTGTGCAGCAGGCGAACGCGGGATGCGTCTTTCACAGCAGCGGAACCGTTCAGAGCGTTGGTGAACGAACCGTACACTGCATCGATGGAAGTGCGCTTGCTCAGAGCGTACTTGACGCCAACTTGGGTACCCTTGATGTTGGTGTCTTTTTGCTTGCCATAGCCCAGAGAGAAGGTGGTGGCGCCCATGGGAACGCTCACGCCAACTTCCGTACGCTCGTTTGTAGCGGTAGAGGTCTTGGTGTCCATACCGAAGGAAACCTTGGCAACGCCCAGATCATAAGAAGCGTGGATTTCACCGGTGTTGCTACGGACATAGTAAGCTGCGCTCAGAGGACCGTTAGCGTAGGCCAAACGCAACTGAGCACTGTTCTCAGCAGCGCTGAAACCCTCAACGCTGATGTCGCCAGCAGTTTTGCTGATACGAGCAGCAACGGTCAGACCTTGCACCATGGTGGGCAAGGTGTACAGACCATATTGCCAGTTGGCGCTGCAATCAGTACCGTTGCCGAAGGCGTGGGCCAAACCGTAAGCGCCGCCCAGGTTACCTTCGCCCAGAGCTTTGCCTGCGCAAGCCTGACCAACTTTCAATTCGCCGAAGCCACCAGAAATCGCCAGGAAGCCACCGTCGGCCTTAGCAGCGTTGTCGTGACCTTTAACTGCCACGGATTGGGATGCGGAAACTTTCATACCGCCACCCAGATCTTCAGTAGCTGCGAAAGTGAAACCACCATCGGTCAAACCGAGAGCGGCAGTGCCAGTACCAACTTGAGACACGCCATAACCCATGTTACCGCTCAGGGTAACGGATTGAGCGAAAGCAGCGGTGGAAGCCAGGGCAGCCAGAGCAATCAGAGTCTTTTTCATTGCAAATTTCTCCAAAGAGTTAGACAAGGGTCCCGGTGTTGGGGGAAGCGAATTCTTCCCTTGGAACCCCGAGCCAACCTCCGTTTTCTGAAGGTTGAGCGTATTGAAACAGACTCTTGTGACGTTTTCCACCCTGACTGGTCAAAAAACGGGCCTTTTGTTGCGGCCATGCAACAGAAACTCGGGTTTTTCCGTAGATTTGTTCAAAAAACCAGCAATGTGGGCGCACAACTTCATGTGATTTATCAAGTTCAGGGGCGAAGCATTTGGCTACATTGACTGCCAGCGTCACCGGTTTTCAGCCAAAATCCCTACATGCGACTCACAAACGATCAAATCCAGGCTATCAAGCTCACAGCACAGACTGTGCTGGGTGCTGACGCGCGGGTTACTTTGTTCGGTTCGCGCGTGAACGATGCTCGCCGCGGCGGGGATATTGACCTGATGTTTGAAACCCCTCACGCCTTGCCCGACCGAACGGCGCGCGAGTCGGCCTTGTACGTGTCGCTCATTCGTCAGCTGGGCGATCGCAAGATCGATGTCTTGCTCAAAGACGCCCGCACCGCCGAAGCCCCGGTCATGAAGCTGGCCCGGGAAACAGGAGTTTTGTTGTGACGCTGCGTTATTTGCCTGAACACGCGCCGGCCATGCAGCAGGCTGTAGAGCTTGCCCAGCGGGAAGCGGCTCATTTGCTTTACAGCCAGCAGACCTTGTTTGCGCTTCCGATTGACCTGGCCTGGGTGAACGCGCTTGGCGAACAACCGGTTTTGGCCGAAAAGGTAGAAGCTTTTGTCAGCCGCTTTGCTCGTCTGCAAGACCATATTGGGGAAAAGTTGTTGCCCCGATATGCGGCTCTGGTTGGGGAATCGCCCAAAACCCTGATCGACACCTTGGCCTTTGCCGAACGGGCAGAGGTTTTGAGTGATGCCAATACCTTTATTGCCGCACGACGGTTGCGCAACGCCTTGGTGCACGAGTACATGTTCGATGCGCAGGTGTTTCTCGACAACCTGCTGGAAGCCCGGGGCGCCTGTGAACTGTTTTTCCAAACTGTCGACGCAGTTGCCCATGAGGTTGACCGATTGCTAAATTCAAAACCATGACCCCCGACGCCCTCATCCTTGCCGCTGACAGCGCCTTGCGCACCCTTTGGGCCGAGCCGCGCGCCGCCCGGGCCAACCCTGCGCAGGGGGTGGCCAGTGTAGAAATGTCTGAAGCGGAGCGCCGGGAGTCTGCGGCGCTGATGCGCGTCAACCACGTGGGCGAGGTCTGTGCACAGGCCCTGTACACCGGCCAGGCCCTGGCCAGCCGCAACCCCGCGCTGCAAGCCAAGCTCATGGAGGCCAGCCGTGAGGAAACCGACCACCTGGCCTGGACGCTGGAGCGCCTGCGCCAGCTGGACGACCGGCCCAGCCTGCTCAACCCCCTGTGGTACGCCGGCGCCTTTGCCATTGGCTTTGCTGCCGGCAAGCTGGGCGGCGACAAAGTCAGCCTGGGTTTTGTGGTCGAGACCGAAAACCAGGTCGAAGCCCACCTGGCCATCCACATGGAGCGCCTGCCCGCGGCCGATGCCGCCTCACGCGCCATCGTCGACCAAATGAAAACCGACGAGGTGGAACACGCCCGCATGGCCCAGCGCGAAGGCGCGGTGCAGCTGCCGTCCCTGGTGCAAGGCCTGATGCGCAGCGCCGCCAGGGTCATGACCACCGTGGCGCACCGGGTCTAACTTCTCCAAACCTTTGGGGCCTGCCCCAGCCAAGTCGTGTGCCAACCGCACAGGGCTGGCCTTGTGCGCTCTGGAATTTACAAATCCTGATCTTTGGCCAATCAAATAAATCAAAAATAATTTTTAAAGATTCACAAAAACCAGGTAAATCAAAACATTGGCAGTGCCCCCATGAAGTTCCATATCCAGCGATCCACATGGGTGTTGCTGATGCTGATGTGGCCTCAGTGGCTCCACTCACAAAGCCTGCAACAGCTCATTGCAACCAGTCTCGACAGCCACCCCAGCGTTCGCGCACAAGAAGCCCAGGTTCGGGCCAGTCAATCCGACATCGAGCTGGCGCAGCAGCAGTTTCTTCCTTCGTTCAACCTGAGCTGGGAAAAAGCACAAAGCCGCAGTCATGCGGACAACGCCTATGCCAGCGGGCAGAGCGTCGCATTGGCAAGGCTGCAACAACCGCTATGGACAGGGGGGCGCCTGACAGCCAATCTGGATAAAACACGGGCACAGCATCGACTGGCCATAGCCCAACTTAGCGAAACCCAGATTCAACTCGGTCTACGAATCGTTCAGGCTTATGGTGAGTGGTGGGCAGCCGAGCATAAACATCAGGCCCTGGAGAACAGTCTGGCCATCCATACTGAGCTGAAACGACAAATCAGTCATCGGGCCCAGCAAGGCGCCTCAGCTCAGGGCGAGGTCACACTCAGCACGGCAAGACTCGAACAACTCCGTGCAGAAGTACAAAACACGCGTACACAAGGCGCTGTGGCTTTGACAAGGTTACAAGAGCTCAGCAGCCAGGGCCTGAGCATTTCAAGTCTGAAAGCGTCTTACACCCCGGCACCTGTGATCGATACTCTATTTGAAGAAGCCCTTCACGCACAGGCGATCGAGCAAGCCCCTATATTGGAACGCCTCAAAGCACAACAGGCTATCGTAGTTCATGAGCGCGAAGAAAAAGCTGCCACTCGCTGGCCCGAGATTTATGTGCGGGCAGAGCACCAGGCCGGCAGTGCCGATACCCCCCAAGCATTTTCCGGCAACCGGGTGTTTATCGGCTTGACAGCCTCAACTGGCGCCGGCTTGAGCCTGAGCAAGCAAATGGACAGCCTGCTGCAAAGGGAACGCGCTATTGAAGCCGAAGTCGAAGCTGCACACAGGAACTTGCGGGAACAAATACAGACAGAAGTGCTCTGGCTACGCGCCAGCCAGGACCGCATAACCAGCCTCGCGTTGCACGTGCAAGCAAGCCAGTCCATCCAGGAAGCCTATGCCCGACAGTTCAATGCAGGCCGAAAAACCTGGATTGATGTGATGAACGCTGCGCGCGAACTGACCCAGGCACACGTCCAGATCGCAGAGGCACAGGCCATGGCACTGACCGCGGCCTGGCGCCTGCACATCCTGACTCGGGGCCTGGAAAAACCAGCCACCTCGCCCTGAGAGATTGGACAACTACACCCATGATCACATTGTTTCCTGCACTGCTAAGGCTGGCACAACGGCAAGGTCAATTCCTGGACAAGAGCGCGCTCTTTGTGACCATGACCGACAGCCTCCAACAAGAACAAGATCCTAAAAAGCAATTGCAGTCTCTGGTCAAACACTGGCCAACAATACGCTTGCGCTGGCGCGATCCGCAGGAAATTGACCCCACCTGTCTGCCTTGTCTGGTCCATCGCCCTCAAACGGGGTGGGCTGTTTTGCATAGCCAGTCTGCTCAATCCGAATGGGTCATGGAGAGCTGGAACACCGACAAGGCGGGCTGGCAGGAAATCTGCCTGCCCTCGCTTGGTGGGCTACTGGTGACACAACTGCACTTTGACAGTGTCAACAACGCCAGTCCAGTGCTTGAACACGTCAAAAGAGCCATCAACACCCGTCGAAGGGAAATTGTCGAGGCCCTGCTCGGCAGCGTCATGATCAACATCGTTGCACTTGCGGCTTCCATGTACAGCATGCAGGTATATGACCGGGTCATTCCAACCTCAGCCCGTCAAACCCTCTGGGTCCTGACCTTGGGCGTGATTGGCGCCACAGCCTTCGAACTGATAGCCAAGTGGACACGGTCGCGCCTGTACGACAACATCATTGACCATGTCGATCAGCAACTCTCCCGTGCTGTTTATTCCAAATTTCTGGCCATCCGCCTGGATCAGATGCCGCGCAAAGTTGGCGCTTTGGCTTCGCAACTCAGAAGTTACGAAACCATTCGCCAGTTCCTGACCAATTGCGCGACGCAATGGTTGGTGGAAATTCCGTTCGCACTGATATTCACTTGCGTCGTGGTAGCACTCGGAGGCTGGCTGGCCGTCATCCCACTCGTATTTTTACTTGCATCAGTAGCACTGGGCGTGTGGTCGCACCAGCGTATCGAACAACTTGGCATGCAAGTACAACAAGCCAGCCACCGCAAGACAGGACTTCTGGTCGAAGCCATCGAAGGGGCTGAAACCATCAAATCGGGACAAAGCGGCTGGCGCATGCTGACCCGCTGGATGCAAAACACAGACCAGTCCAGGCAGGAAGACAAACACATGCGACAACTGGGCGAGCACAACCAGTATTTGATTGCAGCCATGCAGCAACTGTCTTATGTCCTGATAGTGGCCACAGGCGCACTGTGGGTCTCACAGGGAGAAATGACCATGGGTGCTCTGATCGCCTGCACCATTTTGTCTGGCCGTATCCTCACACCCGTCAGCCAACTGCCTCAACAAATCACACAATGGGCACATGCAAAAGCAGCACTCAAATCGCTAGAGCACTTGTGGGCATTGCATGACGACCACCACGGCATAGAGCACCCGATTGTGCTGAGCACTGTTCGGGGCGACTATAACATCGAGAAACTTCAATTCAGTCACGGCATCACACCCGCACTGAACATCCCTAATCTGCGTATTGCAGCGGGAGAAAAAATAGGCGTACTGGGCCCTATTGGCTCTGGAAAAACCACTTTGCTGCGCATGCTCAGCGGCATGTACAAACCGCAAATCGGCACCATCACACTCGATGGTATCGATTTGTCACACATCGCCAAACCCGTCCTCAGCGAACGCATGGGTTACCTCCAGCAAGAAGGGCGCCTGTTTGCCGGCACACTGCGCGAAAACCTGATTCTGGGTATGCCCGACCCTGGAGACGAAGCCATCCTCGCTGCTGCGCAGGAAACCGGCTTGCTGGCCAACGTCATACACCCACATCCGCAAGGACTACATCAAGTCATTGACGAAGGCGGATTGGGTCTATCAGGAGGACAACGCCAGCTGCTCAACTTCACACGTGTCATCCTCAGACGTCCTCGCATCTGGCTGCTCGACGAGCCGACCGCTTCGATGGATAAAAACATTGAGCATCGCATCATCCAGGTCCTCAAGCAACGCCTGCGTCCCGAAGACACCCTCATTCTGGTCACCCACAAAAACGAGCTGCTAGAGCTGGTCAATCGCATCGTCGTTGTCGCCAAGCACCGAATCGTGCTGGATGCTCCTAAAGACGTCGCTTTAGCACGCTTGGCGGGCACCCCGCAGGGAACTGCAACATGAAACGCCAGATACAAAACTTTCGTCCCAGCATGACCTTGGTCATGGCATGCGGTCTGACCGGCTTCATCGCGTGGGCCAGCTGGTTTGATATCGACCAAAGCGTACGTGCGACAGGCCAGATCATTCCTGGCACACGAACCCAAATCATCCAGACGGCAGATGGTGGCGTACTGTCCGAGATCCTTGTACACGAAGGTCAACAAGTAGAGGCAGGCGAGCGACTGGCCGTCCTGGAGAAAGACCGTAGCCATGCAGCCTATTCAGAAACGCAGGCCAAAGTAGCCTCACTACAGATCGCTCTCATCCGGGCACATGCAGAAGCGCAACTGAGGACACCCGTTTTTACCGACCCTTTGCAGCAATACCCTGAATTCATACAGGCCCAAATGGCGCATTACCTACAGCGTCGTCAGGGACTTGATGACGAACTCCATGCGCAGCGCACCGCCCTGAAGCTAGCGCTGGAGGAACATCAAATGAACCTCAACCTTTTCACCACAGGCGATGCCAGCAAAGTGGAAGTGCTGCGCACACAACGCCAAGTCAGCGAAATCGAAAGTCGACTCCAGTCGGTCCGCAACAAATACCAGCAAGAGGCAAGGCTAGAAGTCATCCGCCTCCACGACGAGTTATCTACCCATCAGCACAAACTGGAAGAACGACAAAGTGTCCTTGAGCACACTGAATTGACAACACCCACAGCAGGCATCGTCAAGTACCTCAAGGTCAACACGGTAGGTGGAGTTCTGCGCGCCGGAGACGAATTGATGCAAATCTCTCCCACTGACAGCGAGTTGGTCATTGAAGCCAAGGTCAACCCTGCCGACATTGGCCAACTTCACACAGGCTTGCCCGTCGCCATCAAGTTTGATGCCTTTGACTACAGCACCTACGGCACCATGACAGGCGTACTCACTTACATCAGCTCAGACACCCTTAATGAAACCAGCCCAGCCGGTGTTTCCAGCACTTACTACAGAGTACACGTAAAGCTGAACCCCACCTCCGAGCAAGCCAAGCTACGTACCGACATGCTCAAGCACGGGATGACCGCGAGCATTGACATCCAGACCCGACGCCGCTCGATCATGAGCTACCTCACCAAACCTTTGCACAAAGCCTTTGGAGGCGCCCTCAACGAGCGATAAGACCATGCACATCGCCATTCTTGAAGACGAGTACATCCTGGCTCAACATACCCAGGACCTGCTCCAGAACGCCCAGCACACAGCGGAAATTTTCACGAGCGGAAAAGCCTTGCTCAAAGCCTTGCAGCGCCAGACATTCGACATGTTGGTGCTGGACTGGAACGTGCCTGACCTCAGTGGCATTCGCGTTCTCCAACATGTTCGCGAAGAACTCAACAGCGCCATCCCGGTTCTTTTCCTGACCAGCCGGCAATTTGAACAAGAAATCGTCTACGCCCTGACTTGCGGAGCTGACGATTACTGTGCCAAGCCACTCAGGGAAAACGAGTTCATGGCACGCATTGCCGCCCTCGGGCGCAGGGCCTACAAGAACGATGGCCAGAACACTTCATTGCAAAAGCTCACAGGCTACACCTTCAACCGACTGGACAACACAGTGCAATGGACATCGCAAGGTAACCACCAAGTGGCCAAGCTGTCTGAAAAGGAATTCAACCTGGCCCTGTTCCTGTTCGAGAACACGGGACGATCCCTGTCGCGAAAGCGCTTGATGACCCACATTTGGGGCAGAGATGATGACGCGTGCTCTCGAACACTGGATGTGCATATCTCTCAAATCCGCATCAAGCTCGACTTGTCGGCAACCTCCAGGTTACTGCGCCTCAAAGCCATTCATGGATTTGGTTATCGAATCATCAGTGCAGAAAGTTCATCAGATGAATTCCGTACCTCAACACCTCTTTAAAACCTTTGCAGCCGTTATTTGCCTGCACAGCAGCGCTCATTGCACGGAGGCATTCGCGCCCAGCACCGAGCCTCATGAGCTCACGTCCTACACCGTCCAGCCTGGAGATACTTTGGCAAGTCTGATTGGAGACTTGCAACTGCCTGAGGACAGTGCGCAAGCGCTGCATCAACTCAAGACAATAAACCCGAGCCACAGCATTACTGCTTTGCGGCCAGGTCACGCACTTAAAGTTCCGCAAAGCTGGCTACGTCAGGACTCATCTCCACTGCGCGTCTCGCAAATGACTTGCACAGGCACACTCTTACCCGAGCTTTCTGACGGTAGAGTCCTGGCGCCAGACCAATGGCTGGCAGAAGGCAGCACCATCAAGGTTCCGATCGGATGCAAGGTTGGCCTGCTGCTTCAAGACGGATCGCGCCTGTATCTTCCCTCTGGTGCGGTCGTACGCCTGGACGTCTTGCGTCAGCAAGTGCTGCATAAAGCACCCTTGGTACAAATTCGCCTGCTTCAAGGTCGACTGGGACTGGACATCTACAAACAGCGTCCTGCTCGCTCGCGCATCGAAGTCCAGACCCCTAAAGCAACCACCGGTGTTCGCGGCACACAATTCCGAGTGGGCCTCTCACCGCAGCAACAAGACACCCTGATTGAAGTACTCGAAGGGAAAGTCCAGGCTCACGGCAACTCAGATCAACAGGCGACGACCATCGACAAACTCGAAGGACTTGTGATCAGCGCAGAAGGTCAAAGCCACGAGCCAGAAAAGTTGCTGCCGGCGCCACAGCTATCGCACAACAGCCAAACTCAAGGCTGGGTCTTCCTGCCCGTCACACATGCAAGCGCTTATGCCATCGAGAAACTTGCCAATGCCAACACCTCGGTGGAGGAGACTCCACACATCACGCCATCACCGTATGTGTTACCGCCGGTAAATCCAACGTCGGCGGCAGAACTCTACCGGGCCGCGTCCATTACCCCCAGTGGGCTTAAAGGGCCATCAGCCACTTATGCCATGTGTGGTCAGCCAGCTTGCAACATTCCATTTGACTTGAGTGAAGCACAAGGACACATCAAGCGCTTTGAGCTCAAACACATCCAGGGTCAGACGTCACAAACCATGCTGAGCACACAAATATCAGGCACGATGGCCAGCATGATCGCAGCAGGGCTCAAGCCTGGGCACTACCAGTGGAGTATTGAGTACAACTCATCATCTTCAAGTGCTCAACCGTCTCAGGCTATCAGGACACAAGGTGACTTCATCTTGTCCAGCCCCAGAACTGTCGCATCGCAGTGACGATGCGCTTGATTCCAGCAGGCTGGAAGCACCACCCAGCTCTTGACTGGCTGATCACCCTGCTATGCGCGCAGCTGCTGCTGAGCGGCCTGCACCACATGATGTTTGGCAGCAGCGCCAATTTACGGCTCTACGACTCCATGCTGATGCAGAAGGGCTACACCGCCAGATCCGACATCGTTGTAGTAGGCATTGACGATCGCACCCTTGAAGAACTGGGGGGTTGGCCCTTGAAGCGGAGACATTACGCCCATCTCCTGCAGCGCATGAGCGATCCAGCCAACCGACCCAAAGCCATCGGTCTGGACCTGCTTTTTATTGATGCCACAGATGACGACGTACAACTGGCCCATGCCATGAAAGACCTGCCTGTCGTCCTGCCAGCGCCACCAGAGCGAAGCATGGAAACGACCCCCAGCCTGGCCCATGCAGTCAAAACGTATGGGCACATCCAGCTCAATTACGACCTGGACGGTATCAGCCGCAGTATTCCCCACAGCATCAACCAATTACCTCACATGGCACTGGCCATGGTGCTGCGAAGCGGAGACCCTAAAGCAATTGACAAAGTCAAAACCTACAACCAGAGACAAACATCTCAAAGATTCCGGATGGTCGATCCTGAAGTAGGCTTCACCACCATCTCTCTATCCGACGTACAGAGCCCATACTTGGCAAGCGATATCTTCAAGGACAAATGGATCCTGATCGGACTGACGAGTTCCAGCCTGGGAGACAACCACTCCACCATCTACTCTGGCATCAACGGTGCAAGCACCCCGGGTATCTATATCGTTGCCAGCATCCTCAACGAAGCCCTCAACGACCAATGGATCAATGTTCTCCCGGATTCAACAGCATGGATTCTGGGCGCCATTTTACTGACCCTCATCTCGCTGCTGCTCTTCTGGAGCAATCCATCCAGAGTCTTTGTTGTCACCGCAGCGGCGTTGACTGCAATCTGTGTCATTGACTATGTCTTGCTCAGCAGATTCAACATCTGGATCAACATCGTTCCGTGCGGTATCGTCATCAGCTTCATGGGTGGCTTCTGGTCATGGCGAAGGCTCATGACCACCGTCAGCGCAATCAAAGACCAACTTGGAAAAACGCAGCACAGCACCGCTTTGCAGCTTGGAGAGGCCATCCCAGAACCTTCTTCGCAGCCAACATTCGACCCCTTCACCGACCAGACACACCGCGTCGTCAAAAAACTCAATACCGCTATTGAACTTCAAACCAACGATCTTCAGCTGCTCAACAACATCCTGCAGCAAATCCCGGCTCCTGTAGCCATCTTTGACATCAACAACAAACACCTGATCAGCAACCAGGCTATGAACAGCCTGGCCAGAAAGTTGAATCTCGCAACCAACCAGAGCACTCACTACGACTTTGAACAATTGATCAGCGCTCTGAAAGTATCCACATCACGGGCTACCTCATCCAGCAAGGAGGAAATCATCGTCAGTCTCAGTCAATACAACCTGCCCAACCTTTACTTTGTGCTGGAAACTTCAGAAATTCAAAGCGCCGACTCGTACAAACTCAAACTCATCACACTCACCGACATCACGGCCAATCAACGACATCAGATACAACGCGAACAAACACTTCAGTTCCTGTCGCACGATATGCGCACGCCCATCGCTACCATCTTGGCTCTCAAAAAGCGACTGCTGCAGCTGCCCGTCGGCAACATGCCCCAAGTACAGACTTGTGCAGAACAGATCTCTCAAAGTGCACAGCGGCTCATGGACATGATGGACGGCTTCATCGTCCACAGCCAAGCCCAGGAAATGCCCTTGCACCTCACCAGCTGCCTGCTCAGCGACTTGCTAGACGACGCTATCGAGCAGGCACAACCACTGGCTGAGCAACACCAAGTGCAACTTCAGCTCATTGAAACCCACTCTCTCTTTCGCGTCATGGTAGATACACACCTCGTGATCCGCGCACTGCTCAACCTTCTGCACAACGCAATCCGACATGGTGTATCGGGTAGCCAAGTCACCATCCGCACATCGATCCACCACGATCAAAAGCAATCCATGGCACGTATCGAAATCCTCAACCCCATTGGAAATTTACAACCACTCCAAGACATCAAAGGATTTGGACTCGGTCTCAAATTTGTCAAAACCACCACGCTGCGTCACGAAGGCAAATTTCATATGCAAATTCCCTATCGCGACAGCGTCACGCCACTGGCATGGATTGCACTGGACATTCCATTGGCAGCGGACTGATTTTTAAAACATTTAATGAATTTACGAGAATTAATAAATTAGCCAGCACGCTGCAAGTCCAATGACGAATATCACTGACATACGTTCATTTGAACAGCGCAAGAGCTCTCATGAAGCCCAAAACCCCTAAACAAACAAACCAGAGACAGATCTTCATCACTTCTGGCGAAACAGCCAAAATTCTTGGCCTATCGACAGTCACAGTGCAAAAACTGGCCGACGAAAAGCAAATCATGGGCTGGCGGACATCGGGTGGACACCGCAGGCTACACAGACAATCCGTGCTGGATTACCTGCACAAGCACCCCTTTCCTATCGCCATCAGTGACCAACCCACAGAACACTGCGTGCTGCTCATCACAGATGACTCCAAGAAATTAGCGGCCCAACAAGAAGGTTGGCTACGAATTGGTCATCAAGAAATGATCCAGATTACAGGCTCCATTATGGAAGCCATGCTTCTTCTGAATCAACGTACGTTTGGTTTACTCATCATCGAACTCGATCGCAGCACGTCCGAACTCGAACTGCTCATTCAAGATCTCGTCAAAAGT
Source organism: Limnohabitans sp. (assembly GCF_038134685.1). Lineage (GTDB taxonomy): Bacteria > Pseudomonadota > Gammaproteobacteria > Burkholderiales > Burkholderiaceae_C > Limnohabitans_A. The sequence goes on along the minus strand of NZ_JAYPVP010000017.1, from coordinate 843 downwards.
TGCACCAAGCAAAAACTGCGTCTGATCATCACCTTGTTTACGACAAAGCAAAAAGTCCAACTCCCCAACCCCAGTGAGCACATTCGCGCTCATCAGATTCCAGACAAACTCAAGACAAGCCATCTCCAGGCCCTATGGATCGGCAGTCAAATGAATCGCTGGATCTGAAATCCTCAAGTTTCCCTTTACAAGATTTATCATTTTTTGAGCCATTCGATCGAAAAATCGAGCTGATCAAACTCATCTCGATCTGGATCTCACATGGCTCAACTTTTGCTTCAGCAATCGACTCAATTTTCGAAAGAATTTGCCACGCAGCCCGTTGATCCGGGCATCACACTGCTCAAACTTCCGATTGAACCAGGCCCTGTCGTCGTCAGGACGCAGCCGGGCAACAGTTATCGCATCGTAGACGCCGCTACGGACCAAATACAAAGCGTCAAGAAGGTACAGCGAAAAAACCGGGACCTTCATGTGGAGCTACAGTCAGGAACAACGCTCGAATTGCAGGATTTCTATCCAAACGATCCGTCAATTGCCGCGGTTGAGTCCGCCAGTGAATTTGTCATAGTTACCGAAAATACGGCTCAAGCGTATATCCAGGTCAGCAGCCATACTTTGCTGGCAGACAGCGCTGTGAGTGAAGTGCTTATTTGGGAAAGCGTGGTATCGACTGCCAGTGCATCTGTTCTGCCCGCTACGCAAACATCCATGAGTGCCCTCATCGGTGGCTTTGTAGCCAGTGGGGTGGCACTGTCTAGCTCCACCGTCCGCAGCACCCCAGTAGACCCAGTAGACCCAGTAGACCCAGTAGACCCAGTAGACCCAGTAGACCCAGTAGAC
>NZ_JAYPVP010000016.1:35711-51763 GCF_038134685.1 Limnohabitans sp. | reverse complement strand
CTGGAAAAGGCCCTCGAGTCTGGCGAATTCGTCAACGGCACGACCACCCACAAAGTCAAGGGCGGCCTCAAGGTCATGGTCAACGGCATCCGCGCCTTCCTGCCCGGTTCGCTGGTCGACACCCGCCCCACCAAGGACCTGACCCCCTACGAGAACAAGACCCTGGAATTCAAGGTCATCAAGCTCGACCGCAAGCGCAACAACGTGGTGCTGAGCCGCCGCGCCGTGGTGGAAGCCTCCATGGGTGAAGAGCGCGCCAAGCTGATGGAAACCCTCAAAGAAGGCTCCATCGTTCAGGGCGTGGTCAAGAACATCACCGAATACGGTGCGTTCGTGGACCTGGGCGGTATCGACGGCCTGCTGCACATCACCGACATGGCATGGCGCCGCGTGCGTCACCCCTCCGAGGTGGTCACCGCTGGTCAGGAAATCTCTGCCAAGATCCTCAAGTTCGACACCGAGAAAAACCGCGTGTCCCTGGGCCTCAAACAAATGGGCGACGATCCCTGGATGGGCGTGGCTCGCCGCTACCCCACCAGCACCCGCCTGTTCGGCAAGGTCACCAACATCGCCGACTACGGCGCGTTTGTGGAACTCGAGCCCGGTATCGAAGGTCTGGTGCACGTTTCTGAAATGGACTGGACCAACAAGAACGTGGCTCCTTCCAAGATCGTGTCCCTGGGCGACGAAGTCGAAGTCATGGTGCTGGAAATCGACGAAGACAAGCGTCGCATCTCCCTGGGCATGAAGCAGTGCCGTGCCAACCCCTGGCAAGAGTTTGCTCAAAACACCAAGCGCGGCGACCGCGTCAAGGGCCCGATCAAGTCGATCACCGACTTCGGCGTGTTCGTGGGTCTGGCTGCCGGTATCGACGGCCTGGTGCACCTGTCCGACCTGTCCTGGAACGAGTCCGGCGAAAACGCCGTGCGCGAGTTCAAGAAGGGCCAGGAAGTGGAAGCCATCGTGTTGGCCGTGGACGTGGACCGCGAGCGCATCTCCCTGGGCATCAAGCAGCTCGACGGCGATCCGTTCAGCACCTTCACCTCTGTCAACGACAAAGGCTCCATCGTGACCGGCAAGGTCAAGACCGTGGACGCCAAGGGCGCTGAAATCGACCTGGGCGACGACATCGTGGGCTACCTGCGCGCATCGGAAATTTCCGCTGACCGCGTGGAAGACGCCCGCAGCGTTCTGAAAGAAGGCGATGAAGTGACCGCCGTGGTGACCAATGTGGATCGCAAGAGCCGCAGCATCTCCCTGTCGATTCGCGCGAAGGACCAGGCCGATCAGCAAGAAGCCATGGCCACCCTGACTCAGAACACCGGCAACGCCGGCACCACCAGCCTGGGCGCCCTGCTGCGCGCCAAGCTGGACAACAACTGATCAACCTTGTTTGATCAGCTCGTCTGAGTAAAACATCTGCCCGGCTTTGCGCCGGGCAGATTGTTTGAAAAGCCCTGTTTTGACGCCACCCCTATCGCCATGACACGATCCGACCTTGTTGAAGCGCTGGCCACCCGCTTTCACCAGCTCACCTACCGCGACGCCGAGCTTGCGGTCAAAACGGTGCTGGACGCGATGAGCGATGCACTGGAGCGCGGACACCGTATCGAGATCCGTGGCTTCGGCAGTTTTTCCATCAACCGCCGCCCTCCGCGTATTGGGCGCAACCCGCGCTCGGGTGAGCGTGTGGAAATTCCGGAAAAACGCGTCCCTCACTTCAAGCCCGGCAAGGCCCTGCGCGAAAGCGTGGAGAAACTGCCCGCAGGCAACACCCAAACACCCCAGGCTTGAGCTGCGCTCGCCTGCCCGCTCGTTAGAATGAGCACCATGCTCATCGGAACGCGCCCATGAAAAAACTTCTGAGCCTCGCCCTGTGGCTGATCAAGGCCGCTGTGTTTTTCACGCTGTTTGCCTTTGCCCTGAACAATCAGCAAAGCACCAAACTTTTTTTCTTCTTCGGCACTTTCTGGGAAGCGCCTACCGCGCTCATCGTGCTGAGCGTATTTGCACTGGGCCTGATCATTGGCGTGCTGGGCATGTTGCCCTTGTGGTGGCGTCAGCGTCAGCTGGCGCGCGGTGTGCGTGTCTTCACAGCAGCGCCCACAAGCGACAAAGCCCCTGAAAAATCCAGTCCCTTGGACACCCCCATCGGCATCTGATTGCGGAGAGCACTTTCTTATGGAACTGGATTTGGGTTGGATTCTGGTGGCCTTGCCTGTGGCTTTTGGCCTGGGCTGGCTGGCGTCCAGACTGGATCTGCGCCAGATGCGCATCAACAACCTGCAAGCGCCTCGTGCCTACTTCAAGGGTTTGAATTACCTGCTCAATGAGCAGCAGGATCAGGCCATTGATGCGTTCATTGAAGCTGTTCAAAACGACCCCGACACCTCCGAGCTGCACTTTGCCTTGGGGAACTTGTTTCGCCGTCGCGGCGAGTACGACCGCGCCGTGCGCGTGCACGAGCATCTGCTCTCGCGCGCGGACTTGAGCCAGGCAGACCGCCAGCGTGCTCAGCATGCACTGGCCCTGGACTTCTTGAAGGCTGGATTGCTGGACCGCGCCGAGGAGGCCTTGCGCAAGCTTGAAGGCACCAGCTACGCCGGTCAGGCCCGTCTGGCACGCTTGGCCATTTACGAGCGATCACGCGAGTGGCCCCAGGCCACCGAAGTGGCGCAGCTGCTCGAAGCCTCTGGAGAAGCGCAGTTTGACTCCCGACGCGCTCATTACGGCTGCGAGCAGGCTCGCGAAGCGATTGCCCAAGGCGATCAGGCCGGGGGGCTACGTACGCTGCAAGAGACCCTGTCCAAATACCCTCAGGCCCCACGCCCGCGTATTTTGCTGGCCCAGTTGCTGGAGTCCCAAGGACAACATCTGCAAGTGCTGGAGGTCCTGGCGCCTTTGTTTGAAGAGCGCCATGGCGCAGCGGCACTGGCCGCACCTGTCCTGGTGAAGGCAGCTTTGGCCAGCCAGCAGCAAGAGCGGGCCAGGCAGTGGCTGCAAGCGCTGTATGCGCAAGAAGGCAATCTGGACATTCTGCAAGCCGCGCTCGACCTAGCGCCCCAGGATGTACCGGTAAAACTGGGTGCCTACGAGCAGCACCTGCAAAAACACCCCTCTTTGCTGGCGGCCAAACGCTGGCTGGAACAAGACGCCCAAAGCCAGGCGCGTGTGCCCGCCCCCGTGCACAAGGCGCTTGAACAAGCCTCGCGCCCGCTCTCGCGTTACCGATGCGCCGCATGTGGATTCGAGGCCCAGAACTACTTCTGGCATTGCCCTGGCTGCCAAGGCTGGGACACCTACCCGCCACGCCGGGTCGAAGAACTCTGAGCCGCCTGCACACAGGGCTAGCCCTGATGCGCAAACCTGGCAGTCTGCGCAAAATGAACGTCACCCACCGCAGAAGTGGGTTGTTTTCAGGGAGCACATCATGCAAAGAATTCTCACCACCCTCGGGTTGGCATTGGCCTGCCTGCACGCACACGCCGAACTGGACCTGAACCGCGCACGCGAGATGGATCTGGACGGCCTCAAAGGCGTTGGCCCCGCCTTGTCAGCTCGCATCCTCAAAGCGCGGGACGTGCGTCCTTTCAACAACTGGGAAGACTTGCAGCAACGGGTCAAAGGCGTAGGGCCTGCTTTGTCACAAAGCCTGTCCGAGCAAGGCGCCCGCATTGAAGGCAAAGCCTGGGTTCAAACCAAATAAAGCAGGACCATCCACTATCATCGGACACTGACTTCATACAAGGAATGTGTTCGTGTTCAAGAATGTGATGGTGTACCGTCTCGGTACCAGTGCCTTGCCACTGGAGCAAGCCGAGGCGGCGGTGAGCGGTGCTCGTTTTGTGGAGTGCACAGCCACCCAGGACAAATCGGTGGGCTGGGTAGAGCCGCGCGGACAAGCGCATGGGCCACTGATCGAGTCGGTGCAGGGGCACTGGATTTTGAAATTGCTGATCGAATCCAAGTCCGTTCCCGGCCACCTGGTGCGTCGCAAAGCCGACGAAGAAGCTGCAAACATCGAAGCACAAACCGGTCGCCGCCCCGGCAAGAAGCAGATGCGCGAATTGCGAGACGATGTTTTGCTGTCGCTACTGCCGCAGGCTTTTGCCAAACAATCCACAGTTTGGGTCTGGCTGGATTGGGCCAAGCAGCGCCTGGTGCTGGATGCGGGCAGTCAGGCCAAAGCCGACGAGGCCCTGGCTTTGTTGATGAAGTGCTTGCCGCAACTGAACATGACCCTGGTGCAAACCACCCAGTCACCACAGGCAGCCATGACAGGCTGGCTTTTGTCTGCTGAAACCGATGTACCGGAGCTCGCCTCCTTCCATATTGAGCGCGAAGGTGTGCTCAAAGCCATGGCCGAAGAGGTCTCCAGCATTCGCTACACCCGCCACCCCTTACGCAATGACGAGGTGCGCCATCATGTTCAAACCGGTATGCTGCCGACCCAGCTGGCCCTGAGCTGGGATGGACGTGTTGGCTTTACCCTGACCGAATCGCTTCAGCTCAAAAAGGTCAAGTTTCTCGATGGCGACCCGGATGCAACATTGCCTGAAACGAGCGACGAACGTTTCGATGCCGATGTCGCACTGAGCACGGGCATGCTCTCGCCATTGCTGGACAGTCTGATCGAGGTGCTGGGCGGTGAGCTCCAGAATTGATCTGTAGCGTTAAGATCGAGACCTCGTCCGGAGTCATTGCATGAGCCCACTCTTCGCCGTTTGTATTGGTGCCAGCGCTGGTGCCCTGTGCCGCTGGCAGTTGGGTCTGTGGCTGAACCCGGCGCCCACTGCAAGCAGCTGGCTGCCTTGGGGGACTCTGGCCGCCAACCTGATCGGCGGCTATTTGGTGGGCCTGGCTCTGGGCGTGTTCCACCATCTGCCCGACCTGGATCCAGCGTGGCGTCTACTGCTGGTCACTGGTTTTCTGGGTGCATTGACCACTTTTTCCAGCTTTTCCGGCGAAGTCATCACCCAGCTCTTGCAAGGACGCTTGGCAATGGCGGCCCTCACCGCCAGCCTGCACCTGGCCGGATCCCTTGTGCTGACCTGGCTGGGACTGCAAACCGTCAGCCTGTTCTGGGGACCGGTGCGGCTTTGAACAGCTTCCTGTTTTTACCCTGGGTTAACCCTTGAGCTTGAAACCCTCTCAACCCCGGTCCTGAAAAATATCAATCGCTGCTGTCATGCCGGGCTCACCTTGCAGCTGCATGACACTTACAATGCCGCGTGATTCGTAAAGGAGACCACCATGTCTTTTCTCTTGAAGCTGTCCACCTGGATTGATACCCTCAACACCAAGGTCGGCAAGCTCACCACCTGGCTGATTTTGATCACCACCCTCATCAGCGCAGGTAACGCCATCGTCCGCAAAATGTTTGACACCAGCTCCAACGCCTTGCTTGAAGTGCAGTGGTACATCTTTGCTGGCGTCTTTTTGCTGGGGGCCGCTTACGGCCTGCTGCAAAACAGCCATGTGCGCATTGATTTCATCTCCTCCAGACTGAGCGCACGCACGCGCAACTGGATCGATGTCGTGGGCATTGTGGTCGCCCTGATTCCGTTTTGCATGCTCAGCATCTACCTGTCCTGGCCGCTGTTTGTACAAGCCTATCAGTCCGGGGAAATGTCTCAAAATGCCGGCGGCCTGATTCGCTGGCCAGCTTACGCCCTGATTCCTGCAGGCTTTTTCCTGCTGATGCTGCAAGGCATTTCCGAAATGATCAAACGTCTGGCTTTTTTGAAGGGCCAAGCAGGTGACAGCCTGGCTGAGCACACCAAAGACGCTGACGACGAAGATATCAAGCTGATGGCCCACGGAGACTGAAGCACATGGAAACCTCATTCATTGCACAACAATTTGTGCCCATCATGTTCGCCGGTTTGCTGGCGTTTTTGCTCACGGGCTTTCCAGTTGCCTTTGCACTGGCAGCGACCGGCCTGGGCTTTGGCTTTCTGGGCATGGAAATCGGACTGTTTCCGCCCAGCCTGTTCCAGGCCTTGCCACTGCGTATTTTTGGCATCATGCAAAACGATACGCTGCTGGCCATTCCGTTCTTCACCTTCATGGGCATCATTCTCGAACGCTCAGGCATGGCCGAAGATCTGCTGGAAACCGTGGGCCAGGTGTTTGGCCCGGTGCGTGGCGGCGTGGCCATTGCCGTGATTTTGGTGGGTGCACTGCTGGCAGCCACCACAGGTGTGGTCGCTGCGGCGGTGATTTCGATGGGTCTGATTTCTCTGCCCATCATGCTGCGCTACGGCTACAGCCGTGTGGTTGCTACAGGCGTGATCACGGCCTCTGGCACTCTGGCGCAGGCCATTCCCCCCTCCCTGGTGCTGATCGTTCTGGCTGACCAGCTGGGCCGATCCGTGGGTGACATGTACTCGGGCGCCCTGATCCCCGGTTTGCTGCTGGTAGGGCTGTATGTCCTGTTTGTGGTAGCGCTGGCGATCTTCCGCCCTTCGATGGTGCCTGCACTGCCGCCCGAAGCACGCATTTACCGTGAAGAGAACGGCGCATCGGGCCACCGCTCCTTGCTGGCTTTGTTTGTGCTGTGTCTGGGCGTAGGTTACGGCTGGAGTCAAATGCATGACAGCATCATGCATGCCTGGCTTGGTCGTGAACAGGCGGCTGCGAGTGATGAAGTGTTCATCATGTCCATGACTGTGGCTTCATTGGTCGGTTTGGGGCTTTCCATGGTCAACCGCCAGCTCAAGATCGGTCTGCTGTCACGTCTGGCCGAGCAAGTCACGTTCTCACTGATGCCACCGCTGATCCTGATCTTCCTGGTGCTGGGCACGATTTTCCTGGGTGTAGCCACACCCACCGAAGGTGGTGCCATGGGCGCCTTGGGCGCCATGATTCTGGCCATGATCAAGCGCAAGCTGTCCATGCCGCTGATGAAACAAGCACTGGACAACACAGCCAAGCTCGCTTCGTTTGTGTTGTTCATCCTGATTGGCTCGACGGTGTTCAGCTTCACCTTCAATGCAGCCGATGGTCACATCTGGGTGGAGCATCTGTTCGACAAGATGCCCGGTGGCGCATTGGGCTTCCTGATCATCGTCAACGTACTGATCTTTGTACTGGGCATGTTCATTGACTTCTTCGAGATTGCCTTCATCGTGATCCCGTTGCTGGCCCCGGTGGCCGAGAAAATCTTGCCCGGCATGGTGCCAGGGATGACACCCGACCAAGCGATGATCTGGTTTGGCGTGATCATTGCCATGAACCTGCAGACCTCGTTCCTGACCCCCCCATTCGGTTTTGCGCTGTTTTATCTGCGCAGCGTGGCCCCTACAAAAGATTACACCGACCGTGTGACGGGTGAAAATATTAAGGCTGTGCAAACCACCGAGATCTACAAAGGCTCGATCGCCTTCATCGTCCTGCAACTGATCATGGTCGCCGCAGTGATAGCCATGCCGACACTGGTGACCGGCGGCATCAGCAAGGATGCAGGACTGAGCAGTGCAGATGTGATGAGCGCACTGGAGGCGGCCTCTGAGGACGACAGCGATGCGCAGGAACCTAGCGGTGCCGATGACAAGAAAGACGGTGCTGGCGACCTTCAGGCCGCACCCGCCGATACCCCTGCCAATGCCAAGTCGGATGAGGATGCACTCAAGGAGTTGCTGAAAACCTCCAAGTAAGCACGGAGCACCCCCTGAAAAACCACCTGCAATACGCAGGTGGTTTTTTTATAAAAAAAACCGCGCCCTAGGGCGCGGTTGGAGGCAAAGCCTGAAAGCTGTTTAGAGCTTGGCCGCCTGCATGAAGCCGTCAAATCGGGCTTCGGTGAAGCGGAACCACAGGTTGGCTTCCTTGCGGTAGTTGCTGTAGTCGGCGTAGATTTTTTTCCAACGGGGGTTGGCAGCACCGATCTCTTCGTACAGTGCCATGGCTTCTTTGTAAGCAGCTTCCAGCACGGGGGTGGGGAAAGGTGTCAGCTTGGCACCAGCGGCCACCAGTTCCTTGAGGGCACCCGGGTTGCGAGCATCGTACTTGGCTTGCATTTCGGTGTGAGCGTAAGCTGCTGCAGCTTCAACAATTGCCTTGTTCTCTGCAGACAGTGAAGCGTAGGCATTCTTGTTGATGAACAGGTCCAGCTGAGGACCGCCTTCCCACCAGCCTGGGTAGTGGTAGAACTTGGCGACTTTGTAGAAGCCCAGCTTTTTGTCGTCGTAAGGACCGACCCATTCGGCTGCATCGATCGTGCCTTTTTCCAGAGCTTGGTAGATTTCGCCACCGGGGATGTTCTGGGGCACACCACCCAAACGCTGGATGACCTTGCCGGCAAAACCGCCGACGCGGAACTTCAGGCCTTTGTAATCGGCAACCGACTTGATGGGCTTGCGGAACCAGCCACCCATCTGGGCACCAGTGTTGCCCATGGGGAAGTTGACAATGTTGTAGCCGTCGTAGAACTCGCGCATGAGCTTGAGGCCATTGCCGTCATACATCCAGGCGGTCATCTGACGGCTGTTGAGGCCGAAAGGAATGGCGCAACCCAGGGCAAAACACTCATCCTTGCCAAAGTAGTAGTAAGGCGCGGTGTGGCCCATTTCCACGGTGCCGTTTTGAACAGCGTCCACCAGGCCGGCGGTAGGCACCAGCTCGCCCGCAGCGTGCACGGTGATTTCAAATTTGCCACCCGAAAGCTCTTTGACTTTCTTGGCAAAGGTTTCTGCAGCACCGTAAATGGTGTCCAGTGCCTTGGGGAAGGCAGAGGTCAGGCGCCAACGAATGTTGGTTTGCGCCTGCACAAGAGCAGGTGCAGCACCAGCGGCCAAAACACCAGCAACGCCAGCGTTCTTGATGACGGAACGACGATCCATAGAAAACTCCTTCAAAAGGTATTGAACATGTCCGAGACTTCCGGACAAGGACCTTGGTCACCTGTCATTTTAGGAACTTCAGGCGCCTGTAATGGGGCGGGTTTACCCTTCAGAAAGCGAATAATTTCCAGGAATTGAAGGATTTTTGAGGCGGATTAAAAAACGGTTTGAAAAGCTTTCAATCCGGCCAGCGTTGACGCACCGAACGCTCGATGCCTTCAGCGTCCAGCCCCTGCATGGACAGCAGTTTGACCGGATCACCGTGTTCGATGAACACATCAGGCAATCCAAGTTGCAGCAAGTCGCGCATCAGACCCATGGCTTGCAGAGCCTCACCCACCGCGCTGCCTGCACCGCCCATGATGCAGCCTTCTTCCACCGTGACGATACGCTCGTGATCGCGTGCCACCTGCGCCAGCAGCTCGGTGTCCAGCGGTTTGACCCAACGCATGTTGATCACTGTGGCATCGAGCACTTCAGCCGCTTTCAGCGCCGGGTACAGCATGCTGCCAAAAGCGAGGATGGCGACCTTGCCTCCTGTGCGGCGCACCTCGCCCTTGCCAATAGGCAAGGGATCCAGATCGGCCAGGGGCACAGTCCCCACGCCTGCACCGCGCGGGTAGCGCACAGCCACAGGGTGATTCTGTGCATACGCAGTGCTCAGCAGCTGGCGGCATTCGCGCTCGTCAGCCGGGCACGCCAGACTCATGTTGGGAATGCAGCGAACAAACGCAATGTCATAAGCACCAGCATGCGTGGCGCCGTCTGCCCCGACCAGCCCCGCACGGTCCAACGCAAACACCACGGGCAGGTTCTGCAGCGCCACGTCGTGGATCAGCTGGTCATAGGCCCGCTGCAAAAAGGTGGAGTAAATTGCCACGACTGGCTTGACACCTTCGCAAGCCAACCCTGCCGCCAGCGTGACCGCGTGCTGCTCGGCAATGCCCACGTCGTAGTAGCGCTTGGGAAATTGCTTGTGAAAAGCCACCATGCCCGAGCCTTCGCGCATGGCGGGCGTGATGCCCACCAGGCGCTCGTCTTTTTCAGCCATGTCGCACAGCCATTGACCAAACACTTGTGTGAACGTGGTCTTGGGCGGTGTGCTCGGCGGCACGATGCCCACGGCGGGATCGAACTTGCCCGGGCCGTGGTAGGTCACCGGATCGGCCTCGGCCAGCTTGTAGCCTTGACCTTTCTTGGTGACCACATGCAGAAATTGCGGGCCATCGAGGTGCTTCAGGTTTTCCAGCGTCGGAATGAGCGAGTCCAGATCGTGTCCGTCGATCGGACCGATGTAGTTGAAGCCGAATTTTTCAAACAGCGTGGCTGGCACCACCATACCTTTGGCATGCTCCTCAAAGCGCTTGGCCAGCTCAAAAAGCGGCGGTGCGGCCTTGAGCACCTGCTTGGCACCCTCTTTGGCGGCAGCGTAAAAGCGTCCGCTCATCAGCTGGGCCAGGTAGCGGTTGAGCGCCCCCACCGGCGGGCTGATCGACATGTCGTTGTCGTTGAGGATCACCAAGAGCTTGCAGTCTTCCACCCCCGCATGGTTGAGGGCCTCGAAAGCCATGCCCGCGGTCATCGCGCCATCACCGATCACGGCAATCGCATGTCGGTTTTCGCCCTTCTGGCGCGCAGCCAGGGCCATGCCCAGCGCGGCTGAAATGCTGGTGGACGAATGGCCCACGCCAAAGGTGTCATATTCGCTCTCGTCACGGCGCGGAAAGCCCGACAGGCCGTTCAGCTGGCGCAACGTGGGCATGCGTTCGCGCCGCCCGGTCAGGATTTTGTGCGGGTAAGTCTGGTGCCCCACATCCCAGACAATCCGGTCTTCAGGTGTATTGAACACATAGTGCAAAGCCAGCGTGAGTTCCACCGTGCCCAGATTGGAGCTCAGGTGGCCACCGGTTTTGGAGACGTTATGGAGCACGCACTGGCGCACTTCGTCTGCCACACGGTGCAGGTCATGACGTGGCAGCTTGCGCAGGTCCTGTGGCGAATCGATGGCTTGGAGTAATCCCGTCATGGTCTTATCAGTGTTTTCGCTGCACCACCCAACGGGTCAGTTCCCGCAGCGTGATCAAAGGTTCTTCAGGTAATCCGGTATCGGTCAATGCTTGGTGTGCCTGCACGGCCAGTTCATCGGCCCAGGCTTGGGCTTTATCCAGGCCGAGGGCGCTGACGTAAGTGGGTTTCTCGGCTTGAGCATCCTTGCCCGCCGTCTTGCCCAGGGTCATCGAGTCCGAGGTGACGTCCAGCACATCGTCCACCACCTGAAAAGCCAAACCCAGGGTCTGACCAAAGCGCTCGAGTGCGTGCCAAACCGGGCCTTGACTGAAACCGGCACAAGCAGCGCCCATTTGAACGCCACAAAGCAGCAACGCACCGGTTTTGAGGCGATGCATCTGCTGCAGGTTCTCCAGCGTCATGCGCTGGCCCACGTGCGCCAGGTCAATGGCCTGCCCACCGGCCATGCCCCAATAACCGCTGGCGCGAGCCAACAGAGCGCAGCAGCGGGCCTGCACGGCCGCATCGCCCTCTTCTGGCGTCAGCAGTTCAAACGCGAGTGACTGCAGCGCATCACCGGCGAGCAGCGCTTGCGCCTGCCCAAACTGCACATGCACCGTGGGTTTGCCACGACGCAGCACATCGTTGTCCATGCAGGGCATGTCGTCATGCACCAGCGAATAAGCGTGGATCAGCTCCAAAGCGCAGGCAGCACGCATGACAGCATCGTCTGAAGTGGCATCTCCCAGAGCTTGCGCTGTAGCCATGACCAGCAGCGGGCGTAAGCGCTTGCCACCGTCGAGCACGGCGTAGCGCATGGCCTGACCCAATTGGGCTGGCGCCGCAGCGTCGATCCAGAGGTTCAGCGCCTGTTCTACCTGGTTCAGGCGCGGCTGCATCCACTCCAACAAGGCAGGCGACAGGCTCATGCTTCGTCCCAGGGTTTGATCTGCCCGTTTTCCAGCACCTGGATCTGGTTCTCGACAGCCTGGAGCTGGTCGCGACAAAAAGCCAGCAACACAGCCCCACGTTGATAACCGCTGAGCAGCTCGGACAAAGGCATTTGTCCAGACTCCAGGCGGGCCACAAGCGTCTCCAGCTCGGCCACAGCGGATTCGTAGCTCTCGGGCGTTGCGGCCAGCGGATCGACCGCAGCCGAAGTACGTGTTTTGGACATCTGCATTTCCACAAAAGCCTTGATTTTAGAAGCTCTGGCTGACCCAAACTTGCAAGGACTCAAACCCATGACACCCCAGAGGGTACAATCGCCGTTCTGGGCAGTTCAAGACTGCCTTTTTCGTCTGCGCCGGTTTCTTCGGAGTACAGCGCTTTGTCCCTGCCCCTTCATAGGGGGAGTCTCTAGGTCAGGTCACCCATGTCTGATTTAAGTCTTCAGCTTCAGCAGGCCGCAAGCCAACTGCCAGTTTCATCCTACTTTGATGCCTCGCTCCTGCAGCGAGAGCGTGAAGTGCTGTATTCCAACGGCCCCCGCTACGTGGGGCATGCTTTATCTGTGCCCGAGCCGGGAGACTATTTCGCCCTGCCACAAGAAGCCGAGGGGCGTGCTTTGGTGCGCAACGCGCAAGGCCAGGTGGAGCTCATCTCCAATGTGTGCCGTCACCGCCAGGCTGTCATGCTCAAAGGGCGCGGCAACCTCCAAACCCAAGGTAAAGGCCACGGTGCGGGCAACATCATTTGCCCCCTGCATCACTGGACCTACTCGCCCAAGGGCGAGCTGATCGGCGCACCGCACTTCGCGCACGCCCCCTGCCTGAACCTCAACAACTACAAGCTGCGCGAATGGAATGGTCTTCTGTTTGAAGACAACGGCCGCGACATTGCCGCCGACCTGGCGGGCATGGGCCCACAGCACAAACTGAGCTTTGAAGGCTACAAGCTCGACCACGTCGAGATGCACGAGTGCAACTACAACTGGAAGACCTTCATCGAGGTCTACCTTGAGGACTACCACGTGGGGCCCTTCCACCCTGGCCTGGGCAACTTTGTCACCTGCGACGACCTGGCCTGGGAATTCAAGGACCAGTACTCGGTGCAGACCGTCGGTGTGGCCAGCACCTTTGGCAAGCCGGGTTCTGACGTCTACAAAAAGTGGCACGAGGTACTGCTCAAATACCGCAATGGCGAGCTGCCCGAACAAGGCGCCATCTGGCTGACTTACTACCCCCACATCATGGTGGAGTGGTATCCGCATGTACTGACAGTCTCCACCCTGCACCCCATCAGCGTGGACAAGACGATCAACATGGTGGAGTTTTACTACCCTGAAGAAATCGTCGAGTTCGAGCGCGAGTTTGTCGAAGCCCAGCGGGCGGCTTACATGGAAACGGCCATTGAAGACGACGAAATTGCCGAACGCATGGATGCAGGCCGCAAAGCCTTGATGATGCGCGGCGACAACGAAGTCGGCCCCTACCAAAGCCCCATGGAAGATGGCATGCAGCACTTCCACGAGTGGTATCGCAAGCAAATGCACCCTGCCCCATAGGCACATGCAAGCTTTATGGATGGTTCTCGCCGCGCTGCTGTTTGCCACCATGAGCGTGTGCATCAAGCTGGCTGCGGCAGACTTCAATATTTTTGAAATCGTGCTCGCTCGCGGCCTCATCGGCATGGTGGTCATGAGTGCCATCTGCCGTCACGGCAAAGTCGCCTTGCGTACACCTGTCCCCATGATGCATGTCTGGCGCTCGGTTGTAGGCGCAACGGCACTGTCGTGCTGGTTCTATGCCATCGCCCACTTGCCTCTAGCCACGGCCATGACACTCAACTACATGAGTGGCATCTGGGTGGCCGCTTTCATGGTCGGTGGCACGGTGTTGCTGGGCCGCAGTACAGACTTTGGGCGTCAAGACCCCCTGATCTTGACGGTTCTGACAGGTTTTGCGGGCGTGGTGCTCTTGCTGCGCCCTACCCTGGATCAAGACCAGTTCCTGGCAGGTCTGGTGGGATTGATTTCAGGCATGAGCGCTTCCCTGGCCTACATCCAACTGGCCGCGCTGGGCCGTGTGGGCGAGCCCGAAACCCGCACGGTGTTTTATTTTTCGCTGGGCACCAGCGCTGTCGGGTTGGGTGGCATGCTGCTGACAGGCATGCACAGCTGGTGGCGGCCTCAAGCCCTGTGGCTGCTGCCCATTGGGATCTTGGCAACTTTGGGTCAATTGGCGCTGACTCGGGCCTACAGCCGCAGTTCTGCTTTGCTGGTGGCCAGTTTGCAGTACTCTGGCATTGTCTTTGCCGCTCTTTATGGTCTGGTTTTGTTTGGCGACCAGATTGCCCTGTCTGGCTGGGCAGGTATTGCCATGATCATCGCCAGTGGCCTGGCCGCCACCGCACTGCGACACCGCGCCATGCCCAGCGCACCTGTTGAAGAACATTGAAAGCATCCATGACCTACACCTTGTTGATCTCCCCGCAAGAACTTCAGAAACTACAAGCCACGGGCGCACCCCTGGTCGTTTTCGATTGCAGCTTTGATTTGATGAACCCGGGCACGGTGGATGCCACCTTTGCCCAGGAACATATAGCCGGCGCACAGCAAGCCCACCTGGACCGCCACCTGAGCGCACACAACAGCAGCCAGGCACTCAATGGTGGTCGCCACCCCCTTCCCTGTGCTGAAGACGTAGCCCATTGGCTTGGCCAATGTGGTGTGCATGAAGGCACGCAGGTCGTCGTGTATGACCGCAACGGCAACAATTACTGCGGCCGCCTGTGGTGGATGCTCAAATGGTTGGGGCACGATGCCGTGGCCATCTTGGACGGTGGCCTGCAGGCCTGGAAAGCAGCGAGCGGAAACCTCGCTCAGGGCGCCAGCACGAGCACGACAGCCACTACATTTGCCATTCGTCCGGCGCTGCGCCAATGGCTGAGCACAGACGAGGTTCGCGACCAGCTTGACCACACCACTCAAACCTTGGTTGATGCGCGGGGAGCGCCTCGTTATCGGGGCGAAGTCGAACCGCTGGACCCCATTGCAGGCCACATTCCAGGCGCACTCAACCGGCCCTTTACCGACAATTTTGATGCCCAGGGGCAATTCAAATCATCCGAAGTGTTACGCCAGGAGTGGCTGCAATTGCTGGCTGGCCGCAGCCCGGACAGCGTTGTGCACCACTGCGGCAGCGGCGTGAGTGCGGTACCCAACATCGTCGCCATGGAGCTCGCAGGCCTGGGCGTGACACGTCTGTATGCAGGCAGCTGGAGCGAGTGGAGCCGCACGCCCGGGCTGCCTTGCGAAAGGTCTTGACCCGCTCAGTGCTCAGTGGGCATGACCTCCTACGCTCATGCCCACCGCCCACACCGCGCCCATGCCCAAGGCCAGCCAGAGCACTTGCGCCAGCGTTTGCTGCAGTGACAAGCGCTTTTGCAATTGTGGAATCAGATCCGCCAGTGCCACATAGACAAAACTGCTGCTGGCCACCACCAGAAAATACGGCAAGTGTTCGTGCAACGCATCCACAAGCACATAACCCACCAGTCCTCCCAGCGCTGTCAGCGCGCCAGCAATCGAGACCTTGATCACGGCAGCCCGGCTGGAAACCTTGCCACGTGCAATGACACTCAGATCACCCATGTGGTGAGGCACCTCATGGACCAGCACTGCCAAGGCCGCCACTGCACCCAGATGCCAGTCAGCCATGAAGGCTGAGGCGATCAGGATGCCATCGCCAAAGCAATGCAGGCTGTCACCCGCCAGCAAAGACCAGCCGCCCGACTGTGCATCGTTGGCATGGTGATGATGTCCATGTGAGTGCGCCTCTTCGTGGTGATGCTCATGACCGTGATGCCAGAGCTCGGCCTTGTCGAGCAAAAAGAAGAACACCAGGCCCGCCAGCAACGTCAGAAACAGCTGGTGCGGCTCTACACCACTCTCGAAAGCCTCGGGCAGCAAATTCATGAAGGCTGTCGCCAGCAGTGCGCCCGCTGCGAGACTGAGCATGTGCTGCGTGAACCGTGAAAGTACGCCGAAACTCAACCATGCTGCCAGCCAGACACTGCCCACACCGGCCATCAAGGTCGCCAGCACAATCAAAAACAAGGTTGTCATTTCGTTCATTTCATAAAAAACCGCCCCAAACGGGGCGGCCACACAGTCATCAGGCGTCAGATTTACTTCACGCCGTGGGCCGAAAGCCAGTTCAGCATCCGCTCCCAGCCATCCTTGGCTGCAGCCTCGCGATA
>NZ_JAYPVP010000016.1:34427-35701 GCF_038134685.1 Limnohabitans sp. | reverse complement strand
AACATGGTTGTAATTTCGTTATTTTAATAAAAAACCGCCCCGAACGGGGCGGCAACACCGTCATCTGGCGCCGGGCCTTACTTCACGCCGTGGGTCGAAAGCCAGTTCAGCATCCGCTCCCAGCCATCCTTGGCTGCAGCCTCGCGATAGCTGGGCCGGTAGTCAGCGTGGAAAGCGTGCGGAACGTCCGGATACACCACCCACTGCGAAGCTCGTGCTGCTGCAGACGGCGTTTTTTGCAAGGCTTCTTTCATCTTATCAACCGTGTCAAGAGGGATCCCCGTGTCCGCACCGCCATAAAGACCCAGCACAGGAGCCTTGACCTCGGACGCCCGGTCCAGAGGATGCCAGGGAGTCTCTGGCGTGGCCTTCCCGACCAGACGACCATACCAGGCCACACCCGCCTTAAGTTTGGACTGATGCTGAGCGTACAACCAAGTGATGCGCCCGCCCCAGCAGAAGCCCGTAATGGCCAGTTTGGAAACATCACCACCCTGGGTTTGCGCCCAGGCCACGGTCGCATCCAGATCGGCCATGACCTGTACGTCTGGAACCTTGGAAACCACTTCGCTCATCAGTTTGGCCAGCTCTCCGTATTCGCTGGGATCACCCTGGCGAACAAACAATTCCGGTGCAATGGCCATGTAGCCAGCCTGCGCGAGGCGACGCGTGACATCAGCGATGTATTCGTGCACCCCAAAAATTTCCGAGATGACCAACACCACCGGCAAGTTGCTTTTGCCAGCCGGCATGCTGCGGTAAGCGGGCATTTTGAAACCGTTGACATCGATCATGACCTCACCGGACACCAGCCCGGCGGAAGAGGTCTTGATCGCGGTCTGGCTCATCACGCCGCCTGCCGCCGCTGCGTACCCCACCCCGAGCGCAGCCTTCAGGGCAAAGCGCCGATCCACGCCCCCTTCGTTGACGGCCAAAAGGGAATGGGCATCCTTGAACAGGTCTTCACGCATACGGAACTCCTCATGTTGATGGGCACTGAATCTTGTCATAAAGCCTCAAACCCTGCACAAGGCAGATCAATGCGCTTGCTCCCAGTTGGGGCCCACACCCACTTCGGCCAGCAGTGGCACCTTGAGCTGCGCCACCTCGGCCATGATGCGCGGCACCTCGCTGCGCACCCAATCAACCTCGGCCAGCGGCACCTCGAACACCAGTTCGTCGTGCACCTGCATGATCACTTTGGTCGCCTTACCCTGCGCATCCAGGGCCTGCTGCACCGCCACCATGGCAAGTTTGATCAGGTCGGCTGCGGT
>NZ_JAYPVP010000016.1:0-34417 GCF_038134685.1 Limnohabitans sp. | reverse complement strand
GCCCCGGCGCGGCGCGGGCCATTGGGACTGTTGATCTCAGGGAGCATCAAGCGCCGGCCGAACACGGTTTCCACATAACCCTGCGCCTTGGCCTGCTCACGCGTCTCGTCCATGTAACGCTTGACGCCCGCGAAACGCTCGAAATAGCGGGTGATGTAGTTCTTGGCCGCCGTGTTGTCGATGCCCAAGGCCTTGGCCAAACCAAACGCGCTCATGCCGTAAATCAGACCGAAGTTGATGGTCTTGGCATAGCGGCGCTGTTCGCTCGACACCTGATCGGGCGTGAGGCCAAACACCTCGGCCGCCGTGGCCTTGTGCACGTCCATGCC
Source organism: Limnohabitans sp. (assembly GCF_038134685.1). GTDB lineage: Bacteria > Pseudomonadota > Gammaproteobacteria > Burkholderiales > Burkholderiaceae_C > Limnohabitans_A. The sequence goes on along the minus strand of NZ_JAYPVP010000016.1, from coordinate 34,088 downwards.
TTCATGAAAGGCGCGCAAGAGTGCCTCGTCACCGCTCAGGTGCGCCATGATGCGCAGCTCGATCTGGCTGTAGTCGGCGCTAGCGATCACACAGCCCGCTGGCGCCACAAAGGCCTCGCGCACCTTGCGGCCCTCGGTGGTGCGGATCGGGATGTTCTGCAAATTCGGGTCGTTGCTCGACAGACGACCCGTGACGGCCACCGCCTGCGCATAGTGCGTGTGCACCCGGCCCGTGCGGGGCAAGGCCATCTGCGCCAGTTTGTCGGTGTAGGTGCCTTTAAGCTTGGACAGGCTGCGGTGCTCCAGAATGCGGGCGGGCAGCGGGTAGTCTTCGGCCAGTTTTTCGAGCACTTCTTCGTCGGTGCTGCGCGCGCCGGTGGCGGTTTTCTTGATGACGGGCAAACCCAGCTTGTCAAAGAAAATTGCGCCCAGTTGCTTGGGGCTGGCCAAGTTGAAAGGCTGACCAGCGATCTCGTAGGCCTCCTGCTCCAGCTGCACGATGCGCTCGCCCAAAGCCTGGCTTTGCGCGGCCAGCGTGGGCGCGTCGATCAGCACACCGTTGCGCTCGATACGAAACAGCGCCTCGCTGGTGGCGATCTCCAACTCGTAAATGCGCTTGAGCCCAGCGTTCGCTTCGATCTGCGGCCACAGCGTCAGGTGCACGTCCAGGCACTGGTCCGAGTCTTCGCACGAATACTCAGCAGCCTTGGCCACATCCACCTGCGCAAACGGGATCTGGTGCGCGCCCTTACCACACAGGTCTTCGTAGTTGATGCCCTTGCGGCCCAGGTGCCGCTCGGCCAGGCTGGCCAGGCCATGCGGCTTGTGCACTTCGAGCACATAGCTTTGCAGCATGGTGTCGTGCACATAGCCGCGCACCTCGATGCCGTGGTTGGCAAACACATGGCGGTCGTATTTGACGTGCTGGCCCAGCTTGTGACACGCCGGGTTTTCGAGCCAGGGCTTGAGCTTGGTGAGCACATCGGCCAGCGGCAGCTGCTCGGGCGCGTCCGGCCCGTTGTGCGCCAGTGGAATGTAGGCGGCCTCGCCCGGCTTGACCGACAGCGAAATGCCCACGATCTCGGCCCGCATCTCGTCGAGCGAAGTGGTTTCGGTGTCGAGTGCCGTGAGATCGGCGGCTTCGATGCGGGCGAGCCACTGATCAAACGCCCCCCAGTCTGTGATGGTGGTGTAGTTCACCGGTCCCTGCACGCGGCTAACCGGTGCCGGTTCGGCCGCAGGCACTTCTCCAAACAGGTCACCCATGACCTCAGCAGCGCGGGGCACCGGCGGCACTGAACCGCCGGCCTTGGCGGCCAGCGAGCGGAAGCCATAGGTCTCGTAAAAGCTGCGCAATTTATCCTCGTTGGGCGCATGCAGGTGCAGCGCATCCAGCGCAGGCAAGCCCGGCACCCAGGCACTCAGGTCGCAATCGGTCTTCATGGTCACCAAGGCGCGGCCCTTGGGCAGCCAGTCCAGCGCGTTGCGCAGGTTCTCACCTGCCGCACCTTTGACTTCGCCTGCACGCGCAACCAGCGCGTCCAGAGAGCCATATTCCAGCAGCCACTTTGCAGCCGTCTTCGGCCCCACCTTGTGCACGCCCGGCACGTTGTCCACCGGGTCACCCACCAGGGTCTGGAAGTCGATCATCAGCGCAGGCGGCACGCCGAACTCGGCCGTCACGCCCGCCACATCGCGCACCTTGCCGTTCATGGTGTCCACGATGGTGACGTGTTCATTGACCAGCTGGCTCAGGTCCTTGTCGCCGCTGGAGACCACCACCCGCACACCCTGCTGCGCCGCGGTGTGCGCCAATGTGGCGATCACATCGTCGGCCTCCACCCCAGGCACGTCCAACACCGTCCAGCCCATCAAACGCACCAGCTCGTGGATGGGCTCAATCTGCGCACGCAAATCGTCGGGCATGGGGCTGCGGTGGGCCTTGTACTCGGGATACATCTCGTCGCGGAAGGTGGGGCCTTTGGCGTCAAACACGCAGGCGGCCAGCGGCGCCGGAAAATCCTTGCGCAGCCGCTCCATCATGTTAATCATGCCGCGAATGGCACCAGTGGCGGGGCTGCTGGGGTCGCCCGGCACCGCCCGCAAGTCGGGCATGGCATGAAAGGCCCGGTACAGGTAGCTGGAGCCGTCAACCAACAGCAACATGGCTTGATCACTCACTTCATTGGACACGTAGTAGGCCCTCCAAATCCGTCACATCCCTGAACGTCACACCATCGACCAACTCGAAATGTTTACGACCACAGTCAATTTTCAAATTCTCAGCGGGTCGACGCTGCGCCCTGACCGTGGTGGACTTGGTTTCTGCCACAAAGTAAACCCGGCTGTCGTTCTCCAGTACCACCGCCCAATCCGGGTTGTAGGTGCCCAGCGGGGTCGGGATCTTGAACTTGCCCGGCAGCTTGAAGAAGAACCTCACCCGTTCATCCACCGTGCAGTCGTGGGCAAACTGGCTCTCGGTGTCGCTGTCACTCAGCACACATGAAAACGCTTCGCCAACAGGCGCTTTTTGCTCGTCCAGCTGCTGGGCTTGCAGCAGGGTTTTTTCAATGGGCGTGGTCATGTCGTTCTGGGCAGGAGGGTACACGCTGCTCAGGTAGGTTTCCAGCTCTTCGTTGAACAGACTCATCTCGTAGCGACGGCCATTGATGGTGTGGTACTCGATGCCCTCGACCATCAGCGTTTGCAGGCAGATGCGAATGACTGAAATGGCCAGTTCCAAAAACGCCTGTGCATTCACCAGTAACTCATCCATGCGGCCCGATCCGTCCAAAATGGCAAACAGCGTCATTCGCGACAAATGCACCCGGTTCTGGATGTAGGCATACACATCAGGCACCGTGGTGCCGTTCAACGCAGCGTCTGTGTTGTTGGTCGCCGTGTGAATGCCCTGCACCCCATCTGCGCCCATGATGATTTTGCCCTTGTCGGCGCGAATCTTGGGCGGCTTGACCTTGGGATATTGGTTCAGGTCACCCAGCGCTTTCACGCACTCAGCAATCAACCGGGGCGTGTCCAGCCGCACGCTGTAGCGGGTCTGGTAACTGATCTTGCTCCAGATCGCCTGAAACAGTGCTTCTTCTTCGGCATTGAGCGCCTTGCGCTGAATGCGTGCCTTGGCTCGGGCGTTTTTGATGCGCTTGTCAAAGCTCACTCCAGTTTCCTCCTCAATCTCTTGCTGCAATGCCTTGGCAAAGGCTTCATAGCTTTCGTTCGGGATGAGCGTCAACACATTCACACGCTTGTCGTGCACGCGTTCACCGTCTTTGTCCACGCACAGGCGCAGGCCCCGGCCAATTTCTTGGCGCTTTTTCATGGCGCTCTTGGTTTCATTGAGGGTGCAAATCTGGAACACGTTGGGGTTGTCCCAGCCTTCGCGCAGCGCCGAGTGGCTGAAGATGAACTGCAGCGGTTCGTCAGCACTCAGCAGCCGCTCTTTTTCTTTCATGATCAGCTGGTAAGTGCTGTCGTCCTTGGCCACCGTGCCGGAGGTATCGACCCACACCGTTTTGGCCTTGGCGCCCTTGCCCTTTTTGTCGCCCGAAAAATAGCCGTCATGCACCGCACTGGCGGCATGCGCAATCAGCCCACGGTATTTGGGCATGTTGGCGTATTTGTTGAACGCCTCTTCAAACCAGACCTCGAACTTGCCCGCCACCCGGTTGCCCTCTTCGTCAAAAGCGCGGTAGTTGGCCACCTTGTCAATGAAGAACAAGCTCAGCACCTTCACGCCAATCGGTTGCACATTTTTCAGCTTGGCAAAGTGCGCGGCCACCGTTCGCTCGATCTGGAACTTCATCACGTCATCGGCCAGGCCGCCTTGCGCCTGGTTCACACGCAGCACCCGCCCGCCCGAAAACTCAATCTCACCCTCGTCGGCACGAATCTCGTTGAGGATGTAGCCATCCAGGTACACATCGCGGCCAGCCGACTTTTTGAACAAATCCTCGCCCAGCTTGAGCGTCAGCTCCTTGCGCTTGGGGCCGGTTTTGTCGTTCACATCCATCCGCACCTTGGCCGTGATGCCCTTGGCCTTGGCGTCGATGCTGACCAACTCCACAAACGCTACGTTGTGGTCCTCGTCGGCCAGCACGCCATCCACCTCAATCTGCTTGACCAGCCCCAAGTCATAAGCCTGCACCGGGTTGAGCGAATACAGCAGGTTGTAGGGGTTCTTGTGGGTGGCCGAATAGCGCAGGGTGCACAACGGGTTCAGGTCCATCAAAGCACGGCGGCGCACATCTGTCTCGAAATTCTGCGGCTCGTCCACGATCATGATCGGGTTGACCGATTGGATGTATTCGATGGGCGCAAACGCCCGCTCGCCCTTTTGCTTGATCTTGTTGTTGTCTTTGGTGAAGCTGTCGATGTTGATCACCAGCACGCTCAGCGCATCGCTCTGGGCAAAGTGGCGCAGCTCGGTGAGCTTGTCGCCGTTGTACAGAATCGGCACACACGGCACGTTCGCATAGTCGGCGGCAAAGTGGCTGCGGGTGATTTCCAGGTTTTTCATCGTGCCTTCGCGAATGGCCACGCTGGGCACCACCACCACAAACTTCTTGAAACCATACACCTTGTTCAATTCATACATGGTCTTGATGAAGGTGTAGGTTTTGCCCGTACCGGTTTCCATCTCAATGCTGAAATTCAGTTGGCAAAACGCTTCCTTGTTAGCACCCCATGCGTCCGATACCGAAGCCACGAGCTTGTCGGAGATGGGCAAGTCATTGGCCTTTTGCACCTTTTGCACATTGGCCAACACTTGCTCGTCAGACAGTTTCAACCCGTTGCCTATGCTGCCATCGGCTGCATGGGTCACGCTTCCGTGTTGTCCGGTCAGGGCAAAGTCGCTCTTGGCCAGCGGTTGCCCGTCAAACACCTTGACCACCGCATCCACAGCGCGTTTTTGGTAGTCCTGGTGGGCAAATTGCAGTTTCATCGTCATGTGGCGTCCTTGTTGTCTTGTGCACCGAGCTGCATCGCTTGGGCATCTTTGAACAAGCGGTCAAAGTCGCTTTCAAACAAGCGGTCTTGCACGATGCGGTATTTTTCAAATTCGGTTTCGGCGTGCAATTTGGCCTGCTCGTGCGAAATCTTGCCGGGGCCGGTCAAAATTTCGCTGCCATTGAACTCCAGAAAGCCATCCAGCCGTTTGGCCCAGTCGGCCATCGACATCGGGATTTTGCGCATCGCCTGCAGCTCCCCAAAGTCAAGGTACAGCGAGACGATGCGCTCCAGATACGCCAGCTCGTCGGCGTTCAGGTAGTTCTTGGCCACGGACACGTCGGTTTTGACGATCTTGCCCTGCGGTGCAGACTCCCAAGAAGTCAGCCCCATCTGCGGCTTGTCGGCATTGGCCCGCGCCACAATCACCTCGGCCGCTGTGTGCCGATGCACCGCCCAGTGCAACTTGTTTTGCACCAGTGCAAAAAACTCTCGCGTGGTCTGGGCGCTGCTGTCGTAGTCAAACGCCGTGGCGTACAGGTCGGTCACCTTTTGGTAGAACTTGCGCTCCGACAGACGAATCTCGCGGATGACGGCTTGCTGCCGCTCAAAATACTCGTCGGTAAACAGGTGGCCTTTTTTCAAGCGCTCCACATCCATGGTCCAGCCCTGGATGGTGTAGTCCTTGACGATCTGGCTGGCCCATTTGCGAAACTGCACCGCCCGCGGATTGTTCACCTTGAAACCCACCGCAATGATGGCTTGCAGGTTGTAGTGCTTGGTATCCCGCGCAACCTGCCGCCCTCCCTCAGCCTGAACTATCCGGAAATTCCGGACAGTTGCCTCCTCGTCCGTCAACTCACCGTCGTCGAATAGCTTTTTCAGATGCTCATTGATGGTGCGCACATCCACGTCGTAGAGCGTCGCCATCATCTTTTGTGTGAGCCAAATGTTCTCGTTCTCGTAGCGCATCTCCACACTGGTTTCCTGCGCCCCCGTGGCCGCCACAAAAGTCAGGTACTCCGCCGCTGACGAGCGAACAAAGGAAACCGCTTGCTGCTTCTTGGCCATGGGGCACCCCCTCAAATCACCGTCAGGCCAATGTTCAGCCCGGCCAGCTCCAGCTGCAGATTCGACAATTGCTCGTCGGCCCCATGTCCGTCTTGGCCCACAAAGCAGGAGTTGAGCATCACCACCTGCGCCGGGCGGGCGCGGACGATTTCGTCTCTCAAAGCTTCGGTGTAAGGCTCAAAGCACAGCCACATGGGCTTGTCGTCATGCGCCAGCACGCGGTGCACCGTCACACCCGCCACCTGCAAGGGCTTGGCTATCGCGTGCACGCCCAAAGCACCCAGGCCGTGCTTGAGCAGCAGCTCGGTCAGCATCGCAGTTTGCGCGTCCACCGCTTGGCGGGCCTGCCCGGTTTTTTCGGCGCTTTGAAACAAGGCCAGCTGGTCGCGCAGGGCTTGGGCGTCGTTCACATCGCCGCGCCAGACCTTAAAGTTGGACGGGGCCAGGGTGAAATGCGCGCAGGCCAGGTCGGCGGTTTTGTCCGGGTGCTCGGCCTTGAGCTTGTCGATCACCTTATCGATGCGGGCGCGCGTGATGTCGGCGATGGTGCGGTAACCGGCTTTGTAGGCTTCGCTGTCTGCATCCAAGAATTCGGGGATTTGGACTGAAATGGATTGACGGTTGCCGCCATCCTCTGAGTTCAACTCCAACACAGCTTGTTTTGTGCATCCACTGCCTGCAAAAAAATCAAGAATGACTCCTTCACCCCCTCCGAAAGAAAGAAAGTGCTTAACAAGGTCTACCGGTTTGGGTGTTTCGAATGCTGAAACAGAATCAAAAAGATCTTTCAGATTGTTTTTTGCACTTTCATTGGTGCCAACATCTGCGGCAAAGACAATTGTCTCTGGCGTTAAGCCCCTTTCCTTTGCATTCAAATATGTCTTAACGCGAGGCACGCCATTACCATCTCGCCCGAACCATATCTTCCCTGCTTTAATTTCCTCTTCCATCACCTCTTTTGTGTATAGCCAGCATCGTCCACTTTCCAAAGAATGTGTTTTACCATTTGGTGCATTCAAAACGTAAAACTGTGATTTCGTACCATGCCCAGCTTGAGCGGTTGCCGGGTCAGATTTCCACAACCCACGTGGGTCATCATCAGGATTTTTATAATTTGCCAAAGCTTTTTCAGTCATTGGAATTTGTTTTATTGATCTGCTTGGATTGGAAAAATCTTTGGCATAACAAATCACATGATCATGTCTTGAAGATATTGCTTTTCTATTTTCTCGATTTGTTCTTTTCTCCCAAACAAAATTCGCGACAAAATTCTCGGCACCAAAAACCTCATCACAAAGCAACTTCAAATTCGCAGCTTCGTTGTCGTCAATGCTGATGAAAATCACCCCGTCGTCACGCAACAGATTCCGTGCCAAATACAAACGCGGGTACATCATGGACAGCCAGGCGCTGTGGTATTGGCCGCTTTCCTTGCTGTTCTTTTTCCACAGGCTTTGCTTGTTCATATAGCCCGCTTCATTTTTCTCGCCGGTGCGCTTTTGGTATTCCTCCAGCGTTTCAGAATAATCGTCGGGGTACACAAAGCTGTCGTTGCCGGTGTTGTAGGGCGGGTCGATGTAGATCATCTTCACCTTGCCGTAATAGCTTTTTTGCAGCACGCGCAGCACTTCCAGGTTTTCACCCTCGATGAGCATGTGCTGGGCTTGGGCCGGGTTGTTGGCGTCGGGCAGCAGGGTGTGGCTGCTGGCTTTCTGGATCTCGCGGCGGGCGGCTGACTTGCCCGCCCAGCTCAGTTCATAGTGTTCGTCGCCCGCAATGTGCTCTTCGCCCAGCAGCGCCTTGAGCTTGTCCACGTTGATTTGCTGGTGATCGCTCAGCACCTCGGGCGCGGTCTGGCTCAGCAAGGCCAGGAGTTCGGCGCGGCGCTGGGCCAGGGCGTCGGGGCTGTGGCTCAGGTCGTGGGGGGCGTGGGGCGTGGTGGTCATGGCGTTTTGGGGTTCAAGGAGGGCACAAGGGGCTGTTGCGCACGTCTTGCGCACGTCAAGCGTGAGCATGGGCCACTTTCGGGGGGCATTATCACACCCGGGCGCGTTGAAAACCGCAGGGCGAGGGGCGTGCGCTCGCCTGCCCAAAACCGGTCGTCAACCCGTTGTGGCTGCGCCCTACAATCAGCACTTTCATTGTGCTGCCGCCTTGCGGCGTTTTTTTGCTTTGTTATGGCGGTTTTTACCGAAGTTTCCGAAGCCCAAGCGGGCGAATTGATGCACCTGCTCAACCTGGGCGAGCTGACGGCTTTGCGCGGTATTGAAGGCGGCATCGAAAACACCAACTACTTTGTCTCGACCGACCGGGGCGAGTACGTGCTGACCCTGTTCGAGCGGCTGACGCATCAGCAGCTGCCGTTTTACCTGTACCTGATGAAGCACTTGGCGGGCACAGGTATTCCTGTGCCGGACCCGGCCGCCAACCCCGATGGCGATGTGTTGCATACCGTCTGCGGCAAGCCTGCTGCCGTGGTGAACAAGCTGGCAGGCAAAAGCCAGCTGGCCCCGCAAGCCGTGCACTGCGCAGCCGTAGGGGACATGCTCGCACGCATGCATCTGGCCGGGCAGGACTACAGCCGCCACCAGCCCAATTTGCGCGCCTTGCCTTGGTGGAACGAGACGGTGCCCGTGGTGCTGCCCTACCTGAACGCCGACCAGTCCGCCTTGCTCAGCAGCGAGCTGGCCTACCAGAACCACATTGCCGAAGGCTCGGCCTACGCTGCCCTGCCCCGTGGCCCGGTGCATGCGGACTTGTTTCGCGACAACGTGATGTTCGAGGGCGAGCGCCTGACCGGCTTTTTCGACTTTTACTTTGCTGGTGTCGACACCTGGCTGTTCGACTTGTCTGTGTGTCTGAACGACTGGTGCATTGACCTGGACACCGGTGCTTTCGGCAGCGCCCGTGTGCAGGCCATGCTGGAGGCCTACCAAGCGGTGCGCCCTTTGAACGCACATGAACGCAAGCTGCTCAACGCTCAGTTGCGCGCCGGTGCCCTGCGCTTCTGGATTTCGCGCCTGTGGGACTACCATCTGCCACGCGAAGCGTCCATGCTGGTGCCGCATGACCCTACGCATTTCGAGCGTGTGCTGCGCCAACGCATTGCTCACCCGGTCAACCTGTAAAGTCCTGCCATGAAACTCAATATCGTTCCTGCTCGCGCCGGTTGGCAATGGGCCCTGATGGGGGTCAAAACTTTCTGGCGCCAACCTCTAGCCATGGGTGGCCTGTTTTTCATGCTCATGGCCGCCATTTCCATGGTGTCAATGGTCCCTGTCATCGGCGGTGCACTGGCGCTGGTGCTGCTGCCCACATTGACCCTGGGCATGATGGTCGCTGCAGACACAGCAGACAAGGGCACATTTCCTCTGCCCCCCACCTTGTTTGTAGGCTTGCGTGACGCCAAAGCCCGCATGCCCTTGCTGCAGCTGGGTGGCTGGTACGCGGTCAGCTTTTTCCTGGTGCTGGCCCTGTCCATGGCGGTGGACGGTGGCAACTTTGCTAAGGTTTATCTGGGTCAGGCAGAAATGACGCCCGAGATCATCACCGGTCAAAGCTTCCAAAGCGCCATGTGGATCTCCACCTTGCTGTACGTTCCATTGGCCATGATGTTCTGGCATGCACCTGCCTTGGTGTACTGGCATGGCGTCTCGCCTGTCAAAAGCCTGTTCTTCAGTCTGGTGGCTTGCTGGAAAAACCTCAAGGCCTTTGGCATGTACGTGGTGGCCTGGTCGGCCATTTTTGTGGGTACCGGTTTGTTGGCCCTGTCCATCTCCAGCCTGTTGGGCAACCCCGGGTTGATGGGTGCCACGCTACTGCCCCTCATACTGGTGGCTGCAGCGATGTTTTTCACCTCCATGACCTTCACGGTGCGCGACTGCCTGCGCACCTGAGCGGCGCAGGAAAGCCGCTTACACCACGGTGAGCTTGGCCACTGACAGGGCCAGCCATTTGATGCCGTGGCGCGGGAAGTTGACCTGCGCACGCGCATCGAGCCCAGAGCCCTCCACCGACAGCACCTTGCCCTCGCCAAACTTGGCGTGAAACACCTGCAGACCCGCGCGAATGCCGTGTTCGGGCTCGGCCTTTTGCACGGGCACAGGCGCTGCCGCATAGGTGCTGGTGCTCACACCCAAGCCGCTGTTGCCCCAAGCCGGGCGCACACTGGACGGGGTGCTGGCCCAGCCCCCCAGGCCTGAAGCAAAAGCGCCCGTTTTGGGAGTGATCCATTTGAGACACGGCTCTGGCAACTCTTCCAGAAAACGGCTGCGGATGTTGTAGCGGGTTTGGCCATGCAACATGCGCGTTTGCGAATGGCTCAGGTACAAGCGCTTGCGCGCACGCGTGATAGCCACGTACATCAGGCGGCGCTCTTCCTCGAGCCCATCGTAGTCATTCATCGCGTTTTCGTGGGGGAACAAGCCTTCTTCCAGCCCGGTGATGAACACCACATCGAACTCCAGGCCCTTGCTGGCGTGTACCGTCATGAGCTGAATGGCGTCATCGCCCGCTTGCGCCTGGTTGTCACCCGCCTCCAATGAGGCATGCGTCAAGAAAGCCGCCAGGGGACTCATGGTGACCCCATCGGCATCAAAGTCTTCGGGGGAAGACTGCGCCGCTACGCTCGCAGTGCCATCTGTGCTCAGTCCCTGACTGGCCGGGCTTTGCGACAACTCGGGCAGGGCCACGGCGCTGCGGCCAAAGCCCTCTTGCGTGACAAAACTCTCTGCTGCGTTGACCAGTTCCTCCAGGTTTTCCACCCGGTCTGGACCTTCTTTTTCGGTGCGGTAATGCTGAACCAAACCGGTTTTGTCCAGCACCAGCTCGATGATTTCCTTGAGCGTCATGCCCTGCGACTGCTCGCGCAGCACATCGATCATGGCCACAAAAGCGGTCAAATTGGCACCCGCTTTGCCTGGCACGGCGCTCACGCCATCGTGCAGAGAGCAGCCCACCGCACGCGAGGCGTCTTGCAACTGCTCTATGCTGCGCGCACCAATACCTCGCGCCGGAAAGTTGACCACCCGCAAAAAGCTGGTGTCGTCGTGCGGGTTCTCCATCAGGCGCAAATAGGCCAGGGCGTTTTTGATTTCGGCACGTTCGAAAAAGCGCAGGCCGCCATACACCTTGTAAGGGAACCCCGCGTTGAACAACGCCGTTTCAAGCACCCGGCTTTGCGCATTGCTGCGGTAGAGCAAGGCAATTTCCTTGCGCGCAAAACCATCTGCATTGACCAGGTTACGCACCTCGTCCACCAGCCACTGCGCTTCTGCAAAATCGCTGACCTGCTCAATGACGCGAACAGGCTCGCCTGCCCCCTGGTCGGTGCGCAGATTCTTGCCCAGGCGACCTTTGTTGTTCGCAATCAGATGGTTGGCCAAATCCAGAATATTGCTGTAGCTGCGGTAGTTTTGCTCCAGCTTGATCTGGTGCTCCACCTTGAACTCGCGCACAAAGTCGGCCATGTTGCCGACACGGGCCCCACGGAAAGCGTAGATGCTCTGGTCGTCATCACCCACGGCCATGATGGCGCCTGTGCCGCCTTCAGACGGCAAGCCCACCAGCAACTTCAGCCAGGCGTATTGCAGCTTGTTGGTGTCCTGAAACTCGTCCACCAGCACATGCCGAAAACGGCGGCGGTAATGCTCGCGCACGTGTTGGTTATCCCTTAACAGCTCATAGGACCGCAGCATCAACTCGCCAAAGTCAACCACGCCTTCGCGCTGGCATTGCTCTTCGTACAGCTGGTACAGCTCTACCTTGCGGCGGGTCTCGTCGTCGCGCACCGGCACATCGCCGGGGCGCTGGCCCTCTTCCTTGCAGCCGCCAATGAAATACTGTAGCTGCTTGGGCGGAAAACGGTCTTCATCCACGTTGAACTGCTTGCACAAGCGTTTGATGGCGCTGAGCTGGTCTTGCGTGTCCAGAATCTGGAAGGTCTGCGGCAACTGCGCCAGCTGGCAGTGCGCCCGCAAGAAGCGGTTGCACAGGCCGTGAAACGTACCGATCCACATGGCATGCACATTGAGGGGCAACATGGCCGACAGGCGGTGCTGCATTTCTTTGGCGGCCTTGTTGGTGAAGGTCACCGCCAGCACGCCGCCAGGGGACACCTGCGAGGTCTGCAACAACCAGGCAATGCGCGTGGTCAGCACCCGCGTTTTGCCCGAACCCGCCCCCGCCAGGATCAGTGCATGCTCGGGCGGCAACGCCACAGCGCGACGTTGCTCCTCGTTGAGCTGGTCAAGCAAGGGGGAGGCGTGGGAGGACAGGTCTTCAAAAAGCATGTGCAGCATTGTAGAAAACCGCCGCTGCCAAAACCCGGTAGAATCAGACACCGGGCCCAAGTTTCTTGCGCCCGGTTTTTTTATTCAAAAAACCGGCCAGGCCAAGCGCTCACTCGTTCTTTCAACGATCCTTTTCTGGAGCTTGGTTTTCTCATGGAAATTTTTGACTACGACAACATCCTGTTGCTGCCACGCAAGTGCCGCGTGGAGAGCCGTTCCGAGTGCGACGCCGGCGTGCAGCTAGGCAACCGCACCTTCCGCCTGCCAGTGGTGCCGGCCAACATGAAAACAGTGGTGGACGAGTCGATCTGCGAATGGATGGCCAAAAATGGCTACTTCTACGTCATGCACCGCTTTGACATCGACAACGTCAAACTCGTGCGCGACATGCATGCCAAGGGCGTGTACGCATCCATCTCCCTGGGCGTCAAAGCCCCCGACCGCGCCACGGTGGACCAGCTGGCCGCCGAGGGCCTGACGCCCGAATACATCACCATCGACATCGCCCACGGCCATGCCGACAGCGTGCGCGACATGATCGGCTACATCAAGGCCAAGCTGCCCAGCAGCTTCATCATCGCGGGCAACGTGGCCACGCCCGAAGCCGTGATCGACCTGGAAAACTGGGGTGCCGACGCCACCAAAGTGGGCGTGGGCCCGGGCAAGGTCTGCATCACCAAACTCAAGACCGGTTTTGGCACCGGCGGCTGGCAGTTGTCGGCCCTCAAGTGGTGCGCCCGCGTGGCGACCAAGCCCATCATTGCCGACGGTGGCATTCGCAGCCATGGCGACATCGCCAAGAGCATCCGCTTTGGCGCGAGCATGGTCATGATCGGTTCGCTGTTTGCAGGCCACGAAGAATCGCCCGGCAAGACGGTCGAGGTCAACGGCGAGCTGTTCAAGGAGTACTACGGCTCCGCCTCCGACTTCAACAAAGGCGAGTACAAGCACGTCGAAGGCAAGCGCATTCTGGAGCCCGTCAAAGGCAAGCTGGCCAACACCCTGATCGAGATGGAGCAGGACGTACAAAGCTCGATCAGCTACGCCGGTGGCAAAAAGCTGATGGACATCCGCAAGGTCAACTACGTCATTTTGGGCGGGGACAACGCGGGCGAACACCTGCTGATGTAAACCCGCCGAGGTGCTTCACAGGGCTGCCAGGGCCTGTGCGTAGCGCTGCACGCGCGAGCCCGGTTCGGCCAGCTGTGTGAGGATGCTGAAGTGGTTCAAGCCCGGCAGCGCCTCGCACACCGGCACCACCGCCCTGCCCCAGGCCTGCCCAATGGCCTGGGTCTGGCGAATGAACTCGTAACTCTCGTCTCCCCCTACCAGCGCCTGCAAGACCCGGCTTTTGGGCGCAGCATAGCGCGTGGGGCTGCAGGCCTGCGCATCGGCCAGCGTCAGGCGCAGATCGGCCTGCACAAAGGCCGCATGGCGCAAGGGCGCCAGCTCGTACACCCCCGACAAGGCCAAGGCCTGCTGGACCAGTCCGGTGGGCAAGTCCTTGCCCAGTCGCTTCCAGTCGCAGCACAGCAGCATGGCGGCCAGATGCCCACCTGCCGAATGTCCCATCAAGCGGATGCGATCGCGGTCCCCGCCATAGGCCCCAATGTGCCGCCACACCCAGGTCAGCGCCTGCGCACATTGCAGGGCAATCGAAGGCACCGTCACAGGCTGCAGCGACGTGCCAGGGCACAAGGCGTAATTGATGACCACCACGCAAGCCCCGGCCTGCAACAGGGGCTCGGCCACAAAACTGTGCTCGCTCTTGTCTAGGCTGCGCCAATAGCCGCCATGGATGAACACCACCACGGGCGCATTGGGCTGGTCTGCAGGGAATATGTCCAGCGTTTCATTCACGCCAGTGCCATAGGCCACATCCAGGTGCACCCGCCGCTGGGCGCGCACCGCAGCCGACGCGCTGCGCCAGCGCTCGAAGTGCTGCGCATAGTCCGGCACCAGCGCCCGGTTGTTGTACATGCGCTCGTGCCATGCAGCGTCCTTGTGTGCCATGAAGGGCTCCTTTGCAAGAGTTGCCATGATGTCACGTCCAGCAGCAAGTCTGTGCAAAACGCGTGACAATCCGCGCATGAACTCCTCTACCCTTCCCATCGTTGCCGTCCTGGGCATTGGCCGCATGGGCCTGCCCATGGCCTCGCGCCTTTGCCAGGCAGGTTTCACTGTGCACGCCTGGAACCGCACCCCGGCCAAAGCCCAGCCCTTGGCCACACTGGGCGCTAGCGTTCATGCCCAGGTGCAAGACGCCGTGCGCGGGGCGGACATCGTCATCAGCCTGCTCGAAAACGGCCCGGTGGTCGAGGACGTTTTGTTTGCCCAAGGCGCCGCACAGGCCATGAAACAAGGTGCTTTGGTGGTGGACATGGCCTCCATCAAACCTGCCGAGGCCCGCGACCATGCGGCCCGGCTGCAGGCGCTTGGCGTGCAGCATGTGGATGCACCGGTGTCTGGCGGTACAGTGGCCGCCGAGGCGGGCACCCTGGCCATCATGGCCGGTGGGGAAACGACCGACCTGGCTCGGGCCGCACCCGTACTGCAGCACCTGGGCAAAACAGTACATGTAGGCCCACACGGCGCTGGGCAACTGGCCAAGCTGGCCAACCAGATGATTGTGGGCATCACCATTGGTGCCGTGGCCGAAGCGCTGTTGCTGTGCGCCAAAGGCGGCGCCGACATGGCCAAGGTGCGCGAGGCTATTGGCGGCGGTTTTGCCCAAAGCCGCATCCTGGAGTTGCACGGTCAGCGCATGATCGATCGGGACTTTGCTCCCCGCGGCAGCATGACGGTGCAGCGCAAGGATATGCGCAACGCCCTGGCCACCGCGCAAGAGCTGGGCTTTGAGGCGCCCATCACCACACTGTTCGAGCAGCTCTACAGCGAGGGCATCGAACACGGCCTAGCCGACAAAGACCATTCCGGGCTCTTCCTGGAACTGGCCCGCCGCAACGGCATGGCGTGAACGGGATTCAGAGCTTCATTTCCAGGCGCAGCTGCAGGCTGCGCCAGCTCGGGGCAGTGGTCGTTGCCGCTTCGGTCACCGTACCATTGTCAAACCGGCTGCTGCTCACATAGTCACGCCCCAGCGCATTGGACAACGTCAAGCGCAGACCTGTGCGCTCGTTGATGCGCCACAGTCCATACACATCCAGGACGCGCTTGGAGCCTATCCATGCAGCCTGTTCAGCACTGACACGGGTACCGTAGGCTGGGTTCAGGTTCAGGTTGCCGCCCACCGTCAGCGGCCAGCTGCGCATGCGGTAGTCTGCACCCAGGTTGGCGGTCATGTCAGGCTGACGGTCCAGCCGGTTGTCCGGCCCCGGAACCCCGTCCACACGCGAGTTGAAAAAACTCACATTGCTGCGAATGTCCACCGGCAGCGCCTGAGGCCACCACTGGTTGAGGCGGAACTTCGCCTCCAGCTCCAGCCCCTGAGTGATGGCGTTACCTATGTTTTCAGGTCGTACAACACACACCTGCTGCGGTAAGCCGCAGCTGTCGTTCAATTGGTAGCGAATCAAATCCTGCACATTGCGCCGGAACACGGTGGCGCTGAGCACACCCCCTTGTGCGAGATAGCGCTCAAACGTGATGTCTACCCCCGTGGCCAGCTCCGGACGCAAGCTGGGGTTACCGCTTCGGTCCGGGTTGGTCGGGCTGTTCTCGCCCGTACTTTGCTGGTACAAGCCAATCAGGTTGTACATGGACGGCGTCTTGTAGCTGCGCGTCAGGCTCATGCGGATCTGGTCACGCTTGTCCGGGTTCGGCTTGAACACTGCATGCAACAAAGGTGTCCACACACTGCTGCGGTTACGGCTGCCACTGTCACCCGCCTCGCCTTGGGTCAGCAAGGTCTCGTAGCGCAAACCGCCATAAGCCGACCATTGCCGGTTGATCGTGAATTCATCCTGACCATACAAGGCCCAACGTTGGGTCCGGGCTGACAGTGTCCCCCCCTCGGTCACCACAGCGGTATTGCCAGCCTCGCTGCGCTGAACCTGCTCATACTCCACGCCGCTGACCAGTTGATGTCCGCTGTCGAGCACCCGAGTCCACTTGCCGCTAAGGTTGGCGCTTTGGTCCAGAAAATCCTGATCCAGCGTGACGTTCGGCAGCAAGGTACTGCCTCCCGTCTGATCCATACGGTAGGCATAGCGCGACTGCCCAGCGCCCAAGCGCAGCTCCAGCTTGTCGTCGGCCGATAAACGCTGGCTCCACACACTGTTGAGGCGTGCCATCGCGAAATGGCTGTAGCGGTTTTGCGTGGCACGGTCGGTGCTGACGCCATTGTTGACTGTGCTGAAGCCTTGGCCGGAAGACTCGGAATACACCACAAAAGGCATCAAGGTCAGGCTCTTGCCGCCCTCGCCCTTCCATTGAAAGCGCCCGTTCAGATGCAGACCTCTGCGGTGGCCGGTGCTCACATCATCACGCCAGCGCTCGCCAGCTGTACCCGAGGTGTAGACACGGCTTTCATCGCTTCGGTCGCCATCCGATGCAGAGACCGTGATGGAGCCTGGCATCGGCCCATCCGGCAGGGGGTGAACCCACTGCAATTGCTGACTGCCTTGGCCGTGTTCCTGGTTGTGAGCCAGATTGAGCTCGTCAGGGCTGGCTTTGCGCGCTTCACGCAACACGATGTTGATGGTGCCTGCAATGGCTTGAGCGCCGGTTTCGGCCGTTGGCGCACGCATGATCTCGATACGCTGCACCTGGCTGGGCGGCAAGGATGTCACATCGAACCCTGGCGGGACGCGCTCGCCATCCAGCAAAATTTGTGTGTACCCGCCACCCAAACCACGCATGCGAATCGCGCCACCGCGTCCTGGCGTGCCCATGACCGTCACCCCCGGCTGACGCTTGAGCACCTCGCCGACGGTCGCATCACCCTGTTGCTCCAGTTCTTCACGACCGATCACGATCTTGGAGGCTGTCGACTCCTCACGCTCGCGACTGACGTTGTCACGTTCGGCACGAACCTCCACCTGCCCGAGGTCGGTACTGGACTGCGCCCAGGCGCCGACACAAAAACAGGCCAGCGCCACCGGTGTGAGCGGCCTGCGAAAACGTATCCCAAAATCAAAGGCTTGCATGGCCGTCATTCTGGCAGGCGAGCGCAATACGTTTTGCCCGAAACGTAAAAGCCCCTGTCAAGCAGGGGCTGCAAACCAGCAAAGACGCTTATTCGCCAGACTTGAACAGCGCAGCCACCTTGCGCTTGGGCTTGATGTTGGCAGACAAGCCCGAACGGCTGGGCATTGGAGCCGCCTGTTTTTCCCAGACGGGCGTCTGGACTTCGGCCGTACTGGCCTCGTAAGGCTTGTCAAAAAACGGATCGCGGCTCACCACTGCGGGGCGGTAGCCGCCGCTGCGGCGCTCACCGGGCGCATCGAGCACATCGCGTGGATCGCGGTCCTCACGACGGCGATAGCCGCCCTCACGGTCGCCGCGCTCTCCACGCTCAGAACGATCGCCATAGCGCCCCCGGCGCTCCTCCTCAAGTGCAAAAGCCTCGACCTCGATGGTTTTCTTGGTCAGCTTCTCGATCTCGGCCACGAGACGCTTGTCTGAGGGCGCCACCAGTGTCACGGCCAGGCCACTGGCACCGGCACGCCCCGTGCGGCCAATGCGGTGCACATAGTCTTCGGCGTTGAACGGCACATCAAAGTTGAACACCGCCGGCACATCCTTGATGTCCAGGCCGCGCGCGGCCACATCGGTGCACACCAGAAGGTTGACTTCGCCTTTCTTGAAGGCCTCCAGCGTCTTGAGGCGCTCGTCCTGGCTCTTGTCGCCGTGCAAGGCGCCGGTCTTGAAACCATCACGCTCCAGCGCACGTGCCAGTCGGGCACAACCGAGCTTGCTGTTGCTGAAAATAAAGGCCTGCTGCAAGCCACGGTCGCCCAACACCTTTTTGATCACGCGACGCTTGTCGTCGTCAGCGGCGGCAAAAAAACGTTGCTCAACCGTGGATGCGGTTTCATTGGGTCGCGCCACCTCGATGGTGACCGGATCTTGCAAATAGCTGCCCGCCAGGCGCTTGATCTCGGGCGAGAAGGTGGCCGAAAACAGCAGCGTGGTACGCTGCTTGGGCAGGTAGGACAGGATGCGCTGCAGGTCGGGCAGAAAGCCGATGTCCAACATGCGGTCGGCCTCGTCCAGCACCACGTATTCAACCTGGTTGAGGACGGCGGTCTTGGCTTCGATGTGGTCGAGCAAACGGCCCGGCGTGGCCACCAACACTTCAACGCCTTTTTTCAGCTCAGCCGTCTGCGGCTTCATGTCCATGCCGCCAAACACCACGGCGCTACGCAGCTGGGTGTACTTGGCGTACAGCTTGATCTGCTGCGCCACCTGGTCGGCCAACTCGCGCGTAGGCAACAGCACCAGGGCGCGCACGGGGTGGCGCGCGGGCGAGGTGGAGGCGTTTTCGTGCTTGAGCAAACGCTGCAGCAGCGGCAGCGAAAATGCAGCAGTTTTACCGGTACCGGTTTGCGCTGCGCCCATGACATCCTTGCCCGTGAGCACAACGGGAATGGCTTGTGCCTGGATGGGCGTCATGTTTTCGTAGCCCATTTCGGCCACGGCTTTGGCCAGCGAGGGGGCCAGAGACAATTGAGAGTAAGGGGTAGTCATTACCCTCTATTGTCGCATTTTGGGATTTCAGGTTTTGGGCAGCGTCACACCCACTTGGCCCTGGTACTTGCCGCCACGGTCGCGGTAGCTGGTTTCGCAGACCTCGTCGCTCTCGAAAAACAGCACCTGCGCGCAGCCTTCGCCAGCGTAAATCTTGGCCGGCAGCGGCGTGGTGTTGGAAAACTCCAGCGTCACGTAGCCTTCCCATTCGGGCTCGAAGGGTGTTACGTTGACGATGATGCCGCAACGAGCATAGGTGCTTTTGCCCAGGCAGACGGTCAGCACATTGCGGGGAATGCGGAAGTACTCCACCGTGCGGGCCAGCGCGAAGCTGTTGGGCGGGATGATGCAGACATCGCTGTTGATATCGACAAAGCTTTTTTCGTCAAAGTTCTTGGGGTCCACCACCGTGCTGTGGATATTGGTAAAGACCTTGAACTCGGGGGCGCAACGGATGTCGTAGCCGTAGCTGCTGGTGCCATAGCTGACAATTTTCTGGCCGGCGGCGTTCTGGCGAATTTGCCCAGGTTCAAAGGGCTCGATCATGCCGTGCTGCTCGGCCATGCGGCGAATCCACTTGTCGCTTTTGATGCTCATGAAAATTGCTCCAGTTGGGGGCATTGTAGGCAATCGGACAGCCACCCCATCGATAATCCGGCCACCCTTAACCTTTAAACGCTATTTCCTATGAAAAAAATCCTCCTTCTCGGCTCAGGCGAGCTGGGCAAAGAATTCGTCATCAGCGCCAAACGCCTGGGCTGCCATGTGGTCGCCTGCGACAGCTACGCCGGCGCCCCCGCCATGCAGGTGGCCGACCAGCACGAAGTGTTCAGCATGCTCGACGAAGCCGCACTGCGCGCCGCCATTGCCAAGCACCAGCCCGATTTGATCGTGCCCGAGATTGAAGCCATCCGCACAGAGGTGCTGTTGGACGTGGAAAAAGAAGGCTTTGAAGTCATCCCCAGCGCCCGTGCCGCCAACCTGACCATGAACCGCGACCGCATCCGCGACGTGGCCGTGGGCCTGGGCGTACGTACTGCCCGCTTTGCTTACGCCGAGTCCAGCGACGGCCTGCTGGCCGAGGCCCGCGCCATTGGCTTTCCGGTGGTCATCAAACCCGTCATGAGCTCATCGGGCAAAGGCCAAAGCGTGGCCAAGACCGAGGCCGACATCCAGGCCAGCTGGGACTACGCCTGCGCCGGCATGCGCGGCGACCGCCAAAAAGTCATCGTCGAAGAATTCATCGCCTTTGACTACGAAATCACCCTGCTGACGGTGCGCCAGCGCAAAGGCCCGACCCTCTACTGCCCTCCCATTGGCCATGTGCAGGAACGCGGCGACTACCAGTACAGCTGGCAACCCCAAGCCATGAAGCCTGAGTTCTTGCAGGCCGCACAAGCCATGGCCGACAAGGTCACGGCCGACCTGGGCGGCGCCGGCATCTTTGGCGTGGAATTTTTCGTCACCCAAGACGAAGTGATCTTCAGCGAACTGAGCCCTCGCCCGCACGACACCGGCATGGTGACGCTGATCAGCCAGAACCTGAGCGAATTTGATCTGCACGCCCGCGCCGTTCTGGGCTTGCCGATCCCGCTGATTGAAGCCGTCGAAGGCGCCAGCGCCGTGGTGCTGGCCGAGGGCGCTGGCAACAACCCCACATTCACCGGCGTGGAAGACGCCCTGAGCGAGCCCGGTGTAGACGTGCGCATTTTTGGCAAGCCCACCACGCGCCCCTACCGCCGCATGGCCGTGGCCCTGGCCAAAGGCCCGGATGCCCTGGCACGCGCCCGCGCGGCTGCTGCCAAAATCAAGGTGCACACCGAGGCTTGATGTCTGCCCCGAAGCCCCGGTGCAGGCCGGGGCTGGCCCATCACTTGTTGATGCGACCCACTACCCCGGCAACGAGGTAATTCATGTTCAGGATTTGTTCGTCACTGAGCTTTTGGCCTTTGGCAAGCACCTCACGGCCTTCGTTGTCCACGATCGGGCCTGTGAAGGGCTGCAACTTGCCTGCACCAATGTCTTTTTGACGCGCAAGAACTTCGTCTTGCACCTTTTTAGGCACCTTGGGACCAAAGTCGCCCACGCGGATCATGCCCTCGCGCACACCGCCCCAGACATTGCCGCTCTTCCAGTTGCCATCTGCCACGGCCTTGACACGGCGGGTGTAGTAGTCACCCCATTGGTGCGTCACGGCCACAATTTGCGCGTCCGGCGCCACCATGCGCATGTCCGAGTGGTAGGCCACGGCCATCTTGCCGCGCTCTTGCGCTGCCGCCATCACGGCCGTCGAACCCGTGTGGAAAGCGACGACATCCGCCTGCTGGTCAAACAAACTCATGGCCGCCTCGCGCTCTTTTGGCGGGTCGAACCAAGCGTTGAGCCACACCACCTTGACGGTGGCTTTGGGGTTGACCGAGCGCATGCCCAAGGTGAAGGCATTGATGCCCTGCAGCACCTCGGGAATCGGGAAGCCGGCCACATAACCGGCCACATTCGTCTGCGTCATGCGTCCTGCAGCGATGCCCGCCAGGTAACGCCCTTCGTAATAGCGCGCATTGGAAGCTGCCACGTTGGCCGCTGTCTTGTAGCCCGTCACCGATTCGAACTTCACGTTCGGAAAATCTTTGGCGACCTTGAGCGTGGGCTCCATATAGCCAAAGCTGGGCGTGAAGATGATCTGGTTGCCCTGAACCGCCAAGTCGCGGATCACACGCTCGGCATCCGCGCCTTCGGCCACATCGGCCACAAACGTGGTTTTGACCTTGTCACCCAAGGCCTTTTCAACGGCCTTGCGGCCCTCGTCGTGCTGCTTGGTCCAGCCCGCCTCGGTGATGGGCGAGACATACACAAAGCCGGCCTTGACGGGCTCGGCAGCCTGGCTGGTGGTGGCAAGGGAAAAGGAAAAACAGGCGACCGCGAGCGCGGCTGCGAGGTTTTTGTACATGGTAGTCCTCTACATGGCCCCGGTGGTTGGACAAAACAAAACCCGCCGGGGCGCGGGTTTTGCTTAATTTTATGTCAACTCAAAGGGACTTGACATCTTTTAGTACCCCAGCGCCTTGAAGCCCGCTGCCCCCATCCCAAATTGGTAGAGCAGCGCGGTCCAGTCTTTGGCACCTTGCATGAAGCGGGTGTAGCTAGTGCGTTTGTCGAGCACTTCGGGCACGAACACGCTGTCGCCGGGTTTGAGCTCTGTGGTCATAAAGCTGCGGTTGCCAAAGCCGGCAAAACTGCGCTGCGCTTCGTTGGCCACCACGGTGCCATCGGCGCGAATGAGCAGGGTGCCTTCCAGATCGGCGTCGCGGGTGGGACCGGCGCGGTTGATGTAGTCGACCACGGTGTCGCCCTTGCGGTAAATGAAGCTTGTTTTGGCCAGCACCGAGCCGAACACGGCCACAAAGCTGGGACGAAGGGGCACGGTGATGGTATCGCCATCTTCCAGCAGCAAGACGGGAAACTCGGGCTTGTCGGGGTGCATTTCCAGTGCGATGCGGCCGCTGGCTTTAAGGTTGCGCAGGCGGGCCACGGTTTGGCGCTGGGTGGCCAGCTGGGCCTGAACGCTGGCAGCATCTGTGCTGTTGGGGCTGGCGTTTTGCAGCAGCGTGCTGGCCATGGATTCAGTCTGGGCCTGCATTTGCGAGACGGCCTCGTCCAGGTTGGCTTGCTGTTGTTTGCGGGTGCTTTCGCGGGTAAAGGTGGTGCCGTAGGCGTAGGCGTTGGCCGTCAGGCCGCCGGCGCGCTTGAGCAGTTCTTCCAGCGTGTCGCCGGGCTGGATCTGGTAGATGCCGGGCACGTTGACTTCGCCGCCAATGTTGACGAAGTGCGAGCGCTTGGCCATGGGCACGGGCACGTCTTTGACGCCAAAGATGGTGACCACGTCGCCAGGCTGCAGCTCGATGTTATTGGCGGGGTCTTTGTCGCGAATGGCTTTGGACAGGTTGAACGGGATGAGCTCGGTCTTGACCTCTTTGGCGTTGAGGCGTTCGACGGCAGCGTAGTCCCAGTTGATTTCTTCCAGCAAGTTTTTGACTTCGTTGACGACGCGTGCGTCCGTCACGGCCTTGCCGGATTCGTATTGGACAACGATGTTTTTGCGCTGGTAGTAGTCGTGCTGGATGAGGGCAGCGGGCTCCGGAATCAGGTCGGAGATGCGCATGCCTTTGGTGTAGGCATAGCGCAGGGGGTCGGCCACGTTGCCGCGGAGGGTGACGGCGTTGGCAAAGGCGGGGCTGATGGGGAACAGGGTGACCACGTCGCCGTCACGCAGGGTGCTTTGCAGGCCGGCGGCATCGAGCGTGCGGGACTCGACGATGCGGGGCGCAGCCACGGCGGCGCTGTCCACCCGCTCGATTTGCGCCTTGTGCGGGTTAGTGAGCACGCGCAGGCCGCCGCTGTAGCCCAGCAGGGCCTGCAGGTTTTCGGCGTTGTTTTTAAGTTCATAGATGGCGGGCTTGTCCAAAGCACCAAGAACAGCAACACGGGGGCCGACTGGCGGAATGACAATCACATCGCCTGGCTGTAATGGCGCATCCTGAGCAGTGCTGCCGCTGTAGATAAAGTCATACACATCCAACGCTGTCACTTTTTGACCTCTACGGATCAGCTCTATATGACGCATCGATCCCATAGCTGATGGGCCTCCACTCTCAAAAACAGCACTGAGGAGTGTTGATAGCCCTGAAACCGTATACAAACCAGGACGCTTGGCTTCACCCACGACATACACTTGAATTGAGCGTAAGCCTCCGAGGGTGGCGGTCAGCTCGAAATTGCGATACACATATCCCACGCTCTTGATCAAGACCCTGTCTAACTCATCAGCGCGTGTTCCTGCAACAGTCACAGGACCAATTTTGGGAATCATGATTTGACCATTACGATCTACTGTAAGTCGTAGGGCCATGTCTACCGCACCCCAAACCTTCAGATCAATGTCATCACCAGGCCCGACCACGTAAGCAGAAGGCACAGGAACATTGGCTAACGAGTTAAACCGCTTTCCTTCAAACAGTCTCGCGCCGAAGATTGGCAGCAGTCGCCCTGTACTTTGTTGTACAAACAACTGAAATTGGTTGGGTGTCGTCAAGACAGGATCAGCAGGCATGGAGGCTTCACCATTGAGTGTTGTCAGGGCATCGCCCTTACCCAGCTGCTGAGCACCCAACTCCAAAGCTGACTTTTGAGCACTTTGCTGCGCCTGGATCCCTCTGAGATCTGAAGTCGCGCCTTGTGTTGGCAACGGAATATTGCTCAAACTTGATCCTGCATCTGAAAGACCTGCAGGGGAGCCTGCACTCAAACCAGCATTACCAAGAGTTTGGCCATATGCGACCGAAAGCCATGCAAAACACAACCCAATTGAAATATGTCTAGAAAGGTATGAAGGCAAATTCATGGTCAATTGAGTATTTGAGATAAGTTCGTCCAACTATCGACGTCGATCAGGACGAGCACATCCCAATTCATTGAGTCGATGATTCACTTGTGCCTGTAACAAAACCAGCTGGGAGTGATCTAAGGCATTCACATCCAGACGAACGTGGCTATTGACCAGCGGACACCCAAGATATGACTCAAGAACTGCAACCACATTTGCACGGGGCATTGACAGGCCCACAACCCATCGGCGCACAGCCTCTGCCGACAAAATGAGCTCCCCGCCTGTAAAAAGGTCAAGTTCACGCGCCAGAAAGGCACTTGTGACGTGTCGTCCGAACTTTCTTTTCAGCGCGTCTCGCAAAGCTTGCGAAAACTCTTTGGCTGAGGTGTTCATTGCTAGGCAACGGTTGTGTGTAAGACGCTTTAAATCTAGTCAGAAATAGAATCAAAAACACAAGCATTCTTGGAAAGTGAGCTTGCGATAGATGGGATTTATTGAATTTATATCCTTTTTTGGGATATTCCTGATTGGGATTCAACATTGGGTCATGTTGACCACCAACCGTAAAGATCTGCTGCGATTGCGGCTCAGGCAGATGCGCCTGGACAAAGGGGTGCGTCAGGCTGACTTGGCAGAGGCTTTAGGACGTCAGCAGTCCTATGTGGCCAAGTTTGAGTCTGGAGAGAAGACTCTTGGCTTTATTGAAGTGCTCGACATTTGCCAAGCCCTCAAATGCAACCCCGCTACGTTGGTGCGGGAATTGACGAAATAAAAAAAGGGCTGCCGAAGCAGCCCTTGTTCAGACACTCAGAGGCAGATCACTTGCCGCTGGGGATCTTGCCTTCCACGCCCTTGACGTAGAAGTTGATGCCGCCGAGGAACTTGTCATCAGCCACAGCGTCCTTGGCCAGCACTTCCTTGCCGTCCTGACCGACGATCGGGCCTTTCCAGATTTCGAAGCTGCCGTCTTTCAGGCCAGCCTTGACTTCATCGAGTTTGGCCTTGGCGTCAGCGGGCACATCGGCTGCGACGGACACGAAGTCGATCGCACCTTCTTTAACGCCCCACCAGGCGGCCTGGTTACCAGCCCACTTGCCCTCAAGCGCTTCACGCACAGCCTTGACGTAATAAGGACCCCAGTTGATCACAGCAGAGCCCAGGTGGGCTTTGGGACCGTAGGCGCTCATGTCGCTGTCCCAGCCGAAGGCACGCTTGCCCATTTTTTCGGCGGTTTGCAGCACGGCGCTGGAATCGGTGTTTTGCATCAGCACGTCAGCGCCGCCGTTGATCAGAGCGGTAGCGGCTTCTGTTTCTTTTGGTGGGTTGAACCACTCGTTGACCCACACCACTTTGGTCTTGACCTTGGGGTTGACCGACTGGGCACCCAGGGTGAAGGAGTTGATGTTACGGATCACCTCGGGAATTGGGATGGATGCGACCACGCCCAGAGTATTGGATTTGGTCATCTTGCCAGCCACCACGCCAGCCATGTAGGCGCCCTGGTAGGTGCGGCTGTCATAGGTGTTCATGTTGGCAGCTTGCTTGTAGCCGGTGGCGTGCTCGAACTTGACGTCAGCGGTATCGGCTGCGACTTTGAGCATCGGCTCCATGTAGCCAAAGGTGGTGCCAAAGATCAGCTTATTGCCTTGGGATGCCATGTCGCGGATTACGCGCTCGGCATCAGCGCTCTCGGGGACGTTTTCCACAAAGCTGGTAACCACTTTGTCACCAAATTCTTTTTCCACGGCTTTGCGGCCGTTATCGTGCGCAAAGGTCCAGCCACCGTCACCCACAGGGCCCACATAGGCGAAGGCCACTTTCAGGGGCTCGGCCTTGGCGGGCGCAGCAGCAGCAGGCGCCTCTTCTTTTTTGCCACAGGCCACCAGGGCAGCAGCGGTCACTGCTGTAAGGGCCACCATCTTGATGATGGAACGTTTGGAAAAGTCAGTCATGTCAGTTCCTTTGAGAACGAAGTAAAAAAAGCAGACAACCGGCGCATTATGAACCGGGATGGAACGGTTTCCCCAAAGAGGCCGGCATATTGATCCGGATCCAGGTCGGGTTACGTGAAATCAGCGCCAGCACCACGATGGTGGCCACATAGGGCATGGCCGTCAATGCCTGGCTGGGAATATCCACCCCCTGGCCCTGCAAATGAAACTGCAACATGGTGACGCCGCCGAACAAGTAAGCACCAAGCAAAACGCGTGCCGGGCGCCAGGTGGCAAAGGTGGTCAGCGCCAGGGCAATCCAGCCCTTTCCTGCCACCATGCCTTCAACCCACAAGGGCGTGTAGATCACCGAGATATAGGCGCCGGACAGACCACACAGCGCCCCCCCCACGACCACAGCCAACAGTCTGATGCGGCGCACTGGATAGCCTAGTGCATGCGCCGACTCAGGCGATTCGCCCACCGCACGCAGGACCAGGCCTGCACGACTCCTGTACAAAAACCAGATCAACCCTAAAGCCAAGGCCATGGCCAGATACACCATCGGGTGCTGCTTGAACACGGCCGTCCCAATCCATGGCAGATCGCCCAGAACGGGGATGGAAAAATGGGAGCGCTCAGGCAGTTTTTCCTGCACATAAGCAATACCTGCAAAAGCCGAGAAGCCAACACCAAACAAACTCAGGGCCAGACCCGTGGCGTACTGGTTGGTGCCCAGCCAAATGACCAGCGCAGCAAAAATGGCAGCCATGAAAGCGCCCGCCCCCATGCCTGCGGCAAAGCCCAGCCAGTCGTTGCCGGTGTGCACCACGGTGGCAAAACCGGCAATGGCAGCGCACAGCATCATGCCCTCAGCTCCGAGGTTGACGATGCCCGCTTTTTCATTGATCAACAGACCCAGGGCCGCCAGCGCCAGCACAGTGCCGGCGTTGAGGGTTGAAGCCATCAGGAGTGCGTAGGTTTCCATCTCACTGTGCTCCTTGCTTGCGCACCCAGCGCAGACGGTACATCACCAAGGTGTCGCAAGCCAGCAAGCAAAACAGCAGCAGCCCCTGGAACACGCCCGTGATGGATTTGGGCAAGCCAATGCGTGATTGCGCCAGCTCACCGCCGATATAAAACATGCTGAGCAAGATGGCCGAGAACACCATACCCACCGGATGCAAACGCCCGACAAATGCCACGATGATGGCGGCAAAACCATAGCCAGCGGGCACATAAGGCGTCAGCTGGCCAATGGGCCCAGCCACCTCCAGCGCACCGGCCAGCCCCGCCGCACCGCCAGACACCAGCAGCGCCGTCCACAAGGCCTTGCGCGAGGAAAAGCCTGCGTAACGCGCGGCATCGGGCGCCAGCCCGCCCACCTGCTGGGCAAAACCGGCACGGGTTTTGAACAAAAACACCCACAGCAGGCCGACACCTGCAAGTGCGAGCAAGAGGCCCATGCTGACACGGGAGCCACTCATGAGGCGGGGCACCAGCGTCACGGCTTCGAAGGTCTTGGTTTGCGGGAAGTTGTAGCCGGCGGGATCTTTCCAGGGGCCATACACCAGGTAACCCAAGACCATCTGCGCGACGTACACCAGCATCAGGCTGACCAGGATTTCGCTGGCATGAAAGCGGTCACGCAACAAGGCCACCAGGCCAGACCAGAGCATGCCACCAGCCATGCCAGCCAGTAGCACAGCCAAGACGATCAGGCGGCTCGATTGTGGGTCGGCCATCAGCGCCACACCCGAAGCGAAGATGGCGCCCATGACAAATTGCCCTTCGGCACCGATGTTCCAGACGTTGGAGCGGAAGCACACTGCCAGCCCCAAGGCAATGATCAACAGCGGCGTGGCCTTGACCATCAGTTCGCCCAGAGCGTAAGTGCTTTTGACAGGCTCCCAAAAGAACATCTGCAGGCCACGGACGGGATCTTTGCCCAGCGCGGCAAAGAGAGCCATGCCCACCAACACCGTCAGTGCCAAGGCCAGCAAAGGCGAGGCCCAGGTCCATAAACGGGACCGCTGTGGGCGAGGTTCAAACCGCAACATGATGTTCCTCCCACAAGCCGCTCATCCACTCTCCAATCGTTTCGGTGCTGGCCTGACTGCGCGGCAAACTGGGGGACAAGTGACCCTTGGCAATCACATGCAGACGATCCGCGATTTCAAACAACTCATCCAGCTCTTCGCTCACGACCAGCACGGCGCAGCCAGCATCGCGTAGCGCCAAAATTTCGGCCCGAATCTGCGCCGCTGCACCCACGTCCACCCCCCAGGTGGGCTGCGAAACAATCAACAACCGGGGTTGAGCACTGATCTCGCGGCCCACGATGAATTTCTGCAAATTTCCACCAGACAAAGATCGGGCGGGGGCATGTGCTCCAGCGGCCTTGACCTTGAAGCGGGCAATGATGTCCTGCGCCTGCGCCTGCAACTTGCCGCCCTGGATCCATCCGCTTTTGCTGACCGACTCAGTCCGGGTGAGCAGCAGGTTGTCCGCCAGGCTCATGCTGGGCACGGCGCCACGGCCAAGGCGCTCTTCAGGGACGAAGTGCAGGCCGAGTTTGCGGCGGTGGGCGGGGCCGAGGTGGGCTACGTTTTGACTGTCCATGCGAATGCTGCCCTCTGGTGCTCGGGTGTCTTCGCCCGATAAAGCCCACATCAACTCTCGCTGCCCGTTGCCAGACACACCGGCCAGGCCCACCACCTCGCCACTGCGAACTTGCAGATTGATACCTTTCAGGTCAACCCCAAAGGGGTCTTCGGTATGCAATGTGAGTGATTGAACATCCAGCACGACTTCTCCCGCCTCGCGTGGCACCGGGGCCAGCGCGGGTGGCTCTGCGCCAATCATCAGTCGGCTCAGACTGGCGTTGGACTCTTCACGTGGATCACATACACCTGTCACTTGCCCGGCACGCATGACCGTACAGGCGCTGCACAGCGCACGAATTTCGTGCAGCTTGTGGCTGATGTAGAGCAAGCTGCAACCTTGCGCCACCAGTTGGTGCAGCACTGCAAACAACTTCTCAACAGCCTGTGGAGTCAATACCGAAGTCGGCTCATCCAGAATCAGCAGCTGCGGGTCCGTCAGCAAGGCACGAATGATTTCGACCCGTTGCATCTCGCCTACGCTCAAAGTGTGTACCGGGCGCTCGGGGTCGATGTCCAGACCGTATTCACTGGCCTTGAGGGCAATTCGCTGGCTGACTTCGGTAAGGGACATCGATTTGTCCAGTCCAAGCCATACATTTTCGGCCACGGTCAAGGTGTCAAAGAGGCTGAAGTGCTGAAACACCATGCTGATGCCCAGCTTGCGCGCCTGCTGCGGGTTGCGGATCTGAACCTGCTGACCATTGAAGAAAACTTGTCCCTCGTCGGGCTTGACCGAGCCATAGATGATCTTCATGAGGGTCGACTTGCCCGCACCGTTTTCGCCCAGAACGGCATGAGCTTGCCCTGGCAAGACCTTCAAGGACACGTCCTGGTTGGCCACTACACCTGGGTAGCGTTTGGTCACATGGGCTAGCGACAGGCGCGGCGTGGGGTTGGCAAACATCGGACTCCTTGGCAGGGCCTGCACAGGTGGCCCAACAACTGACTAGCAAGTTCACAGCCAGATTTTAGACCGGTCAACTCTGCCATGACCGACAATATGGCATGACTTCGTCTTCCGTCACAGGCCTCATTCACGACCCTGCTGCCAGCCAGCGTGAGTCGGTACGCAAGGCGATTGCCCAGTTCCAGCAACGCCTGCAGGAGGCGGGACTCGATTTTCGCGACCCGCCTGAAGAACCCACTTCGTGCTGCGGCCGTGGCTGCCATGGCTGCGTCTGGGAAGGCTACGAAGCCGCTTTGACCTGGTGGTACGAAGAAGGCGGGGAGCTGCTGGCGGGCTCAAGCACCAGCGAGTGAGCGCAGTGCGTCCGGATTGGTCAGCTGCAGGATACGACCACGACCGCTGATCAGTTCGCTCTCACGCAACTGGCGAAGGATGCGCGAAAAGGTTTCGGGAGCGATGCCCAATTGCGTTGCAATGATGCGTTTGCGCTCATTCAAGTAAACCTGCAAACGCTTGGTCGCTGGGTCCTGCTCGGCATGGCGCAGCAACCATTCAGCGCAACGGGCATCGGCATCTTTGGCCAGACGGCTAACGGCAAGTTCCACCTGTTGGCGCTGGGAGCGGGCCAGATCGTGCATCAGTTCCCGCGAAGCTGCAGGCCAGGTTTTGCAGCGGGACTGAAAATCCTTGAGGGCGATTTTCTCGACCTTCACATCGGTATCCGCGACCACATCCACCAAATAGGGCTCATCGAGCACCACCGAGGCGGCCTCGATCCACAGCGGGCCTTCTTGCTGGCCCAACTGGTGCACCATGCCAGTCTCATCCATCAGCCCCAGGCGAATTTGGCCTTCTTGCAGGTGCCAGACCCCATCGGCCGTTTGGCCACGGTGAATCAGCACCGTGCCCGCCGGCAGGATGAGCGCTGTGTCGGCTTGTGGGGATGTTGCAAGTCGTGCCATGCGACTGAATGTGCCACGCCAGACCCCTCGCAGTTTTGATGCACATCAACCCATGGGCAACCGCCGCAGTGGCGTACCATGGCGCCCATGAGCACTTTGTTGATCCACCGCGCCCGCTGCATTGCCACCCAGGACGATGCCCAGACCGAACTGCAAGACGCCTCCATCCTGATCCGGGATGGGTTGATTGAGCGCATCTTCAAAGCGGACGAGCCGCTCGACGCCTGGCTGGCCCCGGGCGCAGTAGACGAAGTGATTGATGCGCGCAAACACGTGGTAATTCCGGGCATGGTCAATACTCACCACCACATGGTGCAATGCCTGACGCGGGCCATTCCCGGTGTACAAAACGCGGAACTTTTTTCCTGGCTGCAGGGGCTCTACCCCATCTGGGCCGGGCTGACGCCAGAGATGGTGCTGGTGTCCAACCAGATCGCGATGGCCGAGTTGCTGCTCAGCGGTTGTACCACCAGCAGCGACCACCTCTACATCTACCCCAACGGCATCCGTCTGGACGACAGCATTGAAGCGGCCCACACGATTGGCATGCGCTTTACGGCCACCCGCGGCAGCATGAGTGTGGGCGAAAGCCAAGGCGGCCTGCCACCGGACCGCGTGGTGGAAAAGGAAGACTTCATCCTGCAGGAATCGCGCCGCTTGGTCGAGACCTATCACGACGCCAGTCATGGCGCGATGCTGCAGGTGGCGCTGTCGCCATGTTCACCCTTTAGCGTGAGCCAGGATTTGATGCGCGAATCGGCCAAACTGGCTCGCGCCTACAAAGTGCGTTTGCACACCCACCTGGCCGAAAACGACCACGACATTGCCTACACCCGCGAAAAATTCAACTGCACCCCAGCCCAATATGCACAGGACCTGGGCTGGGTGGGTGACGATGTGTGGCACGCCCACTGCGTCAAGCTCGACGACGAAGGCACGTACCTGTTTGCCAAAACCAGCACCGGCATTGCCCACTGCCCGTGCAGCAATATGCGTCTGTCCAGCGGCATCTTGCCGCTGCGTAAGATGCTCGATGCCGGTGTGCCCATTGGCCTGGGCGTAGACGGCAGCGCAAGCAACGATGCGGCGCACATGCTCAATGAGGCTCGCCAGGCCATGTTGCTCGCCCGCGTGGGCCGTGCCCTGGACGACTTTGGCTGCGACCACGGCCCCGCCGAAATGACTCCGCGCGACAGCCTGCGGGTGGCCACCCGTGGCGGTGCACAGGTGCTCGGCCGCGCACACGACATTGGCCAGATTCGCGTGGGTTACTGCGCCGACCTGGCCCTGTTCCGCACCGACACCCTGGGCATGGCGGGCGGTGCCATCCACGACCCGGTGGGCGCGCTCATGTTGTGCGCCAGCCAGAATGCGGACTACACCGTCGTCAACGGCCGCGTGGTGGTGCGCGAAGGCCAGCTCACCACGGTAGACCTGGGGCCCTTGATCGAGCGCCATAACCAGCTGGCCCTGCAACTGGCGCTGGCGGCGCGCTGACAGTCGTCGCGCAGGGATTGCCTCACCCTGCGTCAAAACTGCTTGGACTGGTCAGGCGCAGCGGCTGTGCCTACACTGGGGCCATGATTCAAGGTCTCGTACAACTTTTCATGTTCCAGGCGCTGGGCGAATTGCTCTCGCGCTTTGCGCTGCCCTTCATTCCCGGACCGGTGCTGGGCCTGGTGGCACTGCTGGGCTTTTTGGCTGCGCGCGGCCGTGTGCCGGTTCATATTGACACGGTGGGAAGCTCCATCTTGCAGCACCTGGGTTTGCTGTTCATCCCGGCCTCGGTGGGCGTGGTGCTGTACCTGCCGCTTTTGCAGGCCAATGCCTGGGCCATCAGCACTGCCTTGGTCATCAGCGTGGTGACCACGGTGGCAGTGACAGCCGGTTTGCTCAAAGTCCTGAGTCCCAAGGAGTAAGCCATGACGCAGCCCTTGCCGCCGATTTCAGAAATTTGGGTTTACCTCTCAGGCAGTCCGCTGCTGGCCCTGGTGCTCACCCTCAGCGCTTACTGGCTGGGCTTGACGGTGTACGAGCGCAGCCAGCGCAACCCCTTGGCCAACCCGGTCTTGATTGCCGTGGTGCTGGTGACCGTGTGCATCCAGCTGCTGGACATGCCCTATGCCAAGTACTTTGAGGGCGCACAGTTTGTGCACTTCCTGCTGGGCACGGCCACGGTGGCGTTGGCCATTCCGATTTACAAAGGCTTTGCCTCGCTCAAAAGCCGCATGGGTGTGTTGATGCTGGCACTGATGGCGGGGGGTGTCACCTCCATCCTGACTGCCGTGAGTGTGGCGCGCGCCCTGGGCGTGGATGCTTCGCTGGTGCGCGGGCTGGTGGCCAAATCGGTCACCGCACCGATTGCGATGGGCATCGCCGAACGGGTACAGGCCTCGCCCACGCTGACAGCGATTTTTGCGGTGAGTACGGGTATTTTGGGCGCGGTGCTGGGCCGTTATGTGCTCAACGCGCTGAAGGTCACGGCCTGGTGGCAACGCGGTTTTGCCCTGGGTGTGGCCGCGCACGGCATTGGGACGTCTCGCGCTTTTAGCGTGCACCCGGAGGCTGGGGCTTACGCCAGCTTGGGCATGGGCTTGCACGGCATTATGGGTGCCGTGCTGATTCCATACTTGGCAGGATTGTGGGGCTGAGCGTGGGCCTGGGTCCGCGTGTTTTTATTGCAGCGGTGCGCCACCTTCAAACCAGCGCTTGATGAGCTGGCGCTCGTCTTCGGTGATCTGGGTCGCGTTGTTGAGCGGCATCTGCCGGGTCACAGCCACTTGTTGGTAAATGCCTTGAGCGTTGGCTTTGATGCTTTCGCTTTGGTCGAGGCGGATGCCTTTCATTTGCGCGGCTTCGCCGTGGCACATGTAGCAGCGTTGGGCAAGCACGCTTTGCACTTGCGCAAAACTCACTGGCGCTTGGCTGGCTGCAGTTTGCGGCTGTGCAGCGGGTTTGAGTGCAACAATCACGCTCACCAACAACAGCACGCCCACCACAGCGAAAGGCAGCGGGTTCTTGGCACGGCCCAGGTGGTAGCCGTGGCGCTGCACGAAGAATTGGCGGATCAGGGCGCCAGCAAACATCATCACAAACAGGAGCACCCAGCGGTGCTCGTGCGTGTACAGGAAGCTGTAGTGGTTGCTCAGCATCGCGAAGATGACGGGCAGCGTGAAGTAAGTGTTGTGCACGCTGCGCTGCTTGCCGCGCTTGCCATGAATGGCGAGGGCCGCCGCATCGTATCTCTCGCCGCTGGTCATGG
>NZ_JAYPVP010000015.1:31679-53948 GCF_038134685.1 Limnohabitans sp. | reverse complement strand
GCTGCGCATACCGATGCCGACGATGGAGACCTTGCAGATCTTGGTGTCGCCCACCACCTCGGTCGCGCCCAGTGCGGGCAACACTTTTTCCTTGAGCAAGTCCACGGTGCGGGTGTAGTCGTTGCGGTGCACGGTGAAGCTGAAGTCGGTCTTGCCGTCTTTGGACACGTTCTGGATGATCACATCCACTTCGATGTTGGCGTCGGCCACCGCGCCCAGAATCTGGTACGCAATGCCTGGCTTGTCGGGCACGCCCAGCACGGAGATTTTGGCTTCGTCGCGGTTGAAAGCGATGCCGGAAACGACGGCTTGTTCCATTTGTTCGTCTTCCTCAAAAGTGATCAGGGTGCCGGATGCGGCTTCTTCGTTGATGTCGATGTCCCAGGGCGTGAAGCTGGAGAGCACACGCATGGGCACTTTGTATTTGCCGGCAAATTCGACCGAGCGGATTTGCAACACTTTGGAGCCCAAAGACGCCATTTCCAGCATCTCTTCAAAGCTCACTTTGGCCAGACGACGCGCTTCGGGCACCACGCGGGGGTCGGTGGTGTAGACGCCGTCCACGTCGGTGTAGATCAGGCATTCGTCGGCTTTCATGGCCGCTGCCACGGCCACAGCCGAGGTATCGGAGCCGCCACGGCCCAGTGTGGTGATGTTGCCAGCGTCGTCCACGCCCTGGAAGCCGGTGATGATGACCACTTTGCCAGCCGCCAGATCGCCACGTACGCGTTCGTCGTCAATCGACTCGATACGGGCCTTGGTGTAAGCGTCGTTGGTTTTGATCGCCACTTGCCAGCCAGCGTAGCTGACCGACGGCATGCCTTCGGCCTGCAGGGCAATGGCCAGCAGTGCAGACGAGGCCTGCTCGCCCGTGGAGGCCAGCATGTCGAGTTCGCGGTTGTAGGCGCTGTCGGCCTTGGAGGGTGCCAGCTCTTTGGCCAAGCCCAGCAGGCGGTTGGTTTCGCCACTCATGGCACTGGGAACAACCACCATCTGGTGACCGGCACGCGCCCATTTGGCCACGCGCTTGGCCACATTGCGGATGCGCTCGGTCGAGCCCATCGAGGTGCCGCCGTATTTATGAACAATCAAAGCCATGGGTAAATATCTTGAAACGCCGCAAAACCTGTGATTTTATCAAGTGTCTGCGTCGTTTTTGGCTTCGGGCCGCCACTGCAGGCATTCGCCCTCGCGCACCACAAAGCCACGCCCCACGCGAATGTGCAGCTTGTGCCCACGCGTCGTGCAGTCCTGAATCTGCTGTTGCAACTCCGTTAGCTGCGCACTTGAGGCTTGAGTGCCATGCACACTGTATAGCCAGTGGCGCAAGACAGCGCCTCGCCTGGGCTCGCCAAGCGCTTGCAAGCGAGCGATGACCGGAGGCAGCCCCAGTGCCTGCAAATCAGCCTGCGCCTGCGACTGCAGCAATTCATGGGCCTCGGCTGCATGGCGGGCACTGCGTGCAAAGGTGTCCCTGAACGACGGGAACACCTCTTCCAACACAGGCATCAAGCGTTTGCGGATGCGGTTGCGGGTGTAACGCTCGTCCTGGTTGCTGGGGTCTTCTACCCAGCTGAGCCCGTGGGATTGCAGCCAGACACGCAACTCTGACCCTGGCACTTGCAAAAAAGGACGATGCCAACGCAAGCCCTGCCTTTGCCAATGCATGGGCATGGCCGCCAGGCCTGGCAAACCACTGCCACGGGAGAGCGCCAGCAACAGGGTTTCAATCTGGTCGTCGGCGTGCTGGGCCAATGCGATGTCTCGCGCCTCGGGCCAATGCGTCTGCACGGCTTGCATCAAAGCAGCGTAACGCCCCTTGCGGGCAGCCTCTTCCGGGCTTTGACCGGGGGCAGCGCGGGCATCGATAGCCTGTACAACCAGGGGCACTTGCCAACTCTTGCAGAAGGCTTCGCAGTGCTTTTGAAAATCGTCCGCTGCAGATTGCAGTCCGTGGTGCACATGCACCGCCCTCACCTGCCCAGGCCAGCGTTGCAGGCAAGCAGCCAGCAAGGCCGTGGAGTCTGCACCGCCGCTGAATGCCACCACCAGCGGCAGGCCGGGCGTAAACGCCTGCAAGGCCTGGGCCAGGGTTTGCGTCATGGGGCCATGCCGCAGGCTTACTTGCCGGCTTTGGTGTCGTTGAAACGACCGTAGCTCTGCAAGCGTTGGTATCGTGTTTCCAGCAGATCCTTGGGCTTGAGGTCCACCACCTGGCGCAGAGCATCGGCCAGGGCTCGCTTGAGGAAAGCAGCCATTTGCTCGTGGTTACGGTGAGCGCCACCCACGGGTTCGGTGACAATTTTGTCGATCAGGCCCAAAGCCTTGAGGCGATGAGCTGTGATGCCCAAGGCCTCGGCGGCCAACTCGGCCTTTTCCCCGGTTTTCCAGAGAATGGAGGCGCAGCCCTCGGGGCTGATGACCGAATAAACGGAGTACTGCAGCATCAACACCTGGTCTGCCACCGAAATGGCCAACGCACCGCCAGAGCCGCCTTCGCCAATGATGGTGGTGATGATCGGCACTTCGAGTTGCGCCATCTCGAAAATGTTGCGGCCAATGGCCTCGGACTGGCCACGTTCTTCGGCGTCGATGCCGGGGTAGGCGCCAGGCGTATCCACAAAGGTAAACACGGGCAACTTGAATTTCTCAGCCGTCTTCATCAGGCGCAAGGCCTTGCGGTAGCCCTCGGGCTTGCTCATGCCGAAGTTGCGCAGTGCGCGTTCCTTGGTATCACGACCTTTTTGGTGCCCCAGCACCATGCAGGGCATGCCGTTAAAGCGGGCCAGACCGCCCACGATGGACTGGTCATCTGCAAAGTGGCGGTCACCGTGCATCTCGACAAAGTCGGTGAACAAGGCGTTCACATAATCCAGCGTGTAGGGGCGCTCGGGATGACGCGAAATCTTGGTGACCTGCCAAGGGGTCAGGTCGCTGTAGATGTCTTTGGTCAGCTGCTGGCTTTTTTTGCTGAGTTGGTCAATTTCATCGGTGATATCGACCGCCGACTCGCTTTGCACATAGCGCAGCTCTTCAATCTTGGCTTCGAGTTCGGCAATGGGTTGCTCGAAATCGAGAAACGTTCGTTTGGCCAAGTTTTTCTCCTCAAAATTCAGTACGCCACAGGCACAGGATCCAGCGAGCGCCAAATATACCAAGTTGCCACGGTGCTGTAAGGGGTCCAGGCCTGCGCCACTTCGCGCAGGTCGCTACGGCTGACAGGTTCGCCAGAAAAATAATTTTGGCTCACGCCATTGATGAGGCCCACATCGTCCAAGGGCAGAACATTGGGACGCATCAAGTGAAAGATCAGGAACATTTCAGCTGTCCAGCGGCCAATGCCCCGAATGGCCACCAACTCGGCAATGATGGCTTCGTCATCCATGCCCTGCCAGTCCTTGACATGCACAGCGCCCGAATCGAAATGCAGGGCCAGATCCACCAGGTACTCCACTTTGCGAGCCGACAGACCCGCTGCGCGCATATCGTCCACCTTGAGTTTAAGCACGCTTGAGGGCGTGATCTTGCGCGAGAGTTTCGCGAATTTGTCCCAGACCGATTGCGCCGCCTTGACCGAAATTTGTTGTCCCACGATGGAACGAGCCAAGGTGACAAATGCATCTCCACGAGACTCGAGCACCGCGTCGCCAAACTGGGGAATGATTTTTTTCATGACCCGGTCCTTACGCGACAAATGCGCGCAAGCCTCGGCCCAATAGTCTGGCGTCACAATGACCGCAGCTTTGCTCACGCCTTGGCCTCCCAGGTGGTACCGGTGGGCGAATCCTTGAGCAGGATGCCTTGTGACAGCAAGTCCTTTCGGATGCGGTCAGCTTCGGCAAAGTTCTTGGCCGCTTTTGCGTCCGCGCGAGCCTGAATTTGGGCCTGGATGGCGACTTCGTCCAGCCCGGCACCTGATTGCAGATAGGTGGTGGGGTCAGATTGCAACAAGCCCAGCACGCCGCCCAGCACCTTGAGCAAACCCGCCAGTTCTGGCGAGCGGCTGCGGTTGACTTCGCTGGCCAGCTCAAACAACACCGCCACAGCTTCGGGTGTGCCAAAGTCCTCGTCCATGGCCGCTTTGAAGCGTGCGGCATAAGGATTGACCCAATCGATCATCACCTGCACGGGCTCTACCGTCTGCAAGGCGGTGTACAAGCGGCGCAATGCACCCTTGGCATCTTGCAGATGCACATCGCTGTAATTCAAAGGGCTGCGGTAGTGGCTGCGCACCACAAAGAACCGCACCGTCTCGGCATCAAAGGCTTTGAGCACATCGCGGATGGTGAAGAAATTGCCCAGGCTTTTGGACATCTTTTCGTTGTCCACATTGATGAAGCCGTTGTGCATCCAATAGCGGGCAAACGTGCCTTCGCCCAAGGCGCCCTGGCTTTGTGCAATTTCGTTTTCGTGGTGAGGGAACTGCAGGTCAGCGCCGCCACCGTGAATGTCAAACGTCTGCCCCAGCAGCTCGCAGCTCATGGCCGAGCACTCAATGTGCCAGCCAGGACGGCCACTGCCAAAAGCACTGTCCCATTTGCAGTCTTCGGGCTCGGCGGGTTTGGCGGATTTCCACAGCACAAAGTCCAGCGGGTCGTGTTTGCCGCCTTCTTCTGTGTTCAAGGCCACACGCTCGCCCGCGTTCAATTCGTCAAGCGATTTGCCCGAGAGCTTGCCGTAGCCAGGAAACTTGCGCACGGCGTAGTTCACATCGCCATTGCCTGCACGGTAGGCCAGGCCTTTGCTCTCCAGCGTGCCGATCATGGACAGCATTTGCGGCACGTAGTCGGTGGCGCGTGGTTCGTGTTGCGGACGCTCGATGCCCAGTGCGTCGGCGTCCTGGTGCAAGGCGTCGATCATGCGGTCTGTCAGGTGACGGATGGTCTCACCGTTTTCCAGGGCGCGTTTGATGATTTTGTCGTCAATGTCGGTGATGTTGCGAACATAGGTCACCTTGTAGCCACTGGCCTTGAGCCAGCGCTGCACCACATCAAATGCCACCATGGAGCGCGCATGGCCCAGGTGGCACAGGTCGTACACGGTCATGCCGCACACATACATGCGCACATGACCCGGCTCGATGGGGGCAAAGGGAAGCAGGGAACGCGAGAGCGTGTTGTACAGACGCAAGCTCATGACAACCATTCAGACAAAACAAAGGCCCGGACTTGGGCCTGCAAACATACCGCCAACCAACCGTCCACAAACGGTCATTCGGTACAATGTGCCTCAGTATATCCCTGACCGAGCCCCTCGGGGTCAATCGCCTGCCGATGACTATTTTCATTTCCCCTGTGCAGTGGTGGCACGCCGTGCTGTTTTGCGTGCTGACTTTGGGCTGGCAGACAGCAGCCCACGCCGATGCTTACACTGATGTGCAACGCAAGGTGCGCAACCTGCAGTGGTCACAAGCCCAACAGGCAGCTCAAACCCACCTGCAAGCTCACCCCAATGACCCGCAAATGCGTTTATTGCTCAGCCAGATCCAGGCTGGACTGGGGGACGCCACGAGCGCGCAGGCCACACTGCAACAACTCACCCAGGACTACCCCGAGCTGCCCGAGCCCCACAACAACCTGGCAGCCTCTTATGCAGCGCAAGGTCGGCTGGACATGGCCCTGCTGTCCCTCAAAACCGCCGTTGCTGCCCGCCCTGACTACACTGTGGCCTTGGAAAACCTGGGCGATGTGTACCTGCTGCTGGCGCAACAGGCTTATGGCAAAGCTGCCACCAGCCCTGCGCCATCCCACAAGCTGGGCGACAAACGCCAGCAGCTTGAAGCCCTGATCAAGTCTGCGCCGTAAGGCAGGCCCCAAGAACTTCTTCGAAAGCCTTGCCATGAACCGAATGCATCTTCTTCGCGGTGTTTACGCATTACTGCTGACCTGCTCTTTGGCAGTTCATGCGCAATCGCTGCCGCGCGTGCAAATTGTCACATCCCTGGGCACCATCGAGGCAGAGCTCTACCCGGAGAAAGCGCCCAAAACGGTGGCCAACTTTGTCCAGTACGTGCGTGAAAAGCATTACGACCAAACGATTTTTCATCGCGTCATCAGCAACTTCATGATCCAGGGCGGCGGCTACGACAACAACTATCGCCCTCGCCCCACCAAGGCACCGGTGCCGCACGAAGGCCGCAAAGCTCTGGCACACGGCCTCAAAAATGTGACTGGCACCCTGGCCATGGCCCGAACGAGCGACCCCCACTCCGCCACCGATCAATTCTTTATCAACGTGGTGGATAACGCTTTTCTGGACCCCACCCCGATTCCTGATGGCGACCCTGTGGCCAAGTTCGAGTACCAGGGGCGTGTTTATGAAAACGTAGCCCGATCCCAACTGCTGTCAGCCCCTCAGCTTTACGGCTACACCGTGTTTGGCCGCGTCACCCAAGGCATGGACGTGGTCCATCGCATCCGCAACGTGCCCACAGGCACAGGCGGCCCTTTCCCGACCGATGTCCCCCGCACACCGGTCATCATTCAATCCATCACTCTTCTACCCTGAATCATCATGAGCAATCCCCAAGTTGAACTGCACATTACCGGTCTTGGCATCATCACCCTCGAGCTCGACGCCGAAAAGGCGCCTAAGTCCACCGAAAACTTCCTGGCCTACGTCAACAAAGGCCATTACAACAACACGATTTTTCACCGTGTCATTCCTGGCTTCATGGTGCAAGGCGGCGGCTTTGAACCCGACATGAAGCAAAAGCCCACCGACGCTCCCATCGACAACGAAGCCAACAACGGCCTCAAGAACAACAACTACACCATTGCCATGGCCCGCACCCAGGCACCGCATTCGGCCACAGCCCAGTTCTTCATCAACGTGGCAGATAACGACTTCCTCAACCACACTGCACCTTCGCTGCAAGGCTGGGGTTATGCGGTGTTTGGCAAAGTGGTCAAGGGCACCGAAGTGGTCGACCAGATCAAAGGCGTCAAAACTGGCCGAAACGGTTTCCATGACGATGTGCCCAAAGAGCCCGTCGTCATCGAAAAAGCCGTCGCACTCTAAACTTTTGCGGATGCAGGCATGACCGTTTCACACGTACACAGCCTGCAGGCGCCGCCACACTGGCGACGTATTGACCTGATCGCTGACCTGCACCTGCAGGCCAGCGAGCCCCGCACGTTTGAAGCCTGGGCGCACTTCATGCAGCACACCCAAGCCGATGCGGTCGTCATCCTGGGCGACCTGTTCGAAGTCTGGGTGGGTGACGATGCTGTCGACACCGATCCTTTTTTGCAACAGTGTTTGCAAATTTTGCAAAATGTCAGCCTCACGCGTGAAGTGTTGTTCATGCATGGCAACCGCGACTTTTTGCTGGGTCGAACCTTGCTCGAAAAATGCAACATACAGTTGCTGCCCGACCCCATTTGCCTGCACTGGGGCGATTTAGCCTATCTGCTCTCGCACGGTGACGCCTTGTGCCTGGACGATGTGGCGTACCAAAGCTTTCGTCAAAGCTGCCGAACGCAGGAATGGCAACAGGCCTTTTTGTCAAAGCCCTTGGCGCTGCGCCAGGCACTGGCCCGCGAGATGCGCAACGCCAGCCAGGCCGCCCAAGCCGCTCAAACCGAATACGCAGATCCGGACACAGCTTTGAGCCTGCAGTGGCTAGCCAACTGCCAGGCCAGCACACTGATTCACGGACACACCCATCGGCCAGCCGACCATGTGCTTGACCAGAACCATCGACGCATGGTGCTCAGTGACTGGTCTTTAGACCACACACCACAACGCGCCCAAGTGCTGCGTCTGTACGCCGATGGCGATATGCAACGGCTACAACCCACTCAAGCGTGCGCCTGATCGGGCCAGGTCAAGCGAACGCGCAAACCACCCAGCTGCGGACTTTGGTCCACTTGCACCTGCAAGCCCTCACGCTGCGCAATACGCGCAATGATGGACCAACCCAAACCACTGCCTTCGCGCGAAGAGTCAGCGCGAAAAAACCGATCTCCCAAACGCTGAATTTGCGACTGACTCATGCCCGGCCCCGCATCCTGGACTTCAAGCATGGCGGGCAATGCCTGCCAACGCACCTGCACCTGGGGTGATGTACCGCTGTAACGCAATGCGTTGTCCACCAGGTTACGCAGCACCACGGCAACCCTGACGGCATCGGTGCGCAGCAACAAACGATCCGGCCCCAGCAGATCAATGCACCCTCCCTGCTGCAAGGCTTGTGGAATCAACTCTGCCAACACTTGGCGTGTAGGCTCCATGACATCCACAGGCGCAAGCGCATCACCCATGCTCTGGGCATCGAGCCGAGCCAAATCCAGCAACTGAGCCACCAGGTGCGTGGCGCGGTCACAGCCGCGCAGCACGGCCTGCAAAGCCTGCGTCCGCTCATCTTCATTGCTAGCACCCTGCACCACCTGGGCTTGCATACGAATCGCTGCAATCGGCGTTCGCAGCTCGTGCGCGGCATCAGCCGTAAAGCGGCGCTCGCTTTCAATATGCGTCTGCACCTGGGCAAACAGCTGGTTCAGAGCCTGAACCAGTGGTTGCACCTCACTCATCCCCGAAACATCCGCACGAATGGGCTGTAATGCCTGTGCATGCCGCGTGGCTACAGTGTGACCCAACAGCCTCAAAGGAGCCAAAGCGCGCATCACCAGCCAACCAATCAGCAAGGCCAGCACCGGCAAGCCAATCAATACCGGGCCAACCGCACTTTGCAAGCCTGCCATCAAAATCTCACGACGCGCTGCAGATTGCTCCGCAACCATCACCCAGACATCAGACTCATGCCCCTGTGTGGCGAACACACGCCAATGCTGACCACTGATGGTTTGATCCATGAACCCACTCATGCCCAAAGGCATCAACAGCTGATCAGGCGCACGTGCCGACTTTCCCACCAGCTCTTTTTCATGCCAGATCTGGAACGCCACTTTGGCCTGGTATTTGTGCAAGACTGGATCGATCGTGAAGTCATCATCGTCGTGACCCGTCTGAGCTGCCAGCACGGTGGCAGTTTGCGCGAGGTGGGCATCCAGCAATTCACTGAGCTCATGCGCTGTGCGACGCCAAGTCATGGCAAGCACTGCCACCCAGACCAGGGCCGTCGCCAGGACAAGCATCCACGTCAAACGCCACTGAAGGGAGTAGGCTCTGAATCGATGCTGCTTCATCCTTCGCTCCTGCCTGAGCGCACCGCTTTAGGCATCATGTAACCCACGCCACGGATGGTTTCAATCACACCTGAATGCAGCTTCTTGCGCAGGTGATAGACGTGCACCTCTACCGTGTTGCTGCTGACTTCCGCGCCCCACTGGTAGAGCTGTTGTTCCACCTGGTCTCGGGTGAGCACCCTGCCCGCGTTGAGCATGAAGATTTGCAGCAACTCGTACTCGCGCGCCGATAACTCGACCAACTCACCATCAAGCCGTACTTGCCTTGCCACTGGATCGATACGCAAAGCCCCAGCCACCCACTCCGGCTCAACCATTCCGTGTGAGCGACGCACCAAGGCCCGCAGTCGCGCGGCCAATTCGAGCAAATCGACAGGCTTTACCAGGTAATCATCAGCCCCCGCATCGAGACCCGCAATTCGGTCGGGCACGCCATCACGAGCGGTCAGCACCAGCACCGGCGTACTTATTTTTCTCGAACGCACTGCAGCAAGGGCACGCATGCCATCTTGCCTGGGCAAGCCCAGATCCAGCACGGCGGCCTGGTATTGCCCCGTCAGCAATTCGCGCTCAGCCGCCACGCCATCGCGGACCCAATCGACCATAAAGCCTTGCTGATGCAAGCCTGCCCGCAGGCCGCCGCCCAACAACTCATCATCTTCAGCCAGCAGTATGCGCATGGTCTATCCAGAACAAAGATCGTTGCTTGTATGAGCAGATTGTGCGCCAGAGCAGTTGGGCACTTAGCCCCACCACTGCCATCCCCAAAACAGCATGACCGCCGATATCAACAACAGCGCCCAGACCGTCTGATTGTTTCGCACCAGATCCGGACCACTTTCGCGGACCCGTCCCGTGAACATGGGCCAAGCCAGATTCTTCTGGCGCAAGAAACTGAACGCGACAACAGCTCCCAAGTGAACCAGCACACCC
Organism: Limnohabitans sp.; assembly: GCF_038134685.1. Classification (GTDB taxonomy): domain Bacteria; phylum Pseudomonadota; class Gammaproteobacteria; order Burkholderiales; family Burkholderiaceae_C; genus Limnohabitans_A. Next base: position 43,866 of record NZ_JAYPVP010000015.1, on the reverse strand, counting down.
ATGAGCATCAAACTGGCTACAGCCTCATGCAGCTCACCCAAGGCGTCACCCCAGCCCAACCAATCTTGTTCAGCCACATAGCCACTGAGCACCAGTGGCGCCATGCAAAGCAGCACCAGCGCAATGCTGGCCGCCAGGACAGGCGCTTGCATTCTGCCAACCCACGCCTTCAAGTCCGTAGGCACTTGCAAAAGCTGCCGAAAACCCAGCAACTTCTGGCGCAACACCGACCAGCGCGCAGGCCTGGGCCCCCACAGGCCCCACAGCACGCGTACCAGCAGCAAGCCCCCCAGGGTGTATCCCATGGTGATGTGGAGCAATTTCAGGCGCTCACTTTCGCCTGTAATGTAACCAATGCCAAATGACAAAGCCATCAAGGCATGCAGCGTGCGGGTCATCAAATCCACAGTTCGCCGCCCCTTCATTGGGCCAAGTGCACCCATGGCGCCATCAACGGGGGATGCGGACATGATCTTCATCGTAGTCTCCTTGATCTGCACGGGTGTGGCACGCGGCACATTGCGCGGGACCTCGCACACTGGCTCTCTTCCACACCGCATCAGGCACTTTTCGATGCTCACGCTCAAACCAGGCAGAGCGGGTGATGCGGTCTTCAGGCGGTGCAACACTGACTTTGCGGGATGTGCCCGCATGCCCTTGCAACCACCGTGAGACTTCGGTCAGCGTCTTGGCATCCAGTGAGGCATCAACCCCATAGTGACGGTCCAGGCCAGACATGATGCGTTGCCAGGAAGCCGCCCCCAGCATGGCTGGGGAATAAGCCGTGTGACAGGCACTGCATTCCTGCTTATAGGCATCGAGCAAGTCCACACGTCGCTCATATTCAGAGGCCAGGACAGTGAAGCACATGCCGCACGCCATCAGCCCCAACAAGCCTCGCTTGCACAACGTCTTGTGTATCGCAGTCATTTTTTCACCCCCACCAGATAAGCCAGGACATCTGCTTTCTCGATAGCGGTGCACTCACGCGCAAGCACATCCTTGCAATTGCGACGGAACCATTTGTCCACTTTGGCGTCGTCGGTCAAACGCTTGGGATTGGCTGCAGGTGCCAATGGCTCAATGGTTTTGCTGGTGCTGGCATGTTTTCCAGCCTGGACAGGCGACTGGCCATGACAGCTGGCACATGACCAGTCGCCGCCATGCGTGCTGTTGAAAAACAGTTCCCCACGCGCTACCACCCCGGCCTGGCCCGCAGCCACTTCCCAGCGGTGCAACTGAGCCATCGGGTCTGAGGCATGCGTCAGTGCACTCACGCTGGCCAGACAGGCCCAAAGCACATACGATTTGATGTTCATCTCCGCTCCTTTAACCAATGCATGGTTGCACTGTAGAGAGCGCAGATGAAGAAACCCTGAAGGCTTTCACCTTCAGGGTTCATGTCACGAAGGACAAACTGCTTAGCCTTTGAGCAATACCTTGAGTGCTGCCTGCAGACGACGAGCCTGCGAGGCATCGTGGGGCTCTTTCAATACCTCGGCCACGTCTTTCGCCCAGGTTTGAGCAGGAGCAGGATCGTTGCGACGGGTCAGCAACTGCAGTTGCAGTGCCCGTCGGGCTTCCAACTTGTCTGCCGGCGTAGGCACTTGAGCGGCCATTTCCAGACGCAGCATTGCAGTGTCCCCGGCTCCTGCAGATGGAGCCTGCTCCAGAGCCTGTCGCCAGCTTTGACGTACAGACGCATTAACGCTACGACCAAGATCTTGTTGGGCAGGCAGCGTCTCAGGATTGCGGGCTTGCCAGCTACCCAGCAACTGCGTCAGTACCTCGCCATGGGCTTGGGCTTGTAATTTGCGCAAGGCAGCTTGCGCATGCTCCATGGCCTGACGTTGAGCGTGGAATGCAGCATCGGCCAGACGTGGTGCACGCGGGCCATCTTCCCGACGTGGACGCGTATCGTCGCGGCGGCCATCGCGACCCTCACGACCACCAAAGGGTTTGCGACCTTGCTCTTTGGGTGCAGGCGTGCTGGGGCGAAGTGCGCCCGGTCGATCATCACCACGAACAGCCACTACTGCTTTGGGCACCTTAGGGGCAGCAGGCGCATCATCGGGCGTTGACTCTGCCGCCGGTGCAGCCTGTACGGGTGCCGGCGCAGGGGCATCAGCGGCCGGCTGTGCACGCTGGGCTTGCAAAGCCGCATCCAGCGTCTGCATAGCCTGGCGAATGGTCGCGGCATCGCCGCCTGCATTGGCCTGCTCCAAGGCCTTGGCTGCATCGAAGACGGCTTGATCCCGAGCGTTCAGTGCGACCTGTGGTGCGCGCTCGCGGGCCGGACCCTTGCGCTGGAAAGCCTGATCGATAGGCGCGCGGAAACTTTCCCACAGTTTTTGCTCGGTACGGCGATCCAGCGGTACCTTTTGCGCTTCAGCTTGCCAGGCTTGCTGCAGTTGCTTAACCGCATCAATGTTCAAAGGCGTGACCTCAGCCAACTGTTTGGCCTGGTCGATGAATTGATGGCGCGTGGTCAAGGACTGTTTCTGAGCCGCATGCAAACGCGCACCTGCCAATTTGTAGGCATCTTTCCATTGCTGCTGAAGCTGGACAAATGCTTTTTCGCTCATGTGCCCAGCGTGGCGCCAACGCTCGGAAAAATCATGCAGGGCACGAATATGGCCGCGCCAATCATCACCTTGTCCCTCTTGTTGGGTCCAGGTTTGGAGCTGCTGCATCAAATCCGCACGGCGCTTGCGTTGTTCGCCTGCCTCTTGCTTGCGCTGACCCAGCCACCCCTCGACGGTGGCATAGGCGGCATTACAAGCGGCGTCAAAACGACGCCACAAACCATGGTTAGGAAAGCCCCCCTGGTCCGCAACTTTCCACTCCTGACGCAGCTGACGAATGGTTTCCTGCATCTTGCGCCCCGTCAAGGCAGGAACACGTGCGGCCGGTTGCTCTGCTTCGGACTCGGGCGCATCCACCATCAGGGCCTCTGCGCGTTGAACCAGTGCCTGGCGCAGCTGGTCTGCAGACCAGCGAGGCCAACCCGAAGCTTCACCCGAGGCCATGAGTGCAGCATGCACACGCGCATCAAGCGCGTGATCCATGGCTTGACCATGCTCTTTGAGTACAGCATTCAAGGCGACCGCAGTCTCTGCGCCGCCTTTGCCTTCCTGAATTTGGGCCTCCACAGACTGCAGCACCAGCTCTACAGCCGACGTGGCTTGGGCGCGCAGTTGCTGGCGCTGCTGCGGATCAACAGCAGCGCGGGCGGGCTTGGCTGCGACAGCGACAGGCAGCTCGATCACTTCACCTCGGGCACGGCGCACCTCATCGGACCACACAGGCACTTCAGGCAATGCCGCTTCTTTGTCGCTCAGCGCCTGCACCGCTTGGGCAAGTGCTTGTTCAAACCCGCACCATACCGCTTGTAACTGCTCTTGTGCTGCCTGCAATTGCATCGGCAGCTTCATGTCAACGCTCGACCAGTCAGGCTGTGACTGCAAAGCCAGGGCTTGCGACTGCCACTGGCCTACGTCCTGGGCCAGTTGCGCCTGCGCAGCCTGCGCTTCGGCAAGCGGCTTGGTGGACAAGACTTCCACGCGCTGCGCCAGCAGCACAGCGGCCTCACGCTCGACCATCACCTGGTGTTGCAACTCTTCAATCAGTCGCACTTTTTCGGCCAAGGCCACTTTCAAGGCGGCCAAGGGCTCACGCGACAGGGGTGCGCCAGCCTTGGCGGCATCGCGTTGCCAAGCCATGGCGTCAGCAATGTTCAGCCGCGCGCCTGAGAGCAAAGCCTGCGCACGCTCTGCCCAGTCGTGCACCAACACCTCCTGCTGGCCCTGACGTTTGTGTTCGTCAATGCGCTCCTTGAGCAGCCTGGCGGCGCCCTTGTCCTTGTGGCTCATCTGGGCAAACACCTCCTGCACCAGGGCCATGTCCGGCTCGGTGCTCAGCCATTGGCGCAAACATGCGCTGCGATCTCCACTGGTGGCAGCCGAAAAAGCGCCTTGGGTCAATTGATCAAGCGCATCCAAATCATGAGAAGGGGTCGAAGTCACCGCTACTGGTCCCAGAAAAACATTATTGACAGCCTCTTAATGTAACAAGGCTTGGTGCGACAAGCCGGCTTCGAGCCCATTGAGATCATTATTTCTGGTTATCAAATAAAAATTCCTCATGATTGACCGGTTATTAAGAAGCCAAGACAATTGCTTCCCATGGCTGAACGTACCCCGTTAGACCGTATCAAGCAGGTGCTCCAAACAGGCGCACAGGACATTCGAGAAGGCTTTGTGGTGATGCTGCGCCACTCGCTGGCCCTGCTGGGCTTGAGTGTGATGGTGTTCTTGCTGGCGTTTGCTGCCCGCCCAGAGCTGCGTACCACGGTCAGTGAAAAAACCATGGCCTGGCTGCAAAGCCAGCTGCCAGGTGTCGCCTTTGGGGGCGAGGACTTCCTGTCTCGCTCCCTCGCCTCAGACCTCAAAGGGCTGAACACGGATCAAATAGCTGTGGCGCATTGGCTCAGCCGCCGCTACAAAATTGCTGCCGAGCCACTGGCAGCCCTCATCACCGAGGCCGACACTTTAGGAGCCAACACCCAACTGCCCCCAAACCTGATTTTGGCCATCATGGCTGTGGAATCGAGCTTCAACCCCTACGCCATGGGTACCAAAGGCGCCATGGGCTTGATGCAAATCGTGCCCTCGGAGCTCAAATCCAGCTTGAGCAACTTTGGCGGCAAACTGGCGACCTACGACCCGCTCACCAACATGCGACTGGGCACGCGCCAGTTGCAAGCCATGGTTCAAGACAGTGGCTCGTTGGAAACCGGTATCCAGCGCTACGGTGAACAGTCGGGACAAATCGATCCCAAGAACTACCTTGTGCGGGTGGTCACCGAGTACCTTCAGCTGGAAAAAGTCTCCCGTCAGGAACCTGTTCCCGAGCTGCTGGGGATCGCACCCCACACCTCCTGAGTGGCAGCGGCAAGCCTGCTCTCCGCTACACTACAGGGGTGCACAACTGGCGATAGGGTCCAACATACAAGCGGACCTGACGTGGACGTGGCGGCAACGTCACCAACCACTGGGGAGTGCGCAGCAGCGTGGGCTTGCCCCCTGTTTTTAGCCGTTCGCCTGGGCAGCCCTTGACAGCGCTTGTTTGCAAGACCTGCCAAGGTTTCTTCTTTCTCAAAAGACTGCCATGTACAACCGCAACATCCTGATTGAACAAACCGATCCCGAGCTGTTTGCCGCCATCCAGGCCGAGAACGCCCGCCAGGAACACCACATCGAGCTGATCGCCAGCGAGAACTACGCTTCGCCCGCCGTCATGGCCGCGCAAGGCTCGCAGCTGACCAACAAATACGCCGAAGGCTATCCGGGCAAGCGCTACTACGGCGGTTGCGAATATGTGGACGTGGCTGAGCAGCTGGCCATTGACCGCATCAAGCAAATTTTTGGTGCCGAAGCCGCTAACGTACAGCCGCACTGCGGCGCATCCGCCAACGAGGCCGTGTTCCTGGCCTTTTTGAAGCCCGGCGACACCATCATGGGCATGAGCCTGGCCGAAGGCGGTCACCTGACCCACGGCATGCCGCTGAACATGTCGGGCAAATGGTTCAACGTCGTGTCCTACGGCCTCGACAAAAACGAAGCCATCGACTACGACGCGATGGAAGCCAAGGCCCGCGAGCACAAGCCCAAGCTGATCGTCGCTGGCGCCTCCGCTTACTCCTTGCACATTGACTTTGCGCGTTTTGCCAAAATCGCCAAGGAAGTCGGCGCGATCTTCATGGTGGACATGGCCCACTACGCCGGTCTGATTGCCGCAGGCGTCTACCCCAACCCCGTGCCGCACGCTGACGTGGTGACCTCCACCACCCACAAGAGCCTGCGCGGCCCTCGCGGCGGCATCATCCTGATGAAGGCCGAACACGAAAAGGCCATCAACAGCGCCATCTTCCCCGGCCTGCAAGGCGGCCCGCTGATGCACGTGATCGCGGCCAAGGCGGTGGCTTTCAAGGAAGCGCTGCAGCCCGAATTCAAGGCTTACCAGCAGCAAGTGATCAAGAACGCCCAGATCGTCGCCGAAGTGCTGACCCAACGCGGCCTGCGCATCGTGAGCGGTGGGACGCAGAGCCACGTCATGCTGGTGGACCTGCGTGCCAAGGGCATCACCGGCAAGGAAGCCGAAGCCGCTTTGGGCGCTGCCCACATGACGATCAACAAGAACGCCATTCCCAACGACCCGGAAAAACCGTTCGTGACCAGCGGCGTGCGCATTGGCACCCCCGCCATGACCACCCGTGGTTTCAAGGACGAGGAAGCCCGCATCACTGCCAACCTGATCGCCGACGTGCTCGACAACCCGCGTGACGAAGCCAACATCGCTGCGGTGCGTGCCAAGGTCAACGCGCTGACCGCACGCTTCCCTGTTTACAAGTAATCAGGCTGCGCCAAAATGAAATGCCCCTTCTGCGGTCACCTCGAAACCCAAGTGGTGGAGACGCGGCTGGCCGAGGATGGGGGCTTCATTCGCAGACGGCGCCAATGCACCGCCTGCGACAAGCGTTTCACCACTTACGAAAAACCCGAAGTCACCTTCCCGGCCATCGTCAAGAAGGACGGCCGACGCATCGAATACCAGCGCGACAAACTGCGTGCCAGCCTGAACCTGGCCCTGCGCAAACGTCCGGTGAGCACCGAACAAGTCGATGCAGCCATTGAGCGGATCGAAGAAAAACTGTTGGCCTTGCCGGCCCGAGAAGTTGCCTCCAACCGCATTGGTGAACTGGTCATGCGCGAACTCAAGAAACTCGACAAGGTGGCTTACGTCCGTTTTGCCAGCGTGTACCGCAGCTTCGAAGACATCGACGACTTCAAGACCTTGGTGGACGAAGTCCGCTAAACCCCTCCTGCCCATCAAGGGCATGTATTCTGCTGCTCCTGGTCCAACCGCGCTTGTCCCAAAGCATTGAGCACCACCAACCGGTGCGTCCGCACACCCACCCAGCACCATCGGATCGTGCCCGCCTGGAACGCCCCCGAGAGGGTCTGCCCCCGTCCTTCGGACTGGTAGGACACATAGCGCGAAACCAGACTGTTGCCTGAGCCCACCAAACCAGCAGGCCTTGCACCTACGCGCTGCAGGATCCGCTCGCCGGCATCCACACTGGCGTTGGCGTTGCCATCTTCAAACACCAGCCAGCCTTGTTGCCAGCCCCCGCTGCGCGTGCACGATTGCCCATCTGCACTGGTGCATACCGTGACCCTGGTACGCAAGACCAGCGCTTGAGATCGCGCCCACTGCAAGGTGTGCAGGAACTCCTGCGCCTGAGACAGCAACTTTTGTTCATGCTGCCATCGCTGCTGTGAAGGCACGGCCAACACCAGCAACAGGGACAACACCGCCACCACGGCCAGCGTTTCCAGCAAAGACCATCCTTTTTGCTTTGAAAGGCTCACAGACTTTCCTCGGTAACTGTACAAAAGTATGCGCTTTAAGCACAATCAACGCTATAGAAAAAATCAGGGAGAACACCATGCGCCTCGACAACCACGGGCACGGCAGCGCATGTTTGCAAGACCGTCAGCAAACAGGCTTCACATTGATTGAGTTGATGGTGGTGCTGGCCATCATGGGCATCTTGCTCAGTTTGGCCACGTCCAGCTACGGCGACCACCAACGCCGCGCCAGACGACTGGATGCGCAGGAGGGGCTGCATTCCTTGCAACAAGCTCAGGCCCGCTATCGGGATCAACACCCCACCTATGCCAACAACCTGCTCGCGCTCGGCTTGGCTGACCGATCCCCGCTGGGGCACTACCAACTGGGCATCACCCAGGCCGACGAAAACGGCTACATCCTGGTGGCCACGCCCGTGGGCATGCAATCGCTGGACGAAGCCTGCAGCCCCATGCGCTTGCAACTCAGCGACAAAGCCACCCTCACGCAAAGTGCGGGCACGGATACGCAGGACCCGCAAGGCTGCTGGAAGCGCTAGCCCGCCCATGCACCCGCAACGCGGCGAAACACTGGTTGGCCTGCTGGTTGGGCTGGCACTGGGTCTGCTGGTGGCCGCAGCCGGCCAACGCATGTTGGCACAACAGCTTCGTCATGAACGCCAGACCCAGACACTGCTGCAAGCACAAACACAGTTGCGCGATGCCATGGACCTGATGCTGCACACCTTGCAAGGCGCACAAGCCACCCCCCGTGCCTGGAGTACACGCATCGACGCGCAATGCCATGATGCGTTTTGCAATGGCGATGAAGATTTTTCGCTCAGCGGCAACCAGCTTGAATTCACGTTGGACCGTAACCATGATGGTGTGCAGGACAACAACGAGTGCCTGGGCTTTCGGCTGACCGCCGGCGAGATCAAGGCCAAAACGTCTTGCACGCCTGTGGTCTGGACCTCGCTGACGGGTAGCGAGCACCTGAGAGTGACTGCATTGACATGGCAACTGCGCTGCACGATCCACGGCCACATGGTCAAGCGCTGGATGGATCTTGAGGTCACCGCCCAGTGGCCTGGAGAGTTGGCCCAAAGTTTTGTGCAACAACAAAGCGTCTTGCTGCACAACGACGTACCTGTGCGCAGCATGGCGGGTTTATGCGGCATTGCACCGGCCTGAGAAACAGCCATGGCCTGCGCACGTACACAACAGCTCAAACAATGCGGCGCCATCACGCTGGTGCTGATCACTGCCTTGGTGGTGGTGGCGATGGCAGCTACGGTGTCCGGTAGCCATCGCGTCTTTCTCGACCGCTTGAGCACGCGCAACCTTCATGAGCGAGAGCAGGCGCATTGGGTAGCCGAGGCCGGTCTGCAATGGGCTGCACGGACCTTGCAGCAAATCCACAGTTCTGGCCAATGGACATGGCCCGTCGCAGAGCAAAGCCCCTGCCCCACGGCTTTGCAGGGGCCTGGGCACCAATGCTTGCGCTGGAACGCGCCGCCGCCCGCTGGCGCCGAGCAGTACGTGTTAACCGTCTGGGCGATGCGTGATGTGCGCAAGCATCCGCATGTCGCACAACTCCTGGCCCAAGCCGAAGACCCGTCCAGCCACGCACAAGCCTGGTTGACCCACAGCCTGCATTTGCCGGTATTGGGTCAGGCCGGGGCGCTCGCCATGGGCGGCATCGTGCTGGACACCTGCACGAGTCCAACGCCGTCGTGGTGGAGCAGCTTGTTGGGACAGGTGGATACAGCAGCCCTGCAAGCCTGGTCACGGCTGCAGCAGCAAGCCGGGCTTTCTGCCACCAGCACGCCGCCGCGCAATGTGTATTGGGTCAGCACCCCTGGCGATTGGCTCACGCCCTTAGGCACTGCCAGCGACCCGGTGCTGTTGGTCTTTGACGTTGCAGCCTGCACACCGGTGTGCCCGGCGCTGCAAGCGCCCGTGCGCGGGACTGTGCTCTATCTGGCGCAGTGCCGCAAAGAAGCCATCACAGCCATGTCTGCAGCCAGTGCCAGTGTGCAAGGCCTGGTGGCGGTGCAGGCTGCGCTCGCTGCGCCAGGACTGTCGGTACAAACCGATGCCAGCGTGCACAGCGTTTATACGCTCCCACACGCCTCCGGATCCATGACCCAGGTGCAGTGGATTGCGGGCAGCTGGAGCGATGCGTCGCCATGAACACACCGCGTCCACAGCAGGGGTGGTTATTGGTCGAGGTGCTTCTGGCCAGCGCCATCCTGGCCTTCAGCCTGGCCGCCGCTGTGCGTTGGCAGCAAAGCAGTCACCTGAGCGTGGCCGACACCCGCGAACGCAGCCAAGCCCTGCAATGGGCCAGCTCGATTGCCCAATGCCTGAAAGCCGACGCCAGCAACTGCCACCCCGAGAGCAGCCAGACACGTGGCGGCGTCACGTACCAACTGCAGCTGAGCAACGCGAGCGCGGGCGAAGGTTTGAGTGATTGGCACATTGCCATCACCTGGCCCGCCCGCCACGCCGACGTCGGCAGCACGGTTGCAGGACAATTGCACCTGTACTTGCGTACGGGCACCACCATGGTGGCCGATGGCGTATCCTTGCCCTGATTGCGTTTTCCACTTTTGCCGTGTCTGCAAACCCAAAAACCGCCCCTTTTGCAACGCCCATGCACCAAGCCCTGGCCCTGGCCGAGCAGGCCTTGTGGCTGACCTCGCCCAACCCGCGTGTGGGCTGCGTGATCACAGCGCCTGAAGGAACTGTGCTGGGCCAGGGGCACACGCAACGCGCTGGCGGGCCGCACGCCGAAATCATGGCCCTGAGCGATGCACAAGCCCGCGGGCACGATGTGCGTGGCGCCACAGCCTGGGTCACACTGGAGCCTTGCGCTCACCACGGCCGTACCGGCCCTTGCTGCGACGCCCTGGTTGAAGCAGGTGTGGGCAAAGTGGTTGCCGCCTTGACAGACCCGAACCCCAAGGTCGCAGGCCAGGGCATGGCCCGTTTGCAGGCCGCTGGCGTGCTCACCGAGCTGGGCCTGTGCGCTCATGAAGCCAGCGAACTCAACATCGGTTTTCTGCACCGCATGCGCCACGGCTTGCCTTGGGTTCGCATGAAAATCGCCGCCTCATTGGACGGACAAACCGCCCTGAAGAATGGCCAAAGCCAATGGATCACCGGCCCCGAGGCCCGCGCTGACGGCCACGCCTGGCGCGCCCGTGCCTGCGCCGTTCTAACGGGCATTGGCACCGTGCTGGAAGATGACCCTCTGCTCAATGTGCGCGGCGTCAACACCCCTCGCCAACCACACTTGGTTGTGGTGGACAGCCGACTGGATTTGCCATTGAACGCCCGTTTGCTCGACACCTTGGGCGAAGGCAATCAGACTCGCCAGATCTGGGTTTACACGGCCGCACAGGATCGCGCCGAACACCGCGCCGATTTGCAGGCGCGTGGGGTGCAAGTCATTGACTGTCCTGGCCCTGGCGGCAAGGTCGATCTGGCCGCCATGCTGCGTGACCTGGCCCGGCGCCAGATCAACGAGTTGCATCTGGAAGCGGGCTTCAAACTCAACGGCTCATTCATGCGTGAAGGCCTCGTCGATGAGTGGCTGGTGTACATGGCCCCGCAGTGGCTGGGCCCCGGCCAAGGCATGGCCAACCTGACCGAGATCACTGCCCTCAGCGAAGCGCAGCAGCTGCGCTTTGAAGCCGTTGATCGCGTGGGCGCAGACCTGCGTTTGCGTCTGCGCCGCGCCTGAAGCCCGTCAGAAATTCAGCGTCTTGACGCCGCTGGCGGTGCCCAACAGGCAGACCTGCGCTTTTTGATGCGCAAACACACCCACAGTGACCACGCCGGGCCACTGGCTCACTTGCGTTTCGAACGCCAGCGGATCGCTGATCTTCAAGCCCTTGACGTCCACAATATGTTGGCCGTTGTCGGTCACCAAAGGCTGTCCGTCTTTCTGACGAACCACCGCCGTGGCACCCATGGCCTCGAACTGGCGAATGACGCGGGCGCTGGACATGGGAATCACTTCCACCGGCAACGGGAAAGCGCCCAGCACATCGACCAGCTTGCTTTCGTCGGCAATGCAGACAAAACGGTCAGACTGCGCGGCCACGATTTTTTCGCGCGTCAGGGCGGCGCCACCGCCCTTGACCATATGGCCCTGGTGATCGATCTCGTCGGCGCCGTCGATGTACACCGCCAAGCGGTCCACCGTGTTGCTGTCAAACACCGGAATGCCCAGCGCTTTCAAACGCACGGTAGAGGCCTCAGAGCTGGACACCGCGCCCTTGATCTGGTCTTTCATGGTGGCCAGTGCGTCGATGAACTTGTTCACCGTCGAGCCGGTGCCCACGCCGACGATGTCGCCGGGCACCACGTATTGCAAAGCAGCCTGGCCCACCAGGGCCTTGAGTTCGTCTTGAGTCATCGTTGATCCAGGGGTCTGAGACAATGGAGGAAAGTTTTCCGGAATTATCCAATGTCGCTGATCCCTTACGCCCTGACCCGCCCGATTCTGTTCAAAATGGACCCGGAGCATGCGCATGAACTCACGCTTGAGGCCCTGGCCCGCACCCAAAACACCGTGCTGGACCGCTTGTATCGCCAGCCCTTTGTCTCTGACCCGGTCACGCTGGCTGGCCTGCAGTTTCCCAACCGCGTGGGGCTGGCTGCAGGCCTGGACAAAAACGCCCGCTGCATTGACGCGCTGGGCGCCATGGGTTTTGGCTTTGTGGAAGTGGGCACCGTGACCCCCAAGGCGCAGCCTGGTAACC
>NZ_JAYPVP010000015.1:9087-31669 GCF_038134685.1 Limnohabitans sp. | reverse complement strand
TCGGGCGCGTTAGCGGGTCTCTCCGGCCTTTTGCTCGGCATCAAGACCGTGGTCGATGGCACCTTGCCGCAAGAACCGGTGCTGTTTGCGATCAAGCATGAGGCGATGTTCGAAACGATCGACATGCCGCGCATGTTCCGCCTGCCCGAAGCGCAAGGCCTGATCAACCGCCTCGGCTTCAACAACGAAGGCCTGGACGCCTTCATTGCCAATGTGCGCAAAGCCCACTTTCGCCAGCATGACCGTCTGCTGGGGCTGAACATCGGCAAGAACGCAGCCACCCCCATCGAGCAGGCCACGGACGATTACCTGATCGCACTGGCCGGTGTGTACCCCCACGCCGACTACGTAACAGTGAACATTTCCAGCCCCAACACCAAAAACCTCCGCGCTCTGCAAAGCGATGAGGCACTGGACGGTTTGTTGGGCGCCCTCAAAACCCGCCAGGCCGAACTGGCGCAGGAGCACGGACGGCATGTCCCCATGTTCCTGAAAATTGCCCCCGACCTGGATGAAACCCAAGTTGGCCTGATCGCGGCCACCCTGAAAAAACACGGCATGGAAGGCGTCATTGCCACCAACACCACCCTGGCCCGCGATGCGGTCACCGGCCTGCAGCACGCCGAGGAAGCCGGCGGCCTGTCGGGCGCGCCGGTGTTCGAAAGCTCCAACCGCGTGATTGCACAACTGCGTGCGCACCTGGGCGCAGGTTTTCCGATCATTGGCGTGGGCGGCATCCTCAGCGGCCACGATGCGATTGAAAAAATACGCGCCGGTGCCGACGTGGTGCAGCTCTACAGCGGCCTGATCTACAAAGGCCCTGCACTGGTCACCGAAGTGGCCAGCGCATTGCAGCAAATGAAGCGCTGAAACCGCGCGTTTGGCAAGGACTTAAAGGCCCAGGCGCTGGCGCACCTCGGCGGCCATTGCCAGCGCACTGGTCAACCCTGGGGACTCGATGCCCAGCAGGTGCACCAGCCCGGCCACACCATGCGCCTGCGGTCCGAGCACCATGAAGTCGGCCGCAGCTTCTGCAGGGCCATTGATTTTGGGTCGCATACCCGCATAGCCCGATTGCAAAGCGCCATCGGGCAAGCCAGGCCAGTACTTGCGGACCTCGGCATAAAAGGCGACACCTCGGCTTGCCTCCACCACCAGATCGGTCGGATCGTTGACCCATTGCACATCCGGCCCGAACTTGGCTTGGCCTCCCAGATCCAACGTCAGGTGCACGCCCAGGCCCGCGGCTTCGGGCACCGGATAAATCAAGTGCGAAAACGGTACCTTGCCCGCCAGCGTGAAGTAATTGCCTTTGGCGTAATGGGCAGTAGGCACAGCTGCCGTGTCCATGCCTTGTGTGCGCTGCGCCAAAGCGACAGCGTTCAGGCCTGACGCGTTGACCACATAGCGCGCAGCCAGCTCGGTGCCGTCTTGTGTGCTGACACGCAAGGGATGGCTGGCCGTGCCTTGCCCCACACCGATGCTGCTGACCGGCGACACCAAGGCCAGCAAGCCTCCTGCGTTTTCCATATCACCTTGCAGGGCCAGCATCAGGCCATGGCTGTCCACAATGCCGGTGCTGGGCGACAGCAAGGCGGCATGACACTGCAGATCCGGCTCCAGCGCACGCGCCTGCGCCGCGCTGAGCACCTGCAAATCGTGCACGCCGTTGGCAGCCGCCTTGGCTTGAATGGCTGCCAGTTGCCCGACCTGTTCAGGCGATGTCGCCACAATCAGTTTGCCCAAGCGCGAATGGGACACACCCCGCTCGGCGCAGTAAGCGTAAAGCAGCGCTTTGCCCTGCACGCACAGTCGCGCCTTGAGCGAACCGGCGGGGTAATAAATCCCGGCGTGAATGACCTCGCTGTTGCGCGAGCTGGTGCCGGTGCCGATCGCGTTTTCGGATTCCAGCAGCATGACCTCCAGCCCCTGCAGCGCCAGCGCACGGGCCACCGCCAGACCGACCACGCCAGCGCCGATCACCACAGCATCAACTTGTTCCATACCTCTCCAGAAAGAAACAAGGCCCGGTCAGTGCCGGGCCTTGAAGCTTATTCGCGTACTGACTCGCGATCGTCAGATCAGGCGAAGTTGGCTTCGGCAAACGACCAGTTCACCAGCTTGTCGAGGAAGGTCTCGACGAACTTGGGACGCAGGTTGCGGTAGTCGATGTAGTAGGCGTGTTCCCACACGTCCACCGTCAGCAGGGCTTTGTCGGCGGTGGTCAGGGGGGTGCCAGCGGCGCCCATGTTGACGATGTCCACCGAGCCGTCGGCCTTTTTGACCAGCCAGGTCCAGCCGGAGCCGAAGTTGCCCACGGCACTTTTGACGAACGCCTCTTTGAAAGCGGCGTAGCTGCCGAACTTGGCGTTGATGGCTGCAGCCAGGGCGCCGGTGGGCTCGCCACCGCCGTTGGGTTTCATGCAGTTCCAGAAGAAGGTGTGGTTCCAGATCTGGGCGGCGTTGTTGTAAATGCCACCGCTGGACTTCTTGACGATGGACTCCAGGTCCATGCTCTCAAATTCAGTGCCCTTTTGCAGGTTGTTCAGGTTGACCACATAGGCGTTGTGGTGCTTGCCGTGGTGGAACTCCAGGGTTTCCTGGCTGTAGTGAGGAGCCAGAGCGTCAATGGCGTAAGGCAGTGCGGGCAAGGTATGTTCCATGGTGTCCTCTTGTAGGGGTCAGTGGGTTTTGAAAAATGCATTTTAGAGGCAGCGGGCTGCCCATGGGGCATGCAGGGGTTTCACCCCTTTGGCAACACCTGTAATGGCACCTGGCCGTCCGCCAAGGTAGCCTGCACAGCCTGCCCGACTTTGAGTTGCTGCACGCTGGCAATGGCCAGGCCCTGCTCGTCACTGAGCCAAGCGTAGCCGCGTTCGAGCACCTGATGCGGGTCCAAAGCCTTCAGACGCCAGGCCAGTTGATCCACACGCTGGACATGCTGGCGGCTTTGCCCCGACACGCCTGCGACCAGACGGTCCTGCAGACGCCGCAAACGGTGGCGCTCCTGCAGTGCGCGGGTACTGCGGCTGTTTCTGATGCGCTCGCCCAGACGGTCCAGCCAACGTTGCTGCTGCATCAGCACGGCTTGGGGACGGCTTAAACGCGCTGCCAACCCATCGAGCCGCTGTGCCTGACGCTCCGTATGCCGGTGGCTGGACCGCTCCAGGCGGTGTTGCAACACCTGCAACTGTTCCAGCGCCCGCACACGCGAACCTGCCACCAGTTCGGCCGCAGCTGTGGGCGTGGGGGCCCGAACATCGGCCACAAAATCGGCAATGGTGAAATCGGTTTCATGCCCCACGCCTGAAATGACAGGCACCGGGCTTTGGGCCACGCCATGGGCCAGCGCTTCGTCGTTGAAGGCCCACAAATCTTCCAGCGAGCCGCCGCCGCGCACCAGCAAAATGGCTTGCAACGGCTGCGAGGGCTGACCAGCCAGAGGCCACAGGCTTTGCAAAGCCTGCATCAGGCTGGCCGGGGCGCCAGCGCCCTGCACCAAGGCGGGAGCAACCGTTACACGAACATGAGGTGCACGGCGACGCAAGGCGGTCACCACGTCATGCAAGGCAGCTGCGCCCAATGAAGTGACCACGCCCACATGCCGCACGAACGCTGGAATTTCGCGTTTGCGCTCGACATCAAACAGCCCTTGGGCCTGCAGTTTGGCTTTGAGGCGCAGGAACTGTTCGTACAAGGCCCCCTGCCCGGCCTGGCGCATGGTTTCGGCCACCAGTTGCAGGTCACCACGGGCTTCGTACACCCCCAGGCGCCCCGTCACCTCGACCAGGGCACCATCACGTGGCTCAAAATCCAGCTGCGAGGCCGCACGCCTGAACATGGCGCAACGCAACTGTCCGCCCTCGTCCTTGAGGGTGAAGTAGCAATGGCCACTGGCGGCGCGTGTAAAGCCCGACAACTCACCCCTTACCGTTACCGGGTTGAAGCGGGCGTCCAGCTGGTCTGCAACCGCGCGGCACAGCGCGGCCACCGTCCAGGAACGGCCAGTCGAAGTGTCTTGAAAAGAGGAAAAAGACATGATTGATCAGTGTTTCACGGGATTTTCCGGCGGCATGCCGCACCCCGTCTGGCCTGAGTGTTCCACAGATTGGCTCGCCCAGCTCGTAAGTCCTTGATTTTTCGTGAAACACATTTTGAAACAACTTATGTTGTTGATTTTAAACGATATTTTTCGCTTATGAAAACCAATGTGATCAATTCAAGGAGTACCAAACGGCCACAAAAGCCGTGCGCGGAACCAGTTTTGCACAAAGTTATCCACAGACCGCGCGCAGACGTGTGGACAGGGCATACGCAAGGCCATCGGCCATAATGCAGCCCAAAGCTACAACACGACGATTTCGGGAAGGAAACGGATTTTGCTGTCCATCATTGTTGCCGCTGGCTGGCCCATTTGGCCCCTCATTGCCTGCTCAATCCTGGCCTTGGCCTTGATCATCGAACGCGCCCTGCAACTGCGCGATGAACGTGTTTTGCCCCCTGCTCTCGTACAGCAAACCATTGATCTGACCCGCAAAGGGTTCCCTACTGTGGATGCCATCCAGAAAATTGGCCAATCCAGTCCCCTGGGTCAGGTCCTGGCCAGCGCCTTACAGTGCCTGCACGAAGAGCCGCGCGCCAGTGAAGAGCGCATTCGAGAACGCATGGAACTGCAGGGACGCCAGACCACCATGCAACTCGAGCGCTTCTTGCCCGCCCTGGCCACCATCGCCTCCGTTGCACCCTTGCTGGGGTTGCTGGGCACGGTGGTCGGCATGATCGAGATTTTTGGTGCAGACCAGGCCATTGGCGGGAATCAACCGGTTCAGTTGGCACACGGTATCTCGATCGCTTTGTACAACACCGCTTTTGGCCTGATCGTGGCCATTCCCTCGCTGATGGCATGGCGCTATTTCCGCGCCACCGTGGACCGCCAGATTCTGTCCCTCGAGTCTTCCTCCGAGCGCTTTGTTCGTCACCTGCGCCAACTGCGCGGCTAAGGAAGGAACGCCATGCGGTTTCATTCGCGCACCACATCAGAGCCTGAGATCAACCTGATCGCGTTCATCGATGTGCTGCTGGTGATCGTGATTTTCCTGATGCTCTCGACCACCTGGTCGCGTATGACGGAAATCAACCTCACCTTGCCTTCTGCCAATGTGCAAAAGGAAACACCCCGCACCCAGCTGCTGGTGTTGTCCATCACCGCCAAGGGCGCTTACCTGATCAACAAGACCCCGGTCTCTTCTACCGGCGTGACAGCCTTGGCCCGTGCACTGGCTGCCTATTCCCAACCGGAAACCACCCTGGTCATCAGCGCCGATGCCATGGCCTCCCACCAAGCCGTGATCTCTGCCATGGAAGCGGCGCGTCAAAGCGGGCTCAGCCGCATCACCTTTGCCACCCAGACTGGCGAGGGCAAGAGCCCCTGAAGGCATGGGCAAGGCCTACAGCCATTCACCCGAAGCCGGTCTGCACGGCTGGCTCCCGCGCGTCTGGCTGTCGCGAGGCCTGAGCGCCTGGGCCTTGCGTCCCGTGGCTGCGCTGTATGCCGTAGTGTTGCGCTTGCGCCAACTGGCTTACCGCTGGCAGTGGGCCCGGTCGACCCAGTTGCCGGTTCGAGTGATCGTGGTGGGTAATGTGGTCGCCGGCGGCGCAGGCAAAACGCCTGTCACCCAAGCCATTGTGGAACACCTCAAACAATGCCAATACAAGGTGGGCATCGTCTCGCGCGGACATGGTCGCCAAAGCCAGCAAGTGCTGTCTGTACACCCAGACAGTCTGGCCCACGAGGTTGGCGACGAACCCCTGCTGCTGGCGCGCAGCACAGGCGTGCCGGTGTTTGTCGGCGCCCAACGTGCCCAGGCAGCTGGTGCCTTGCTGGCTCAGCACCCCGAGACCGAGATCATCGTCTGTGACGATGGCCTGCAGCACCTGGCACTGGCGCGTGACGTGGAAGTGCTGGTCATGGACGAGCGCGGCATCGGCAATGGTTGGCTGCTGCCAGCTGGCCCTTTGCGTGAGCCCTGGCCACGCAAGGCAGACCTGTTGCTGCACAGCGGCGCTTGCCCGGCGCTCGCCCAGACACCGTCTTTTGCCATGCATCGACAGCTGGCCAACTACGCGGTCAACGCATACGGGGACCGAACGCCCCTGGCCTCACTGCAAGGCCTGTGTGTCCACGCACTGGCCGGCATTGCCAGGCCTGAAGCGTTTTTCGACATGCTGCGCGAGCAAGGCTTGCAGCTTGCAACGACCCGGGCTTGGCCCGACCATGCCGACTTTGGCGCTTGGAAAGCGCCAGCGGGCAATGGGACCATTGTTTGCACTGAAAAAGACGCCGTCAAACTCTGGCCCAATCACCCCGAGGTGTTGGCCGTTCCCTTGTTGCTGGATATCCCTGCGTCCTTTAACGACGCGTTGGACCGTCTGTTGGCACAAAGCCCAACAGCCAAGCCGCTATGATCGGGCATGGACTCCAAATTCCTTGAACTGCTGGTATGCCCTGTGACCAAAGGGCCTCTTGAGTACGACCGCGAACGTCAGGAGCTGCGCTCACGCAGCGCCCGTTTGGCCTACCCCATTCGCAATGGCATTCCCATCCTGCTGGAGAACGAAGCGAGAGTCCTGAGCGACGATGAACTCGATCGCACAGCCCCTGCCTCAAACTGAGGGCAGCACGGATGCATTCCCCACGCTTTACCGTCATCATTCCGGCTCGTATGGCTTCCAGCCGCCTGCCCGACAAACCCCTGGCCGACATTGGGGGACTGCCCATGGTGGTACGCGTCGCGCGTCAGGCCCAACAATCAGGGGCGAGCCACGTGGTCGTGGCAGCCGATGACGAACGCATTGTTCAGGCTTGCGAAGCGCATCAGGTCCACGCCCTGCGCACCCGCACCGACCACCCCAGCGGCAGCGACCGTCTGGCCGAAGCCTGCACCCTGCTGGGCTTGCATGACAACGACATTGTGGTCAACGTCCAGGGCGATGAGCCCATGATGGATCCCAGCCTGGTCAACCAGGTCGCGCACCTGCTGGCCCGGCACCCGCAAGCGAGCATGAGCACCGCCGCTCACGCCATTGACAACCTGGCTGACTTTCTCAACCCCAATGTGGTCAAAGTCGTGCTGGACCGCCAAGGTCTGGCACACTATTTCAGTCGCGCGCCCATTCCCTGGTGGCGCGATGGTCAACAAGGCAGCACCCTCAAGGCGCTGCCCAGCCCTGCACCGCTGCGGCATGTCGGCATTTACGGCTACCGCGTGGGTTTTCTCAAGCAGTTTCCCCAACTGCAAGCCGCACCGACCGAAACGCTGGAGTCACTGGAGCAGCTGCGTGCGCTGTGGCATGGCCATGCGATCGCCGTGCACATCACCGAC
The DNA here is from genome assembly GCF_038134685.1 of Limnohabitans sp. GTDB lineage: Bacteria > Pseudomonadota > Gammaproteobacteria > Burkholderiales > Burkholderiaceae_C > Limnohabitans_A. Next base: position 24,287 of record NZ_JAYPVP010000015.1, on the reverse strand, counting down.
CGCGCCCCCGGCCCCGGTGTAGACACGCCTGAAGATCTCGAACGCGTGCGTCGCCTGCTTGCAGCGTAAGTCTGCATAAGGGGCCACGTGCTATCCTCAAAAGCTATTGATCCCGTCGACAAGGAAGAGATATGAAACTGATCCTGTTGGGCGCACCCGGCGCCGGCAAAGGCACCCAGGCCAACTTCATCTGCCAGAAATACGGCATCCCGCAAATCTCCACGGGTGACATGCTGCGAGCTGCCGTCAAGGCCGGCACCCCTCTGGGTCTGGAAGCCAAAAAGGTCATGGACGCCGGTGGTCTGGTCAGCGATGAGCTGATCATCAATCTGGTCAAAGACCGCATCGCCCAGGCGGATTGCGCACAAGGTTTCCTGTTCGACGGCTTCCCCCGCACCATCCCCCAGGCCGAGGCCATGAAGGCCGCTGGCGTCAAACTGGACTACGTGCTCGAAATCGATGTGCCTTTTGATGCCATCATCGAGCGCATGAGCGGTCGCCGTTCGCACCCCGCCTCGGGCCGCACCTACCATGTCAAGTTCAACCCGCCCAAGGTCGAAGGCAAGGACGATGTGACCGGCGAACCGCTGGTGCAGCGCGACGACGACAAGGAAGAAACCGTCAAAAAACGTCTGGATGTCTACAGTAGCCAAACCCGCCCCTTGGTGGACTACTACTCTGGCTGGGCCAAGGCAGACGCCGCTGCAGCTCCAAAGTACCGTGCCATCAGCGGCATGGGCAGCGTGGACGACATCACAGCCCGTGCTTTCGAGGCACTGGCGAGCTGATTCTTTCACCGATCTCCTCAAAGCAAAGCCCCGCAATGCGGGGCTTTGTCATTTCATCAGCTCCAGCATCAAGCTGATTCGGGCTTTCAGCGCTGGCAAATCGGTGAACACCCCCCATGCGCAAGCCTCAGATTGAGGACGCACCACCTGCCCCTGTTCACAACGGGTGCTGATCCACACCACCACACCTTTCGCTCTGGCACGTACCAAGGCCTGTTCCCACTGCGCATGCACCGTGCCATTGCCGGTGGCCGCCACGACCAGACCTTGCACACCTGCTGCCACCAACGCATCCACACTGGTGGCCTTTGCCGTGGCGTGACTGGTGAGCACCTCCACCCACGGCCATTGATCCGGCGTGGGCAGGTCTTGGTGCGTGCTTGTGTACGCCCCTGCAGGCTGTTGCCAACGCACCTTCCCGGCCTCCACCCATCCCAGCACACCGGCTTGCCCTGAACTGAACGCATCCACCCGATAAGGATGAGCCTTGTGCACGTGACGCGCGGCATGGACCGCACCTGCAGACACGGCCAGCACACCCTGACTGCCCGCATCCAAGGCCACCACCAGCGCATCGCGCAGGTTTTGTGGTCCATCGGGCGACAACGCACTGGCTGGGCGCATGGCACTGACCAGGATGACAGGACACCCGACTGCACAGGTCTGCGCCAAAAACCAGGCGCTCTCTTCAAGGGTATCTGTCCCGTGCGTGATCAACACCGCTCCGACATCGGACTGGCCAGCCCAGTAACGAACACGTAAAGCCAAGGTATGCCAAATGGACGCATCCATGTCTTTGCTATCGAGTTGTGCCACTTCCTCGCAGACCAATGCAACGGGTCCCAGTATGTCTGACACCCCTTCGACCGAGGCAAGGACATCCCGAACCGACAGCTCGCCAGCGACATAACCCACATGGTCTTGAGCTTCGCGGGCCTTACCCGCAATGGTGCCACCTGTGCCCAAAACCACAATTTTTTCGATTTTTTTTGCATTTGCCACTTGCGCAACCCCAAAAACTGGTTAAAAATACAGTTACTGGATAAACAAACAGTTTCCCAAACAGGAGTCTGCCATGATCGACAGTCCCAAGCTCACCGCTCGTCAGCAACAAATTCTGGAGCTCATCCAGAACACCATCGCCTCCACCGGCGCTCCGCCCACCCGAGCCGAAATCGCTCACGAGCTGGGCTTCAAGTCAGCCAACGCTGCCGAAGAACATCTGCAAGCCCTGGCCCGCAAAGGCGCCATCGAACTGGTCAGCGGCACCTCACGCGGCATCCGACTCAAGGGCAGTCACCGCAGTACTCGCGCCAGCATCGACAGCCTGAGTTTGACCTTGCCTGGCCTGGGACAATTGTCTCTGCCCCTGATCGGCCGTGTTGCCGCCGGTTCCCCGATTCTCGCCCAGGAACATGTCGACCGTACCTACCACCTGGAAAGCAGCCTGTTCACCGAACAGCCAGACTACCTGCTTCGCGTACGAGGCATGTCCATGCGCGATGCCGGCATCATGGATGGCGACCTGCTGGCCGTCAAATCCACCAAGGAAGTCCGTAACGGTCAGATTGTGGTGGCGCGTCTGGGCGAAGACGTTACCGTCAAACGCCTCAACCAAAGCGGCGGCCGCATCGAGCTGTTGCCCGAAAACCCGGACTACCCGGTCATCGTTGTGGACCCGGAAGAGTCTTTTGAAATCGAAGGGCGCGCGGTCGGTCTGATCCGCAACACCCTGATGATGTAAACCACGGGCCTGCCTTCGGGTGGCGGGCGCGGCACTGCTTGGTGCAGCCCCGAAAGCACGGCTCTTTGTTCAATCTCGCCTGTGTTCAAACTTTGATTTTTGAGGTTTCACATGGCCATCGCTCTTGTTGCTCTTTCCAGCTTGTTCAACGCCTGGACCCGTACACCGCGTGCAAAGAACCCATCACGCACCACCTCTGCTTCTTGCACGACACCAGCGGCAGTACTTGCCCGCCCAATGAGCTGCCAGACGCCGCGCAGCACCCCTTTGCGCGTGGTACGTTTGGCTGAAGACGGGATTCGTCATGATTGTGCTGGTCGCATGGTCATGTCTGGACGCATGGCCGATATCTGCGCCGAACTGGATCGCCTGGCTGAACGGGAAGCTCGCCAGACACTGCACTGATTGCAGGCTCCACTTGGCCAGAACCGTCTGGCGCAAGGCACAATGGCGGTATGAACATTGTGATTCTGGACGACTATCAGGATGTGGTGCGCAAACTCGATTGCGCCGCCAAGCTCGAGGCTTACCCAGCCAAGGTGTACACCAACACCATCAAAGGACTTGGGCAGCTTTCGGTGCGCCTCAAGGATGCCGACATCCTGGTCCTGATCCGTGAACGCACTGCCTTGAACCGTGCCCTGATCGAGAAACTGCCAAAGCTCAAGCTGATTGCCCAAACAGGCCGCGTGGGCGCGCACATAGACCTGGCGGCCTGCACCGAACGGGGCATTGCCGTGGCCGAGGGTACAAGCTCCCCCGTTGCGCCTGCCGAGTTAACCTGGGCACTGATCATGGCCGCCGCCCGGCGCTTGCCCCAATACATTGGCAACCTCAAACACGGAGCCTGGCAGCAATCCGGCCTGAAGGCCGCTTCCATGCCGTCCAATTTTGGTCTGGGTACCAGCTTGCGTGGCCGTACTTTGGGGATATGGGGATATGGCCGGATCGGGCAACTGGTGGCCGGTTACGGGCAGGCTTTCGGCATGCATGTCCAGATCTGGGGTAGCGAATCTGCACGTCAACGCGCAGTCCATGACGGGCATCACGCTGCCCCCAGCCGTGAGGCCTTTTTTGAAAATTCAGATGTGCTGACCTTGCACCTGCGCCTCAGTGACACCACACGCAACATCGTCACCGCCGACGACCTGGGACGCATGAAGCCCACAGCCACCTTGGTGAACACGGCCCGTGCAGAGCTGATCGACGCCAACACCTTGATCAGCGCCCTGAACCGGGGTCGCCCGGGACTGGCAGCGATTGACGTCTTCGAGTCCGAACCCATCTTGCAAGGCTCTGCCCTGCTGCGGCTCGAAAACTGCATTTGCACCCCCCACCTGGGCTACGTTGAAAAAGACAGTTACGAGCTGTACTTCAGCGCTGCATTTGAGAACGTGGTGAACTTCATCAAAGGCACGCCTACCAATATCGTCAACCCCGGTGCGCTGCAGGTACGCCGCTGAGCATTCGTCAGTACACGCATAATTGACCGTTTTCGATTGGCGTTGCACAAGAACGCCCGCCCCCATTTAAAGAGACATCAGGTACCCTCATGACCGTTGAATTCCAAAACGTTGCCATCATTGGTGCTGGCGCCATGGGCCGCGGCATCGCCCAAATTGCAGCTCAAGCCGGCAGCCAGGTCTGGCTGTTTGACACTCAGGAAGGGGCCAGCGCCAAAGCCTGCGAAGCACTGGGCCAGACCTGGGACAAACTGGCCGACAAAGGCAAGCTCAGCACCGAAGCGGTGGCCACCAACAAGGCCCGCCTGCACCAGGCCAACACCTTGAAAGACCTGGCCGGCTGTCAGCTGGTGGTAGAAGCCATTGTCGAAAAAATCGAGATCAAGAAAGCCGTCTTTGCCGAGCTGGAAAAAGTCGTTGCCGCTGATTGCGTACTGGTCACCAACACCTCTTCACTTTCGGTCACAGCGATTGCCGCTGGCATGCAACACCCAACGCGCTTTGCCGGCTACCACTTCTTCAACCCCGTGCCGCTCATGAAAGTGGTGGAGGTCATTGCCGGCCTCAAAACCGATGCAGCGGTGTGTCAGCGCTTGTCCACCTTCGCCCGCCAGATGGGACACACCCCAGTGCAAGCCCAAGACACGCCTGGCTTCATCGTCAACCATGCTGGTCGCGCGTACAGCACCGAGGCACTGCGTATCGTCAGCGAGAGCATCACCGACTTTGCGACCGTGGACCGCATCCTGCGCGATCAAGTCGGCTTTCGACTTGGCCCCTTCGAGCTGTTTGACCTGACGGCACTGGATGTGTCCCACCACGTGATCGAGGCGATTTACCGTCAGTACTACGACGAGCCGCGTTACCGCCCCAACGTCATCACCGCGCAACGCCTGGCTGGCGGTGTGGTAGGCAAAAAGGTCGGAGAAGGCTTCTACAACTATGTGGATGGCGTTCAGCAAGTGCCTGCCGAGCCCGCTGTACCTGTGGTTGAAAACATGCCGCCGGTCTGGGTCTCGCCACGCGCTGCACGCCGCTCAGAGCTGCTGCAACTGCTCAAAGACCTCGGCGCCAAAATTGAAACTGGTGCATCGCCATCGCCCGAGGCACTGACCATCGTTGCCCCACTGGGTTTTGATGTCACCACCGTGGCCGTGGTGGACCGCCACGATCCGGCGCGCACCATCGGCATCGACATGCTGGTGCCCGACAGCGACACCAAGCGTCGCGTCCTAGCCACCAACCCCGCCACCCGTGCCGACATTCGCGATGCAGCGCACGCGTTGTTTTCGCGTGATGGCAAGCCTGTCTCGGTGATTCGCGACAGCGGTGGCTTTGTGACCCAGCGCGTGGTGGCCTCCATCGTCAACATCGCCAGCGACATGTGCCAGCAGCGCGTATGCACCCCGCAAGATCTGGAAACCGCCGTGACACTGGGTCTGGCCTATCCCATGGGTCCGCTGGCCATGGGCAACCGCTACGGCCCGGACAGCATGCTGGAAATCCTGTTCAACATGCAGACTGTTTATGGTGACCCGCGTTATCGCCCCAGCCCCTGGCTGCGCCGACGCGGTGCGATTGGCTTGTCCCTGATGCAAGAAGAATAAGCCCGGCGACGCAGGAGACACCATGACCGCCCAGTTGCTCAGCACCAGCCAGGGTCAGACCCTGATCCTGACAATTTCCAACCCCGAGCATCGCAATGCTTTGGGCCCCGAGATGTATGCCGCAGGCGTTGAAGCGCTGAATGCTGCCGAATCCAACCCGGATGTGCGCTCCATTGTCATCACCGGTGAAGGCAGCACCTTTAGCGCGGGGGGCAACTTGCAACGTCTGCAAAACAATCGCCAGCAGCCGCCCGAAGTGCAAGCCCAAAGCATCGAAGGCCTGCACAGCTGGATAGAGGCCATTCGCACCTGCCCCAAGCCGGTGATTGCCGCGGTGGAAGGCCCGGCAGCAGGCGCCGGTTTTTCTCTTGCACTGGCTTGCGACATGATCGTCGCAGCACGCAACAGCGTGTTCGTCATGGCCTACAGCGGCATCGCCCTCTCTCCCGATGGCGGTGGCAGCTGGAGCCTGTCTCGAACCATTCCTCGTCAACTTGCCACAGAGTTGCTGATGTTGGGCGAGCGCATTGGGGCTGAACGTTTGCACGCCCTGGGCGTGGTCAACCGCTTGTGCGAATCGTCAGATGCATTGGCCACGGCTTTGGATGTAGCCGAGAGCCTGAACGCCCGCGCACCCAACAGCATGGCCAGCATCAAGGAGTTGCTGCTCGAAGCCGATGGCAGCTCCTTGAGTGAACAACTCAAGCGCGAGCGTGATCACTTCGTGCGCAACTTGCATCACACCAATGCCGGCATTGGCATCAGCGCTTTTTTGAACAAGCAAAAACCGCAATACCAGTGACCCACAAGGTCCCACAGGCGACAGCTGCAGCCTGTTTCAGTCACCCATAGGACAGACCATGGACGAACCCATTCTGACAATAGAGGAAAGAGAAGCGATCAATGCGGGTCGCTGGTTTTCCTCACTGTCACCCACACTTCGACACGACATTCTGCGATGCGCCTACGTCAAACGTTACCGAGATGGCGACATGATCGCCGCCCGCGGGGAACCTCCCGAGGTGTGGCTTGCCTGTGCTCGTGGCGCGGTACGCGTGAGCTCGACTTCCGTGTCAGGCAAGCAAATCACCCTGACGTATGTGGAGCCAGGCATCTGGTTTGGCGATGTGGCCATCTTCGACGGCGACCAGCGCACGCACGACTGCTATGCCCATGGCGACACCACCACACTCAATGTGGCCAAAGCCGACTTCCGCAAAATCCTGTCGCAGCATTCCGAGTTTTACGAAGCGCTGCTTCGCCTGCAGTCGCGCCGCATACGCCAGCTCTACGGTCTGGTGGAAGATCTCAACACCCTGCCCTTGCGGGCGCGGCTGGCCAAGCAGCTCAACCATCTGGTACGCAGTTATGGCGTGCCTTGCCTGAGTCAACCCGATGCGATTCGCATCAGCCTGCAGCTTGCGCAAGAAGAACTGGCGCAATTGCTGGGCGCTTCGCGCCAACGCGTCAACCAGGAGCTCAAGCAGATGGAGCGCGAAGCGCTCATCCGCATCGAAGCCGGCGGCTTGCTGGTGCTCGACCGTACAGGTCTGCTGGCGGTGGTCAACAGCGAACATTGAGCCCCTTTTTCTCTGGACGTGCCCATGAGTGAACCTGATTCCTTCGTGGGCACCCGGCCTGCCCATGCCGCGCAGGCTTTTGACACCCCAGCACTGGAGCGATGGCTCCACCAACACCTGCCTGGCTACGCCGGTCCATTGCAGATTGAGGTTTTCAAAGGGGGCCAGTCCAACCCCACCTTCAAGCTCACCACCCCCAGCCGCAGCTACGTGATGCGCGCCAAACCCGGCCCTGCCGCCAAATTGCTGCCATCGGCACACGCGATTGAACGCGAATTCGCCGTCATGCGCGGCCTGCAGGGTACGCCTGTGCCCGTGGTGCAGATGCTTGCCCTGTGCGAGGACGAATCGGTCATTGGCAGGGCTTTTTACATCATGGCATTTGTCGAAGGCCGGGTGCTCTGGGAGCAATCGTTACCTGGCATGAGCCGCACGCAGCGCGCCGACATTTACGACGAGATGAACCGCGTCATGGCCGAACTGCACAAGGTGGACTTTGCAGCACAAGGCTTGTCCAGCTACGGCAAACCCGGCAACTACATCGAGCGGCAAATTGGGCGCTGGAGCAAGCAGTACCAGGCCTCCATCACCACGCCTATAGCCGAGATGGACCGTCTCATGGACTGGTTGCCCCGCGCCCTTCCTGACAGCGCCAGGGACAACAGCCTGACCAGCATCGTGCATGGCGACTACCGGCTCGACAACCTCATGTTTCACCCGCAGGAACCTCGCGTGCTGGCTGTACTGGACTGGGAGCTGTCCACCCTCGGCCACCCCTTGGCAGACTTCAGCTACCACTGCATGTCCTGGCACATCAAGCCCGGCACCTTCCGCGGCATTGGTGGACTGGACCTGGACGATTTAGGCATCCCTTCAGAGCAGGACTACATTGCCCGCTACTGCCAGCGCACCGGCTTTACCAGCCCTGTCGAGCTGGCGCGAGACTGGCCGTTTTACCTCGCCTACAACCTGTTTCGCATGGCTGCCATCCTGCAAGGCATTGCCAAACGCCACGAAGACGGCACAGCCTCGAGCGAGCAGGCCAAAGCCTCGGGTGCCGGTGCGCGCCCCATGGCCGAGCTGGCGTGGCACTTCGCACTGCAACACGGCGTAGCTTGAACCGACAAGACAAGGAGAAGACCATGAACTTTGACTACAGCCCCCGCGTTCAGGACTTGCAAAAGCGCCTGCTGGCGTTCATGGAAACGCACATTTACCCCAACGAGCAACGCTTTTTTGACGAAATTGCAGCCAACCGCGCCAAAGGCAATGCCTGGGTTCCCACCGAACTCATCGAAGAACTCAAACCCTTGGCCCGCCAGGCTGGTTTGTGGAACCTGTTTTTGCCGCACAGCAAGCGTGCGCCTGAAGGCCTGTCCAATCTGGAATACGCGCCTTTGTGCGAAATCATGGGCCGCGTGCCTTGGGCGCCCGAGGTGTTCAATTGCAACGCGCCCGACACCGGCAACATGGAAACCTTCGAACGCTACGCCAGTGAAGCCCTCAAGGACCGCTGGCTCGAACCCTTGCTGCGCGGTGACATTCGCTCTGCCTTTCTGATGACCGAACCCGAGGTGGCCTCATCGGACGCCACCAACATCCAGTGCTCCATCGTGCGTGATGGCGACCATTACGTCATCAACGGCCGCAAGTGGTGGTCGTCCGGCGCAGGCGATCCACGCTGCGCGGTCTACATCGTCATGGGTAAAACCGACCCCGAGGCCGCTCGCCATGCGCAGCAATCCATGATCGTGGTGCCCGCCAAAACGCCTGGCATCAAGGTATTGCGCCCCTTGAGCGTCTTTGGTTACGACGATGCACCACATGGCCACATGGAGGTGCTGCTCGAAAACGTTCGCGTGCCAGCTGACCATATGCTGCTGGGCGAAGGCCGAGGCTTTGAAATCGCGCAAGGCCGCCTGGGCCCTGGTCGCATTCACCACTGCATGCGCTCTATTGGCGCAGCCGAGCGTGCTCTGGAATTGATGTGCAAGCGCCTGAACAGCCGCGTCGCTTTTGGGCGCGAGGTAGCCCGCCAAAGCGTCTGGCAAGAGCGCATCGCCGAAGCCCGTTGCATGATCGAGCAAGCCCGCCTCTTGACCCTCAAGGCCGCGTGGATGATGGACACCGTGGGCAACAAAGGCGCACGCGCAGAAATCGCCATGATCAAGATCGTGGCCCCCATCATGGCCGGTCAAGTCATTGACTGGGCCATCCAGGCGCACGGCGGCGCGGGCGTGTCGCAAGACTTTCCGCTGGCCTACTCGTGGGCCAACCAGCGTACACTGCGCCTGGCCGATGGCCCGGACGAAGTCCACCGCAACTCGCTGGCCAAACTGGAGCTGGCCAAGCACCTGCTCAAACCTGTTGAAACCGAGATGCCCGTCACCCGCGGCTGCTGAAAGACACAACCATGATCGACCTGTATTCCTGGCCCACACCCAACGGGCACAAAGTGCACATCATGCTCGAAGAGTGCCGCCTGCCCTACCGCGTGCACCCCATCAACATTGGTACCGGCGACCAGTTTCAGCCCGATTTTTTGAAGATCAGCCCCAACAACAAGATCCCGGCCATCGTGGACAGCGAGGGGCCGGACGGCAAACCGATCTCCCTGTTCGAGTCCGGCGCCATCCTCACCTACCTGGCCGCCAAGACCGGTAAATTCCTGCCCAAAAGCGATCGCGCCAAATTCGAAGTGCTGCAATGGCTCATGTTCCAGATGGGCGGCGTGGGCCCCATGCTGGGTCAGGCCCACCACTTTCGCATCTACGCCACCGAAAAAATTGGCTACGCCATTGACCGCTACACCAACGAAGCCAAGCGCGTGTACGGCGTCATGAACAAACGGCTGGAGTCCAGCCCCTGGATCGGCGGTAAAAGCTACAGCATTGCCGACATCGCCATCTTCCCCTGGCTGCGCAGCTGGCAAAACCAGGGCATCGACTGGGCCGACTACCCGGCCCTCAAAGCCTGGTATGACCGCGTGGATGCACGCCCTGCTGTCAAACGTGGCGTGCAGGTGCTGGCCGATGCCCGCAAACCCTTGACCGATGACAAGGCGCGCCACCATTTGTTTGGTGCCGGACAGCATCAACAACGCTGAAGTCGGCTTTTTTGGCCTGTTTACCGGGTAGAATCATGCCTGTCGGAGCGTAGCGCAGCCTGGTAGCGCATCTGCTTTGGGAGCAGAGGGTCGCGAGTTCGAATCCCGCCGCTCCGACCATTTCCAGACATCAAAGGCCCGTTCAGGGCCTTTTGTGTCTCTGGTTTGTGCTTCTGATCTGTCCGTAGCTCAGTTGGATAGAGCATCTGCCTTCTAAGCAGACGGTCGGGGGTTCGATTCCCTCCGGACAGGCCACCCTTACAAAAGCGGCCGCAACTCCCTGGCCGCCTCCAGCAACAACGGCAACCACTTGCGTTGGACAGCCGCATCACTCAGTTGCTCGGCTGTCCCCACCACATTGAGCGCTGCAAGCGTCTGACCCTGCATATTGCGCAGCGGCACCGCCAGCGCATGTATGCCCAACTCATGGACTTGGCGAGCCAGGCAGTGGTCGTCTTTGCGCACTTGGTCAATCAATTTACGAAAAATCGTCGCCCCCACTTCGGTCTCTGGGGTGATGCGTGCGAGCACACGCCCCTTGAGCCATTGTGCGAATTCGTCCTTGGGTAAATTGGCCAGTAACACACGTCCGGTAGATGTAGCGTGCGCCGGTAACCGTGCGCCCAGGTGCAGCCCATGAGCGATATGACGTACCGGCTCGAGCGAACCGGCGCTACGTGCGACGATGACGCCATCGCCACCATCGAGCACCACTGCAGAAAAAGAGGCCTCGGTCTGCGCAGCCAGGCGGTTGAGGGTGGGCTGCAAGGTGCGAGGTAAGCGTGAGGTCGCCATGTAACTACCCGCAAAACGCAAGACCCGGGCCGAAAGCCAGTAGTGGCTGCCATCACTGTCCAGGTACCCCAGTTCGGCGAGGGTGAGCAAATGCCGACGCGCAGCCGCCCGCGTAATGCCGGTACGTTGCGCAGCAAGAGTGGCATTGAGCCGCTGACGCTCGGTGTCAAAAGCTTCAAGTACTGCCAGGCCCTTGGCCAAGCCTTCGATGTAGTCTGCTTTGGCAATCGTCATTTGCAGTTTGAGCTCCATCAATTTGCGCGAACATCGCACAATCATATCGATCATCGCACATTACATGCACCCGTAGCCAGCCATCAAAGCTCCCTTTGCCTAAGCTTGACCCATCACTTATGAACACATTGAGCAGGAGACGCCTCATGACCAAATCCACACGCACCCAGGTTGCCATCATCGGCGCCGGCCCTTCCGGCTTGTTGCTCGGCCAGCTGCTCTACAAAGCCGGCATTGATGCCATCATCCTCGAGCGCCAGACTGGCGACTATGTGCTCTCGCGCATCCGCGCAGGCGTGCTGGAGCAAGTGTGCATTGACCTGCTCGACGAAGCCGGCGTCGGCCAGCGCATGCACAAGGAAGGCCTGATCCACGGCGGCTTTGACCTGTTGTTCAACGGCGAACGTCACCGCATCGACATGAACAAACTCACCAGCGGCAAGAACGTGATGGTCTACGGTCAGACCGAGGTGACACGTGACCTGATGGACGCTCGCCAGTCACTGGGCCTGCCCACCGTCTACGAAGCCCACAACGTACAGGTGCACGAATTTGAAACCGCCAAGCCCCGAGTCACCTACGAAAAAGATGGCGTCACCCACACCATCGAGTGTGACTTCATCGCTGGCTGCGATGGCTTTCACGGCGTGTGCCGCGCCAGCGCTCCCAAAGACAAGATTCGCGAATACGAAAAAGTCTATCCCTTTGGCTGGCTGGGCCTGTTGTCGGACACCCCACCCGTGCATCACGAGCTTATCTACGCCAACAGCCCACGTGGTTTTGCCCTGTGCTCGCAGCGAAGCGCCACCCGCAGTCGCTACTACCTGCAGGTCCCGCTGACCGACAAAGTCGAAGACTGGAGCGACGAGGCCTTCTGGGAAGAGCTGCGCAAGCGCCTCGACCCCGAAGCCCGAGCCCAACTGGTGACGGGTCCCAGCATCGAGAAAAGCATCGCCCCGCTGCGCAGCTTTGTGACCGAACCCATGCGCTTTGGCCGCATGTTCCTGGCAGGGGACGCCGGCCACATCGTCCCGCCCACCGGCGCCAAGGGGCTGAACCTGGCTGCGACCGATGTGAAGTACCTGTCGACTGCCATCATCGAGTACTACAAGGAAAACTCCGAAGCCGGCATCGACAGCTATTCCGAACGCTGCTTGCGCCGCATCTGGCGAGCCGAGCGTTTCTCGTGGTGGTTCACCAGCCTGATGCACCACTTCCCCGAAAACGGTGACATCGGCCAGAAGTTCCAGGAAGCCGAACTTGACTACCTGATCCACAGCGAAGCCGGCTCGCGCACCATGGCCGAAAACTACGTGGGTCTGCCCCTGGATTTCGGCGACCGATAATCGGTGGCATGAGCACATCCAAGCCCCTGCGCGGCACGCGCATTGTCAGCCTTGCCCTGAACCTGCCCGGCCCAGCGGCCTTGCGCCGCCTGGCCAACATGGGCGCGCGCTGCACCAAGGTCAACCCGCCCGCAGGCGACCCGATGCAGCACTACACCGCCGAAGGCTACGCCCAGCTGCACCAAGGCATTGAGCAAATCGGCTTGGACCTGAAAGACGCGAAGGGTCAAGCCGCGCTGCACAAGCTGCTGGCGAAAACAGACATCTTGCTCACTTCATTTCGGCCCTCTGCCCTCACCAAACTGGGCTTGGGCTGGAAAGTGCTGCACAAGCGCTACCCGCAGCTGAGCTTGGTGGAAGTGGTCGGTGCGCCCGGGCCCTTGGCCGAAATCCCCGGTCACGACCTCACCTACCAAGCAGAGGTGGACCTGGTGCCCGGGATGGATCTCCCCGCCAGCCTGTTTGCCGACATGGGCGGTGCACTCATGGCCAGCGAGGCTGCACTGCAAGCCACGCTGATGCAAAAAACCACCGGCAAAGGCACGCGCCACGAAGTCGCCCTCAGCAGCGCAGCTGCATGGCTGGCCTTGCCCCGCCAATGGGGCATGACCACGCCCAAGGGCGCAGTAAGCGGCGCCCACGCAGGTTATCGGCTCTATGCCTGTAAAAACGGACGCGTCGCCATGGCCGCGCTGGAGCCTCATTTTGCGCAACGCCTGTGCGATGCAGCGGGCATCACACTCAAGCATCCCGTCAAGGATTTGTTCCGACCTGCGGTGCACCGAGCGATTGCAGCATTTCTGGCCAGTCAAACCCGCAAGCAAATCGACGCGCTGGCCCAGGCCAAAGACATACCGCTCATGACCCTGCGCTGAGGCCAACGACTACAGCAGTTGGCACTGACAGGCAGGTGTGCTTTACTACAGGGCATGAACACCTCTCTGAACGACATTCTTGAACGTATCAACCAGCTCGAAGAGGAGCTGCAGGCCGAACTCAAGCGCCGCCGCGATGCGTTTGAGGCCGATTTTGAAAACAAGCGCGTCCACTTCGAGCGTGCGGTGCTGGAGCAGCAGCGCCGCTTCAAAACCAGCCTGTTCAAATACGTCACCCATGCCGATCTTCGACACGCCATCAGCGCCCCCATCATTTACAGCATGATCGTGCCCATGCTCGTGCTGGACGCAGCGCTCACCATCTACCAGTGGCTGTGCTTTCCGCTCTACCGCATCGAGCGCGTGCGTCGCAAGGACTGCTGGACCTTTGACCGTGCCCATCTGGCCTATCTGAACACACTCGAAAAAATCAACTGCGCCTATTGCTCCTACGGCAACGGCCTGGCCGCGTACTTCACGGAAATTGCCAGTCGTACCGAACAATACTGGTGCCCTATCAAGCACGCCCGCCGCGTGCGCCACGCCCACAGCCGTTACAACCACTTTGTGGACTACGGCGACGCCGAAGGCTTCAAGGCAGAACTGCAGCAGTTGCGTGAGCAGCTGCAAAATCTGGACTCCAAACAAAAGATGTCCAAAAAGCAATAAGCAGCAAAGACACCCTTCAATACGTCAGCTGGGACCAGGTCTTGTCCAGCCGCTTGACGCTGACCGGCTGCGGGGTACGCAGCTCTTGCGCGAAGAAGCTCACGCGCAGTTCTTCGAGTAGCCAGCGGAATTCGAGCATGCGGGCGTCTTGCGCGCCTTTGCGCTCGGCCACCAGGCGCCAGTAGCGCTGCTCTTGCGCTTTCAGCTCGGTCATGCGCTGGGCATCGCGGGCGGGGTCGGCGCGGACTTTGTCCAGGCGCAGGGTGATGGCCTTCAGGTAGCGTGCAAAGTGCTGCAGCTGCGACCACGGGGTAGCGGCGATGAACTGTTTGGGCATGAGGCGCTGCAGTTGCTGGGTGGCATCCTGCGTGACATCGGGCGCGTTTTTGGTGTCCTTGATCTTGCGGGCAGCGCTGGCGTATTCGGTCAGGATCACGCCCGCCAGGCGAGCGACTTCGTTGGCGATCAGGGTCAGACGGCCCCGGCCCTCTTCCACGCGTTTTTTGAAGGCGGCTTCGTCGGTGGGCAGCGGGTCTTGCAAGAAGGCGCGGTCGATGGCGACATCGATGATCTGGTTTTTGAGTTCGTCACTGGTGCCCAGGCTCATGAAGGCCACCGACATTTTTTGCAGGTCGGGGATGTTCTTTTCGAGGTATTTGAGCGCATCCTTGATCTGCAGTGCAAAGAGACGGCGCAGGCCTTGGCGGTGTTTGGTGGCGGCGACTTCGGGTTCGTCGAAGACTTCGATGGTGACGGCGTCACCGGCGTCGACCAGGGCGGGGAAGCCGATCAGGGTCTGGCTGGACTTGCGGATTTCCATGAGTTCGGGGAGTTCGCCGAAGGACCAGGTGGTGTGACGTTGGTCAGCTTTCTGCGCTTGTGCCGGTGCAGTCGACTGCCGGGGGGGCGCGGCCGCCCCAGGGGGGGCGCACCTCCGGGCGCGCGGCCCCCCCGCGCTGTGCACCCCCAGCGGCGTTGTTGCCCGCGAGTCGC
>NZ_JAYPVP010000015.1:0-9077 GCF_038134685.1 Limnohabitans sp. | reverse complement strand
CTGCCCCCCGGCAGTTGCCTCCACCTGCGGCTTCGTACCAGACGATGCGCCCAACTGGGGTTTGAGTTGCGCCAGCGCCTGAAACGCGCCCCGCGCTTTGCTACCCCAATCGGCTTTGAGGGCGCCGAGGTTGCGGCCCATGCCGAGTTGGCGGCCGTGTTCGTCGACCACACGCAGGTTCATGAAGAGGTGCGGGCTGAGCATGTCGAGCTTGAAGTCGGCACGCTTGACGTCCAGGCTGGTTTCGTCACGCACTTTTTTGAGGAGCACGTCGGTCAGCGAGCCGGTGCCAAAGACCTCAGGGGCGCTCAATGCTTCGGCCAGGCGCGCCGCGCTTTCGGGCAGGGGCACAAAGCGGCTGCGCGGGCGTTGCGGCAGGCTTTTGAGCAGGGCCTGGATCTTGTCCTTGAGCATGCCGGGCACCAGCCATTCGCAGCGCTCTTCGCTCACCTGATTCAGAACGAACAGCGGGACGGTGATGGTGACGCCATCGCGGCTGTCGCCGGGCTCGTGCAGGTAGGTGGCGGCGCAGTCCACACCGCCCAGGCGCACGGTCTTGGGGAAAGCCTGCGTGGTGATGCCTGCGGCCTCGTGGCGCATCAACTCCTCGCGCGTGAGGTGCAGAAACTTGGGGTTGGTGCGCGATTGCTCGCGCCACCACGGCTCCATCAGGCGGCCGTTGTAGATGTCCTGCGGGATCTGTGCGTCGTAATAGGCGTAGATAAGTTCGTCGTCCACCAGCACGTCCTGACGGCGCGATTTGTGCTCCAGCTCTTCAACCTTGGCGACCATGCGCAGGTTGGCGGCCACAAAGGGCAGCTTGGTGTCCCACTCACCTGCCACCAGGCCCTGGCGGATGAAGATGTCGCGGGCGCCATGCATGTCGATGGTGCCGTAGGGCTTGCGGCGGCCGTTGTAGACCATCAGGCCGTACAGCGTGGCGCGCTCGTAGGCCACGGCCTCGGCGGATTTCTTTTCCCAATGCGGGTCCAGCAGCTGTTTGCGCAACAGGTGCGCGCCCACCTCTTCGAGCCACTGCGGCTCGATGTTGGCGATGCCCCGGCCAAACAGGCGCGTGGTCTCGACCAGCTCAGCCACCACGATCCAGCGGCCGGGTTTCTTTTTGAGGTGAGCGCCCGGGTGGCGGTGGAACTTGATGCCGCGTGCGCCCAGGTACACATCTTCGTCTTCGAGCTTGCAACCGATGTTGCCCAAGAGGCCCGCGAGCATGGACTTGTGCAATTGCTCGTAACTGGCGGGCTGGGTGTTGAGCTTCCAGCCGTGCTCGGCCACCACGGTGTGCAGCTGGCTGTGCGTGTCGCGCCACTCACGCACGCGGCGCACGTTGATGAAGTTCTGGCGCAGCAGCTGTTCGTATTGGCGGTTGGACAGCTTGTGGGTCTGGTGTTCACCGCCGCGTGCGTCATGGATCCAGTGCCACAGCCGCACGTAGCCGCTGAACTCGGATTTCTCGTCGTCGAACTTGGCGTGTTGCTGGTCGGCCTGGGCTTGTGCTTCCAGTGGGCGGTCGCGCACGTCCTGCACGCTCAGGGCGCTGGCGATGATCAGCACCTCGTCCAGTGCATTGCGGTGGCGCGCTTCCAGAATCATGCGGCCCACGCGGGGGTCGAGCGGCAGGCGCGAGAGTTCCTTGCCAATGGGCGTGAGTTCGTTGGCCTCGTCCACCGCGCCGAGTTCGGCCAGCAGCTGGTAGCCATCGGTGATGGCGCGTTTGCTGGGCGCTTCGATGAAGGGGAAGTCGTCCACCTGCCCCAGATGCAGGCTCTTCATGCGCAGGATCACGCCAGCCAGCGAGGAACGCAAGATTTCGGGGTCGGTGAAGCGTGGACGTGACGCGAAGTCTTTTTCGTCGTAGAGGCGAATGCAGATGCCATTGGCCACGCGCCCGCAGCGGCCCGCACGTTGGTTGGCGGCGGCCTGGCTCACCGGCTCGATCAGCAGCTGTTCGACCTTGCTGCGCAGGCTGTAGCGCTTGACACGTGCCGTGCCCGCATCGATCACGTAGCGGATGCCCGGCACTGTCAGGGACGTTTCGGCCACGTTGGTGGCCAGCACGATGCGGCGGCCGTTGGAGGTTTCAAACACCCGGTCCTGCTCGGCTTGACTCAGACGCGCAAACAGCGGCAGCACATCGGCATTGCGCGTCCAGGCGTGGTGCGCCAGGTGCTTGCGCAGATGGTCTGCGGCTTCGCGGATTTCGCGCTCGCCGGGCAGGAACACCAGAATGTCGCCCCCTGCTCCGCCCGCCCACAGCTCGTCCACGCCATCTGCAATCGCGTTGTTCAGGTCGTAGTCGCGCGACTCTTCAAACGGGCGGTAGCGCTGCTCCACCGGAAAGGTGCGGCCCGAGACCATGATGACTGGAGCCGGGCCATGGCGAGACTCGAAATGCCGCGCAAAGCGGTCCGCGTCGATGGTGGCCGAGGTGACGATGATTTTCAGGTCCGGTCTGCGCGGCAGGATCTGCTTGAGGTAGCCCAGCAAGAAGTCGATGTTCAGGCTGCGCTCGTGCGCCTCGTCGATGATGATGGTGTCATACGCCTGCAGCAGCGGGTCGGTCTGCGTCTCGGCCAGCAAGATGCCGTCGGTCATCAGCTTGACCGAAGCGTTCTTGCTCAAACGGTCCTGAAAGCGCACCTTGTAGCCCACCACCTCGCCTAGCTGGGTCTTGAGCTCCTCGGCAATGCGCTTGGCCACGGAGCTGGCGGCAATGCGGCGCGGCTGGGTGTGGCCGATGAGCCGCGGCTGCTCGCCGGGCTTCGCATTCGCTTTGCCCCGGCCCATAGCCAGCGCGATCTTGGGCAGCTGCGTGGTCTTGCCCGAGCCGGTTTCGCCGCAAACGATGATGACCTGGTGCTGCGCCAGCGCCTCCATGATCTCCTGGCGTTTGCCAGAGACAGGAAGGCTGTCGGGAAAGTCGAGAAACAAGGCGCTGGAGGACAAGGTAAAAACTCTGTGAAAATCAGGGCTACAACAGACTTCGGATTATCCCCGCCCCTGCCCCATGTCCACCGTCTTCAATTTCACCTTTGTGCCCTGGTTCCGGTCGGTGGCGCCCTACATCCACATGCACCGTGGCAAGACTTTTGTCGTGGGCATTGCGGGCGAAGCCATTGCGGCGGGCAAGCTGCAAAACATTGCGCAGGATTTGGCGCTGATTCAAAGCATGGGCGTCAAGATCGTGCTGGTGCATGGTTTCCGCCCACAGGTCAACGAACAACTGGCCGCCAAGGGCCACACCCCTCGCTATTCGCACGGCATGCGCATCACTGACAGCGTGTCGCTGGACTGCGCGCAGGAAGCCGCCGGACAGCTGCGCTACGAGATCGAAGCCGCCTTCAGTCAAGGTCTGCCCAATACGCCGATGGCGGGCTCCACAGTGCGCGTCATTTCCGGCAACTTCATCACGGCGCGCCCGGTGGGCATTGTGGACGGCGTTGACTTCATGCACTCAGGCATGGTGCGCAAGGTTGATGTGGACGGCATCATGCGCTCGCTGGACATGGGTGCGATGGTGCTGCTCTCACCGTTTGGCTTTTCGCCCACGGGCGAGGCTTTCAACCTGACCATGGAAGAAGTCGCCACCAGCGTGGCCGCCGAGCTGCAGGCCGACAAGCTGCTGTTCCTGACCGAGGTTCCGGGCATCCGCATCGACCCGAACGCTCCGGCCAGCGATGACAACCCGATCGACACCGAATTGCCCTTGGCCGCCGCCAAAAAACTGCTGGCCGAATCGCCCAACCCCACCCAACCGACCGATCTGGCTTTTTATTTGCAGCATTGCGTCAAAGCCTGCGAAGAAGGGGTGGAGCGCTCGCACATCCTGCCTTTTGCGGTGGATGGCGCGCTGCTGCTGGAGGTGTATGTGCACGATGGCATCGGCACCATGGTGGTCGATGAAAAGCTCGAAGAGATGCGCGAAGCCAGCGCTGACGATGTGGGTGGCATCCTGCAATTGATCGAGCCGTTTGAGAAAGACGGCACGCTGGTCAAGCGCGATCGCACCGAGATCGAACGCGACATTGACCACTACACCATCGTCGAGCACGATGGCGTGATCTTTGCCTGCGCCGCACTGTATCCCTACCCCGAATCACGCACCGCTGAAATGGCAGCGCTGACCGTTTCGCCTCAGTCACAGGGCCAGGGAGATGGTGAAAAAATCCTCAAGCGCATCGAGCAACGCGCCCGCGCCATGGGACTCAAAAGCATTTTTGTGCTGACCACGCGCACCATGCACTGGTTCCTCAAGCGTGGTTTTGTCCAAACCGACCCGGACTGGTTGCCCGAAGCGCGCAAGCGCAAATACAACTGGGACCGCAGGAGTCAGGTGCTGGTGAAAAAACTTTGAGCGTTCTCGTACCGCTCAGCGCTGGCGCCAGGCCTGACGCGCCAGCCAGAGCCCCAGCACCGTGAACAGCGCAAAGCAGGCAAAAGACCAGTTGGCAATCGAGCCCCCTAAAAAGGTCCAGTCCACCTTGGTGCAGTCACCGCTGCCGCGAAAAATCATCGGAATGGCTCGCCCCAGCGGGAAGCTTTCGATCATGCCGTAAAAGTCCCGCCCGCAGCTGACCGCCTCGGGGGGGTACCACTGCAGCCAGCTCTGGCGCGCTGCCACAAAAGCGCCAAATCCGGCTTTGAGCGCGAGCAACACCCCCACCACAGTCAAAGCCGTGGAGTTGCGCAAGCGCCAGCCCACCAGCCCGAGCACCATGACGCCCACCATCGTGTAGCGCTGCACGATGCACATGGGGCAAGGTTCCAGGCCCACCACGTGTTGCAAATACAGGCCAAAGGCCAGCAGAAATGCGCAGGTCAGTACGACCCACCCCAGCAATGTCGAAAGAGTTGATCTCATAGCAAAAATGACAAGATAAAGTGGCGCATGCGTTTGAGTCAAGACGGCGTACTGTCAAGTAAAGAGCTTTTACTCACAAGCATTTTGCCGCATGCACATCAATCTATCGATTAACTGCAGGTAAAGATTTTGTCTTACCGTTTGCACACATGAGTTGGCACACCTGCACAACTCGCTGATCAGCAATCGCGTAGTAGATCAGATTGCCAGCTCTGCGTTTTTGTATGAATCCAGCGCGATGCAGCATACCCAGATGCTGAGAAATATTGGGTTGAGATGTTGTGATTTCTGACAGCAGTTGTTTGACAGTTTTTTCACCGTAACACAAGCGACTGATGATTCTCAGGCGCATGGGAGCAGACAAAACAGAAAAGCTCTCTGCTACAGCTTCAAAAAGTTGATCCAGATCGGATGTTTCTTGACCAAAATCCACATCAACCCTCGACAAAAACGCGAGCCCGACGCGGGGTGAGTACCAGCAGGTCGCCCTCGGCAAATCCCTCCTGCCGAAACTGAGCGGAGCTAAGTTGCGCCTCGATGATGGCGTCCTTGCCAAAACCTTGGTCTTCGTGAGCTTCCAGTTCCAATCGAGCCACAGGGCCCACCACGATGGCGCGGGTCAGCTTGGCTACGATGCCAGAATTCAGGCCCCCGGGTGTATAGCGAGCCACATCCAGATCGTGCGGACGCACATAGGCAAAAGCCTTGGCGTCCTGCGCGTCGCCGTGCTCGGGCGAGTCCAGGCGCACGGCATGGTGGTCGGCGCCGATCAGCATCTCACCCTCGTGGGCGCGGCCGTGGAACAGGTTCACATCGCCCAGGAAGCCGTACACAAAGGGGCTGGCCGGGTGGTCCCAGACCTCCTGCGGCGAGCCGATCTGCTCGATCTGGCCCTTGTTCATGAGCACCACGCGGTCGGCCACTTCCAGCGCTTCTTCCTGGTCATGCGTGACAAAGATGCTGGTCACATGCAGTTCGTCGTGCAGGCGGCGCAGCCAGCGGCGCAGCTCCTTGCGCACCTTGGCGTCCAGTGCGCCAAAGGGTTCGTCCAGCAGCAGCACCTTGGGCTCCACAGCCAGCGCACGGGCCAGCGCGATGCGCTGACGCTGCCCACCCGACAGTTGCGAGGGATAGCGGTCGGCCAGCCAGTCCAGCTGCACCAGGCCCAACAGCTCATGCACCTTGCGCTTGATTTCAGACTCGCTTGGGCGCGTGGCGCGCGGGCGCACCCGCAGGCCAAAGGCCACGTTCTCGAACACCGTCATGTGGCGGAACAAGGCGTAGTGCTGGAACACAAAACCCACCTGGCGCTCGCGCACATGCACATGGGTGGTGTCTTCGCCGCTGAAGGCAATGGTGCCGCTGTCGGCGGTTTCCAGCCCGGCAATGATGCGCAGCAGCGTGGTTTTGCCGCAGCCCGACGGACCTAGCAGCGCGACCAGCTCGCCCGATTCGATGTCCAGGCTGACATCGCCCAAGGCGGTGAAGTCGCCAAACTGTTTGTGGATATTGCGGATTTCGATGCTCATGACAGGCTTCAGTTGTTCGGGTTTTCGGGCGGTGTATCGGCAGCAGCGCGCAGTTCGCGCTCGTGCTGCCACTCCACCACCGACTTGATGACCAGGGTGACCAGCGCCAGCAGGGCCAGCAGCGAGGCCACAGCAAACGCGGCCACCGACTGGTATTCGTTGTAGAGGATCTCGACATGCAGCGGCATGGTGTTGGTCTGGCCCCGGATGTGACCGGAGACCACCGACACCGCGCCAAACTCGCCCATGGCGCGGGCGTTGCACAAAATCACGCCGTAGATCAGGCCCCACTTGATGTTGGGCAGCGTCACGCGCCAGAAGGTCTGCCAGCCGGTCGCGCCCAGCACGATGGCGGCCTGCTCTTCTTCGGTGCCCTGCGCCTGCATCAGCGGAATCAGCTCGCGGGCAATGAAGGGAAAGGTGACGAACACGGTGGCCAGCACAATGCCCGGCACGGCAAACACGATCTTGATGTCGTGCGCCTGCAGCCACGGCCCCAGCCAGCCCTGCGCACCAAAGATCAGCACATAGATCAGGCCAGCCACCACGGGCGAAACGGAAAACGGCAGGTCCACCAGCGTGGTCAAAAAGGCCTTGCCTTTGAATTCGTACTTGGCAATCGCCCAGGCGGCGGCGATGCCGAACACCAGGTTCAGCGGCACAGCGATCGCCGCGGTGATCAGCGTCAGGCGGATGGCCGACCAGGCATCTGGCTCCTTGAAGGCCTCGAAGTAAGCGTCAAAGCCCTTGCGCAGCGCCTCGGTGAAAACCGCAGCGAGCGGCAGCACCAGGAACAGAAACATGAAGCCCAGCGCCACCGTCAGCAGTGCCCAGCGCACCCAGGCGGGCTCGGTCGTACCCGCCTGCGCACGGCGCACCGGCTTGCCCAGAGAAGAAACAACGCCGCTCATACTTGTCCTCCGCCGGGCCGCCCCAAGGAGGACAACGCCCCCTCGGGGGGCAATGAGTACACGAAGTGACGAATGTGGGGGCTCATCATGCCACTCCTCCACGTTTGCGTTGCCAGGCCTGCAGCGCGTTGATGATCAGCAGCAGGATGAAGGAGAACACCAGCATCACCACCGCCACGGCGGTGGCGCCCGCGTAGTCGTACTGTTCGAGCTTGCCGATGATGATCAGCGGCGTGATTTCGGACACCATGGGCATGTTGCCCGCGATGAAGATGACCGAGCCGTACTCGCCCACCGCCCGGGCAAAAGCCATGGCAAAGCCAGTCAGCAATGCGGGCGCAATCGACGGGAAGATCACGCGGGTGAAGGTCTGCCAGCGCGTCGCGCCCAGGCAAGTGGCAGCTTCTTCGAGTTCTTTCTCGGCGTCTTCGAGCACCGGCTGCACCGTACGCACCACAAACGGCAGGCCGATGAAGATCAGCGCGATCACAACACCATTGGGGTTGAAGGCCAGCTGGATGCCGTGCGGCTCCAGGTACTGGCCGATCCAGCCGTTACCCGCCAGCAGCGCAGTCAAAGAAATACCGGCCACGGCGGTCGGCAGCGCAAAAGGCAGGTCCACCAGCGCGTCCACCACCTTCTTTCCAAAAAAGTCGTATCGCACCAGCACCCAGGCCACCAGCAGCCCAAACACCACATTGACCAGCGCCGCGATGAACGAAGCGCCAAAGGTCAAGCGGTACGAGGCCAGCACGCGCGGCCCGGTCACCGCCGCCCAGAACTGCTCCCAGCTCAGGGTGAAGGTCTTGAACAACAGGGCCGACAGCGGAATCAGCACGATCAGGCTGAGGTACAGCACGGTGTAACCCAGCGTGAGGTTGAAGCCAGGCAAAACCCGGCGCGGCTTGCGGCGCGGGCCGCCCGCCGACAAAACGGCAACAGACATGGAAGACCTGAATTACTTGTCGGTGTAAATCTTGTCGAACTGGCCACCGTCGTTGAAGTGAACTTTTTGCGCTTCAGCCAGTGAGCCAAACAGTTCATTGACGGTGAACAGCTGGATGGGTTTGAACGTGGCGCTGTACTTCTTGAGTACCGCCGCATTGCGCGGACGCAGCGCGTGCTTGGCGGCGATCTCCTGGGCCTCTTCGGAATACAGGTAGTCCAGATAGGCTTTGGCCAGTTCGCCCGTGCCCTTTTTGGCCACGGTGCGTTCGACCACAGCGATCGGGTTTTCGGCCACGATGCTGATGGACGGATGCACCGCGTCCACCTTGCCGGTGCCGAATTCGCGGTCCACCGAGACGACCTCGGATTCGAAGGTTACCAGTACATCGCCGATGTTGCGTTGCAGGAAGATGGTGGTGGCATCGCGCCCACCTTTGGCGAGCACGGGTACATTTTTATAAAGCTTGCCAATAAATTCGGCCGCTTGTGCATCAGTACCCCATTTTTTCTTGGCATAGCCCCAAGCCGCCAGATAAGCCATTCGGCCATTACCACCCGTCTTGGGGTTGACCACAATGACCTGGACACCAGGCTTGATCAGGTCATCCCAGTCCTTGATGTTCTTGGGGTTGCCATTGCGGGTGAGGAACAGCATGGTCGACGTGGTGGGCGAAGCGCTGTTTGGAAAACGCTTTTGCCAGTCTTTTGCCACGACGCCAGTGCTGGCAAGGAAATCAACATCGGTCGTGGTGTTCATGGTCACCACGTCGGCATCCAACCCGTCGTTGACAGCGCGCGCCTGTGCGCTGG
>NZ_JAYPVP010000014.1:0-63901 GCF_038134685.1 Limnohabitans sp. | reverse complement strand
GGGGCAGGGGCAGGGGCAGGGGCAGGGGCAGGGGCAGGGGCAGGGGCAGGGGCAGGGGCAGTTTTTGGAGTGGGTGGCGTGATGTTTGTTGCCACTGCGGGCGCGCTCGCTGGAGGCGCGGGTATGAGCGACGGCTGCGCTTCGGTCGGCACAGGGACGGGTTGAGGCACAGGTTGTTGTGCGGGTGTCTTGATGGGCGTTGCCTGAATCTTTTTCCCACTTGTCCCGTAGAGTCCAACCACGATCAACGCAGCGGCTATCAAGATCAATGCCAATGGTTTGAGCAATGGCATCGTTTTTCGAGATGTTTCTGACCCAATTGAATGGGGTGTGAGCGTTGGGACTGCTTGGCTACGGTCAGATTCTTGGGAGGTGTTGTTCGCTTGAATCTGTGCAGCAGTGTGGGTTTCTGGCTCGTCTGAGATCAGTGGCTCTGGGGCGGGGAGTGGTTGTGCACCCAATGCGATCAGGACGCGTGTGCCAGCGGTGTATTTGATGGCTTCACTGTAGAACTGCTTGTCATGGCTTTTGCCTTCCAGTTCTTGCAGCTGGCTGATGGACAGCAGGCAACGCCTGGACAATTCTTGCAGATCGATTCCGGCCGCCTCACGCACCTGAACAAGGTGTTGCTCGTCAGCGGTAAGCCAAAGACGTGTGCTCATGGGGGGGATTGTCGCATGCAAATACTGAACCAGGGGCCTTGGCAAGAGGTTGACTGGTTTCGGGCTATAATGACGGGATTGGAGATATAGCTCAGTTGGTGAGAGCGCGGGATTCATAACCCCGAGGTCGGTGGTTCAAATCCACCTATCTCCACCATTCACAAGGGAACAGTTTTCGCTGTTCCCTTTTTCATTTCAGGGCTTCAATCTGCTGTGTCGAGTTCGCTGAGTGCAAGAGCCAGCAGTGGCGCAATGCTGACGCAGCTGCTCTCATGCGCTACGGTGTCGGTGCTCCAGATGTGGCGCACGCCAGCGTTGTGAACCACCTGCACTGCATCCCCGGAAAACAGCGCGTGTGTGATGGCGACGTCGACTGTTTTGGCTCCAGCTTGCAGCAGCAATCGCGTAGCTTGCGCCAGGGTATGACCGCTGCTGGCGATGTCATCGAGCAACACGACATGTCGTCCGTGCACCGGTACATCGGGCAGTTCGACTTCCACGTGTGTGTCGCCATGCCGTGTTTTGCGGCATACGCCGTGGTCAAAGCCGTGTTGCCGCGCTGCTGCGCTGATCCATTGTTCGGATTCTTCGTCTGGACCAATGAGCAGGGCGCCTTTGCACTGGCTGTGCACAAAGTCAGCCAGTAATGGCGCGGCGGTCAGCGTCAGCGCCTGTGGGCAGGGAATGGCTTCTCGCAAAGTGGAGATGCGATGCAGGTGCGGGTCGACTGTGATGACGGCATCAAACAACTCAGCCAAAAAGCGCCCCACAATTTTCTGGCTCACGGCCTCACCCGGTTGAAAGGCGATGTCCTGGCGCATATAAGCCAGGTACGGAGTGACCAGCGTCAAATGTTGTGCGCCCAACTCGCGGGCTGTGCGTGCAGCCAGCAGCACCTCCACCAGCTTTGTGTTGGGTTGATGCAGTGAACGCAGGAGCACGACCTTGCATGGCAGGGGCACAGGTAGGCGCAGTTTGATTTCGCCATCTGGAAATACATGCCGCTCAATACAAGCCAAAGGCAAGTTTGCCTCGCGGCCCAAGGCTTGTGCCAATGTGAGTTCATCATCGAAATACAACAGTACTGAGGGCTCGGACATCAAAACTCCACAAACGCATGCGGCACATCGCTGGCTTGCCCGAGGGTGTAGCCGTTGGCCTTGTCACACGCTTGGCGGGCAAACTGCAAATCAGACGGGTAGTTGGCGTGTACGCGGTACAGCACGTCGCCGGCCTGAACTTCATCGCCCAGCTTTTTGAATAAATTTACCCCGGCACTGGGTACTTTGGGCGCGCCCGCGAAGCGGGCAATGTGTGCCAGCTGCAGGTTGTCGATGCCGCAAACCACGCCTGCGCGATCTGCAATCACGTCAATGGTCAGCGCCCCCAGGCTCAGCTGGTTGGGGTCAAACGGGTGAGCACCTTGGGCGCGAATGATGTCCTTCATTTTGGCCAGTGCGCGACCCGAGTCCAGAATGTCGCGTGCAATGGCGTAGCCATCGCCGCCGCGTACATCGGGGCTGAACTCGATCAGACGTCCAGCCAGCCGAAGCGATTTTTGGCGTAAATCCATCGGCGCTGTGGGATCGTTCTCCAGCACGCGCATGACATCGCGGGCTTCAAGTAGCGGGCCAATGCCATTTCCGATGGGTTGACGTCCGTCAGTGATGACGATATCCAAGGAGAGCTTGAGTCTGCCGGCCACGTATTCGAACAAGCGCCGCAGGCGCTGTGCCTCCGGCATGGAACGAACCTTGGCTGTGGGGCCAATGGGAATGTCCAGTACCAAATGTGTGGAGCCGGCGGATACCTTTTTGGACAAGATGGAGGCCACCATTTGCGCTGGCGAATCCAGAGACAGCGGGCGTTCCACCGAAATAAGTACGTCGTCTGCAGGCGAGAGTTGCGCCGTGCCGCCCCAGGTCAGGCAGCCATGGTGCTCGCGCACGATGCGCGTCATTTGTTCGAAAGACAGCTCGACCTTGGCCAGCACTTCCATGGTGTCTGCCGTACCTGATGGCGAGGTGATGGCGCGAGAGGATGTTTTAGGAAACACCATGCCATAGGCCGCCACGATGGGCACGACCAGCATCGAGGTGCGGTTGCCCGGGATGCCGCCAATGCAGTGCTTGTCCACCACCACATGCTCTTTCCAGTCCAAGCGGCGACCGGCTTCGATCATGGCTTGGGTGAGGTAGTACACCTCTTCGCGGTCGAGCTCGTCGCGGTGAGTGGCCACGACGAACGCAGTCATCTCGATCTTGGAGTAACGGTGCGCGGCAATGTCACTGATGATGCCCTGAAAGTCACGCATCTCAAGACGCTCGCCCGCCAGTTTGCGGTGAAGTGCCTGGATGGATTGCGGAGGATCAGCTTGCGAGATAGTGACCAGCTGACCTGCTGGCACGCCGAGCTGCTCAAAGGCCGCATTGGACAAACCCAGTTCGTTGCAGGTCAAGAATTCGCCGTTGTCCACCACATTGAGGGTGGCCATGATGCTGCGACCATTCGTGCGTACCTCCACTTTGGACAAGGCTTTAAAGCCCTCTGTTCGGTAAACCTCGCAGTCACGGTGCATATACGCCACGTTCTCGTGGTACGTGTCTATGCGCATTCGCCGAAGGCTTAGGTGCCCATCGCCCGCAGAGCTACAAGCGTTGTGGTGTGCAGTCGCCAGGCCGGAGGCCATGTGGGTCATCCGTTGATGAAATTGGCAGCGCGCTTGCTCAGAAAGGCGTCCATGCCTTCTTTCTGGTCGGCAGTGGCGAACAGCGCATGGAAGATGCGGCGCTCGAACATCACGCCATCAGACAGACCACTTTCGAAGGCGCGGTTGACGCTTTCCTTGGCGGCCATGGTGGCCAGCTGGCCCATGCCACAAATGACCAGAGCGGCGCCCAGGGCTTCGTCCATCAATGTGTCCAGCGGTACCACGCGGCTGACCAGGCCCGAGCGCTCGGCCTCGGTGGCGTCCATCATGCGGGCTGTGAGCACCATGTCCATGGCCTTGGATTTGCCAATGGCGCGCGGCAGGCGCTGCGTCCCGCCGGCGCCGGGGATGATGCCAATCTTGATTTCAGGCTGGCCGAATTTGGCGTTGTCGGCGGCGATGATGAAGTCGCACATCATGGCCAGTTCGCAGCCACCGCCCAGTGCAAAACCGGCCACGGCCGCGATCACCGGCTTGCGGATGGTGCGGATCGTTTCCCAGTTGCGGGTGATGAAGTCGTTTTTGTAGACCTCGTGGAAGTTGTACTTGGCCATGGCGGCGATGTCGGCGCCAGCGGCAAAGGCTTTTTCGCTGCCGGTGATGATCATGCAGCCAATGGCTTCGTCGGCGTCAAACGCCTTGAGGGCCGCGCCCAGCTCGTCCATCAGCGGTGCGTTCAAGGCGTTCAGGGCCTTGGGGCGGTTGAGGGTGATGATGCCGACCTTGCCGCCTTCAACGCGGACTTCGATGTTTTCGTAGCTCATGAGTTCTCCAGCAGATGAATCAGTCCACTATAACCAACTCAACCCGTGTCAAGCTGTCACCAAAGCTAGGGAAAACATTAACCAACCGATCGGTCGGGAAATGATACATTCTTGAAATCAAGCTTAAAACACAACCATGACCGAGACCTCTACCGATTCCATCCTTTATGAGGAACGCGGCGCCGTTGCGGTGGTGACGCTCAACCGTCCCGCAGCCCTCAACAGCTTTACCCGCGAAATGCACCAGTCCCTGCGCCGCGCGCTGGACCGTGCCGAAGCTGCGCCGCACATTCGTGCCCTGGTGCTGACCGGCGCGGGTCGTGGCTTTTGTGCCGGGCTGGACCTGTCCGAGTTGGACTTCACGCCCGGCCCCGGCCTGCTGGAGCGCGCCGACCCCGGCCCGGTGATCGACCAGGAATTCAACCCCACCACCCGCCGCCTGCAATCGCTGCAATTGCCCACGGTGGTTGCCGTCAACGGCGTGGCCGCCGGTGCCGGCGCCTCCATCGCCATGGCCTGCGACATCGCGGTGGCCGCGCTGGGCGCCAGCTTTGTGCAGGCCTTCAGCAAGATCGGCCTGATCCCGGATGCCGGTGGCAGCTGGCTGCTGGTCGAGCGCCTGGGTCTGGCCCGTGCCATGGCCCTGGCCATGACAGGCGACAAACTTACCGCCGACAAGGCGCTGGAATGGGGCTTGATCTGGCAAGTGGCCGAAGACCCTTTGGCCGCGGCTGTGGCCATCGCCGAAAAACTGGCCGTCATGCCGACGAAAGCCCTGGTCGCCACGCGCCACTTGCTGGCTGGTGCCGGCCTGCGCTCGCTGGATGAACACCTCAACGTCGAGCGCGACACCCAGTCGGCGCTGGGCAAAACGCACGACTACATGGAAGGCGTGAACGCCTTCCTGCAAAAGCGTGCGCCGCAATTCAAAGGGGAATGAACATGACGCCGCAAGAAGTCGCCCGCAAAGTGGGCGAGACCATGTTTCCGGTGGACGTGGCTTCCAAAGACACCATGGGCATGGAATTGCTGGTCTGCGAACCCGGTCGTGCCGTAATGCGTATGGAAGTCAAAGCGTTGCACCTGAATGGCCACAAAATTTGCCACGGTGGTTTCATCTTTACCTTGGCCGATTCGACCTTTGCCTTTGCCTGCAACAGCTACAACAAGAACGCCGTGGCCGCGGGCTGCAGCATCGAGTTTTTGCGCCCCGGCAAGCTCGGCGATGTGCTGACCTGCGAAGGCGTTGAGCAGACCCTGAGTGGCCGCCACGGTATTTACGACATGAAGGTCACGAACCAGAACGACGAAGTGGTCGCCGTGTTCCGTGGCAAAAGCGCCCAGATTGCGGGCACCGTTTTTCCGGAGTGATCCATGAGCAAAGCCTTTCCCCTGGAATCGATTGAAAAAGCCAGCATCGACGAGATGCGTTCGCTGCAGCTCAAGCGCCTGCAGCAGACCCTGCACCACGCCTATGCCAACTCGCCGGTGTACCGCGCCAAGTCCGATGCGGCAGGCGTCCACCCCGACGACTGCAAGACCTTGGCCGATATCGCCAAGTTTCCGTTCACCACCAAGTTGGATCTGCGCGACAGCTACCCCTTTGGCATGTTTGCGGTGCCGCGCGAAAACTGCGCACGCATTCACGCCTCCAGCGGCACCACGGGCAAGCCGACGGTGGTGGGCTACACGCTCAAAGACATCGACACCTGGTCTACGGTAGTGGCGCGCAGCATCCGTGCGGGCGGTGCCAAGCCCGGCGACATGGTGCATGTGAGCTACGGTTACGGCCTGTTCACCGGTGGTATGGGTGCGCACTACGGTGCCGAAAAACTGGGGCTGACGGTCGTGCCTTTTGGCGGCGGCCAGACCGAGCGCCAGGTGCAGCTCATTCAGGACTTCAAGCCCGACATCATCATGGTCACGCCCAGCTACATGTTGGCCATTGCCGACGAGTTCGAGCGCCAGGGCATCGACCCCGCCAGCAGCTCGCTGCGCATCGGTATCTTTGGTGCCGAGCCTTGGACGAACGACATGCGTCGGGCCATTGAAAAGCGCGCAGGCATCGATGCAGTGGACATTTACGGTCTGTCCGAAGTGATGGGCCCCGGTGTGGCCAGCGAATGCATCGAGACCAAGGACGGCCCGACCATCTGGGAAGACCACTTCTACCCGGAGATCATCAACCCCGAGACAGGCGAACCCGTGGCCGATGGTGAAATGGGTGAGCTGGTGTTCACCAGCCTGACCAAGGAAGCGTTGCCCATCATCCGCTACCGCACGCGTGACCTCACGCGCCTGCTGCCAGGTACTGCGCGCCCAAGCATGCGCCGCATGGAAAAGATCACAGGCCGCAGCGACGACATGATGATCATTCGCGGCGTGAACGTGTTCCCCAGCCAGATCGAAGAGCTGATCCTCAAGCGCAGCGAACTCGCCCCGCACTACCAGTGCGTGCTCACGCGTGATGGCCCGATGGATAACCTGAAAGTGTTGATCGAGACCAAGCCAGGCATCAACCCCGAAGGGCTGGAGGCTCGTGCTGCGGCCAAATTGCTGCAGCACGAGATCAAGGTCTACATTGGCTCCAGCGTCGAGATTGAGCTCAAACAAGAGGGCGGCGTTGAACGCAGCCAGGGCAAGGCCAAACGCGTGGTGGACTTGCGGCGCAAATAAAAATTCAAGCTGCAGGCCAAGCGTTGGAGCGACTGGTTGTCGCTTCCAATCGCCAAACTGTGCTCTGCTGAGGCACAGTCAGCGGCAAACGCAGGAGCAATTTGTCGCGTGACACCAAAGCCATGGCCTTGCGCTCCTTGCCCAGCAACAGTGGAACGTCGTCGAGTTTGGTGACGCGCCAGTGTCCGTGTTGACCACGTGCACCGACTTCCAGGCCCAGCCATTCGTCGCCTGCAGCAAAGCCTGCAAGCTCGGCAGCGCTACCGCGCAAAACACCTTTCACCTGCACGCTGCCATTCGCATCCGCATGGCGCAAACCCAGATGCTGGGCAAAGTTGCCGGGTTCAGCATGGATGCGTATGCCCTGGGCCTCCAGCAAACGCGCGAGCGGTAGCTCGGCGGTGGAGTGCACCCAGGCCTGGAGCTCCTTGTGCCACGATCGATCGGTCAAAGCCTGTAATTCATCGAGTACATCCTGCTCGCGCATGGGGCCCGCCTTGCAGCGTTTCCACAGACCGCGCATCACCTCGTCAAGCGAATGTCCTTCAGTGCGAAGCGACAGGTCCAGGCACAACGCGACCAGCGCGCCCTTGGTGTAGTAACTCACCGTCGCGTTGGGTGTGTTTTCGTCCTGACGGTAGTACTTGACCCAGGCGTCAAAGCTGGCTTGAGCCACCGTCTGGACTTGCCGGCCCGGCGTTTGTGCAACCATGTTGATGGTTTTGGACAGCAGCTTGAGATACGTTGCGTCGTCGATCAGGTCGGCACGGCGCAGCAGCAGGTCGTCGTAATAGCTGGTAAAGCCCTCAAAGAACCACAGCAGCGGCGTGTAGTTTTCTTGCGTGTAGTCGTAGCGTGCAAAGGCATCGGGGCGAAGTTGCTTGACGTTCCAGGTGTGGAAGTACTCGTGGCTGATCAGGCCCAGCAGGGTGGTGTAGCCCTCGCTTGTCTTGTGGTCTCCCACGCGGGGAAGGTCGCGGCGGTTGCAGATCAGCGCGGTGCTGTTCCTGTGTTCCAGGCCGCCGTAGCCATCGCCTACTGCGTTGAGCATGAACACGTAGTTTTTGTGTGGTGCCTTGCGACCTGCTTGCGCGCCCTTGCCATGCCAGAAACGGATTTCGGCTTCGCAGATTTTCTGTGTGTCCGCCAGCAATCGCTCGCCATCGAAAGACGGTAGAGCCCCTGCCACCACAAAGCGGTGCTCAATGCCGCAAGCCTTGAAGCTGCCACACCAGAATGCACCCAGCTCGACGGGGCCATCCACCAGTTCATCGTAATTGGCGGCTTGGTACAAGCCAAAACCGCGTTTGTCGGTTTTGACGGCTGTGAGCCCCGTGGCGGCCTGCCAGCTGGTTTGGCCTTTGACAGGCTGCAGCTGCAATTGGTGAGGGATGTCTTCTTGTCCGTGTACACGCAAGCACAAACTGGTGCCGTTGAAAAACCCTCGCTGGCTGTCAAGCCAGGCGGTACGCACCGAGTTGTCAAAGGCATAGACTTCGTAGCTCAGTGTCAGCGGCTGACCAGCCTTGCAGTCAATTTGCCAGCTGCATTTGTCCAGTTGCTGGATCGCCAGTTGGCGGCGTCCTTGTTTGGCGTTCAGACGCTGCAGGTTTTT
Organism: Limnohabitans sp.; assembly: GCF_038134685.1. Lineage (GTDB taxonomy): Bacteria > Pseudomonadota > Gammaproteobacteria > Burkholderiales > Burkholderiaceae_C > Limnohabitans_A. Next base: position 55,474 of record NZ_JAYPVP010000014.1, on the reverse strand, counting down.
GGCAAATTCGCGCACCAGATAGCTGCCGGGTATCCACACTGGCAGCGAAACGACTTGCTGCGCATCAGGCTGCGCAATGTTCAGCGTGACCCGAAACAGGTGGGCGTTCAGGTCGGCGGCTTCAATGCAGTAGTGCAGGCAGTTCATGTCGCGCCTGCAGCCAGAAAGCAGGATAAGCTGGCAATGAGGGTCAGCTGCAAACGCATGGGCAGCCATGCGGCCAGGCCCATGGCAGGCCAGGTGCGGCGATCCATGAGGTAGCAGGCAATCAAGGCAAAGCCCAGCAGGGGCAGGCCGGCAAAGGCAGGCATCATCACGCCCACCCAGGCCAACAGTGAGGGCATCACTCCCCAGGTGAAGGGCAGCGAAGGAGCGTTGCGAGTGGTCACCGCATCACGCAAACCTGAACCCCAATGAATGCCACCCAGAAACGAGACGATCACTGCGCCATAGCCCTGCATGGACAGGGCCACATAGGGGTGCAGGTCTTCATCAACCAGCCACAGGCAAAGCGCCAGAAAAGCAAACGGAATCAGTCCGGCAAAACTGAGTTTGCGAATGTATTGCCAGGTCTTGTCTGGCGCGTGTGGTTTGAGGTGCATGAGGCTTTAAGGTGTGATGTCATTGAGCATCTTGTCGACCTGCGTTGCGGGTACGGCGCCAGCAATGCGCGAGCCGTCGGTCAGGATCAGTGTGGGGGTGCCGGAGATGCGGTGTTTTTTGCCGAACTCGACGTTGGCATCAATCGCGGCGGTGTCGCATTGTGTCGCGGGTGGTGTGACGCCGCGCAGCATCCAGTCGTTCCAGGTCTTGACGCGATCTTTGGCGCACCAGATGTTGCGCGATTTGGCCTTCGAGTCCTCCCCCAAAATCGGGTAGAGCAGATGGTAGATCGTGACATCCTGAAGGTTTTGCAAGTCTTTCTCGAAACGCTTGCAGTAGCCGCAGTTGGGATCGGCAAACACCACCAGTTTGCGCTTGCCGTTGCCATGCACCTGGGTGAAGGCGTTTTTCAAAGGCAGCTGTTCAAACGGAATGGCCGAGAGCTTTTCCACTCGCTCTTCGGTCAGGTTGCGACGTTGGCGCACATCGAACAGTGATCCTTGCAAAATAAAGTTGGCTTGGGCATCGGTATAAAAAACATCGCTGCCGATACGGACCTCAAACAAGCCGGGCATGGGGGTTTTGCTGACCTCGTCAATCGAGGGCAGGTTGGGCAGCCGCTCAGGCAGGTTTTTTCTAATGACGTTTTCCTGCGCCTGAACGTGCAGCGCAGATGCAATCAGAAGCAGGCAAGCAAATTTTTTCAGCATGGCAAATTCAATGTGTGGTCAGTGGGTCAGGCCCATGGCGTGGCGTGTCACCCAGCGCTTGAGAGGGGGGAGTCGGTCAAAGCCCTGCATGCCGCGGTTGCGCAGCAGCTGAACGGCGGGGTGTGGATGCGCAAACAGGCGTTGCAGGCCATCTGTCAGGTGTCCCATGGCCAGCACATCGGCTTGGCGGGCACGTTCGTAGCGTCGAAGCAGCTTCATGTCGTTCAAAGGTCGCCAGAACTCTTTCTCGAGAATGATCTTGACCAGCTCGGTCACATCGCCCAAACCGACATTCAGGCCTTGGCCTGCCAAAGGGTGCATGGCATGGGCGGCGTCGCCTGCCAGCACAAAGGCCTGGTCAGCGGTGCCAGGCAGGTGCCCGATCCAGCGCGATGCGCGGGCCAGCTGCAGGGGCCAGACGGCTCGCTCACTGCTCAGCTCCATGCGCCCCAGGCAAAGACCGCAAGCCTGTTCAAGTTCGTGAGCGAAGGCAGTTGCGTCCAACGCGGCAAGCTGGGTAGCGCGCTCAGGATGCACAGACCATACCAGTGCCACTTCTTGAGCGCCTTCGCCGCCCAGTGGCAGCAAGGCCAAAATTTCTGCTTGTGGTTCGTGCAGGCCCGGTGTTGCGCCAAACCGGAACCATTGGTGGGCCGTGCCCTGGTGGGGCAATTCGCAATGCAGCCGGGCAGCCACGGCGTGGTGCGGGTAATGTTGCACATCAAATTGCACACCTAGCTCAGCGCGGGTTTGGCTGGCGCGACCCTCGCACACAATGGTCAAAGGCGCAGCAGCAGGGGTGTCGGCCACTTCAATCAATGGTTGAAAGCCTACTGCCGTGGTGAGCAGGGTTTCCAGAACGGGCACATCCACCATCCAGTTGAGTTCGTCGCAGCCTTGCTCGCTGGCCAGAAAATTGAGCTCACCGCTTTCGTCGCCAAACACCTTCATGGCGCGCACTGGGGTGACCGCAGGTGCATCGGGCCAGCAGCGAAGGTCTTGCAGCAGCTGTTTGGCGGCATTGTTCAGGGAATAGGCGCGTACATCTGCCTTGTTTGCCGAGGCTGGCGCTTGCACCAGGCGCACGCGCAAACGCTCGCGTGCCAGCAGCAGCGCCAGGCTGCGGCCCACAATGCCGGCGCCTCGAATGCAGATATCAATTTGGGATGCCATGAACGCATTGTAGAGAGGCTTGCAAGGGCTGTTGTGGCTGGGGTTTCAGGGGCCTTCGACGCGGCGGCAAGAGCCTTTCCCCTTTATTCGTAAGGCTCAAGTCGAGGCCCAGCGTGCCACCTCGGTGTAGAGCGGGATGCCTAGCAGGATGTTGAGCGGGAAGGTCAGGCCCAAAGACAAACCAAAATACAGCGAGGGGTTGGCCTCGGGAATGGCATAGCGCACCACCGCGGGCACGGCAATGTACGAGGCGCTGGCAGCCAGCACCATCAGCAGTGTGGCATCGCCCTGCGGCAGTCCCATCAGCCAGCCTAGGCCCAGCGCCAGGCAGGCGTGCACCAGCGGTGCCAGCAGACCATAGGCCAGCAGCCAGGGCGACTGGCCCTTGAGGCCCGGCAGATTACGGGCGGCCAGCAGACCCATGTCGAGCAGGAAGAAGGCCAGCATGCCCTTGAACAGATCGCCCGAGAAGGGTTCCATGGCCGCCTTGCCGGCATCCCCGGTGATGATGCCCACGGCCATCGCGCCCAACAATAGCAGCTGCGCGCCGTCGGTGAAGGACTCATGCATCACCTTGCGCAGCGAAAGCGTTGGCATGCCGCCGCCCGTCTGACAGGCATAGACGCCGGCGCCCGAGCTGCTCAGCAGAACCGGCGAGCTTTGTTGCCTGCGCAAGGTGTTGGCCATCAGCACCGCCATGACGATGGCGGGTGATTCCATGAGCGCCATGGCGGCGGCCATGTGTCCGCCAAATGCGATGCCCTGGCTTTCCAGATGACCGATGGCGGTGATGAATGTCACGGCGCTGACCGATCCGTAAGTAGCGGCAAGGGCCGCAGCGTCAAAGCCCGACAGGAAGCGACCCAGCACGGGGTAGCTCAATGCTGGAATCAGCACGGCGAGCGCCACGGCCAGCGACAGGCCTGCTGCCACCTCGGTGGTCAGCCCGGAATGTGCCAGGGCAAAACCACCTTTGAGGCCCAAGGCCATGAGCAGGTACAGCGACAGAAAGCGCGAAATTGCTGGGGGAATTTCCAGGTTGGACTTGATCAGCCCGGCAAAAACGCCGAACACAAAAAACAGAATGGCAGGGTCGATGAAAGACTGCATGGGATGCGATTTATGTAGCGATGACGGCATTCTGTGGTTTCATGCTCATAAAGTAAAATCGATTCTTCAAAACATATTCATTGATTTAAATCTATGAACGTTACTTTCCGTCAGCTTCGTCTCTTCCTGGCCCTTGCAGACACGGGTAGCGTGAGCGCCGCTGCGCGTGCGATGCATGTGACCCAGCCCACGGCGTCGATGCAGTTGCGCGAAGTCAGTGAATCGGTGGGGTTGCCGCTGTATGAGGTGATTGCACGAAAGGTCTACTTGACCGAGGCCGGAAGGCAGCTTGCACACACAGCCAGAGCTATCGTGGATGAATGGGAACGCTTTGGGCAGACCGTCAACGCCATGCAGGGCCTTACACACGGCCGCTTGCGCGTGGCGGTGGTCAGCACAGCCAAATATTTTGTCCCCCGACTGCTGGGCGGTTTTTGCGAACAGCACCCGGGGATCGACATTTCGCTGGAGGTTCTCAATCGCGACGGCGTGGTGCAGCGTCTGCGCGAAAACCGCGACGACCTGTACGTCATGTCCATGCCTCCGCAGGACGTTGATCTGGACGACCAGATCTTTCTGGCCAACCCGCTTGTCATGATCGCGCCTGCCGATCATCCGCTGGCATCACGACAGCGCCTGCCCCTCAAGGCACTGGCCGGCGAACGTCTGATCCTGCGCGAGCGTGGTTCAGGCACGCGGCTGGCCACAGACCGATTTTTGGCAACGCAGGGCTTTGAGCCCCAAAGCTGGCTGGAGCTGGGTAGCAACGAGGCCATCAAGGAGGCCGTGGCCGGGAACCTGGGCGTGGCGGTTATTTCGCGCCACGCCATCAAGGCTGAGGATCTGGGGCGTGATCTGTGTCTGTTGCCGATCAGTGGCCTGCCCATTCGCTCACAATGGCATGTGGTGCATCCACGCGCTAAGCAGCTCTCGCCGATTGCACAGGTGTTTCGCCAACATTTGCTTGACCAGGCTCGGGCTTGGCCCCAAGCGTAAGGCACCGGTCTTACAATCAGACATCTGATGCGCCTGAGCGTGAAGCCATGCGCGTGCATGCCTGTATGCCTGACCCAGGGCCACGGGCCCGATTCACAAGGAACCCTCTCCATGAGCCTCAAATGCGGCATCGTGGGCCTGCCCAACGTGGGCAAGTCCACCCTCTTTAACGCCCTGACCAAAGCCGGTATTGCGGCCGAGAACTATCCCTTTTGCACCATTGAGCCCAACACCGGCGTGGTGGAAGTGCCCGATCCTCGCCTGCAGCAGCTGGCCGAGATCATCACGCCTGAGCGCATCGTTCCGGCCATTGTGGAGTTTGTGGACATCGCGGGCCTCGTGGCCGGTGCCAGCACAGGCGAAGGCCTGGGTAACAAGTTCCTGGCTCACATCCGCGAGACCGATGCCATCGTCAACGTGGTGCGCTGCTTTGAAGACCCCAATGTGATCCACGTGGCCAACAAGGTCGACCCGATTGCTGACATCGAAGTCATCCAGACCGAGCTGTGCCTGGCTGACTTGGCTTCGGTGGAAAAAGCCATTCACCGCGTGAGCAAAATCGCCCGCTCGGGTGACAAGGAGGCCGCCAAGCAAATGGCGATTCTGGAGAAGTGCCAAACCGCCTTGAACGACACCAAGCCGGTTCGTACCATCGACTTCAGCAAAGAAGAGCGCGCCGAGCTCAAGCAGTTCTTCCTCATCACCGCCAAGCCCGCCATGTTTGTGGCCAACGTGTCGGAAGACGGTTTCGAGAACAACCCCTTCCTGGATCGCCTGAAGGCTTTTGCCGAAGCGCAAAATGCCCCAGTAGTTGCCATTTGCGCCAAGATCGAAGCTGAGCTGTCCGAGATGGACGACGCTGACCGCCTGGAATTCCTTAAAGAGTTGGGCCAGGACGAGCCGGGCCTGAACCGCTTGATTCGCGCCGCCTACGACTTGCTGGGTCTGCAAACCTACTTCACTGCTGGCGTGAAAGAAGTGCGCGCCTGGACCATCCGCAAAGGCGACACCGGACCGCAGGCCGCCGGCGTGATTCACACCGACTTTGAAAAAGGCTACATCCGCGCACAAACCATTTCGTTTGACGACTTCATCGCCTACAAAGGCGAACAGGGCGCCAAAGATGCGGGCAAGATGCGTGCCGAGGGCAAGGAATACGTCGTCAAGGATGGCGACGTGATGAACTTCCTGTTCAGCTCCTGAACTGCAACATCAAGAGCCGTTGATGAACGGCAGGCCCTGCGGGAAGACCCACAACAGGCCTGCCGTCATGAGCACATAGCGCGCCAATTTGCCCACAGCCATGTAGGCCGTGCATGGCCACAGGGGCATTCGCAGCCAGCCGGCCACCGCGCAGAGAGGGTCGCCAATGACGGGCATCCAGCTCAGCAGACAGGCCTTGGGACCCAGGCGCTGCAACCAGTCCAGCGCGCGCACATGGGTCTTGCTGTGGCGCCATTGGTCCACCGCTTGGTGGGCACCGTAGCCCATCCACCAGCTGGCCATGCCGCCCAGGGTGTTGCCGACGGTGGCCACCAGCACGGCTGGCCAAAACAGCTCGGGGTTGAGTTTGACCAGGCCAAATACCATGGGCTCCGAGCCCATGGGAAGCAAGGTGGCTGAGATAAAGGCAACCACAAACACGGTGCTCAGACCGTACTCTGGCAGGGCCAGCAGTTGCAGCAGGTGAGGAATCCAAGTGTCCATGGTCGCCAGTGTATGCCTAGCACATTCGGCTTTCAGTTGCTGAAATTTTGAGCAATTACAATCGTGCCTCCTTTTTAAGCAAAGCCCCGTTCCTGCACCTATGCGCATCGGTCCTCATGACTTGCCGAACAACTTGTTCGTCGCCCCCATGGCGGGAGTGACGGACAGGCCATTTCGCCAGTTGTGCCGACGCTTTGGCGCGGGCTATGCGGTCAGCGAAATGGTCACCTCCCGCAAGGACTTGTGGCACACCCTCAAGACCAGCCGCCGTGCTGATCATCAGGGCGAGCTGGGGCCTATTGCGGTGCAGATTGCAGGCACAGAGCCGGGCATGATGGCCGAGGCCGCGGCCTACAACATCGACCGGGGTGCGCAGATCATCGACATCAACATGGGTTGCCCCGCCAAAAAGGTGTGCAACAAATGGGCAGGTTCCGCCTTGATGCAAGACGAGGCGCTGGCGCTGAGTATTGTTGAGGCCGTGGTGGCCGCTTGTGAGCCCAAGGGTGTGCCGGTGACTTTGAAAATGCGCACGGGCTGGTGCCAAAGCGAGAAGAACGCACTGACGATTGCACGCGCTGCTGAAAGCGCCGGCGTGCAAATGATCACGGTGCATGGCCGCACCCGCGAGCAAGGCTACAAAGGCGAGGCCGAGTACGACACCATTGCCGCTGTCAAAGCCGCGCTGCGCATTCCGGTGGTGGCCAATGGCGATATTGATTCCCCCGAAAAAGCCCGCCAGGTGTTGCAAGCTACGGGGGCGGATGCCTTGATGATCGGTCGCGCCGCACAAGGGCGACCCTGGATCTTTCGCGAAGTGGCCCACTACCTGGCCACGGGCACCCACCTGGCGCCACCCCTGGTGGCGGAGGTGCAAAGGGCCTTGCTCGAACACCTGCAAGACCACTATGGTTTGTATGGCGAGTACACCGGTGTGCGTTCGGCGCGCAAACACATTGGTTGGTATGTGAAAGACCTGCCCGGTGGCGAGGTGTTTCGCTCGGGCATGAACGCACTGGAAACCTCAGAGCAGCAGCTCGATGCAGTAAGCGCCTATTTTGAAGAACTGTCCCAACAGATGGACCGTTTGCCCGCGGTGCAGTGGCACCCGGCACTGGAGACAATGCAATGAACGAACCCATGAGCCTGGACGCCTGCGTGCGTGCCAACCTCGAAATTTATTTCCGCGACCTGGACGGCACCGAGCCCGCCAGCCTGCACGACATGCTGGTGCGTGTGGTCGAGAAACCTTTGCTTGAAGTGGTGATGCAGCGCGCAGGCCAGAACCAGTCGCGTGCCGCCGACTGGCTGGGCCTGAACCGCAACACCCTGCGCAAGAAGTTGATAGAGCATCAGCTCGCCAAATGATTTTTTACTTTCTAGACTTACAGGACCCTTCTTATGAAAGCTTTGATTTCCGTCTCCGACAAAACCGGCATCGTCGAACTCGCCCAGCAACTGCACGCCCTGGGCGTGGGCCTCATTTCCACCGGCGGCACCGCCAAGCTGCTGGCCGACAAAGGCCTGCCGGTGACCGAAGTGGCCGAAGTGACGGGCTTTCCCGAAATGCTCGATGGCCGTGTGAAAACCCTGCACCCCAAGGTGCACGGCGGCCTGCTGGCGCGTCGCGACACGCCCGAGCACATGGCCGCTTTGAAGGCCCACAACATCGACACCATCGATTTGTTGATCGTGAATTTGTATCCCTTTGAAGCTACCGTGGCCAAGCCCGGCTGCACGCTGGCCGACGCGATCGAGAACATCGACATCGGCGGTCCCGCGATGGTGCGTTCTGCCGCCAAGAACTGGAAAGACGTGGGCATCGTCACCGATGCCAGTCAGTACGCCGACGTGATTGCTGAACTCAAAGCCAACGGTAAACTCAGCGACAAGCTGCGCTTTGCTTTGTCGGTGGCCGCGTTCAACCGCATCAGCCAATACGACGGCGCGATCAGCAACTACCTCTCCAGCGTCAACTTTGAAGCCGAGAAGCTGAGCGAAACCTATGTACCCGAGCGCGCCCAGTTCAGCGGCCAGTTCAACGAGCAGTACGTCAAGGTGCAAGACCTGCGCTACGGCGAAAACAGTCACCAGCAAGCCGCCTGGTACCGCGACCTGGCGCCTGCAGCAGGTTCACTCGCCACTGGCGTGCAACTGCAAGGCAAAGAACTCAGTTACAACAATATCGCCGATGCCGATGCAGCTTGGGAGTGTGTGAAGAGTTTTGACATGCCCGCGTGCGTCATCGTCAAACACGCCAACCCCTGCGGCGTGGCCGTGGGCGCCAACCCCTTCGAGGCCTACAGCAAAGCCTTCCAGACCGACCCCACCAGCGCGTTCGGCGGCATCATCGCCTTCAACCGCCCCGTGGACAAAGCCGCGGCCGAGGCCGTGAGCAAGCAGTTTGTCGAAGTGCTGATGGCGCCCGACTTCAGCGCTGAAGCCCTTGAAGTGTTCAAGAGCAAGGTCAATGTGCGCTTGATGAAAATCGCCCTGCCCGCCGACTACGGCAACGTGCGCAACGCTTTGGAAACCAAGCGCGTGGGCTCGGGCCTCTTGCTGCAAAGCGCCGACAACCACGAACTGGCCCTGGCCGACTTGAAAGTGGTGACCGTCAAGCAGCCCACACCTGAAGAACTCAACGATTTGTTGTTCGCTTGGAAGGTCGCCAAGTTCGTCAAGTCCAACGCCATCGTGTTCTGCAAAAACGGCATGACCATGGGCGTGGGCGCAGGCCAGATGAGCCGCCTGGACTCTGCCCGCATCGCCAGCATCAAGGCCGAAGCGGCCAAGCTCAGCTTGCAAAACACCGTGGTGGCCAGCGACGCCTTCTTCCCCTTCCGCGACGGCCTCGACGTGGTGGTGGATGCAGGCGCTACCTGCGTGGCCCAACCCGGCGGCTCCATGCGCGACCAGGAGGTGATTGACGCCGCCAACGAGCGTGGCGTGGCGATGGTATTCACTGGCGTTCGCCATTTCCGTCATTGATTGCTTCCATTGAACTTTGAAACCATTGGATTGACCCCTGCGCTGCAACGCGCAGTGGCTGACATGGGCTTATACGCGCCCACACCCATTCAGGCGCAGGCCATTGCGCCCGCCTTGCAAGGTCGTGATGTGTGGGCCACCGCGCCCACGGGTTCAGGCAAGACGCTGGCTTTTGCCTTGCCGCTGGTGCAGCAGCATGTGCTGCATCCGCGTCAGACCAATTTCCGCCGCCCCGTGCGCACGCTGGTGCTGGTGCCTACGCGCGAGCTGGCGGTGCAGGTGGGCGACGTGTTCACGCATCTGGGTTATCCGTTGGGACTCAAAGTGGCGGTGGTCTATGGTGGTGTGTCCATCAACCCGCAAATGATGGGCTTGCGCGGCGGGGCCGACATCGTGGTGGCCACGCCGGGGCGTTTGCTCGACTTGGTGGACCACAACGCCTTGCGCCTGCAGGACGTGCAGCACCTGGTCTTGGACGAGGCTGACCGCTTGCTCGACCTCGGCTTTGCCGACGAACTGCAACGCGTGCTGGCGCTGCTGCCCGTCAAGCGGCAGACGCTGTTGTTTTCGGCAACGTTTGCTGAAGATGTGCAAGCCTTGGCGCAAGGCCTGTTGCACGACCCGGTACGCATCACGGTACAAGCGCTGGAGGCGCAAGCGCCCGACATTCGCCAACGCGTCATCGCGGTGGACGAGAAAAAACGCACAGCCTTGCTGCGTCACCTGATCGCCGAGAGCTGCTGGAAGCGCGTGCTGGTGTTTGTGGCGACGCGCTACGCTTGCGAGCATGTGGCCGACAAGCTCTACAAGGCAGGCATTTACGCCACGGGTTTCCATGGCGAGATGAGCCAGGGTTCGCGCCAGCAGGTGCTCGACGAATTCAAGACCGGTCGCTGGGATGTGGTGGTGACCACCGATTTGGCCTCACGCGGCATTGACATTGCGCAACTGCCTGTGGTGGTCAACTACGACCTGCCGCGCTCGGCCACCGATTACACCCACCGCATTGGCCGCACCGGCCGCGCTGGCGCCAGCGGCGATGCGGTGAGCTTTGTGACCGCGAAGGCGCAGCAGCACTGGGCGCTGATCAGCAAACGCGAAAAGCTGGATCTGGCGCTCGAAGTGGTGCCGGGCTTTGAGCCTACAGAAACGCCCGTGCAACCGTCGGCATTGAACGATGGCAAGGGTGGCATCAAAGGCAAGCGCCCGAGCAAGAAAGACAAATTGCGGGCTGCCCAAGCTCAAGCCCAGGGGCAAGGCTCGACGCGAAGCGATTAAGCCTCGCTGTCTTACCCAGCCGTGTCCATGTCGCCAGTCTGTTCGGATGCATGCGGCGCTGGCACGCGGATGCCGTGCTTGCTCAAGATTTCCACATACACAGAGGCTGCGCCCGACTTGGCTGCGGCGTCCACAGCCTCAATCACGGCGCTGACGCGCACCCCTTGCGCGGTGTCTGCGCTGGTGCCGACTTTGCAGTCAAAGTCCCAAAAGTCCGCATCCACAGGCACAGGGCGGCTGCGTTCGCGTTTGAAATATTTGCGGATGTCGTGCTTGACGGCATCGAGCACGCGATCAGGGTGCTTGCCTTCAACGCTGAGAGGGTAGGTTTTTTTCATGTGGTCTCAACGTTTACAGGGTGGCAAAAACGTCGCTGGCCGCTTGCACCGTGGCGGTAATGTCGGCGTCGGTGTGAGCCGCGCTCACAAAGCCAGCTTCGTAGAGCGCGGGCGCAATGTACACACCGCGTTCCAGCAAGCCGTGGAACAGTTTGTTGAATTTCGGGCTGTCGCTGGTCATGACCTTGGCGTAGTTCTGCGGCAACTCGGGCAGCAAAAAGAAGCCAAACATGCCGCCTTGGCAGTCGGCGGCAAAGGACACGCCTGCTTTCGCGGCTGCACCTTTAAGGCCATCGACCAGACTTTGCGTTTTACCGCTCAGGCTGTCCCAGAAACCCGGTTTGGCAATTTCGCGCAGCGTCGCTAAACCGCACGCCGTGGCCACTGGATTGCCGCTCAGGGTGCCGGCTTGGTAGACGGGGCCGGTGGGGGCGAGCTGGCGCATGATCTCGCGCGGGCCGCCAAAGGCCGCCAACGGCATGCCGCCGCCAATGACCTTGCCCAGCACGGTGAGGTCGGGTTTGAAGCCAGGAATCAATTTGGCGTAGACGCTTTGCGCAGAGCCGAGCGCGACGCGGAAACCGGTCATCACCTCGTCAAACACGAACAGCGCGCCGTGCTCGGTGCACAGCTCGCGGCAGCGCTTCATGAAAGGCACAGACGCACGCACAAAGTTCATGTTGCCGGCAATCGGCTCGATCATCACGCAAGCCAGTTCCTTGCCGTGCAGGGCAAAGGCTTCTTCCAGTTGCTCGATGTTGTTGTATTCGAGAACCAGCGTGTGCTGCACCACCTCGGGCGGCACGCCCGCGCTGGTCGGGTTGCCAAACGTGGCCAGGCCCGAACCGGCCTTGACCAGCAGCGCGTCGGCGTGGCCGTGGTAGCAACCTTCGAACTTGATGATCTTGCTGCGGCCAGTCGCACCACGCGCCAGGCGCAGCGCACTCATGCCCGCTTCGGTGCCGGAGCTGACCAGACGCACCATTTCCATGGACGGCACGTGCTTCAGGATTTCTTCGGCCAGCTCAATCTCGCGCTCGGTGGGGGCACCGAACGAGAAGCCGTCGAGTGCCGCTTTTTGCACGGCCTCAAGCACGGCGGGGTGGCCGTGGCCCAGGATCATGGGGCCCCAGGAGCCGATGTAGTCGATGTACTTTTGGCCGTTGGCGTCCCAGAAATAGGCGCCTTGGGCGCGTTGCACAAAGCGGGGTGTGCCGCCTACGGCGCGAAAGGCGCGCACGGGCGAGTTCACGCCGCCGGGGATGACGCTGGCGGCGCGGTCAAAAAGTTGTTGGTTGCGGTCGGTCATGGCAAAAAAGGATCAATGCTTGGTTTCGTTGAAAGGCACTTCAAAGAAGTCGGCACCAGGCGCCAGCGGTTTGCTGGGCTCTTCGGTCTCGTCTTCGGTTTCATCATCGGGTAGGGCCCAAAACAGACGGTCGGGCACGACTTGGCCCATGCCAGGGCGAAAGCCGTCGTCCAGGCAGTGGTCCAAATACACGAGCGCTTCGTGCGCGGCTTCGGGTAAATCCATGCCCGTGGCCAGCAGACCCGCCAGCGCAGCGGACACAGTGTCACCTGCGCCGGTGAACAGGGCTTCAATGCGCTCGAATTTTTCGTGGGCAAGCACCGTCTCGGGCGTGGCCAGCACGTTGTCGATGTGTTGTTCTGGCAGTGGCAAACCGGTGACCAGCACATAAGGCACACCCATTTCACTGGCAGCCTTGGCAATGTCGCGTGGTCCCGGGTTACGCTCGCCTTCCCAGTCGGGCAGCAGCCAACGGCGCAAGGTGCTGTGGTGTCCCACCAGGACACTGGTTTGCGGCAGCATCAACTCGCGAAAGGCGTCCAGGTAGTCGTCAATTTTTTCGTCATCCCACCAGGACAGGTTGGGCATGTAGGCCACCACGGGTACGCCATCGTAGTCATCGGCAATGCCTGCGACCAGCGCAATGATTTCGGGGGAGCCCAGAAAGCCCACCTTGATCACGCGCACCGGAATGTCTTCAGCAGCCGTGCGGGCCTGTTCGCTAACCGCGTCTTCGTCAAAGGCGTAGAAGTCGTGGGTGGCGCTGGTGTCCCGAATGTAGGTGCCCGTCACTACCGGCAGGGTGTGAGCGCCCACCGAGCCTGCGGCCAGTACATCACCCGACAGGCCGCCGGCACCGCTGGGGTCATTGGCGTTGAAAGCCATCACGCAGGCGACGCCTTGTTCGAGCTCGGACTCGTCAGGGGCGTTCGGATTGGCTTCAAAAAGAGAGGTATCGGTCATGTCGGAAAAGACGGGCAGGGTTCAGTGGGGCTTCATCCGGCGCGATGGGCACCCGATACAATCAAAATCATTCTATTCGACGAATTTTCAAGAGGACGGCATGGAATACAAGACGTGGATGTGTTTGATTTGTGGCTGGATTTATGATGAAGAGGCGGGCGATCCCGAGCACGGCATTGCGCCGGGTACCAAATGGGAAGATGTGCCCATGAACTGGACCTGCCCGGAGTGCGCTGCGCGCAAGGAAGATTTCGAGATGGTGGCGATCTGATCGCCTCTTCCCAGACAAGCCGCCTGATCAGGCGGCTTTTTTCTTGACGACGGCGTAGCGCTCCAGGGTTTTTTCGCGGGCCTCTGCATGGTCCACGATCGGACGAGGGTAGGTTTTGCCCAGTTCGACGCCTGCAGCCTGCAGCTCCAGTGCGCCAGCCAGCCAGGGCGCGTGGATGGCCTTGACCGACAGGCCTGCCAGCTCGGGCAGGTAGCGGCGTATGAATTTGCCTTCGGGGTCGAACTTTTCGCTTTGGCTGACCGGGTTGAAGATGCGAAAGTAGGGCTGTGCATCGCAGCCGCTGGAGCTGGCCCACTGCCAGCCGCCGTTGTTGGCCGAGAGGTCAAAATCGTTGAGGTGTGTGGCGAAATATTTTTCGCCCCAGCGCCAGTCCACCCCCAGGTCTTTGCACAAAAAGCTGGCCACGACCATGCGCAGGCGGTTGTGCATGTAGCCGGTCTGGTTGAGCTGGCGCATGGCCGCGTCCACCAAGGGGTAACCGGTGCGGGCCTGGCACCAGGCGTCAAACAGTTTGTGGCCGTGCGAGCCATGGTCCCAATGGATGGCGTCGTAATCGCGCTTGAAGCTCTCGCCTGCGCCCACGTGCGCAAAGTTGGCCAGCACCTGCACATAAAAGTCGCGCCAGATCAGCTCCGACAGCCAGACCGCTGCGCCAGCGCTGCCCGCCAGACTGCGTTCGTGCGCCATGCGGGCCAGTTGCCGGATGGACACGGTGCCAAAACGCAGATGGGTGCTCAGGTAGCTGGGGCCCTTCAGGCTGGGGTAGTCGCGGGTGCGGTCATAGGCGTCGATACGCGCGGCAAAGTCTTGCAGCAGGGTTTGGCCGCCGCGTTCGCCGCAGGGCAAATGCAGGGTGTGCAGGTTGCTGGGCTCAAAGTCCAGGTCGCTCAAGGTGGGCAGGGTTGACGGCCACTGTGCCGGGCGTGCGGCGAGCCGGTTCAGGTCGCGTTCGCTGGGGTAGGCCTTGAGGTAGAAGTCGTTGACCTTTTTGAGCCAGGCGTTTTTATAGGGTGTGAACACCGAGAACGCGGTGCCCGCTTGAGTCATGATTTCCTGGCGCTCGAAAATCACATGGTCTTTGCAGGTGTGCAGCGAGATGCCGTGGTCGGCCAGGTGGCCTCGGACCTTGTGATCCCGTGCCTGGGCCAGAGGTTCGTCGTCATGGGCGCAAAACACGGCCTGCACGCCCAGTTGTTGCGCCAGGGCAGGCAGGGTCCGGCTGGCCGGGCCATGCAGAGCCAGTAGTCCGGTATCGTCACGCTTGCTGACAGTCCTCAGGTTTTGGTCCAACTCGGTAACAGCTGCATGGATAAAGTCCACGCGCCGGTCCTGCCGGGGCAGGAGGTCGAGAATCTCGGTGTCAAACACAAAGGCCACGTGCACCCGTTGGCAGTGGCGCAGGGCCAGGTACAGCGCCGAATTGTCGTGAAGGCGCAAATCGCGTCTGAGCCAGACCAATCCCGAGGTGTAAGAGGCTGTCATAGGTGAGGAGGGCTCCCGTTAAAATCCGTGCATGACCGCTGATTCTGCCTCCATTGACCTGACGCATCATTTTTTGATCGCCATGCCCACATTGGAGGATTCGCTTTTTGCCCGATCGGTGGTGTACATGTGCGAGCACAACGCCCATGGGGCCATGGGACTGATCATCAACAAGCCCACCGAGCTGAACTTGGCACAACTGTTTGCGAAGTTGGATTTGCCCTTGCATCGCGAGGACCTGCGCGATGCGCCAGTGCTTCACGGCGGCCCTCTGCAACCCGAACGTGGTTTTGTGCTCCACGAGCCCATGGCGATTCCGGTTTCCGCAGACGAGCAAGCACCTTTGTATGCCTCAACCTTGAAAGTCAAAAACGGCCTGGAGTTGACCACCTCACGCGATGTGCTCGAAGCCCTTGGTGGTGGAGGCGGTCCTCGCCAAGTGGTCATGACCTTGGGCTACGCTTCCTGGGGGGAGGGACAGCTGGAATCCGAATTGGCCGAAAACGCCTGGCTGACCGTACAGGCCGATCCTGCCACCGTGTTTGAGGTGCCGCTGGCGCAACGCTACGATCATGCGCTGGGTTTGCTGGGCCTGAAAAGCTGGATGCTGTCATCCGAGGCGGGTCACGCATGATGGATGTGCCAAACACCCAGCAGATGTTTCTGGCGCTGGACTATGGTCTCAAGCGCACCGGGGTGGCCGTAGGTAACCGCATGTTGCGCACCGCCACGCCGCAAGGCACGATTGCAGCAGAAGGCGATGCGCGGTTTGCCAAAATTGCCGAGCGACTGAAAGAGTGGCAGCCCGACGCGCTGGTGGTGGGCGTGCCCACGCACCCCGATGGCGGCGAACACGAAAACACCTTGCGCGCCCGCAAATTTGCCCGCCAGCTGCGCGGCCGCTTTGGCTTACAGGTGCATGAAGTGGATGAACGCTACACCACCACCGAGGCACATAGCCTGGGTGCGCGTGATGCGGACGCTGCCGCGGCAGCCATCATCCTGGAACAGTTTTTAAGGAGTTTGCCGTGAGTGCTTTGGCCCTGAATGCAGAGGCGTTGTACCAGGAGTTGCTGGCCGGTGTTCGGCGCATGAGTCATGCGAACACACGCCTTGTTGGCATCACCTCGGGTGGGGCCTGGTTGGCCGAGCGTTTGCAACGCGACCTGGGTCTGGCCGGTGAGCCCGGTCAAGTGTCCTCAACCATGCACCGCGACGACTATGCCCAGCGTGGCCTGTCCAGCGGAGGCCAAACGCTGCTGCCTTTCGAGGTGGATGGCGCCGACATTCTGGTGCTTGACGATGTGCTTTACACCGGCCGCACCCTGCGCGCTGTGCTCAACGAGATTTTTGACTACGGCCGCCCACGCCAGGTGCAACTGGCCGTGCTGGTCGACCGTGGCGGTCGCCAGCTGCCGGTGCAGGCCGATTTTGCGGCGGCACGCGTCAGCCTGCCCGACACCCAAACCCTGTCGCTGGCCCGGGATGAAGCCGGTGCTTTCAGTTTCCAGGTGCAAACCCGATGACGGCCGTGGCCTGAGGTGAACATGCTTTACAAACGCAACAACCCCCAACTCAACAAAAACGGCGAGCTGATCCATCTGCTCTCCACTGAGGGTCTGTCCAAGGACATCCTCACCCACATCCTGGACACGGCGGCCAACTTCGTCAGCGTCAACGACCGCGAAGTCAAAAAGGTGCCGCTGCTGCGCGGCAAAAGTGTGTTCAACCTGTTCTTCGAGAACAGCACCCGCACCCGCACCACCTTCGAGATTGCGGCCAAGCGCCTGTCGGCAGACGTGATCAACCTTGACATTGCGCGCTCCTCGGCCAGCAAGGGCGAGAGCCTGCTCGACACCATTGCCAACCTGAGCGCCATGGCCGCCGATATTTTTGTGGTGCGCCACAGTGAGTCGGGCGCCCCCTACCTGATCGCCCAACATGTCGCCCCGCATGTGCATGTGGTCAATGCTGGCGATGGCCGTCATGCCCACCCCACCCAGGGCCTGCTGGACATGTTCACCATCCGGCATTACAAGAAAGATTTTTCCAACCTCACCGTGGCCATCGTGGGCGATGTGCTGCACTCGCGCGTGGCCCGCTCGGATATCCATGCGCTGACCACCCTGGGTTGTGCCGAAGTGCGTGTGGTGGGCCCCAAAACTCTGGTGCCAGCCGATATGGCGCAGATGGGGGTGCGAGTGTTCAACAACCTGGAAGAAGGCATCAAAGGCTGCGATGTGGTCATCATGCTGCGCCTGCAAAACGAGCGCATGAGCGGTGCGCTGCTGCCCTCCAGCCAGGAATATTTTGAGAGCTTTGGCCTCACACCCGAGAAGCTGCAACTGGCCAAGCCCGATGCCATCGTCATGCACCCCGGCCCGATCAACCGCGGCGTAGAAATCGACTCTGCCGTGGTCGATGGACAGCAAAGCGTGATCCTGCCGCAGGTGACCTTTGGCATCGCGGTGCGCATGGCGGTGATGAGCATTGTTGCGGGGAATGAAGCATGAAAATCCTGATTCAAAACGGTCGTGTGATCGACCCCGCCAGCGGTCTGGACAAAGTGACCGATGTGGCCATTGCTGCAGGCCGAATTGTCGGCATCGGGCAAACGCCCACCGACTTCGTGCCTAACCGCACGGTGGATGCCAAAGGCTGCATCGTGGCGCCCGGCCTGGTGGATTTGGCCGTGCGCCTGCGCGAGCCGGGTCATGAGCATGAAGGCATGCTCGAGTCCGAAATGGCCGCCGCGGTGGCCGGTGGCGTGACCAGCCTGGTCTGCCCGCCTGACACCGACCCGGTGCTCGACGAGCCCGGTCTGATCGAAATGCTGCGCCACCGCGCCGAGAAATTGCACCAGTCGCGCGTGTTGCCCTTGGGCGCATTGACGCGTGGCCTCAAGGGCGAAGTGCTGACTGAAATGGGCCAACTGACCGAGGCCGGTTGCGTGGGGTTTTCGCAAGCCGAAGTGACGCTCGCCAACACCCAGGTCATGCAGCGCGCCTTCCAGTACGCCAGCACCTTTGGCTACACCGTCTGGTTGCGGGCGCAAGACCACTTCCTGGGCAAAGGCGTGGCCGCCAGTGGCCCGTTGGCCACGCGCATGGGCTTGTCGGGCGTGCCGGTCATGGCCGAAACCATTGCCCTGCACACCATTTTCGAGTTGATGCGCTCGACCGGTGCTCGCGTGCATCTGTGCCGCATCAGCAGCGCGGCGGGCGTCGAGCTCGTGCGCCAGGCCAAGGCCGAAGGCCTGAAGGTCTCGTGCGATGTCAGCATCAACTCCCTGCACCTGACCGATGTGGACATGGGTTACTTTGACAGCCGTGCCCGTCTGAACCCGCCGCTGCGCCAGCAGCGTGACCGCGACGCGCTGCGCGCTGCCTTGGCCGATGGCACCATCGATGCGTTGGTGTCCGACCACACCCCGGTGGATGAAGATGCCAAAGCCCTGCCTTTTGCCGAAGCCGAGCCCGGTGCGACCGGGGTCGAGCTGCTCTGGAGTCTGGCCCTGAAATGGGGGCAGGAACAAGGCGTGCCGCTGGTCAAGGTGCTTGAATGCCTGACAGCGGCGCCGGCAGCCCTGCTTGACGGCGCGGTCAAACACCTTCAGGGCGCCTTGGGGCGCTTGGAGGTGGGCGGCATGGCCGATGTGGTGCTGCTGAGCGAACAGGGTCATTGGGCGGTGCAAGCCCAGTCCTTGCGCAGCCAGGGCAAGAACACGCCCTTTGAAGGCTACGAGCTGCCCGGACGTGTGCGCATGACCGTGGTAGGTGGCCATATCGCCTTCGAGGCGAACTGAGGGCGGCCACCATGCGCCGCGACCTGGTGGCCAGCTGGCGTTTGATGCGCGGAGCGGCCCATGTGCTGCGCGGCTGGTGGACGGTGCGGGTGCGTTTTCCAGGATGGTCTGAAGCCCAGCGCGAGCAAGCGGTGCAAGCCTGGGCCCAACGACTGCTGCAGCTTTGGGGCATTGAACTGCACACCCAGGGGCAGGCGCATCAGCAGGGAGCTGCCTTGCTGGTCAGCAACCATATTTCCTGGCTGGACATCGTGGTCATGCATGCCAGTCGACACTGCCGCTTTGTCTCCAAGTCCGATATTCAACGCTGGCCCGTGGTGGGCACCTTGGCCACCAGTGCCGGGACTCTTTACATTGAACGGCGCAGTCGCCGCGATGCCCATCGTATGGTGCGAGACGTTGGCGAGGCCATGCGCAAAGGCGATGTGGTGGCTGTTTTTCCCGAGGGAACGACCAGCAATGGTCTGGATGTCTTGCCCTTTCATGCCAACCTGATCGAGGCCGCCTTGCTGGCGCAGGCGCCAGTGCAACCCCTGGCCTTGCAGTTCGTGGACAGGCATTCCGGTCAACCCTCACGAGCGGTGTGTTACATCGAAGACGATACCTTGATCGGTTCGGTCTGGCGCACCTTGCGTTCGCCGGGCATTGTGGCCAGGGTGTACTGGGGGTGTGCCGAGCAGGACCAGGGGCGGGATCGACGCCGATGGACCGCAGATCTGCGTCAGGAGGTTGTGCGCCTGCGACAACAGTCATCTTTGTAAGGGCCTGTTTGGCCCTCCTCTTCAAATCAGGGACAATTCAAGACTTTCTTGTCATCCACGAGAGCGCCACCATGGTCAAACAGGCCAAAGCCCCCGCTGAAGACGCTGCCATCGCAGAGTCCGAAGAGGTTTTCGAAAAAGCTGCCGAAATGTTCCGGGTCATGTCGGCCCCGATGCGTCTGCGCATCGTCAGTGCCCTTTGCAACGGCGAAAAAAACGTCGGTGAGCTGATCGCCGAGGTCAACACCACGCAGCCCAACATGTCTCAGCACCTCAATACCCTTTACCAGGCCGGGGTCTTGGGCAAGCGTCGCGACGGTGTGCAGATTTATTACCGCATCATCAACGAGCGTGTGGTCACTCTGTGCCGTGCGGTGTGCGTTCAAATCGCCTCTGAAATGTAAGGTGCTTCGGTCGCGGGTTTTTACTGTGACGAAAGTGCTGAGGTGTTCCTACCATTTGTCCATAAGGAGTGACTTATGAAGAAACTGTTTTTGCTGTCGGCTGGTTTGTTGGCCACAACCCTGTCTTTTGCCCAGATCAAAGTGGCGTACCACTTGACCGATGGCCTGCCTCAGGCTGCCAGAGCCATGAACAACATTCGCAACCACCTCAATGCGGATCCCACGGCCAAGATCGTCGTGGTGACCCATGGCAGCGGCATTGATTTCCTGCTTGACGGTGCACAGGCACCCAACGGTTCTCCCTTTGCAGGCAATGTCAGTGACCTGGCCAGCAAGGGCGTGGAGTTTCGGGTGTGCAACAACACCCTGGTCTCGCGCAACATCAGCAAAGACAAGCTGGTGATGGAGGCAGTGGTGGTGCCCTCTGGCGTGGCCGAGGTGGCCAAGCTTCAGGCCAACGAACGTTTCGTTTACCTCAAGCCCTGAGCGTTCTTGATTGACACGACCTGTCGCGTGCTCAAGGCACGCGCAGGCCGTTTCCGGGATCGATGTTCACAGGGTGCTGATGAGGCTTATGTTCAGTGCTGTCCATCAGACGATCCGTCAGGCCTGCGCCAATCCACATACCGACCAAACTGAGCCAGGCGGTGATCGCAAAAATCGAGCCGCCCGTCACGCCCGCACCCACAGCGCAACCCCCCGCCAGCATGGAACCAAAGCCCATGAAGATGGCGCCCACAATGTAGCGGCGCATGCTGTAGCCGTCCTTGAAGCCTTCCAGCTTCCACTCGCGTCCCAAGACAGCCCCCAGGAATGAGCCCAGAAACACACCGGGCATCAGACCAAACCCAAAGTCCAGACCAGGCGCTGGCCATTTCACCACGCGCATCAGCCAGTCTGCCGAAGGGCCGCTGAATGTCACGCCCTGGATTTGGGCTTCGCCAAATGTTTCAGTGGCGACCCACTGCGTCAGGCCCCAGGCCAAGGCCACGCTCAGGCCGGTGCCGATGCCTCCAATCCACATCCAGAAGCTGCGTTTGGGGCTGTACCAGGCAAAATACAAAGCGGCCAGCAGCCAGATGCCACCCATGGCCAGTCCAAAGCCATGGCCCACACCCAAACGGGCCAAAAGGTCACGCGAGGGGCCACCCTCTACAAGCCACCAGCTGCTGATTTCAAGGCGCAAGGGAGACAAAGCCCCCGACAAGGCGGACTGAGCCGCCACGGCAAAAATCAGCCCCGAGAGCAGGGCGCGCAAATTGCCATTGGCCGACAGCACCAGCAGGCGACTGGCGCAACCGCGGGTCAGAATCATGCCGGCACCAAAAATCAGGCCACCCACCAGCGCGCCGGACAGACTGCCGGTGCTGGCAATCTGGCGTGCCGAGCTGGTGTCCAGCCAACCCAGCAGGATCATGGCCTGTACGGCAATCACGGCGGAAGAAAATGCCAGCAGCCAGACGATCAGCTTTTCGCCGAATTTGCGGTGCCAGAACTCGATGACAGCTGCCCGCAGGCAAAACTTGGAGCGTTGCCCCATGAAACCAAACATCAGCCCTGCGCCAGCTCCAGCGACCGCCAGCACCCAATCGTGTCCGTAGGATTCCACCCATTGCGCCATGGACATGGCCTGCTCCATTCGTCTATCCGTGAATACGGATGCAATCGTACGCGCGTGGTGCTGACGTCAGATTGACGTACCTCAAGATTTGATGGGTCTCAAACGGACCAGCCTAAGGCTTTGTGTGCCCGCCAGGTCAGGGCGGCCCCCAGCCAGATGGAGAGCAGGGTCAGCCAGGCGCTCACGGCAAAAATGGAGCCCCCGCTCATGCCGGCGCCGATCGTGCACCCTCCCGCCAGGACCGCACCAAATCCCATCAAGACGGCGCCGATCATGTAATGGCCCAAGCGGTTTTCAGTCTTGAAGCCTTCGAACTTGAAGTCACGCCCCAGCAGTGCCCCCAAAAAGGCCCCTGCAAAGGTGGCCGGCAACAAACCACTCTCGAAGCCAAAGCTGGCGGCGCTGTCGCTGGAAAGCACGCGCATGAGCCACTCGGCCGACGGGCTGCTGTAGGTCAGACTTTGCACGGCAATGGCTTCAAAGGACTGGCTCGCCACCGCCTGGGTAAAGCCCCAGGCCAGCGCCACGCACAAGCCCGCGCCCGAGGCCATGAGACCCAAGCCCCAGCGGCCACGGTGGTGCCGTGAAAACAGCACGAGTGCGGAAACCAGCATGAGCAGACCCACAACAGAGCCCATCCAAGGCGCAGCGCCCAGCAAATGAAGCACGTTTCTATCCGGGCCGGGGTCGACCTGCCATAGTCCTGCCAAGCTGCGACGCAAGGGCGCCAGCCAGCCACCAATACTGGCCTGTACAGCGACGGCAAAAACCAGCCCGGCCAACAAGGCACGCAAATTGCCCTGGCCCGACAACACAATCATGCGACCTGCACACGCTTTGGCCAGCACCATGCCCATGCCAAACAACAAGCCCCCCAACACAGCACCCGAATAACTGCCGGGCTGGGCGATGAAGCGGCTGACCTCCGGCTGCAAGCCACCCATCAAAACCAGCAGCTGCACAGCCAGGACGGCAACGGCAAAGCCCAGCCACCACACGCTGGTGCGCAGGGCCGGTTGGCGCTCGCAGCATTCGAGCACGGCTGCGCGTGCACAATAACGCGAACGCTGCGCCAGCAGGCCAAACAGGAGACCAATCACCAAGCCGCCGATGGCCAGCACGTGACGGTCACCAAAGCGCTCGATCGAGCTTGCGAGAAATTCCATCATCACGAATAATTCAGTGTTTTCTTATATACAAAGTCTGCCTTTCAGGCAGCCCTCTATTGTCGGGGTTTTCAGGAAGGTTTGGGCATGAGCTTGGCTTTAGGCATTGAGCGTATGTGGCTTCGCCAATTCGGGCTTGCGGTGATGGGTGCCTTGTTTTGGACGGGTGTTGCACAAGCTGCCCCCGACGCTCCCTTGCCCGCCTCTGTTTCCCTGTCCAAGGAGCTGGCGCAAGCCCTGCAAAGACAAGAGCCCCTGGTCGTCATGGTCAGCTTGGAGAACTGCCCGTTTTGCCGCATTTCCCGTCGTAGCCACCTGAACCCGATGTGGAAGGCCGGGTTGCCCATTGTCCAGGTGGACATGCGTTCAAACGCCATGACCGAAGACTTTGTTGGCAAGAGCGTGACGCACGACCAAATGGCGCGGCGCTGGCAGACCAAAGTGGCGCCCACTTTGCTGTTCATTGGTCCCGGTGGCAAAGAGGTGGCCGAGCGCATGGAGGTAACCTATCTGCCGGATTTTTATGGCCCCTACTTGCAAGAGCGCCTGGCACAGGCGCGCAAAGCCCTTTGAGTCATGATGCAGATCAAGGCGTGATAAATTTCGACATCGCCCCAATATCGCCCAACCGGTGAACGAGTCAGAGGCACCCGTAGTGATACCCATCAAAATTGAATCCGCCTGGAAAGGTACATCCGACTGCCGCAGTTGCGGCATCCGTGACATGGTGCTTTTTGCAGACCTCAATGAGCAGGACTTCAGTCTGATCCATTCGCCGATTGACGACTTGTCTTTCCCCGCCGATCAAGTGCTTTACACCGAAGGCGAGCAGGCGCTGGGCTTGTTCACGCTGCGCAAGGGCATGGTCAAGCTGGTGCGTTCCACCAGCGATGGGCGCGAGCGCATCGTGCGTGTGTTGCGTCCCGGCGATGTGCTGGGCCTGGAAGCGCTGGCTACGTCGCATTACGACAGCGAAGCGGTGGCCCTGACCGAGGTGAGCGTGTGCCGCATTCCGCTGTCGGTGATCCACAACCTGTCGGCCAATTCACCGCGCATGCACATGCGCCTGATGCAAAAGTGGCAGCAAGCCCTCAAGGACGCGGATGACTGGCTGGCCGAGCTCAACTTTGGCACGGCTCGTCAGCGAGTGGCCGGGCTGGCCCTGAAAATGCGCGATCCGGATGCGCCCAAAACCACCTCGTTTTTTGCGCGCGACGACATGGGCGCCATGCTCGACCTCAAGCTTGAAACCGTCAGCCGCGAAATCAGCGCGCTGGTGCGTGACGGTGCCTTGACTCCGCTGGACAAGCAAGGCCGTCGCTAT
The DNA here is from genome assembly GCF_038134685.1 of Limnohabitans sp. GTDB lineage: Bacteria > Pseudomonadota > Gammaproteobacteria > Burkholderiales > Burkholderiaceae_C > Limnohabitans_A. The sequence continues at coordinate 31,444 of NZ_JAYPVP010000014.1, read as the reverse complement.
GAAATTTCCAACGAACGCTTGCTCATGGATTGACGCTTTCGTGCGCAGACAGGTCTGGCCACAAGGGCCCAAACCTGGCGGCTAGGTAGCCCTCTGCCTGCTCCAGCATGAAGTACCGAAAGGCCTCGGCTGCAGGCGAGAGCATTTTCGATTGGGTATGCACCACGTTCCAGGCGCGCACTACTGGTGCCCCCTTCACATCCAGCACATGAATGAGGCCTTGCTCAATTTCCAGTCCAATCGTGTGCAGCGACAAAAAGCCTAGCCCCAATCCGGCCATCACGGCTTGCTTGAGGGTTTCGTTGCTGTGCAACTGCATCTTCAAGCGCGGTTCCACATGGTGGTCTTCAAAAAACTTCTCCATGGCCACGCGCGTGCCTGAGCCGGGCTCGCGCACTATGAAGTCATAGGGACGCAAGTCTTCCAGCGTCAAAGGGCCACGCTCGACCAAAGGGTGGTCCGGCGCGCACACAAACACATGCGGATGCGCGGCGAAAGGTTCGGCGCGGGTTTGCAATTCTTTGGGCGGGCGGCCCATCACGGCAACGTCCACTTCGTTGGCCTGCAGCATGCGCACCAGCTGCTCGCGGTTGCCCATGGACAGGCGAATGTCTACACCCGTGTGCTTGCTGCGAAAGTCGGCCAGCATTTTCATCATGAAGTACTTGGCCGTGCTGACCATGCCGATGGTCAGCACCCCGGTCTCGGCGCGCTGCAGGCGTGCAGCCGCATCTTCGGCGTCCTTGACGGTGGCCAGAATCTTGCGGGCATAAACCAGCATGTATTCGCCCGCCGTGGTCAGGCTCACCTTCTTGCCCGCGCGCTCGAACAGGGGCATGCCCACATGGCCTTCAAGCTCCTTGATCTGCATGGTCACAGCTGGTGGCGTCAGGTGCAGGCTTTCGGCGGCGCGCACAAAACTAAGGTGGCGGGCGACCTCGTTGAACACCCGCAATTGGCGGAAGGTGGCGTTTTTCATTCAGCAATAAATTAATCAGACGTCTATTAATTTTGAATTTACCTTATCCAAGAAGATTTTTAAAGTCCGTACATCCCCTGATATCCAGGACCACTCAAGGAGACACACATGGACCAAAGCGCACGTTATTCAGACCTGAGCCTCAAGGAAGACGAACTGATCGCCGGTGGCGGTCACATCCTGGTCGCCTACAAAATGAAGCCCAAAAGCGGCCACGGCTACTTGGAAGCTGCCGCCCACTTTGCGGCCGAGTCGTCCACAGGCACCAACGTCGAGGTGAGCACCACCGACGAGTTCACCAAGGGCGTGGACGCGCTGGTCTACTACATCGACGAGGCCAGTGAAGACATGCGCATCGCTTACCCGATGGACCTGTTCGACCGCAACATCACCGACGGCCGCATGATGCTGGTGTCCTTCCTGACGCTGGCCATTGGCAACAACCAGGGCATGGGCGACATCGAGCACGCCAAAATGATCGACTTCTACGTGCCCCCTCGCGTCATCCAGCTGATGGACGGCCCCAGCAAGGACATCTCTGACCTCTGGCGCGTGTTGGGCCGCCCGATCCAGGATGGTGGCTACATCGCCGGTACCATCATCAAGCCCAAGCTGGGCCTGCGCCCCGAGCCCTTTGCCAAAGCCGCTTACGAGTTCTGGCTGGGCGGCGACTTCATCAAAAACGACGAACCCCAGGGCAACCAGGTCTTCTCGCCCATGAAGAAGACCATTCCTCTGGTCTACGACGCCATGAAGCGTGCGCAAGACGAAACCGGCCAAGCCAAGCTGTTCTCAGCCAACATCACAGCCGACGACCACTATGAAATGTGCGCCCGCGCCGACTTCATTCTCGAAACCTTTGGCCCTGACGCGGACAAAGTGGCTTTCCTGGTCGACGGTTATGTAGGAGGCCCCGGCATGATCACCACCGCCCGCCGCCAATACCCCAACCAATACCTGCACTACCACCGCGCTGGCCACGGTGCGGTCACCAGCCCCAGCGCCAAGCGCGGCTACACCGCCTTTGTGCTGGCCAAAATGAGCCGTTTGCAAGGAGCCTCCGGCATCCACGTTGGGACCATGGGCTTTGGCAAAATGGAAGGCGAAAACGACGACAAGATCATTGCCTACATGATCGAGCGCGACGAATGCCAAGGGCCGGTCTACTTCCAGAAGTGGTACGGCATGAAGCCCACCACACCCATCATCTCGGGCGGCATGAACGCGCTGCGCCTGCCTGGCTTCTTCAAAAACCTGGGCCACGGCAACGTCATCAACACCGCCGGCGGTGGCTCGTATGGCCACATCGACAGCCCTGCGGCTGGGGCCATCTCGCTGCGCCAGTCCTACGAGTGCTGGAAGTCGGGCGCCGACCCCATCGAATACGCCAAGCAGCACAAAGAGTTTGCGCGCGCCTTCGAGTCTTTCCCCAAAGACGCCGACGCGCTCTACCCCGGCTGGCGCGAAAAGCTGGGCGTGCACAAGTAAACCGCAACGTCGCAAGCACCCAAGTCAGGAGGCCGCATGTCCAAAGCCCCGCACTATTTGCCGCAAGGCGACGAAGTGGCTCTGTACCAGGCCGCCTACGCCGCGCGCCTGCCCGTCATGGTCAAGGGGCCCACGGGCTGCGGCAAGTCGCGCTTTGTCGAATACATGGCGCACCAGCTGGGCAAGCCACTGATCACCGTGGCTTGTAACGAAGACATGACCGCCTCCGACCTGGTGGGCCGCTACTTGCTTGACGCACAAGGCAGCCGCTGGGTCGACGGGCCGCTGACCCAAGCGGCCCGCATCGGCGCCATTTGCTACCTGGACGAAGTGGTGGAAGCGCGGGCCGACACCACGGTCGTCATCCACGCGCTGACCGACCACCGCCGCAGCCTGCCCATCGACAAAAAAGCCGAAACCGTGCAGGCACACCCGGACTTTCAGCTCGTCATCTCGTACAACCCCGGCTACCAAAGTGTGATGAAGGACCTCAAGCCCTCCACCAAACAGCGCTTTGTGGCCTTCGAGTTCGACTACCCCGAACAGGCGCAAGAAGTGGCCATCTTGCAAGGCGAAACCGGTATCGCCGCCGAACCTGCCGCCACGCTGGTGGCGCTGGCCCACATCGCCCGCAACCTCAAAGGCCACGGCTTGGTCGAAGGCGTGTCCACCCGTTTGCTTGTCTACGCCGCGCAGCTCATGGCGCAAGGCTTGGAACCCAAAGCCGCCTGCCGCATGGCGCTTGTGCGGCCCATCACCGACGATGCGGACATTCGGCAAAGCCTGGACCATGCCATTGAAGCCCTCTGGGCCTGATGCGCCCGACTTTGCCGACCCGCGCTGGCTCAGCGCCTGGCGCGAGCTGGACTGCCGCTTGCCCGGCGTACAAGCCGTGTTTGAAGCCTGCGCCGTCAGCACGCTGGAGCGGCTGACCGAAGCGCAGCAACACGGCCTGTGGGGCGCCGGCCGCCAGCTGGGCAAGATGGGCCGTGGGGGTGCGCCCGTCATGGCCTGGCTCACCCACTGGCCCGAGGTGGTGGTGCTCATCGGCGACGAGGCTTTGGACGATGTGATGGCCTTGGTCCACGCCATGAATCGCTCGCCCAACAGCGCCGCCATTGCGCCCATGCTGGGCAGCCTGGCCACCGCCGCCAAACGCCTGGGCGCGGCAGACGGTCTGCGCCAATACCTGCAGCTGGTGCAGCAGTTCATGCAGCAAACCACCGGCTCCATCCATGGTCACCAGCAAACCCTGCCCAGCCCCGGCCTGGTGCCGCTGCTGGAGCAAGTGCCGCGCTTGCTGCAACTGCTGTCGCTCGCGGGCCTGCGCCGCTGGGTGGAGCACGGCGCACGCGTGCACCGCCAACACCCCCAGCACCAGGCCGACTACTTTGGCCTGGTCAGCGACGACAGCATGGCCATGCTGCAACGCCAGCGCCACGGCACTTTGCTGGTCGATGTGCAGCGCACCTTGAACATGAGCCTGCAAGCGCTGTGCGAGCTGGATGTGCCGCTCGTACCCCTCACCTGCGAAGACGCTGGCGTGGGCCGCGTGTCACCCGCCTTGCAAAAAGACAACTCCACCACAAGCGACCACACCAGCCTTGGCCTGCCCGACGTGCTCGAACCCTTGCACGGTGTGGACGCGCTCACCCGCTACCGCCTCATGCTGCTGCACGCCGCAGGCCACCACGCATGGTCGGGCCAATGCGTGGCCGACAACTGGAGCCCCGCGCAGCGCCTGGCGGTGGAATGGTTTGAAGACGCCCGCATCGACCGCCTGCTGCTGCAGCGCTGGCCTGGCCTGCGTGCCCCCATGCTGGCCTTGCTGCCGCCGGTGCAAGAGGGCGCGTGTGATGAAGCGCACTTTGCCTGCCTGCGCCACCGCCTGGCCGTGTTCAACCGCGCCGTGCTGGACGCGGGTTTTGCGGTGCAAGACGCCACGTTGCAGGGATTTGTGCAAGCGTTTGAAGCCGCCTTGCAAGAAGGCGCTAACACCCCCACCATGGCCGAGCTGGCCCTGCGCTTTGTGGCCCGCACCCGCCGCCAAAGCGACCAGCGGCCCAGCGTGTTTTTTGAAGGCACGCAGCTCGACTGGCGCGACGACAACCGCCACCTCTGGCGCTTCATTGAAGACGGCGACGAAGAAGACACCCAATCCACCCCCCGCAGCGACGCCCCGCACGAGCTGCACAGCCTGCCCCCGCGCCTCTACCCCGAGTGGGACTGCCACAGCCAAAGCGAGCGGCCCGACTGGGTCAAGGTCTACGAATACCTGCACCCCAGCGGCCACGCCAGCGACATTGACCGCCTGCTGGACCAACACAGCGGCCTGCGCCGCCGCCTGCAAAAAGTGCTCGATGCCATGAAGCCCCAAGGCCGCGAACGCCTGCGCCGCCTGGAGCAAGGCAGCGAGCTCGACCTCGACCCGGCCCAACAAGCGCTGATTGACCTGCGCAGCGGCCACACGCCCGACGGCCGCGTGCAACAACACTGGCGCACAAACAGCCGCGACGTCAGCGTGCAACTCGTCATGGACCTTTCGGCCTCGCTGGCCGAGCGCGTGCCCGGCAGCGAACACACCGTGCTGCAAGTGAGCCAAGCCGCCGTGGCCATTTTGGGCTGGACGCTGGCGCAGCTGGGCGATGCGCTGGCACTGGGCGGCTTTCATTCCAACACCCGGCAAGAAGTGCGTTACATGCACCTCAAGGGTTTTAACGAGCCTTGGGGCGCAGAAGTCAAAGCGCGGCTGGCCGCCATTGAGCCCGCCTACTCCACCCGCCTGGGCGCCGCCCTGCGCCACGGCGCACGCCCGCTGGTGCAACGCGCCAGCAGCCGCAAACTGCTGCTGGTCTTGACCGACGGCGAACCCGCCGACGTGGACGTGAGCGACCCCGACTACCTGGCCCAAGACGCCCGCCAAGTCGTGCGCGAGCTGGAGGCCCAAGGCGTGTTTGTGTGGTGCATCCAGCTGCACCCCGCGCACGAAGAGAGTGTGCGTACCGTGTTTGGTGAGCACTACACGCTGGTGGACCGCATCGAGCGATTGCCGCAGGTTTTGGCAGGGTTGTTTTTGAGGTTGACGCGTTAAAAGTTGTTTACATGACTTGGCTAGACTCGCTGCATGACTGATTCATTATTTGGCTTCGGGCGCCGCATGCCCGACTACGCCGTCCCTGTTCTGAATGAGCGCGCTGTGCGCGCCGGAGCGGGCATCTTGTTTTTCCTGGCCATGGCCTCGTTCATGAACGCCTGGTTGCTGGGCAACTTTGCGCCCACGCGGGTGTTTGTGGTGGCGTTTTTGATCGACTTTTCGCTGCGCCTGTTTGTCAACCCGCGCTTTGCGCCCAGCCTGGTGCTGGGCCAGTGGATGGTGCGCAAGCAGCAACCCGAGTGGACGGGGGCACCGCAAAAGCGTTTTGCCTGGGCCATTGGTTTTGTGCTGGCGCTGACCATGCTCTACCTGGTGGTGCTCAAGGGGGTGATTGGCCCGATCAACCTGCTGGTGTGTGGCGCGTGCCTGTTGCTGCTGTTTTTTGAAAGCGCGTTTGGCATTTGCATTGGCTGCTGGATCTACAACCAATTCAAACCAGAGCAGGCCCAGCTGTGTCCCGGCGGTGCATGCGAATACACGCCGGACCCCAAAGAGCGCGTCACGCTGGGCCAATGGTTGGCGGTGCTGGCGCTGGCAGTGGTCATGTTCTTTGCGGCGCCTGCCCTGGTGGCATCGGGTAAAGGTTCTTCACACGTGACACCCGTGGATCAACCCGCGCTTGTTGTGCAGCCGGCAGCTGATGACCCTGCCGCAGCCGCCGAGGCCGAGCGCTGCAAAGTGCCCGACTTCGCCAAAGCCATGGGGCACGAAGAAAAGTGGAAGCTGCACAATAACTGCAAATGAACCGAGAGGCCTGTATGAAATTCAAAGGCTTTGTGCTTGGCATGAGCGTCTGGCTGGGCATGACTGCCGCCCATGCGCAAGAGCCGCTCTATACCCCCAAGGCGCAGCAAGTGGCGGGCAATGTGTACGCCATCGTTGGTCCCTTGGGCCAGCGCAGCGAGGCCAATGCGGGGCTCAATGCCAATTACGGTTTTGTGGTGACGGCGCAGGGCGTCATCTTGATTGACAGTGGTGCCAGCGCCCACGGTGCCGCCCTGCTTGAAAAAGCCGTCAAGGCCGTGACGCCGCAGCCCATCCGCTGGGTGCTCAACACCGGCTCGCAAGACCACCGCTGGTTAGGCAACGACTACTTTGCCCGCCGTGGTGCCCAGGTGCACGCCCAAGCGGCCACGGTGCAAACCCAAAAGGCTTCGGCCGAACAGCAGCTGGCGGGCTTGCAGCGTTTTGTGGGCGATCAGCTCAAGGGCACCCAACCGGGCTATGCCACGGTGGTGCATGCAGGCCCCGAGGCCGCGGTCACCCTCGGTGGCGTGCAGTTTGAGTGGGTGCAGACCAGTGCGCATTACCCCGGCGACACGCTGATTCATCTGCCCCAGTCTTCGGTCACCTTCACGGGCGACCTGGTGTATGTGGACCGTTTGCTCGGCGTGTTGCCGCAGTCGAATGTGCGCAAGGCCAGCCAGGCTTTTGAGCGTTTGCGCGCTTTGTCTCCAAGGCATGTGGTGCCGGGGCATGGTCAGGTGACCGACATGGCGCAGGCCCAAAAGGAAACGGGCAACTACTGCCGTTTCCTGATCGACAACATCGGTTCAGCCGCCCGCAACATGGATGCCTTGTCAGAAACGCTGGACAAGTTTGCCGCGCCAGCGCAGTTCAAACACTTGCAAAACTTTGACGAGCTGCATCGTGCCAACATGAACCGCGTGTTTGTGGACTTCGAATCCAACCCTTGAGTGCCCAAGCCTTAATCCGGTGCGCCCGGCCTGCCTGACTTGACGGTTCCCCAGCGGTCCATCACGCGCTTGTCCCGGGCGGCTTCGGACTGCACCGTCTCGGCAGGTAATTGTTTGCGGCAGTCTTCCAGTTCTTGTCCGGTCAGCACCTTGACCGGTGGCGGGTCGTCGTCGCGCCACTTCTCGGACTGACCGTTCCACACAAAGGGGTTACGGAAGGCCGGCACCTCCGGGTCGCAATCGTGGCGGTAGAGCGGCGTGTCGTCACCCGCAAAGGCCGAGAAGACGATGGTTTTTTCAAACACCAGCGGCTTGCCAGTGGGCGTGGGGGGCAGGGGCGGCATGTGAGCAATCGCTTCGCGCGCCTTTTGCTCGGCCACGGGCGAGGTGCTCCACAGGGTTTCAAGCTTGGCCAGGGTACCGTTGGGCGCAATCTCGATGCGAAAGCGCACCATGCCCTGGTCGGGGCCTTCGACCGCGGTGCCCATCATGCTGCGCACCTGACGGCCCCAGTTGTGGCGGTAGCCCTTGCTGTTTTTGAGGGTGTAGCGTCCGGCAAAAGCCCAGTCCTCGGCGCTGGGGGCGGGCGGTGCCTCTTGTGTGGCCGGTGTTTGCTGGTGGGGTGGTGTGGCGGCCGGCTGGGGTGATGCTGGCCGCGCTGTTGGCGAAGCAACTTTTTGGGGTGTCGGGCGGGTGAGCTTGACCTCGACCGGCACAGTCGGATGGGGTTCTTGGGGTCTGGACGAAAACAAGGTCGGCCCGAGCAGCAGCAACACCAGCCCATGCGCCAGCAAAGACAGCACAACAGCTCCGAGCACGGGTCGGTTTTTCAGTTGCATGGCCGCAACAGATGGGCGGCAAAAGGCGCGTTCATGGCCGGGAATATAAGTGAAGTCCGCTGTAAAAACCAGAAACACCGGGGAGTAAACCTGTGGTTTCGATGAATTAAGTTAATTCTTAATCAAGACAAAACGAATATTGAATTTACCTTATCGATAGCTCTTTTTACAGTCAACGCCTTGATACCGATAAGGAGGCAGACCATGCTCAATGCGCTGATTTTTGATGTGGACGGCACACTGGCCGACACGGAAATGGCGCACCTGCTCGCCTTCAACCAGGCGTTTACGCAGGTGGGGCTGGACTGGCGTTGGGATGTGCCCCTGTACACCCGCTTGCTCGAAGTCTCTGGTGGCAAGGAGCGCATTCGCGCCTATTGGGAAAGCCGTGGCGATTTGCCCCGCGAACTGCACGGTGGTGCGGTGGACCAGACGATTGCCCGTATCCACGAACTCAAAACCGCCGCTTACGAGCAAGCCGTACAAGACGGCATGGTTCAGATGCGCCCGGGCGTGTTGCCGCTGATGGCTGAAGCCATGAGCGCGGGCTTGACCCTGGCCATTGCGACCACCACCTCGCCGGTCAACATCGCCAGTTTGCTCAAACAGGCCATGGGTCTCGATTGGCAACACCATTTTTCCGTCATTGAAGACGCGAGCACCGCGCCGCGCAAAAAGCCTGACCCGTCGGTGTACCTGCAGACCCTGCAGCGTTTGGGTATGCAAGCTGGCGAGTGTCTGGCCATTGAAGATTCGTCCAACGGTTTGCGCGCTGCGCGCAGTGCAGGCCTGGCCACAGTGATCACACAAAACGAATTCACCGCGCACCACGACTTTGCTGGTGCTTTGCGCGTGCTGCCCAGTTTGGACGGCGTGGGCCTGATGCAGCTGCGCCAATGGCATGCCGAGCAAGCCTGAACAAGAAAGAGAACACACCATGACCGTTCGCATCGCCCCCTCCATCTTGTCTGCCGACTTTTCCCGCTTGGGCGAAGAGGTTCGCGCCATTGAGGCTGCTGGCGCCGAATGGGTGCATTTTGACGTGATGGACAACCACTACGTGCCCAATCTGACGATTGGCCCGTTGGTCTGCGAAGCCATTCGTCCGCATGTGCAGATCCCGATTGATGTGCACCTGATGGTCGAGCCGGTGGATGCGCTCATTCCCATGTTTGCCAAGGCGGGTGCCAACATCATCACCTTCCACCCAGAGGCCAGCCGCCATGTGGACCGCAGCTTGCAGCTCATCCGCGACAGCGGCTGCAAGGCCGGGTTGGTGTTCAACCCCGCCACGCCGCTGGAATGGCTGGACCACGTGATGGACAAGGTCGATGTGATTTTGCTCATGAGCGTCAACCCCGGCTTCGGCGGACAAAAGTTCATCCCTTCCACCTTGGGCAAGTTGCGCCAAGCACGCGCACGCATTGACGCGCATGTGGCCGCAGGCGGCCAGCCGATTGCGCTGGAGGTGGACGGCGGCGTCAAGACCGACAACATTGCCGAGATCGTGGCCGCTGGCGCCGATGTGTGCGTGGCGGGCAGCGCTGTGTTTGGCGCGCCCGATGTCGATGGCGGCTACCGCGGTGTGATGCAAGCGCTCAAACAGGCAGCGCGCTGAAAACAAATTCAAAAAACGGAGATTTCCCATGACGACTGTCGTGACCCCACGCACTTCCACCACGCTCACGCAGTTCCTGATCGAGCAGCGCAAGCGCTTTCCTGACGCCAGCGGCGACTTCAACGCGCTTATTCTTGACGTGGCCATGGCCTGTAAAGCCATTGCCAAATCGGTGGCCTATGGTGCGCTGGCCGACATGCTGGGCAACCACCCTGGCGACGGTGGCGCCAGCGTGAACGTGCAGGGCGAAACCCAGAAAAAGCTGGATGTGCTGAGCAACGAGCTGTTCATCCGCATGAACGAGTGGGGCGGCCACCTGGCCGGCATGGCGTCCGAGGAAATGGACGATCCATACCCCATTCCCGAAGGCAAGCCGCGTGGCAAATACCTGCTGGTGTTCGATCCGCTGGACGGTTCCTCCAACATCGACGTGAACGTGTCGGTGGGCAGCATCTTCAGCGTGTTGCGTGCGCCCAAGCACGTGGCCGAAGGCGCCGAGCTGAGCGCGGCTGACTTTTTCCAGCCCGGCGCAGAACAAGCTGCAGCAGGCTACGCACTGTACGGCCCGACCACCATGTTGGTGCTGTCGGTCGGCACGGGGGTGCACGGCTTCACGCTCGACCCCGTCATGGGCGAGTTCATGCTCACCCACCCCGACTTGAAAGTGCCCGAGGACACGCAAGAGTTCGCCATCAACGCCTCCAACGCCCGTTTCTGGGAAGCGCCCGTCAAACGCTATGTGGACGAGTGCCTGGCAGGCAAAACCGGCCCACGTGGCAAGGACTTCAACATGCGCTGGATCGCCTCCATGGTGGCCGAGGCGCACCGCATCCTCATGCGCGGTGGCGTGTTCATGTACCCGCGTGATACCAAAGACCCCAGCAAGCCGGGTCGCCTGCGCCTGCTGTACGAGGCCAACCCGATCGGTTTCATCATGGAGCAGGCCGGGGGCCGCGCCAGCACCGGCCGTCAGGCGATGCTGCAAGTTCAGCCCACCAGCTTGCACCAGCGCATTGGGCTGGTGTTTGGCTCCAAAAACGAGGTCGAGCGCATCGAGCGCTACCACGCCGAACCGGTCAAGGTCGTCAACGACAACCCCTTGTTTGCCGAGCGCAGCCTGTTCCGCGATTGAGTTGCAAAGCAACCCCAAAAGAATTTCAACATCAGGAGACACACCATGTCTGAACGCCATCCCATCATCGCCATCACGGGTTCGTCCGGCGCAGGTACCAGCACCGTCACGCGCACGTTTTCCAACATCTTCCGTCGCGAAGGCGTGAAAGCCGCCATCATTGAAGGCGACAGCTTCCACCGCTACGACCGCAAGGAAATGAAAGCCCGTGGTGCCGAAGCCGAGAAGGCCGGCAACGGCCACTTCAGCCACTTCAGCGCTGAAAACAACCTGTTTGGCGAGATCGAAAACCTGTTCAAGACCTACGGCGAAACCGGTCAGGGCAAGTCGCGCAAATACCTGCACAACGCCGAAGAAGCTGAGCCTTACAAGCAAGAGCCTGGCACTTTCACGCCCTGGGAAGACTTGCCGCAAGACACCGACATGCTGTTTTACGAAGGCTTGCACGGGGCTGTGGTGACCGACGAACACAACATTGCCCAATACCCCGACCTGCGTGTGGGTGTGGTGCCTGTCATCAACCTGGAGTGGATTCAAAAGCTCTGGCGAGACAAGCACCAGCGCGGCTACAGCACCGAGGCCGTCACCGACACCATCCTGCGTCGCATGCCCGACTATGTGAACTACATCGTGCCGCAGTTCGCGCACACGCACGTCAACTTCCAGCGCGTGCCGCTGGTGGACACATCCAACCCTTTCATCGCCCGCGACATTCCCAGCGCCGACGAGAGCGTGGTGGTGATCCGTTTTGCCAACCCCAAGGGCATCGACTTCCAGTACCTGCTCAACATGATTGACAACTCCTGGATGAGCCGCGCCAACACCATCGTGGTGCCCGGCGGCAAGATGGAGCTGGCCATGCAACTGATCTTCACGCCTTTTGTCTGGCGCATGATGGAGCGCAAAAAGCGCGCTCTTGGTTTGGCTTGAGGAGGTGCAACACATGAGCGCTGCACACAATAAAGACATGGCCAACCGCATGGCCAACGCCATCCGCTTTTTGGCGATTGACGCTGTCGAAGCCGCCAAGTCCGGTCACCCCGGCGCGCCCATGGGCATGGCCGAAATCGCCGAAGTCCTGTGGAACCGCCACCTGCGCCACAACCCGGCCAACCCGCTGTGGCCCGATCGCGACCGCTTTGTGCTGTCCAACGGCCACGGCTCCATGCTGATCTATGCGCTCTTGCACCTGACCGGCTATGACCTGCCGATGGACGAGCTCAAAAAGTTCCGCCAGCTGCACAGCAAGACACCGGGCCATCCCGAAGTGGGCATCACCCCCGGCGTGGAAACCACCACCGGACCGCTGGGGCAGGGCATCACCAACGCCGTGGGCATGGCGCTGGCCGAGAAACTGCTGGCCGCCGAGTTCAACCAGGAGGAGGGTGGCGAGCAGTTCAACCTCGTGGACCATTTCACCTACGCCTTCCTGGGCGACGGTTGCATGATGGAAGGCATCAGCCACGAGGCCTGCTCGTTGGCCGGCACACTACGCCTGTCCAAACTGATTGCGATGTATGACGACAACGGCATCTCGATCGATGGTCACGTTGAAGGCTGGTTTGCCGACGACACGCCCAAGCGTTTTGAGGCCTATGGCTGGAACGTGATCCGTGCTGTGGATGGCCACGATGCCGCAGCTGTGGACGCAGCTATTGCCAGTGCCAAAGCCCAAGCAGTACTGTCCAACGGCAAGCCTACCTTGATCTGCTGCAAAACCGTGATCGGCCAAGGCTCGCCCAACAAGGCGGGTACGCACGATGTGCACGGTGCCGCCCTAGGTGCCGCCGAAATCGCGGCGACCCGCGAGGCGCTGGGCTGGGATGCTGCACCCTTCGAGATTCCGGCCGATGTGGCGCAAGCATGGGATGGCCGCGCACGCGGTATCCGTCTTGAGCGCGAATGGCGCGAACGCTTTGAGGCGTATCGCACGCGCTTCCCCGATGAAGCGGCAGAGTTTGAACGCCGTATGCGTGGAGAGCTGAGCCCACGTTACGCCGAAGGCCTGCAACAAGCACTGGCCGCCATCGTGGCCAAGCCCGATGCCGTGGCCACCCGCAAGGCCAGCCAGAACGCGCTGGATGTGCTGGCCCCGCTGCTGCCCGAGTTCTTTGGCGGCAGCGCCGACCTGACCGGCTCGAACCTGACCAACTTCAAGAACTGCACCCGTGCAGGTCGTGACACCTGGGGCAACCATTTGTCCTACGGCGTGCGCGAGTTCGGCATGGCAGCCATGATGAACGGCATGGCGCTGCACGGTGGTCTGTTGCCTTACGGCGGCACCTTCCTGACCTTCAGCGACTACAGCCGCAACGCCATCCGCATGGCGGCGCTCATGAAGTTGCGTGTCATTCATGTGATGACGCATGACTCCATTGGCCTGGGCGAAGACGGTCCTACGCACCAGAGCGTGGAGCATGTGCCCAGCCTGCGCCTGATCCCTGGGCTGGATGTGTGGCGCCCGGCCGATGGTCTGGAAACCGCTGTGGCCTGGGCCTTCGCGGTGGAGCGCAAGGACGGCCCGAGTCTGCTGGCCCTGTCGCGCCAGAACCTGCCGCAGTTGCTCAAAAGCGTGGACGACGCCCAGCGTGTGCGCAAGGGCGGCTATGTGTTGTCCGATATGGAAGGCGCACGCGCCGTCATCATCGGCACCGGCTCTGAAACCTCGATTGCCATGCAGGCGCAAGCCGACCTGGCCGCACAAGGCATTGCTACCCGCGTGGTGTCCATGCCTTGCACCAATGTGTTTGACCGCCAAAGCGAGGCGTATCAGGACAGCGTGCTGCCGCTGAACCTGCCTACGGTGGCCATCGAAGCCGCGCATCCGGACTTCTGGCGCAAGTATGTGGGCCGCACCGGCATGGTGGTGGGCATCGCCAGCTTTGGCGAGTCGGCCCCCGCGCCGCAGCTGTACAAGCACTTTGGCATCACCGCCGAGCATGTGGCAGACGCAGTTCGCACCCTGGCACACCGCCATGCGCACCGCACAGCAGATGCGTTGCCCGAGCACATCGTGCCCTCGACCAACTGAGGACGCTGCACGATGAACTGGAAAGCCATCTTTTTTGATCTGGACGGCACCCTCGTGCAAACCTCTCCCGAGATTGCCGATGCCACCAACGACACCTTGCGCTACTTCGGCTGGCCCGAAGTCAGCCAGGCGCAGGTGGACGGCTGGATCGGGCAGGGCACGCGCGAGTTGTTGATCCTTGCGCTTGCGCACGTCAAACAAAAAGACGTGGAGCAGGTTCGTAAAGGCGCGCATCTGAAAGAGGCCTTGCCCATTTTTGACCGTTACTACCAGCAGCGCTGTGGCACCCGCAGTGTGCTGTACCCGCATGTGCGCGAGGTGCTCAAAACCTTGCGTGAGCGCGGCTGCAAGCTGGCCGTGGTCACCAACAAGGAAGGCCGTTACACCGACACGGTGCTCAAGGCGCACGACCTGACCGACCAGTTTGACCTGGTGGTCAGTGGCGACACCTTTAGCACCAAAAAGCCCGACCCTGTCGGGGTGCTGCATGGGCTGAGCCTGTGGGGCGTAGACAAAAGCGAGGCGCTGTTTGTGGGCGACTCCTCCATTGACGCCGCCACCGGTCGCAACGCAGGCCTGCAGGTCTGGCTGCTGCCCTATGGCTACAACATGGGCCAGCCTGTCGAGGCTTGCCAACCCGACCGCGTGATCGCGGATTTTTCTGAATTACTTTGAATCCCAGGAGACAACAATGACCATCAAGGTAGGCATCAACGGTTTTGGCCGCATCGGGCGCATGGTGTTTCGCGCCGCCATCAGAAACTTCAACAACGATATTGAAATCGTTGGCATCAACGATTTGCTCGAACCCGATTACCTGGCCTACATGCTGGAATTCGACAGCGTGCACGGCCGCTTTCAGGGCTCGATCGCCATTGATGGCAACACCTTGATCGTCAACGGCAAGCGCATTCGCCTGACCGCAGAGCGCGACCCGGCCAACCTCAGGTGGAACGAAGTCGGCGCCGATGTGGTGATCGAATCCACCGGCCTGTTCCTGGACAAAGAAACCGCCAGCAAGCACCTGGCCGCGGGCGCCAAAAAAGTGGTCATGTCAGCCCCCTCCAAAGACGACACGCCCATGTTTGTGTACGGCGTCAACCACACGTCTTACGCAGGCGAGGCCATCATCTCCAACGCCTCGTGCACCACCAACTGCCTGGCTCCGCTGGCCAAGGTGCTCAACGACAAATGGGGCATCAAGCGTGGCCTCATGACCACCGTGCACGCCGCCACCGCCACCCAAAAAACCGTGGACGGCCCCAGCAACAAGGACTGGCGCGGTGGCCGTGGCATTCTGGAAAACATCATCCCCAGCAGCACCGGCGCTGCCAAGGCCGTGGGCAAGGTGATTCCTGAGCTCAATGGCAAGCTCACCGGCGGCTCGGTGCGCGTGCCCACATCCGACGTGTCGTTGGTGGACCTGACGGCCGAGCTGGAAAAGCCCGCCACCTATGCCGAAATCTGCGCCGAAATGAAAGCGCAAAGCGAAGGGGCGCTCAAAGGCGTGCTGGGCTACACCGAGAAGAAAGTGGTCTCCACCGACTTCCGTGGCGAACCCTGCACCAGCGTGTTCGACGCTGAGGCCGGCATGGGCCTGGACACCACCTTCGTCAAGCTCATGGCCTGGTACGACAACGAGTGGGGCTACTCCAACAAGTGCCTGGAAATGGCCCGCGTGGTCGGAGGTGCCCGATGAAAGTCTTGCGTTTTGCCGATGTGTGCGCCAGCGGCTTTGCTGAAAACAAGCGCGTGTTCATCCGCGCTGACCTGAACGTGCCGCAAGACGATGCGGGCGACATCACCGAAGACACCCGCATCCGCGCCAGCGTGCCGGCCATAGAAATGGCCCTCAAGGCCGGCGCTGCCGTCATGGTCACTAGCCATCTGGGCCGCCCCACCGAGGGTGAATTCAAACCCGAAGACTCGCTGGCCCCCGTGGCCAAGCGCATGGGCGAGCTGCTGGGTCGCGAGGTTCCCCTGGTGTCCAACTGGGTCGATGGCGTTGCCGTGCAACCCGGTCAGATCGTCATGCTGGAGAACTGCCGCGTCAACAAAGGCGAGAAGAAGAACAACGAAGAACTGGCCCGCAAGATGGCCGCGCTGTGCGACATCTTCGTGCACGACGCCTTTGGCACCGCCCACCGCGCCGAAGGCACCACCTACGGCATCGCCCAGTTCGCTCCCATTGCCTGTGCAGGCCCTTTGCTGGCTGCCGAGATCGACGCTATCAGCAAAGCCCTGGCCAGCCCCAAGCGCCCCCTGGCAGCCATCGTGGCGGGCTCCAAAGTCAGTACCAAGCTGACCATCTTGAAGAGCCTGGCCAACAACGTGGACCAGCTCATTGTGGGTGGCGGCATCGCCAACACCTTCATGCTCGCTGCGGGCCTGAAGATCGGCAAGAGCCTGGCCGAAGCCGACCTGGTGGATGAAGCCAAAGCCGTGATCGAGGCCATGAAGGCGCGTGGCGCCGAAGTACCGATCCCCACCGATGTGGTCTGCGCCAAAGAGTTCAGTCCCACGGCCACAGCCATCGTCAAGAAAGCCACTGAAGTGGGGGATGACGACATGATTCTGGACATTGGCCCGGAGACAGCGGCCAAGCTGGCGGCCCAGCTCAAGCAGGCAGGCACCATTGTGTGGAACGGCCCGGTGGGCGTGTTCGAGTTTGACCAGTTTGCCAACGGCACCAAAGAGATCGCCAAAGCGATTGCCGAGTCCAGCGCCTTCAGCATCGCAGGTGGTGGCGACACACTGGCCGCCATTGCCAAGTACGGCATCGACAAGCAAGTGGGCTACATCTCCACCGGTGGCGGCGCATTCCTGGAGGTGCTGGAAGGCAAGACACTGCCCGCGTTTGAGATTCTCGCCAAGCGCGCAGCCCAAGACTGAGCGCATCCCCATTTCAATTTTCAAAGGACAAGACCATGGCTCTCGTTTCCCTTCGCCAAATGCTGGACCACGCGGCAGAACACAACTACGGCGTGCCCGCCTTCAACGTCAACAACCTCGAACAGGTGCAGGCCATCATGGAAGCCGCGCAGGCCACCGACAGCCCCGTGATCCTGCAGGCCTCGGCCGGCGCGCGCAAATACGCGGGCGAGGCTTACTTGCGCCACATGGTGCTGGCGGCCATCGAAACTCACCCCGACATTCCGGTGGTGCTGCACCAGGACCACGGCGCATCGCCCGCCCAGTGCCAGCAATCCATCCGCTCCGGCTTTTCGAGCGTCATGATGGACGGCTCCCTCATGGAAGACGCCAAGACGCCTGCCAGCTACGAGTACAACGTCGCCGTGACCAAGCGCGTGTGCGAAATGGCACACCCTGTGGGCGTGTCGGTGGAGGGTGAGTTGGGTTGTTTGGGTTCGCTCGAAACCGGTGAAGCCGGCGAAGAAGACGGCGTGGGCGCCGTGGGCAAGCTCAGCCACGACCAGATGCTGACCGACCCTGAGCAGGCCAAAGACTTTGTGGCGCAGACCGGCGTGGACGCGCTGGCCATTGCCATTGGTACCAGCCATGGCGCCTACAAATTCACCCGCCCACCCACAGGAGACATCCTGGCCATCGAGCGCATCGCCGCTATCCACGCCGCCATTCCCAACACGCACCTGGTCATGCACGGCAGCTCCAGCGTGCCGCAGGAGTGGCTGGAGATCATTCGCCAGTACGGCGGCGACATCAAGCAGACCTATGGCGTGCCGGTGGAAGAAATTGTGCGCGGCATTGCCCGTGGCGTGCGCAAGGTCAATATCGACACCGACATCCGCCTTGCCATGACCGGCGCCATGCGTCAGTTGTTTGCACAGCAGCCCAGCGAATTTGATCCGCGCAAAGCGCTGGCCGCCGCCCGCAAAGCGGCGCAAGGCATTTGCCAGTTGCGCTTTGAGGCGTTTGGTTGCGCCGGCCACGCCAGCAAAATCAAACCCATTGCCATGGACGACATGGCCAAGCGCTACGTTTGATGGTTGTTGCGCGATAACAACTTTCAAATATAAGCAATCATGGATATAATTGCTCACATGAGGTACGGGAATGCGTTTGGTACTCGCATATCCCTTTGACAGAGCCTCCCGCGAGGGAGGCTCTTTTTTTGTCTGTCAAAGCCTTGGTGATAATCCCGATACGCGAAGTTACATGCTGAGCGCCAGCTGACAGTAAACTTCGGTTAAATTCGCACCTGGTTATATTTACCCACCCACCCTGAGGAGATCTCATGAAACTCGTGACTGCTGCAATCGCTTTGTCCGCCCTGGTCGCAGGCCCCGCCTTCGCCAGCAAGGAACTGGCCCAGAAAAACAACTGCCTGGCTTGCCACGCAACCGACAAGAAACTGGTCGGCCCGTCCTACCAGGAAGTGGCCAAGAAGGGCAAGTCTGTTGCCGAACTGGCCAAGAGCATCAAGGCTGGCGGTTCCGGCAAATACGGCCCGATCCCCATGCCCCCACAGCCTCAGCTGAGCGATGCAGACGCCACCGCTTTGGCCACCTGGATCAATGCCGGCGCCAAGTAATACTGGCCCCTGTACAAAAAAGCCGCTTTCGGGGAAACTCGAAGCGGCTTTTTTATTACCCGGAGGAGTACACATGAAAACCTTGCAAACGCTGCTGGCCGCGCTGGCTTGTGCCACTGCTGTGGGTGCGCACGCAGAGCCCGCCATTTTCAAAGGCGCTGACCTGAAACTGGGCGAGCAACTCATGGCCGAGCACAAATGCGCTGCCTGCCATGCCACGAAGGCGGGGGGCAATGGCAACGCGGTTTACAAACCCAATGGCCGCATCAACAACCCCGGCTTGCTGCGCGGCATGGTCGAGCAGTGCAACACCGAGCTGAACTTCGGCATGTTCCCCGAAGAAGTCAACGCCGTGGCCGCTGTGCTCAATCGCGACCACTACAAGTTCAAGAACTGAGCGCGCAGCCCCGTCACTGACGGGCGGCTTACCGTACTGTATAGGGTATCTTCGGATACCCTTTTTTTATGGCTTCTGGAATGATTTATGTCAATCGGTGAAAAAGTTTTTTCCACCGTCGATCAACTGCATGCTGTAAGGAGTCAAACATGCGCAAAAGCTTCGTGAAATGGATTTTGGTTTTGGCCTCTGTGGCTGGCATGACGGGCTGCGGCACCATCAGCACCCTGGGCAAGCTGGAAGATGGCGCTGGCTCCGAAGCCATGCGCATGTGGGACCGCTGGGTCGAAGGCAATGGTGACATCGCAGTGGCCACCACCTGGGAGCGAAAAGTGGCCAAAGGCGTCACCACCGACGACATCGAAGGCATCCTGCGCGCTGTGGCTGTCGAGCGCAACATGAAAGACGTGGGCACGCTGCCCCTGTCCAAAGAACTGGCTGCCCGCACCGGCAAGCCCGAAAAATTCCTGCAGGTCTACTCGTTCTGCACCCCCACCACCGCCCGCAAGATGGTGGACTTCAGCCCTCACATGTCGGCCTTCCTGCCTTGCCGCATCACTGTGGTTGAAAAAGAAGACGGCCTGTGGCTCTACACCCTCAACATGGACATGATGGTCAAGATGGGCCGCAAGCTGCCCTCGCCCCTGAAAGAAGAAGCCAAAGCCGTGCGCGACACCATCTGGGAAATGATGGAACGCGCTTCCAAAGGCGAAATTTAATCCTCAACTGGTATTGAAAACCCGGAGACACACATGAAAAAAATCTCTCTTCGCGCAACGGCTCTGGCTGTTGCAGCTTTGGCTGCAGACCAGGCTTGGGCTACCAACGGCATGCTGATGGAAGGCTACGGTCCTATCGCATTGTCCATGGGCGGTGCTTCGCAAGCCTATGACAACGGTACAGCCGGCATGATGAACAACGTGGCTACGCTGCAGTTGGGTGAAAACGGTACGCGTGCTGATGTGGCTCTGGGTGTTTTGGGGCCGAATGTCACAGCCATGGGTGATAAGTCCGGTGGGACTTCGTATGTGATGCCTGCCGTTGGTTGGACGCGTAAAACCGATCAGATGACCTTTGGTGTTGGCCTGATGGGTCAAGGCGGCATGGGCACCGAATACGGAGCTTCAAGCCCATTGGCCATGAATACAGGGGCAAATGTTCGTTCTGAGTTGTCAGTTGGACGGGTGATATTTCCTTTTTCTTACCAAGCAACACCGGATGTGACTTTGGGGGCCTCCATTGATTACACCTGGGCCGGAATGGATATGAAGATGGCAGCTACATCTCAAGATTTATTGGGAATGTATGCCGCAGGTAACGGGTGGGATTTGGCAACCGCGCAAACCAACTTTGGTGGCATGGTGGGTCAGATCAATCAAATGCTAACTGGTATGAATCAGCCAACATTGGGTCAGGTGAGCTTGGCGAGACTGGATTTTTCCAATTCCAGCGACTTCACTGGCAGCGCCAAATCTGGTGGTTTTACTGGCAAATTGGGGATGACATTCAAAGCCAATAAAGACACTACAGTCGCAATGAGCTATCAACTCAAGACTCGCTTGGCAGACATGAAGACCGGAGCTAATGCTGCGACATTTACGCTCATGGACGGGTCCGTGTCGTTCCCGATGACGGGTCGACTGGTGATCCGTGATTTCCAGATGCCAGCCGTTCTTGCAGCGGGTGTGGCTTACCAGGCAAACCCTCAGCTGATGTTGGCTGCTGATGTGAAATCAATCGATTGGTCTTCTGTTATGAGCAGTTTCAACATGACGTTTGAATCTGCAATGGGAGATATGAAATTTACGATGCCACAAAACTGGAAAGATCAAACTGTGATCTCTCTGGGGGGGGCTTATAAGATGAGCGATGCCTTGATGTTGCGTGCGGGCTATAGCCATTCGACCAACCCCGTGCCTGATGCTACGGTCCACCCTCTGTTCCCCGCGATTGTCAAAGACCACTACACCGCTGGTTTTGGCTATCAAATCGACAAGAACATGAGCTTGAATGCTGCTGTTTCTCATGCGCCTAAAGTCACTGTGGCTGCAGGTCAATTGGGAGGGGCTGCTATCACCCACAGCCAAACCAACTACCAGCTGATGTTCAGCTACCGTTACTAAAACGCAACGCGGGGTGGCTTTCGAGCTACCCCGTGTAATCCCTGATTCAGTTCCATCTTTTATCGTTTATATTCGCACATCCGAATATAAGAACTCACTTGCATGGAAGCACTTGAAGATGAGCGCGACGAAGTGTTTGAGAAGGCTGCCGAGCTGTTTGGTGTCCTTTCCACGCCGGTTCGCTTGCGCATCCTGAGTGTGCTGTGTTCGGGAGAGAAGAACGTCGGACAGCTGCTCGAATCGATTGACATTGCGCAGCCCAATATGTCCCAGCACTTGAACATCATGTACAGGTCTGGCATTGTGGCGAAGCGGCGTCAGGGCGCGCAGGTGTTCTACCGGATCGCGGATGAGTCTGCGGTGAATGTTTGCCGTGCGGTGTGCACGCAGGTTGCTGATGAAGTAACCACCCCTTAAAAAACTCAAGACGAGGAGTTTGTGTGAAAGACGAAAGCATCAATTCGGGAAGGGTGCAAAAAGCACCGGAAAACTTCCTGACCCCAGAGGGCGTTCGTACTGTTTTTGCCGAGGGCAAGAAAGGTCGTCGCGATTTCATTCGCAACGCCTTCGCCGCGGCAGCTGCAGGCGCGGCTGCACCCATGGCCATGGCGCAGGGCAACCCGCTGCCGACCGAGGGTGGTGACCCCAACATCCTGAACTTGCCCGAGCATGCCACTGGCCTGGGCCAGGGTGTGGCCATGGACGGTGGCTACGGCAAGCCTTCCAAGTTCGAATCGAACGTTCAGCGCCGCCAAAGCCCGGGTCTGACCCAGACCACGCAGGCATCGGTGTCGTTTGCGCCGCTGCAGTCGCTGTTCGGCATCGTGACGCCGAGCGGTCTGCACTTCGAGCGTCATCACCAGGGCTGGTGGGACATCGATCCTTCCAAGCATCGCCTGATGATCAACGGCATGGTCAAGAACGCCAAGGTGTTCACCATGGACGAGATCATGCGTTTGCCAGCCGTCTCGCGTTTCCACTTCATCGAGTGCGGCGCCAACACCGCCACCGAGTGGGGCAACGTGGCTGTGCCCACGGTGCACTACACGCACGGCATGGTGTCTTGCAGCGAGTTCACGGGCGTGCCCCTGATCACCCTGCTGGAACTGGCTGGCGCTGACCTGAAAAACGGCAAGTTCATCCTCGCCGAAGGCGGCGACGGTTCTGCCATGACCCGTACCATCCCCATGAGCCTGATCACCTCTGGTGAAGTGCTGGTGGCGTATGGCCAGAACGGCGAAATGCTGCGTCCCGAAAACGGCTACCCCCTGCGCTTGATCGTGCCGGGCGTGCAAGGTGTGAGCTGGGTCAAGTACCTGCGCCGCATCGAAGTGGGCGACAAGCCCTACGCCGCCAAAGACGAAGCGGTGCACTACATTGACCTGCAGCCCAGCGGCCTGCATCGCCAGTATTCCAACATCCAGGAAGTCAAGAGCGTGGTGACCACGCCTTCCGGCGGCCAGGTGTTGCTGGACAAGGGCTTCTACAACATCACCGGCCTGGCCTGGTCGGGCAAGGGCAAGATCAAGCGCGTGGACGTGTCCACCGACGGCGGCCGCAACTGGCGCCAGGCTCGCCTGGAAACGCCGGTGCTGTCCAAGGCGCTGACGCGTTTCAACCTGGACTGGGTGTGGGACGGCAAGCCCGCCATCATCCAGAGCCGTGCGCAAGACGACACAGGCCATGTGCAGCCGACCTACCAGCAGCTGCGTGCAGTGCGTGGTACGCGCTCCATCTATCACAACAACGCCATCCAGTCGTGGTTGGTGCAGGAAAACGGCGAGGTGAAAAATGTCCAGGTTTCGTAAAGCCCTCTTGACGGCGGCTTTGCTGGCAGTGGCCGGCGTGGCTGCGGCGCAAAGCGCCAAGTATCCCGGCGTCGGCCGCAACGCTACCGTCAAGGAAGTTGCCGCGTGGGACATCGATGTGCGTCCGGACTTCAAGGGTCTGCCCGCTGGCTCCGGTTCGGTGTCCATGGGTCAGGACGTTTGGGAAGCCAAGTGCGCGCACTGTCACGGTGTGTTTGGCGAGTCCAACGAAGTGTTCAGCCCCCTGGTGGGCGGCACGACCGCTGAAGATGTGAAAACCGGTCGCGTGGCCAATCTGGCGCGCTCCGATTTCCCGGGTCGTACCACCATGATGAAGGTCGCCACGGTGTCCACGCTGTGGGACTACATCAACCGCGCCATGCCCTGGACCAACCCCAAGACGCTCAAGCCCGATGAGGTCTATGGCGTTCTGGCCTACCTGCTGAGCCTGTCCAATGTGGTGCCTGACGACTTCGTGTTGTCCGACAAGAACATTGCCGAAGTGCAAAACCGCATGCCTAACCGCAACGGCATGACGACCAAGCACGCCATGTGGCCTGGCAAGGAGTTCGGTGGTGACTACAGCAAGCCTGACACCAGCAACAAGGTGTGCATGACCAACTGCACGCCCGAGCCCAAGCTGGCGTCCATGCTGCCTGACTACGCACGCAATGCCCACGGCAACCTGGCCGAGCAGAACCGTCTGGTGGGTCAGCAAAAAGGTGCCGACACTACAGCGCCCGAGCGCAAGGCTGGCGAAACACCAGCGCCTGCCGCCAAGCCTGCAGCACCCAAGGCTGAAGCCAACAACGAAGGCAAAGCCGCTATCGCGTTGCTCAACAAGCACAGCTGCACGGCTTGCCACGGTCTGGACAAGAAAGTCGTGGGCCCTGGCTTCAACGAAATCGCCAAGAAGCACGCCGGCAAGGTGGACTATCTGGTGGGCAAGATCAAGGCCGGTGGCCAGGGCGTTTGGGGTGCCATTCCCATGCCGCCTCAGTCCCTGCCCGAAGCTGACGCCAAGGCGATTGCCGAATGGATTTCCAAGGGAGCCAGCAAGTAATTGGGGAGTATCCCCAATGACAAGCTGAACCTGTTTTAATAGCATCACTCGATCACAAAGGAGATTTCAGATGCAAAACCGTCGCGAGACACTCAAGCAAAGCGCAGTTGTTGCCGGTCTGCTGGCTACCGCTGGTTTCCCTCAGTTCGCCCAGGCATACAACAATGCCGCCTTCCAGGCCAAGACCGCGCAAGACGTGATCAAGGCCATGGGCGCTTCGTCCCTGGCTGAAAGCAAGGACGTCTCCATTGGCGGCCCCGACATCGCTGAAAACGGCGCTGTGGTGCCCCTGAAGGTTTCCTCCACCCTGGCTGGCGTCAAGCAGATGCTGGTGCTGGTCGAGAAGAACCCCGCTGCCATGGTGGGTTTCTTCAATGTGACCGACGCTGTGGAAGCCAACTTCTCCGTGCGCGCCAAGATGGGCCAGTCCTCTGATGTCTACGCTGTGGCCATCATGAACGACGGCAAGGCCTTCTTCGCCAAGAAAGAAGTCAAGGTGACTCTGGGTGGTTGCGGCGGCTAATTGGCCCCTCAATTCATTCACAGTTTCCAACCGATTTATTTGAAAAAATTCAGGAGTTCAAAATGGCAGATCCGATGCGCATTCGTGCAAAAGCCACTGGCAACATCGCTAACGTTCGTGTGCTGATGAGTCACGAAATGGAATCCGGTCAGCGTAAAGACGCCGCCGGCAACCTGGTGCCCGCCCACTTCATTCAAGACCTGAGCGCCAGCCTCAACGGCAAGGTGGTCATGTCCGGCGAATGGGGTCCCTCCGTGTCCAAAAACCCCTTCCTGGAATTCAACATCAAGGGTGCCAAGGCTGGTGACAAAGTTGCCGTGACCTGGAAAGACAACAAGGGCGATACCCGCACTGACGAAACAACCGTCGCTTAATTCGACGTTTGTTTGCAAGGGTGAAGTCCACACGCTTCACCCTTTTTCGTTTTCTACAACAACACCAGAGGTGACAATGAAAAAACTTTCCACCCTAACCATTGCGGCGTCGCTGGCGCTGGCTGTGGCTCCGGTCTGGGCCCAGAAGTCGGCCAGCCAGAGCATTGATGAGTACCGTGAAATGCTTCAGGACGGCAACCCCGCTGACCTGTTCGTTGCCAAAGGTGAAGATGTCTGGAAACAAAAGCGTGGCCCCAAAGGCGCCTCGCTTGAAAAGTGTGATCTGGGCAAAGGCCCGGGCGTGGTCAAAGGCGCGTTCGCCGAGTTGCCACGTTTCTTTGCAGATACTGGCCGCGTGCAGGACCTGGAGTCCCGCCTGGTGACCTGTATGGAAACCCTGCAAGGCTTCAATGCCGCCGAAATTGCCAAGACCGGTTTTGGCAAAGGCGAACAAAAGAACGTGACCGCTTTGGCGGCATGGATCTCTTCTGAGTCCCAAGGCATGCGTTTCAACCTGCCGCAGTCGCATGCGCAGGAAAAAATGTTCTACGAAGTGGGCAAGCGCCTGTTCTTCCAGCGCGGTGGCCCGCATGACTTCTCCTGCGCTTCCTGCCACGGCGAAGACGGCAAGCGTATCCGCTTGCAAGACCTGCCCAACCTGACCAAGAACCCCGGTGACGGCATTGGCTTCGCCGCCTGGCCGGCCTACCGTGTGTCCAACGGCAATTTGTGGGGCATGCAGCAGCGTCTGAACGACTGCTACCGCCAGCAGCGTTTCCCTGAGCCGGTTTTTGGCAGCGATGCCACCATCGCTCTGGGCGTGTACCTGGGCGTGAACGCCAAGGGTGCCAAGTCGATTGCCCCCGCCATCAAGCGCTGAACCAGGAGACACTCACATGAAATTCAACACCAAATGGACCCTGGGTGCCTTGACTGTGGCGGCTTTGCTGGCTGGCTGCGCTGCTGCACCCAACGTGGCTGAAGTCAAAGCCCTGACCGACAAGATCGTCAAGGCCTCTTTCCAGAGCAAGGGCATCGCCAAAGTGGACCGTGTCCTGAACATTGACGAAACCAACCTGGCTTGCGCCGAGGCCGATGTGGCCGGCAAACCGCTGGACGAAAAAACCGCCAAGGCGATTGAGGAAATGAACCTCAAGGCTGTCAAGTGGCCTTCGGACGGCAAGTTCATCGGCGACTGGAAAAAAGGCGAAGCCGTGGCCCAGAGTGGTCGTGGCCTGACCTGGTCGGACAATGAAAAAACCGTCAACGGCGGCAACTGCTACAACTGCCACCAGATCAGCAAGCAGGAAATTTCCTACGGCACGATCGGCCCGAGCCTCTACAACTACGGCAAGTTGCGCGGCATCACCGACCCCAACAGCGCCGCTGCCAAACCCATCGTCGAATACACCTGGGGCAAGATCTGGAACTCCAAGGCCTACAACGCATGCTCCAACATGCCGCGCGCTGGCCATGCCGGTATCCTGAACGAATCGCAGGTGCGTGACATCATGGCTCTGTTGCTGGACCCCAAGTCTCCCGTCAACCAGTAAGCCACTTGGCAACCCGGCTTCGGCCGGGTTTTTTAGATCCGATATATCAGTGATTGCAAATCTATGAATCTCAGTAAACGCGAATTCCTGCAAGTGATGGGCGCCGGCACCATGGCCGGCATGAGCCTGGGCACCTACGCTGAAGCCAGCGCTGCGACTGCGGCCAATGGCCTGTACGACATTCCCAAGTTCGGCAATGTGTCCTTCCTGCACATGACCGACTGCCACGCACAGCTCAAGCCCATTTACTTCCGTGAACCCAACATCAACTTGGGTATTGGTTCCATGAAGGGCAATCTGCCTCACCTGGTCGGTGAGCACCTACTCAAAGTGGCCAAGGTTCGCCCGGGCACCGCAGAGGCGCACGCACTGACGTATCTGGATTACGAAAAAGCGGCCAAGCGTTACGGCAAGGTGGGTGGTTTTGCACACCTGGCCACGCTGGTCAAGCGCATGAAGGCCAGCCGCCCTGGCGCGCTGCTGCTGGACGGTGGCGACACCTGGCAAGGTTCGGGCACCTGCCTGTGGACCAACGGTCAGGACATGGTCGATGCCTGCAAACTGCTGGGCGTGGACGTGATGACTGGCCACTGGGAATTCACCCTGGGCATGGACCGCGTGAAAGAAATCGTCGAAAAAGACTTCGCCGGCAAGGTGGACTTTGTGGCGCAGAACGTCAAGACCAATGACTTTGGCGACCCGGTGTTCAAGCCCTATGTGATCCGCGAGATCAACGGTGTGCCTTGCGCCATCATTGGCCAGGCCTTCCCCTACACCCCGATTGCCAACCCCCGCTACATGGTCGCGGACTGGGAGTTCGGCATTCAGGACGAGAACATGCAAAAGATGGTCGACGAGGCCCGCGGCAAAGGCGCGCAGGTCGTGGTCGTCATCAGCCACAACGGCATGGACGTGGACCTGAAAATGGCCAGCCGTGTCAGCGGCATTGACGCCATCATGGGCGGTCACACCCACGACGGCATGCCGGTGGCCACGCTGGTGTCCAACAAGGGTGGCAAGACCATCGTCACCAACGCGGGCTCCAATGGCAAGTTCCTGGGCGTGCTCGACTTCGACGTCAAGGACAAGAAGGTCAGCGATTTCCGCTACAAGCTGCTGCCCGTGTTCTCCAACATGCTGCCGGCCGACAAGGAAATGGACGCCCTGATCACCAAGATCCGCGCGCCCTACGAGGCCAAGCTGAGCGAGGTGCTGGGTGTGTCCGAAGGTCTGCTCTACCGTCGTGGCAACTTCAACGGCACAGGCGACCAGCTGCTGGTGGATGCGCTCATGGACGTGCAAGGCGCCGACCTGGCGTTCTCGCCCGGTTTCCGTTGGGGCACGACCTTGCTGCCGGGCCAGGAAATCACCCGCGAGTGGCTGCTGGACATGACCGCCACCACCTATTCCTACGCCACGGTGACCGAGATGACGGGCGAAACCATCAAGACCGTGATGGAAGACGTGTGCGACAACCTCTTCAACCCCGACCCTTACTATCAACAGGGTGGCGACATGGTGCGCGTGGGTGGCATGTCTTACTCGGTGGATCCCACCGGCAAGATGGGCAGCCGCATCAGCGATATGCGCATCAAGGGCAAGCTCATCGAAGCGGGCAAGAAGTACAAGGTCGCTGGCTGGGCCCCCGTGGCCGAAGAAGCCCGCAACGCAGGCAACAAGATGGTGTGGGAACTGGTCGAGCAGTGGCTCAAGGCCCAACAAGGTGGCAAAGTGGGTGCGCGCAAACTCAACGCGCCCAAGGTCACCGGCGTGGTGCCCAACCCCGGCTACGTGGTCTAAGAGCCTATGCGCGACACGGGCGGACAAATCCAGCGCAGTCGCAGACTGTTTCTGGGGGCCACGGCAGGGCTGGCGACCACCGCCGCCCTGTGGCCCGAGGCGCGTTTGCTGGCGGAGCAGGCGCACGACTTCGTCATGGGCCCGCCCATGCCGGACATCGCGCCTCGCCAGATCTCGCCCCATGTGTGGATCGTGTTCGCGCCCGATGGTTTCCCTACGCCCGAAAACAAGGGCATGATGTCCAACGTCACCTTTGTGGTGACGTCCAAGGGCGTGGTCATCCTCGACTCCGGCAGTTCGCTGCAGATCGGGCAAATGGTCATCCGCCAAATTCGCAAGGTGACCAACAAGCCCGTGGTGGCTGTGTTCAACTCCCACTTCCACGGCGACCATTGGCTGGGCAACCATGCCTTTGTGGAGGCCTATGGCAAGGACCTGCCCATTTACGCCTTGCCGCAAACCCGCGACATGATTGCGGGGGTGGAGGGCAATATGTGGCGCTCGATGATGGAGCGCTGGACCAACCAGTCCACCAGCGGCACCCAGGTGTTTGCACCCAACAAAACCGTGGCGCATGGCCAGGAGTTCCGCTTTGGCGATGTGACGCTCAAGATGCATTTCTACGGCAAGTCCCACACCGATGCCGACTTGTCGGTGCAGGTGGTGGAGGACAAGATGACCCATGTGGGCGACATCGCGATGGCCAACCGCATTGCCAATATGGACGATGGCTCCTACCCCGGTACGTTCAAGTACTACAAGGAACTGGCGGCTGCCGCCGGCGAGCAGCTGTGGACACCTGGCCATGGTCAGCCGGGCAAGGACATCCTGCAGACCTATGGCCGCTTCCTGTCAGGCATTTGGGAGCCTTGCCTCAAGGCGGTGGAAGACGGCAAGTCGGAGTCCGAGGCCAAAGCCATGGTGCTGGCCGACCCGCGGGTGGCCAGCAGGGCCAAAACCATGCAGGGTTACGACAGCAACATTGGCAAGTACATCAGCCTGGCGTACCTGGAAGCCGAAAAAGTCGCTTTCTGAGCTGGCTTCACCAAAGCTTCACCCTTACCGTCTATATTGACGGTCCATGAAAAGAAGAGAATTTTTGACCGCTGCAGCGGCCTTGTCGGCAGGCCCCTGGGCGCAGGCGACTGAGCGTGCTCGCGTGACGCCGGAGAAATGGTCGCGCCTGGTCATTGTGGGCGGTGCAGAAGACCGGGTGCAGGACCGGGTCATTTTGCGCAAGTTCATCGAATACGCTGGCGGGCCGCTGGCACGCATTCGCTTGATCACGGCGGCCAGCGGAGTGCCCGAAGTCGTGGCCCAAAGCTACAGCGCGGTGTTTTCCGATCTGGGCGCGCAGAACTTTGCTGTACTCCCCCTGAACAGCCGCGAAGAAGCGATGAATCCACAGCTGAGCGCAGACATCATGCAGGCCGATGGCATTTTCATGAGTGGTGGAGACCAGTCGCGCCTGATGCAGACGGTGTTTGACACGCCGGTCATGGAGGCCATGCACAAGGCTTTTCATTTCAACCACTGTTGCATTGGCGGGACCAGCGCGGGCGCAGCTGTCATGTCACGCCACATGATTGCGCAAGGTGCAGCAGTACTGCGGCCGCGCAAAGACATTGTGGAGACCGATATTGGTTTGGGCTTTTTGCCTGCAGCTGTGGTGGATCAACATTTTTCGGAGCGCCGACGCTTGCCCAGATTGCTGTCCACCCTTGCTGGTCGCCCCGATTTGTTGGGCGTGGGCATTGATGAAGACACAGCTCTTGTGGTCGAACGCGCCCGTGCAATCGAGGTGTTTGGCAAAGGCACGGTCACGTTGGTGGACATGGGGCAAGCGCAGACCAATGCAGGTGATGTGGCCGAGGAGGCGCAAATTGAAATGCTCGGCGTTCAGTTGCACACCTTGCCTGCAGGGCATCGCTACAGCGCTGTCCGTAACGTCCCCCAAAACTGGCCAGCTGGTTTGCGCCGGGCCATCGAGCAGCTGGTCAAGCCCGGCCCGGTGTATTTGTAAGTCGGACTACGCTCAAAGCCATTGGCTCAGCTGAGCGACGTCTTCGGGAAACAGTTGACCTTTTTCGGCTTGCAGTACTTTGCCCTGGCGGTCCAGCACGATGGTGATGGGCAAGCCACGCGGCTTGGGCAGCTGCCTGTGCACCTCGGGGCTGACCCAGGCCGCAGGGAAGGTATAGCCCTTTTTGGCCAGGTAGCTTGTGGCATCTTCCGGTTTCTTGTCCACGCTCAAGGCCAGCAGCTGAAGACCCTTGCCCTGGAGCTGTGACCAGAGCTTTTGCATCTCCGGGCTTTGCTGGGCGCAGAAGGGGCAAGTGCTGGCCCACCAGTACAGCACCGTGACTCTGGCAGGCGATGTGGCCGGGTCATACATTTGGCCGTTCAGCAGGGACAAATTTGGGACACGCAAAACACTGCCCACCTCGGGCAATGCCGGCGCTTTGGCTTCGCGTGCCGCCACCGATTCGGCGGGGGCTGCACTTTGAGCTTGTGCCAGGCCAGATGAGCCCAGCAACACGCCAGCCAACCAGCTGCGGCGTGAAAGGGATGTGGGGTTGCGTGCCATGCCAGAACTCCGGTTTTATTTGTTCAGCATGGTAGCAAAGGGTGGACATTTGCGCTGGTATCGCAGAAGATGCCGGGCGATGAAGTTGATGATCAAAACTGCAGCAAAAGCAATGCAAAAACCGGGATGGCTGGGCGCGATCGTTGGCGTGATGTTGCTGACTGGCTGTGCCAGTGAGTCGCGTGTCAAAGTGGTCAACCTCGACCAGCGCCACCAGATGTACAAAACCGAGGGCTGCCAGCAGGCCATCACCAACACCAAGGTCTACGACGACATGAAGCTGGCCCGGATCGTGGCCAGCCCAGTGGCGATTTTGTTGTCGGGCGGCAGCTTGCTGCTGCCTGTGCTGGCGACCAACGCGGGTCTGGAAACGCTCGATCACATGGAGGCTTCGAGCATTTCCGTGTCCTGTGGCGGGCCGGAAACCTCCACTGAAGACATGGCGATGGAGGTGCTCAAAGGCGCAGCCATCGGTTTGACAACCAGTACCTTGAACGTGGGTGGAGCTGCGGGCGCTGCCAGCAAGTGACAAGCCAAAAACATTTGGCGCCCCGACAGGAATCGAACCTGTATCTAGCGCTTAGGAGGGGTTAGATTTAATCTTCGTAAGTACTTGTCTTATATAAAGAAAAATAGAAAAGTACGGTATAAATCACTCCTTGGGACAATTTTGGGACGAGGAGTTGAGGATGGCTACATTTGTATTGCGTGAAGGTAAAACTGGAAAGGCATGGCAAGCCAAAGTCAGGTTGAACGGTGTCAACC
>NZ_JAYPVP010000013.1:51510-74553 GCF_038134685.1 Limnohabitans sp. | reverse complement strand
CACGGGCCAGTTGAGCCAGTTTGTCTCGGCTGAGTGACTGGCGCGGATGACGCACCAAGGCCTTGAGCATCGCAAATTCACCAGTGGTCAGCGGAATTTCCTGGCCATTGCGGGACAGTTGACGGGCCGCCAGATCGAAGCTGAATTCCCCAAAGCGCATGACTTCCTGCTCGGCAGTGGGCGCACCTGGTGCCTCGATGACCGGACGACGTCGCAAGACGGCATGGATGCGAGCCAGCAATTCGCGCGGGTTGAAGGGTTTGCCCAAATAATCGTCCGCGCCAATTTCCAGACCCAGAATGCGGTCGACATCTTCGCCTTTGGCGGTGAGCATGATGATGGGTGTTTTGTCGCCAGCCTGTCGCAGGCGGCGGCAAATGCTCAAGCCGTCCTCGCCGGGCAGCATCACATCCAGGACCAGCAGGTCCACGGTTTCACGCTGGGTGATGCGCTGCAGTGCGCGGGCGTCTTCTGCCAGCAGCACGTCATAACCCTCTTGCGCCAAAAAGCGGCGCAACAGGTCCCGAATGCGGGCGTCATCGTCAACGATGACGATCTTGTCGAGTCGTTTGCCTTCTGTGGCCATAGGTCCTCCCATGCAGCTTGGCCTCTTATTGGGCCGTCCAGCCGCCGTCCATGTTCCAGGCCACGCCACGCACGTTGTCGGCTGCGGGCGAGCAGAAGAACACGGCCAATGCACCCAGCTCTTCGGGCGTGGTGAACTGCATGGAGGGCTCTTTCTCGCCCAGCAGCAGGTTTTTGGCTTCTTCGTGGGACACGCCCATGGCCTGGGCTTTGGCATCGACCTGTTTTTGAACGAGTGGGGTGAGCACCCAGCCCGGACAGATGGCGTTGCAGGTCACGCCGCTGGTGGCGTTTTCCAGGGCAGTCACCTTGGTCAGGCCGACCACGCCGTGCTTGGCAGCCACATAGGCCGATTTGGCCGCCGAGGCCACCAGACCGTGCACCGAGGCGACGTTGATGATGCGGCCCCAGTTGACTTGCTGCATGCTTGGCAGCGCCAGGCGAGTCGCGTGGAAAGCGCTGGAGAGGTTGATGGCGATGATGGCATCCCAACGATCAACCGGAAACTCTTCAATACGCGCGACATGCTGGATGCCTGCGTTGTTCACCAAAATGTCCACACGGCCAAAGGTGCTGGCGGCAAACTGCATCATGTCTTCAATGTCTGAGACCTTGCTCATGTCTGCACCGTGGTAGGCGACCTTGACGCCCAGGGCTGCGATTTCGGCCTTGGGGCCTTCGGCATCACCAAAACCGTTGAGCACGATGTTGGCACCTTGAGCCGCTAGAGCTTTGGCAATGCCCAGGCCGATACCGCTTGTAGAGCCAGTGACCAGTGCTGTTTTTCCTTTGAGCATGATTTCTCCTGCGCGAATGATTTAGGATGGAGTAAAGATAAACCATTATCACAGCTGTGATGGATCCGGCCCTGACGGCGGCGCAGACTGTGTTTCGCAATGTTATGAACACTTTTGAGAAGACTGCTCCCCAGTTGCAGTTCGTCACTTGCCCTCACCCGGAGGGCGAGCACCGCATGGCCTACTGGCGCTGGGGTGATGCCCAGGCCCCGCACGTGGTGGTGGCGGTGCACGGCCTGACCCGCCAGGGCCGCGATTTTGACCGTCTGGCTGCCGCCTTGGTGCAGGCCGGGCAGGGCAAGGTGCAGGTCATTTGTCCGGACGTGGCTGGACGAGGCAAAAGCGAATGGTTGCCCAACGCCAGCCTTTACCAAGTGCCGCAATACGCAGCAGACATGATGGTGCTGCTGCAGACGCTGCATGCGGCACATCCCATTTCAACGCTGGACTGGGTCGGTACCAGCATGGGTGGCTTGATCGGCATGGTCATTGTGGGGCAGCCCGAGTTGCCGTTGCCCGCTCCGGTGCGCCGCTTTGTCATCAATGATGTGGGGCCAGCGATCACCTGGAGCTCCCTGGCACGCATGAAACAGTACGTGGGCCAATACGGCACCTACACCGACCTGCAACAGGTCTCGCAGGTGCTTCGCCTGCTGTTTGCTGGTTTTGGCGCAGTGCCCGACGACATTTGGCTGGAGCAGTGCTCGCACATGGTTCGCCCTGCGCCCGAGGGGGGTCTCACGCTGCATTACGACAGAGCCATTGGTCAGCCCTTGCAAGCACTTACCGAGGAAGCGGCCCTGGCAGCAGAGCCTGTCATGTGGGCCTTGTACGACCAGATTCGTGCGCAAGTCTTGCTCATTCGTGGCCAAGACTCCGACCTGCTCACACAGGAAACCGCGCAAGCCATGACCGAGCGCGGTCCCCGTGCGCGCTTGGTGCAATGGCCGCATGTGGGCCATGCGCCCACCTTGACCGAGCCTGGTCACATCCATGTGGTGTCCGACTTTTTGCTGGGTTGAGCATGGTCAGTCCTTCTGAAACCTTGGCCTCTGTGGTTCCGCAGGTGGTTCGTGCCACTTCTGGCGGGCATGAGGCTGCCGATGTGCTCGAGCGTGCCAGCCGGTTTGCACAGCCCCTGATTGAATGCGAAGCCCTCGACACGGGTGAGAACATTTGGCAACACGCCCAGGCTGTGGCCCATGTGCTGGCCCTGATTGGGGGCTCGCAAGAGATGCAAGCCGCCGCCTACCTGGTGTATGCCTGCCCGCACCTGAACAAGCCCGAAGAGGTGATTGGCAAAGCCTTTGGCGAGAACCTGGCGCACCTGGCCATGCAAACCAACCAGCTGGTGCACCTGCAGCGTCTGTCGCGTGCGGCAGAGGCCAGTGCCCAGCTGTCGGACAACCCCAAGCTGCAAACCGAAAACGTGCGCAAGATGCTGCTGGCA
The DNA here is from genome assembly GCF_038134685.1 of Limnohabitans sp. Taxonomy (GTDB): domain Bacteria; phylum Pseudomonadota; class Gammaproteobacteria; order Burkholderiales; family Burkholderiaceae_C; genus Limnohabitans_A. The sequence continues at coordinate 71,721 of NZ_JAYPVP010000013.1, read as the reverse complement.
TTCAGCCGCGACTTGCGTGTGGTCATGCTGCGTTTGGCATCGCGCCTGCAAACCTTGCGCCATTTTGCGGCGACCAAGTTGCCTGTGCCGCCAGCGTTGGCCCGCGAATCCTTGCAAGTGTTTGCGCCGCTGGCCAACCGCCTGGGCATCTGGCAAATCAAGTGGGAGATGGAGGATCTGTCTTTCCGTTTCCTGGAGCCAAAGACCTATAGAGACATTGCCCGGCTTCTGGATGAAAAACGCGTCGAGCGCGAAGCCTATATGGCCAGCTTGAGCCAGCGTCTGCAAACCGAGTTGTCCGCGCAAGGCATTGCTGCTCAGGTGCAGGGGCGGCCGAAACACATTTACAGCATCGTCAAGAAGATGCGTGGCAAGGACTTGCCCTTTGACCGCGTGTTTGATGTGCGCGCCCTGCGCGTGGTGGTGCCTCAGGTGCCCGATTGCTACCAGGTGTTGAGCTGGGTGCATGAGCACTTTACACCCATCGTCGAAGAGTTTGACGACTACATCGCCAAGCCCAAATCCAATGGTTACCAAAGCCTGCATACTGTGGTGCGTGATGCCGATGGCAAGCCCATCGAAATCCAGATTCGCACCCGTGAGATGCACGAACACGCCGAAAACGGCGTGGCCGCCCACTGGGCCTACAAAGAGGCGGGCACCAAGGGCTATGCCGGCGTGAGTGCCACGAGTGCCTACGACGCCAAGATCGCCGTGCTGCGTCAGCTCTTGGCCTGGGAGCGCGACCTTTCGGGGGCGGTCAGTGACAAGGCTTTGTTCGATGACCGCATTTATGTGCTGACGCCAGACGCCGCCATCATCGAGCTGCCGCAAGGCGCCACGCCGGTGGACTTTGCCTACATGTTGCACACCAACCTGGGGCACCGCTGCCGGGGCGCCAAGGTGGATGGTGCCATGGTCCCGCTCAACACGCCGCTGGCCAACGGGCAAACGGTGGAGATTGTGGCCATCAAGGAGGGCGGGCCTTCTCGCGACTGGCTCAACCCCGAGCTGGGTTACATCGTCAGCAATCGCTCGCGGGCCAAAGTTCGCTCATGGTTCAACGCGCAAATCAGCGCAGAGCACATTGCCAAAGGTCGCGAGGCGGTCGAAAAGCTGCTGCAAAGAGAGGGGAGAACATCTTTTAAGCTTGAAGATCTGGCCAGCCAGCTAGGCTTCAAGTCGGCCGATGGCCTGTTTGAAGTGGTGGGCAAGGACGAGTTTTCACTGCGCAACATCGAAACTTTGCTGAATCCACCAGCGAGCACGCTACAAGCAGACGACATCATTGCCGCCAGGGCTAACGCCAAAGGGGCATCCGCTTCGCGCAAAACGGCGTCAGGCGTGCTGGTGGTGGGGGTGGACTCGCTGCTCACGCAGCTGGCGCGCTGCTGCAAGCCCGCGCCACCCGATGCGATCAGCGGCTTTGTGACACGTGGCAAGGGTGTCAGCATTCACCGTCAGGACTGCAGCAATTTTCGTGAACTCTCGGCACGCACGCCCGAGCGGGTGATCGATGTGCGCTGGGGTGAACGTACAGCGGCCGATGCGGTCTACCCCGTGGATGTGGCCATCGAAGCGGTGGACCGCCAAGGCCTGCTGCGCGACATCTCGGAAGTGTTTGCAAAGGAGAAAATGAACGTGATTGGCGTTCAGACCCAAAGCGTCAAAGGCATGGCCTGGATGACATTCACTGTGGAGCTGAGCGACTCGGCCAAGCTGGCGAAGGTGCTCGGCAGCGTCAAAACCATCAAAGGCGTTCGCAACGCCAGAAGACGTTGATTTTGCTGCTACAATAGCAGTCTTACAGGCGCGTAGCTCAGCTGGTTAGAGCACCACCTTGACATGGTGGGGGTCGTTGGTTCGAGTCCAATCGCGCCTACCACATTCGGTAGGATAAAAACCCCGGTAATTCAACGAGTTACCGGGGTTTTGTTTTTTTCGGCAGGCGGTTCAGGCCATGCCTTGGTGGCGCAGCAAGGCGTCCAGGCTGGGCTCGCGCCCTCGGAAGGCCTTGAAGGATTCCAGCGCGGGGCGGCTGCCACCGGCTTCCAAAATTTCCTTGCGGTAGCGGCGGCCTGTCTCGATGCTGGGCTGGCCGTTTGTAGCAGTTTCCTCAAAAGCGGCGTAGGCGTCGGCGCTCAGCACCTCGGCCCATTTGTAGCTGTAATAGCCTGCGGCATAGCCACCCGAGAAGATGTGGCCAAAGGTGTGGGCCATGCGGTTGAAGCTGGGCGGCTGCAGCACCGCGACTTCGGCACGCACTTCGTGCAGCAGGGGCATGAAGTCCAGCGCCGGGTCGTGCTCGGCGTGCAATCGCATGTCAAAGAGGGCGAATTCGATCTGGCGCAGGGTCTGCAGACCGCTCTGGAAGTTCTTGGCGGCCAGCATCTTGTCGAACAAGGCACGTGGCAGCGGCTCGCCCGTGTCCACATGCGCGGTCATGTGTTGCAGCACCGACCATTCCCAGCAGAAGTTTTCCATGAACTGGCTGGGCAGCTCCACCGCGTCCCATTCGACGCCGCTGATGCCCGACACGTCGCGCTCATTCACCTGAGTGAGCATGTGGTGCAGGCCATGGCCGAATTCGTGGAAGAGGGTGATCACGTCGTCGTGGGTGAGCAGCGGCGGCTTGCCGTTCACACCTTCGGCGAAGTTGCACACCAGGTGGGCGACCGGGGTTTGCAGCTGGCCCGTGTCCGGGCGCAGCCAGCGACCGACCACATCGTCCATCCAGGCGCCACCGCGCTTGCCAGCGCGGGCCGGCGGGTCCAGATAAAACTGGCCCACCAGTTGGCCGTTGCGTTCGATGCGGTAGAACTCCACGGCAGGATGCCAGACGGGCGCTTCGTCCTTGCGGATGTTGACCTCGAACAAGGTTTCGATGATTTTGAACAGCCCGGCCAGCACTTTGGGCGCGGTGAAGTAGGTTTTGACCTCCTGCTCGCTGAAGCTGTAGCGCGCTTCCTTGAGCTTTTCGCTCAGGTAGGGGATGTCCCAGGCGTTGAGTGGGCCGCTCAGACCCAGTTCCTTGCGTGCGAATTCGCGCAGGTCGGCCATGTCTTTTTCGGCAAAGGGTTTGGCTTTGGCGGCCAGGTCACGCAGGAAGGTGATGACCTTTTCGGGTGACTCGGCCATCTTGGGAACCACCGAGACCTGGGCAAAGTTGGCGTAGCCCAGCAGCTGCGCTTCTTCATGGCGCAGGGCGAGGATCTCGCTCATCAGGGCGGTGTTGTCGTATTTTTTGGCATCGCCCTCGGCCTGGTCAGAGGCGCGGGTGGTGTAGGCCCGGTACAGACGTTCGCGTAGCGCGCTGCTGTGCGCAAACTGCATGACGGGCAGGTAGCTTGGCAGCTTGAGGGTGAGTTTGGCTTGCCCGGTGTGGCCATCCTTGTCGGCAGCGGCGCAGGCGGCGTAGATCACGTCCTGCGGCACGCCGTCCAGCTCGGCAGGGGCCACGTACAGAGCAAAGCTGTCGGTGGCGTCCAGGGTGTTTTCGCTGAATTTTTGCGAGACCTCGGCCTGGCGCTCCTGAATGGCGGCGTAGCGTTCCTTGGCTGCACCTTGCAGTTCGGCACCGCCCAGCACAAAGCCGCGCAGCGCATTACTGTGGGCCTGGCGTTGTTCGGCGTTCAGGCTGGCGGGTGCGATGGCCTTGTATTTGGCGTAAAGCTGTTCGTTACTGCCCAGGCGCGTCCAGAACTCGGTCACGCGGGGTAGGGCGGCGTTGTAGGCGGCGCGCAGCTCGGGCGTGTCGGCCACGCTGTTGAGGTGGCTCACAGCCCCCCAGGCGCGGCCCAGGCGTTCGGTGGCGACGTCCAGCACTTGGGCGATGCCGGTCCAGCTGGCCGGGAAGTCGTCTGCAGTGACGCGGGTGAGGGCGGCGTCGGCCTCGGCCAACAGCACGTCCATGGCAGGAGCCACATGTTCGGGCGCAATGCGGTCAAACAGCGGCAGGCCGGCGGTGTCGAGCAAGGGATTGTTCATGGCACTTATCTGGTGACGCGTTCTGCCGCTTCAAGGGTGTTGACCAGCAGCATGGTGATGGTCATCGGGCCAACGCCACCGGGCACCGGGGTGATGTGGCCGGCAACTTCCTTGACGCCTGCATAGTCCACATCGCCGCAGAGCTTGCCTTCGTCATTGCGGTTCATACCCACGTCCAGCACCACCGCACCGGGCTTGACCATGTCGGCGGTCAGTACGTTGCGTTTGCCCACGGCGGCCACGATCACGTCGGCCTGCAGGGTCTGGGCTTTCAGGTCTTTCGTGCGCGAGTGGCAGATGGTCACGGTGGCGTCTTTTTGCAGCAGCATGAGCGCCATGGGTTTGCCCACGATGTTGCTGCGGCCGATCACCACGGCGTGCTTGCCTTTGAGGTCGTAGCCAATGGATTCCAGCATCTTCATGCAGCCGTAAGGCGTGCAAGGCCAAAAGCCGGGCATGCCGGTCATCAAGGCGCCTGCACTGGCGATGTGGAAACCGTCCACATCCTTGGCCGGGCTGATCGCTTCGATCACTTTCTGGGCGTCAATGTGTTCCGGCAGGGGCAACTGCACCAGGATGCCGTGGATGGCCGGGTCGTTGTTGAGCGCTTGCACGCGGGCCAGCAGTGCGGTTTCGCTCATGTCGGCATCGTATTTTTCGAGCACGGAATGCAGGCCGCTGTCTTCGCAGGCCTTGACCTTGTTGCGCACATAAACCTGGCTGGCCGGGTTGTCGCCCACCAGCACCACGGCCAGGCCAGGGGTGATGCCCTTCGCTTTGAGGGCTTGGGCGCGGTTGGCGACTTCGGTGCGCAGTTGTTTGGACAGGGCATTGCCATCAATCAGTTGGGCGGTCATAAGCGGCTCGTAAAAGTTTTAAGGTCTTGAAATGCAAAACGCCCGACAGGGACGGGCGTTTTGACTAGGGTTAAGGGGGTCAGGCCTTGGGTGCGTTTTGCCCAAGGGCAATCTTGAGCAGATCGGCCACGGTGTTGGCTCCCAGCTTTTCCATGATGTTGGCACGATGCGCTTCCACGGTCTTGATGCTGATGCCCAGGTCATCGGCGATTTGCTTGTTCAGGCGGCCCGCGACGATGCGCTCAAGCACTTGGGACTCGCGGCCAGTCAGCTTTGAAAGCAGGGCATCGCGGCTGGCTGCGCTCTGGTGTTCTGCAAAGGATTCGCGCGCATGGTCAAGCATGCGCTCGATCAGGTTCAGCAACTCGGGTTCATTGAAGGGCTTCTGGATGAAGTCCAAAGCGCCTTTTTTCATGGTGTTCACAGCCATGGGCACATCACCATGGCCTGTGATGAACACGATAGGCAAGGGTGATTTGCGCTCAATGAGCTTGTCCTGCAGTTCGAGACCGGTCATGCCACCCATGCGGATGTCGGCAATCAGACAAGCCACTTCGCGGGGGTCGTAGCGGCTGAGGAACACCTCCGCTGATTCAAAGCAGCGAACGCGGTAATCCTGACCTTCGAGCAGCCATTGCAGCGAATCGCGCACGGCTTCGTCGTCATCGACCACATAGACCGTACCTTTTTTCGGAATCAGACTCATCAATTCGACCTTTGCAATGTTCTATTGTCAGTGCGTGCCCGGGACAGGCAACCAAAACGAGAAACGGCAACCCGTGATTTCCCCAGCATTGTAGAGGTTCTGGGCCTCGATCCTTCCCTGGTGCGATTCCACGATGGAGCGGCACAGGTTCAGGCCAATGCCCATGCCTTCGGCCTTGGTGGAGAAAAAGGCTTCGTAAACCTTGTCTATGGCCTCTGGAGGAAGTCCCTTGCCCGTGTCTGTGACGGAAAATTCAATGACCTGCTGCTCCCCGACCTGGCGGGGAACAACGCGCAGCTCCACATGGCGTTTGTCAGGCGTACGCTGGGCGTTGTCGATGGCTTCAGCGGAGTTTTTCATCAGATTGATCAGCACCTGTTCGATCAGGATCGGGTCTACGTTCAAACTCGGCAATCGTGCGGCAATGTAATGCGAGAGGCGCACATTGCGGCGGCGCAGTTCAATCTCGGCCAGCTCCAGGGCTTCGCTGACAATGTGACCCACATCCGAGATGCTTCGGTTAGGCTCGCTTCGCTTGACAAAGCTTCGGATGCGATGGATGACCTGGCCAGCACGTTGCGCCTGGTGAGCGGTTTTTTCCAGCGCGCCAAGCAGGTCTTTTTCTTCGATCTGTTGCCGCTTGATGCGAGAGATCATGCCGTTGCAGTAATTGCTGATGGCAGCCAGTGGCTGATTAAGTTCGTGCGCGACGCTGGAGGCCATCTCGCCCATGGTGATCAGTCGGCTGGCGGTTTGCGCCCGATCCGCTTGCTGGGCAGCAAGTGCTTCAGCTCGGCGGCGCTGGGTGATGTCGGTGGCGATCACCATCTGGGCCAAACGTCCGTCGGCCCAGTTGATGTATCGAGAGCGCACCTCCAGCCATTTGTCCAGTTCAGCGACATAAATTTCAGAATTGCCCGATTGTGCGGAGGTCAATTCATCGGAGGGCAGGCCAGCCATATCGTCCGCGTCATCGGCGCCGGTGACCGTGTTTTCGTAGGCTCCCGCCTGAGCGACCAGACGCAGGTGTCCGCTGCTGTCTGCACCGAACCACTGTCGATAGAGCTTGTTTGCAAACAGGAGCTCTTTGCTACCGAGAGGTGTCACAGATACAGAAGCATCCAAGGCTTCCAGCACAATGGTGAAGCGCTCGTAAGAGCCCGCCAGCTGATCACGAATCCTGTTTGGCTCGGTGATATCGGTCATCGACGTCATCCAGCCGGTTTGACGTCCGGAGGGGTCGATCAGCGGGGAGACATACATGCGTGCATCAAAGCGACTGCCGTCTTTTCGCTTGACGCGAACCTGAAACCCACCCGCGGTGTGTTTGCCACTGATTTCTTCTTCCAGCCGTTTGGTGAGTTGTTCAATGTCTTCTTCGGGCCAGTAAGGAAAAGGTGCCACAGCATTGACCAGCTCAGCCTCGGACCAACCTGTCATTTGACAAAAAGCCGGGTTGACGTAGGTGATGCGACCTTTCAGGTCCAAAGCACGCATGCCAGTGAGCATGGAGTTTTCCATGGCCCGGCGGAAATTGGTTTCAGCCATCAGGGCGTTTTGAGCTTGCAGCCGCCTGCGGGTGTGTCGCCAGTTGCCAATCAGCATCCAGGAGGTCATGACACTGAGGGCGCCAACAAGCCAAAACAGAGCGCTCCCGATCAAACCCTGCGAAGTGCGCCATACCTGCATTTGAAGAACCAGACTGTTGCCAACAGGCGGAACCGTCACGCTTTGGCTGTGAGGTCTGCGACTGATAAATGGCAGCTGTTCCGCCAGATCTTCTCTTTCGGGGATGCTTTGTCCCGCAAGAATGCGACGGTGTTCATCTTGAAATGACACGGCGTACGAAGTCAGGATGTCCGGCGGCACGCTGTTACGCAGCAGGCTGTCCAGGGCGTACTCTGTCAAAACAACGCCATGAAAGCGCTTCTTTTTGTCGATGATGGGGGTCAAAAGTTGCAGGGTAGGCCTGCTGTTTTGCAAGTTTGGCCTTGTACGCACCATGGCGTATATCGGCTGCTGGAATTCCTGGACCAGGCTGAAGTGGTTGTCGATCTCGCTGATGTCCAGGCTGCTGCCCGGCAGATAAATCGTACTGGGCATGAAGCTGTACGTGTTTTGTGAAGCCATGATCCGACGGTTGGCATCTATCCAGGTCAGGCTCAGCAATTCAGGATAGAGGTCGATCAGCTGCTGTGTTTTATCCTTGAATTGCGCTGTCGCGATCGAGTTGGCTGACAAATTGTTGGCCAATTGCGTAAGTTGCTCTTGTCGCTCAAGCATGCGCAAGCGAATACGCTGTTGCGCGTATTCCACATCTCGCTTGATGCTTTCTTCCTCCCTGCGTATTTCCTCATTGCGCAGGTACCAGAACGAAATCATGATGGCTGCCAGAAACAGTGCCACAGCTGCCAAGGGCGCGAGGTTGGCGAATCTGTCTTGCCGGACAGGGGATTGCTGGTTCCACCATTGCTTCCACCAGGACCAAGGGCTGGCGGAATTGGTCGTTTTCGTCTTGGCTTGCATGGACATGGCTTGAGTTTAGGGCTTTTGCTTGTCTCCCTCCTTTTAGGCCAGGTGCGCAAAGTTACATTCAGATTCGCTCATATATTTCATAATGAGAAATGCAACTGCGCTATTTGAAAATTGGAAAAAAATGTGACACACTACGGAAATTCATAAACAGGCACAAACAAGGAGACACCTATGTCAGCCGCCACTCCGAACCAGCCGGGACACGATCTCGACCGTCAGGAAACCCGTGAATGGATGGACGCACTGTCCGCCGTGATCGAGAAGGAGGGCGGTGAACGCGCCCACTTCCTGCTTGAACAACTGCTTGAACATGCCCGGGAAAACAGCATCGACATGCCGTTTTCGGCCAACACCGGCTATGTGAACACCATCGAGCCCCAGCAGGAAGCCCGCTGCCCCGGCAACATTGAAATCGAAGAGCGCTTGCGCGCCTACATGCGCTGGAACGCCATGGCCATGGTGGTCAAGGCCAACCGCCATAACCCTGAAGATGGTGGCGATCTGGGTGGCCACATCGGCTCCTTTGCTTCCCTGGCTCACATGTTTGGTGCCGGCTTCAACCACTTCTGGCACGCCGAAAGCGAAAACCACGGTGGTGACTGCCTCTACATCCAGGGCCACGTTGCGCCTGGCGTGTATGCCCGCGCTTTCCTGGAAGGCCGTTTGACCGAAGAGCAGTTGCTCAACTTCCGCCAGGAAGTGGACGGCAAAGGCTTGTCCAGCTACCCGCACCCCAAGCTGATGCCGGAGTTCTGGCAGTTTCCCACGGTGTCCATGGGCCTGGGCCCGCTGATGGCCATCTACCAGGCGCGTTTCCTCAAGTACCTGCACGCGCGAGGCATCGCCAACACCGAGAACCGCAAGGTCTGGGTGTTCTGCGGCGACGGCGAGATGGACGAAGTCGAATCGCTGGGCGCCATTGGTTTGGCAGCACGTGAAAACCTGGACAACCTGATCTTTGTGGTCAACTGCAACCTGCAGCGTCTGGATGGCCCGGTGCGCGGCAATGGCAAGATCATTCAAGAGCTGGAAGGCGAGTTCCGTGGCTCGGGCTGGAACGTCATCAAGTGTCTGTGGGGCTCCAACTGGGACCCGCTCTTGGCGCGTGACAAGGATGGTGCGCTGCGCAAGATCATGATGGACACGCTCGACGGCGACTACCAGGCCTTCAAGGCCAACGACGGCGCCTATGTGCGCAAGCATTTCTTTGGCCGCGACCCCAAGGTGCTGGAGATGGTCGCCCACATGAGCGACGATGACATCTGGAACCTGCGCCGCGGTGGCCACGACCCGCAAAAGGTGTATGCCGCTTACCAGGAAGCCGTGAACCACAAGGGCCAGCCCACCGTGTTGCTGATCAAGACCGTCAAGGGTTTTGGCATGGGCAAAGCCGGCGAGGGCAAGAACACCGTGCACCAGACCAAGAAGCTGACCGACGAAGACATCAAGTACTTCCGCGACCGCTTCAATATCCCGATTCCGGACAGCGAGTTGCCCAAGATTCCGTTCTACAAGCCCGCCGACGACACTCCGGAAATGAAGTACCTGCACGAGCGCCGCAAAGCGCTGGGCGGCTACTTGCCGCACCGCCGCACCAAGGCCGATGAGAGCTTCACCGTGCCTTCGCTGGAGACGTTCAAGTCGGTCATGGAGCCAACCGCCGAAGGCCGTGAAATCTCGACCACGCAAGCCTATGTGCGTTTCCTGACCCAGTTGCTGCGCGACCAGGCCCTGGGCCCGCGTGTGGTGCCGATTCTGGTGGATGAGGCGCGCACCTTTGGTATGGAAGGCTTGTTCCGTCAGATTGGTATCTACAACCCCGCAGGCCAGCAGTACACCCCGGTCGACAAGGACCAGGTCATGTACTACAAGGAAGACAAGGCTGGTCAGATCCTGCAGGAAGGCATCAACGAAGCCGGCGGCATGTCCAGCTGGATTGCTGCGGCCACAAGCTACAGCACGAGCAACCGGATCATGGTGCCGTTCTATGTGTACTACTCGATGTTCGGCTTCCAGCGCATTGGCGATCTGGCCTGGGCGGCCGGTGACATGCAAGCGCGTGGCTTCCTGCTGGGTGGCACTTCGGGCCGCACCACGCTGAATGGCGAAGGCTTGCAGCACGAAGACGGCCACAGCCACATCCTGGCCGGAACCATCCCGAACTGCATTTCTTACGACCCCACCTTCGCGCACGAAGTCGGCGTTATTCTGCACCACGGCCTCAAGCGCATGGTCGAGAAGCAAGACAACGTCTTCTATTACCTGACCTTGCTCAACGAAAACTACGCCATGCCTGGCCTGACCGCGGGCACGGAGGAGCAGATCATCAAGGGCATGTACCTGTGCAAGCCCGGCGCTGAGGGCAAGAACCGTGTTCAGCTGCTGGGCTCGGGCACCATCCTGCGTGAGTCGATTGCAGCCCAAACCCTGCTGGCCACCGACTGGGGTATCCAGGCCGATGTGTGGAGCTGCCCAAGCTTTAATGAGCTGACCCGCGATGGTCAGGACTGCGAACGCTGGAACCTGCTGCACCCGACAGACTCGCAACGCGTACCCTTTGTGGCCCAGCAGTTGGAAAAGCATGCCGGTCCAGTGGTGGCATCGACCGACTACATGAAGAACTATGCCGAGCAGATTCGCCCCTTCATCCCTAAGGGCCGCAGCTACAAGGTGCTTGGAACTGACGGTTTTGGCCGCTCGGACTTCCGCAGCAAGCTGCGCGAGCACTTTGAGATCAACCGCCACTACATCGTGATCGCCGCGCTCAAATCGCTGGCCGACGAAGGCGTGATTCCCGCTGCCAAGGTGCTTGATGCCATCAAGAAGTACGGCATCAAGACGGACAAAGTGAACCCCCTGTACGCATAAATTCCGGAGACAAACATGGCACTGGTAGAAGTAAAAGTCCCGGACATCGGGGATTTCGACGAAGTGGCCGTCATAGAGTTGCTGGTCAAGCCTGGCGACAGCGTGAAGGCCGAACAATCGCTCATCACCGTGGAGTCTGACAAGGCCTCCATGGAGATCCCGTCCAGCCACGCGGGCGTGGTGAAAGAGCTCAAAGTCGCTTTGGGCGACAAGGTCAGCGAAGGCTCAGTGGTCTTGCTGATCGAGGCTGAAGGCGAGGGTGCTGTGGCGGCGCCAGCTGCTGCTCCCGCATCGGCACCTGTAGCAGCGCCTGTGGCTGTCCCTGCAGTTTCGGCTGCAACAGGCCTCATTGATGTGCATGTCCCTGACATTGGCGACTTCAAGGACGTGGCCGTCATTGAGGTATTTGTCAAGCCCGGCGACACCATCAAGCTCGAACAAAGCCTGATCACGGTGGAGTCCGACAAAGCCTCGATGGAAATCCCGTCGAGTGCTGCAGGCGTGCTCAAGGAGCTCAAGGTCAAAGTGGGCGACACCGTCAACATCGGTGATCTGCTGGCGATTGTGGAAGGCGCTACTGCGGCTGCACCGGCTGCCGCGGCCTCTATGCCTGCGCCTGCTGCGACATCAGCCCCCACGGCTACTGCACCTGCGGCTGTTACCGCACCAGCTGCCGCCAGCGCTGCCCCCGCCCACAACCCCACGGCCACGCCCGCTGTGGGCCTGCCGCATGCATCGCCTTCGGTGCGCAAGTTCGCCCGCGAGCTTGGTGTGCCGCTGGACGAGGTCAAGGGTTCGGGCCAGAAGGGCCGCATCACCTCGGAAGACATCCAGGAGTTCACCCAGTCCGTGATGAGCGGCGCCACACAGACCAAGGCCCAGACGGCCAAGGCGCCTGCTCAAGGCGCCGGTGGTGGCGGCTCCGAGTTGGGCCTGATCCCCTGGCCCAAGGTCGATTTTGCCAAGTTCGGCCCGGTCGAGCGCAAGGAAATGTCGCGTATCAAGAAGATCAGTGGCGCCAACTTGCTGCGCAATGCGGTCATGATCCCGGCGGTCACCAACCACGACGACGCCGACATCACCGAACTCGAAGCCTTCCGTGTGTCCACCAACAAGGAAAACGAGAAGAGCGGCGTCAAGGTCACCATGCTGGCTTTCCTGATCAAGGCTTGTGTGGCAGCGCTGAAAAAATTCCCCGAGTTCAACAGCTCGCTGGACGGCGATGCGCTGATCTACAAGCAGTACTGGCACATCGGTTTTGCCGCCGACACGCCCAACGGCCTGGTGGTGCCCGTGATCAAGGACGCCGACAAGAAAGGCGTGCTGCAGATCAGCCAGGAAATGGGTGAACTGGCCAAGAAGGCCCGCGACGGCAAGCTCGGCCCCGCCGACATGTCGGGTGCGACCTTCACCATCTCTAGCCTGGGCGGCATCGGTGGCCGTTACTTCACGCCCATCATCAACGCGCCTGAAGTCGCCATTTTGGGCGTCTGCAAGAGCAACATGGAGCCGGTGTGGGATGGCAAACAGTTCGTGCCGCGCCTGATGCTGCCCCTGTCGCTGACCTGGGACCACCGCGTGATCGACGGCGCCGCTGCGGCGCGCTTCAACGCTTACCTCGGTCAAATCTTGAGCGACTTCCGTCGCGTACTTCTCTAAGGAGCACACGATGGCATTGGTAGACATCAAGGTTCCCGACATCGGCGACTTCGACGAAGTGGCGGTGATCGAGTTGCTGGTCAAACCTGGCGACAGCATCAAGCCCGAACAAAGCCTGATCACGGTCGAATCCGACAAGGCCTCGATGGAAATCCCGTCGAGCCACGGCGGCGTGGTCAAGGAACTCAAGGTCAAGCTGGGCGACAAGGTCAAAGAAGGCTCGGTGGTGCTGGTGCTCGAAGCCAGCGAAGGCGCTGCTGCGCCAGCTGCCGCCCCGGCCCCTGCGGCTGCTCCGGCCGCTGCACCTGCGGCCCCGGTGGCAGTCCCGACCGCCGCCAGCTTCGGTGGCTCGGCCGACATCGAGTGCGACGTGGTCGTGCTCGGCGGCGGCCCCGGTGGCTATTCGGCGGCTTTCCGCGCCGCCGACCTTGGCCTCAAGGTCGTGGTGGTCGAGCGCTACAGCACGCTGGGCGGTGTCTGCCTGAACGTGGGCTGCATCCCGTCCAAGGCGCTGCTGCATGTAGCGGCCGTGATGGACGAGGTGGCCCACCTGGGCGATCTGGGTGTCGAATTCGGCCAACCGGTGGTCAGCATCGACAAGCTGCGTGGCCACAAGGAAAAGGTCATCGCCAAGCTGACCGGTGGTCTCGGCGCGATGGCCAAGATGCGCAAGGTCACGATCGTGCGCGGCTACGGCAGCTTTGTCGGCGCCAACCACATCGAGGTGGAAGAAACCACGGGCTCTGGCCAGGACAAGACCGGCAGCAAGAAGGTCGTGGCTTTCAAGCGCGCCATCATCGCTGCGGGTTCGCAAGCCGTGCGCCTGCCCTTCATGCCCAATGACCCGCGTGTGGTGGACTCGACCGGCGCACTGGCCCTGGCCGGTGTGCCCAAGAAGATGCTGATCGTCGGCGGTGGGATCATCGGCCTGGAAATGGGCACCGTCTACAGCACGCTGGGCGCCCGCCTGGACGTGGTGGAAATGATGGACGGCCTGATGCAGGGGGCCGACCGCGACCTGGTCAAGGTCTGGGAAAAGATGAACAAGGGCCGCTTCGACAACATCATGTTGAAGACCAAAACGGTGGGCGCACAGGCCACGCCCGAAGGCATCAAGGTGCAGTTCGAAGGTCTGGATGGCACCAAGTCAGAAGGCATTTACGACTTGGTGCTGCAGGCCGTGGGCCGCACACCCAACGGCAAGAAGATCGCGGCCGACAAAGCGGGCGTTGCCGTGACGGACCGCGGCTTCATCAACGTCGACATCCAGATGCGCACCAACGTGCCGCACATCTTCGCCATCGGCGACGTGGTGGGCCAGCCCATGCTGGCGCACAAGGCGGTACACGAGGCGCATGTGGCGGCCGAAGTGATTGCCGGTGAACTGCAGGGCAACAAGGAGCTGGCATCCGCCGCCTTCAATGCCCGCGTGATCCCCAGCGTGGCCTACACCGACCCCGAAGTGGCCTGGGTCGGCCTGACCGAAGAGCAGGCCAAGGCCCAGGGCATCAAGGTCAAGAAGGGCCTGTTCCCCTGGTCGGCCAGCGGCCGCGCCATTGCCAATGGCCGCGACGAAGGTTTCACCAAGCTGCTGTTCGACGACAGCCCCGAGGCCCACGGCCACGGCAAGATCCTAGGCGGCGGCATTGTGGGCACCCACGCGGGCGACATGATCGGCGAGATCGCGCTGGCCATCGAGATGGGCGCTGACGCCGTGGACATCGGCAAGACCATCCACCCGCACCCCACGCTGGGTGAGAGCATCGGCATGGCGGCAGAGGTGGCGCACGGGTCTTGTACGGATATACCACCGGCTCGCAAGTAACACCTAAGCGATTGACACTCCCCGGACCGTCCACGGTTCGGTGGGGGCTTGAATCGCGATGGACATCTGAATAGTGGTCATGGTCAGCAGTGTTTTGCGAGTATCGGTAAACTAAACTTCTTTATCAGTTCGCACTAAAAATGAACTACGACCACCGGAGCATCGGCGCTTTGCTCCTTATTTTGTCTGTGCCTCTCTCGTGGGCTACAGATCAAAAATCAGCGTCAACCTCCGCCAAGCCGTCTCTGACTGTTTCCACGACACATCCCACTCGTGTTAACTGGGCACAAAAAATCAGCGCCAACGGGAATCTGGCCGCATGGCAAGAAGCCACCATAGGTGCCGAGGCTAATGGTCTGAAGATCATTGAGGTTCGCGTCAATGTGGGCGACCGCGTCAAGCGCGGGGACGTATTGGTGGTTTTGCAGTCTGATACGGTGCGGGCTGAGTTGGCGCAGGCTGAAGCTGTCCTGGCCGAAGCTACCGCTAGCGCGCATGAGGCCAAGGCTCAGGCTGAGCGTGCGCGCAGTTTGCAGCAACAAGGCTTTTTCAGTGTCGCCCAGCTCAGCCAAACGCTGGCCGCTGAGGCTTCTGCCTCTGCCCGTGTGCAGTCAGCTCATGCCATAGTGCAGCTACAAAACCTACGCCTGTCTCAAACCCAGGTGCGCGCACCCGATGCGGGGGTGATCTCGGCGCGGCAGGCAACGGTGGGCAGCGTGGTAGCGGCTGGCACTGAGTTGTTTCGCCTGATTCGCCAAGGCCGCATTGAATGGCGTGCTGAAGTGACGGCCGCCGAGATCGGCCGCATCCCAGTGGGTGCGCCCGTGCAAATCAAAGCCGCCAGTGGCCAGCAGCTGCAAGGCAAGGTGCGCATGGTCGCGCCCTCGGTCGATGCACAAACCCGCAACGCGCTGGTGTATGTGGACCTCCCTGCGCAAACCGGCAGCGCCCGTGCAGGCATGTTCGCCCAAGGCGAGATCGCGCTGGGCCAAAGCCAGGCCCTCACCGTGCCACAAAGCGCGGTGGTGGTGCGTGACGGGTTCAGTTATGTCTACACCGTGGGCACCGACCAAAAAGTCAGCCAGCTCAAGGTGCAAACCGGTCGCCAAAGCGAAGGCCGTGTCGAGGTGACCAGTGGCCTGAAAGCCGATGCCCGCGTGGTGGCCAGTGGCGGTGCATTCCTGAACCACGGTGACACGGTGCGTGTGGTAGACGCGCCAGCCCCTCCTGCCGCCAAATAAAGGGACGCCATGCTCAACGTCTCTTCCTGGTCGATCCGCAACCCGATCCCGGCCGTCATGCTGTTTGTGCTGCTGACGGTGGCGGGCCTGATTGCCTTTGGGTCGATGAAGGTGCAGAACTTTCCCGATCTGGACGTGCCCACGATCACTGTGACCGCCAGTTTGCCTGGTGCGGCGCCCTCGCAGCTTGAAACCGATGTGGCTCGTAAGCTGGAAAACGCGCTGGCTCCGCTGCAGGGCCTCAAACACATCACCACCAAGGTGCAAGACGGCGTGGTGTCGATCACTGCTGAGTTCCGCATGGAAAAGCCCACCCAGGAGGCGGTAGACGATGTGCGCTCGGCCATCCAGGGCGTGCGGGCCGACCTGCCCGGTGACCTGCGTGACCCGGTGGTGCAAAAGCTCAACCTGGCTGGCTCGCCCGTGCTGGCCTACACCGTGCGCTCGTCGCGCATGGACGACGAGGCGCTGTCGTGGTTGGTTGACAAAGACATCACCCGCAAGCTTTTGTCGCTGCGCGGCGTGGGCGCTGTCAACCGCGTGGGCGGCGTGACGCGAGAGGTGCGTGTAGCACTCGATGTGAACCGCTTGCAATCGCTGGGCATCACAGCGGCCGAAGTCTCGCGCCAGCTCAAGCAGGTACAGCAAGAAGGCTCGGGCGGGCGCATGGATGTGGGTGTGGGCGAACAGCCTGTGCGCACGCTGGCCACGGTCAAAACGGCGCAAGAGGTGGGCCAAATCGAGTTGGCCACCTCGCGAGGCGGCCGTGTTCGCCTGGACCAAGTGGCCACGGTGAGCGACACCCTGGCCGATGCCCGCTCGGCAGCGACTTTGGACGGTGTGCCCGTGGTCGGTTTTGAGGTGGTGCGTAGCAAGGGCGAGAGCGAGGTGGCCGTAGGCCGCTTGGTGCGCCAGGCGCTGGCCGAATACCGCTTGCAAAATCCGGACATCGAGATCACCGAATCCTTCGATTTCGTGACTCCGGTGGAAGAGGAATACGACGGCTCACTCGTCTTGCTTTACGAGGGCGCCATTTTGGCCGTGCTGGTGGTGTGGCTGTTTTTGCGCGACTGGCGGGCCACCTTTGTATCGGCCGTGGCGCTGCCGCTCTCGGTCATTCCGGCCTTTATTGGCATGGCGTATTTGGGCTTTTCCATCAACGTGGTGACTTTGCTGGCGCTGTCTTTGGTGATCGGTGTGCTGGTGGATGACGCGATTGTCGAGGTGGAAAACATTGTGCGCCATTTGCGCATGGGCAAATCGCCTTACCAGGCGGCCATGGAAGCGGCCGATGAAATTGGGCTGGCGGTGATTGCCACAACCTTCACTCTGATCGCGGTGTTTTTGCCCACGGCTTTCATGAGCGGTATTCCGGGCAAGTTCTTCAAGCAGTTTGGCTGGACGGCTTCTCTCGCGGTATTCGCCTCGCTGGTGGTGGCGCGGGTGCTCACGCCCATGATGGCGGCCTATATTTTGAAGCCCATCGTCACCGCCGAGCACGAGCCCGGCTGGATCAAGCGCTACATGGTCTGGGCCACCTGGTGCATGCGGCACCGTTTGGTCACCATGGTGCTGGCCACGCTGTTTTTCATCTGCTCCGTCATGCTGGTACCTTTGCTACCCAAGGGCTTCATTCCACCGGACGACAACTCGCAAACCCAGGTTTATGTGGAGCTGCCACCGGGATCGACCTTGGCGCAAACCCAGGCCAGTGCCGAGCACGCCCGCACACTGCTCATGACCGTGAACGATGTGAAAAGCGTCTACACCACCATTGGTGGCGGCAGCGCAGGCAGCGACCCGTTTGCTGGCGGTGGCGCGGCCGAGGTACGCAAGGCCACGCTCACCATCCAGCTGAGCGAACGCGGCACACGGCCGCGCAAGCAAGTGATTGAAAACGACATCCGCACCGCTTTGCAGCAACTGCCCGGTGTGCGCAGCAAGGTCGGCTTGGGCGGCTCGGGAGAGAAATACGTGCTGGTTCTCACCGGCGAAGACCCGCAGGCCCTGCAAACCGCCGCCATGGCGGTGGAGCACGACCTGCGCACCATCGAGGGCCTAGGCTCGATTGCGTCCACCGCCAGCCTGGTGCGTCCCGAGATTGCGGTGCGGCCCGACTTTGCCAAAGCCGCAGACCTGGGCGTGACCAGCGCCGCCATCAGCGACACCTTGCGTGTGGCCACCTTGGGCGACTACGACGCGGCCCTGCCCAAGCTCAATTTGTCGGAGCGCCAGGTGCCCATCGTCGTGAAGTTGGGCGATGAGTCCCGACACGACCTGACCACGCTGGAGCGCCTGATGGTGCCCGGTAGCCGTGGCCCCGTCATGCTCGGCCAGGTGGCCAGCATCGAGGTGGCGGGCGGCCCGGCGGTGATTGACCGTTATGACCGCCAGCGCAACATCAACTTCGAGATTGAACTCTCGGGCATGCCCTTGGGCGACGTGACAGCGGCGGTGCAAAAACTGCCCGCGCTGCAAAGTCTGCCGCCCGGTGTGAGGATTGTCGAGGTGGGTGACGCCGAAGTCATGGGCGAACTCTTTGCCAGCTTTGGCCTGGCCATGCTGGTGGGCGTGCTGTGCATCTATATCGTGCTGGTGCTGCTCTTCAAAGGCTTCTTGCACCCCATCACGATTTTGGCGGCGCTGCCGCTGTCCCTGGGCGGGGCGTTTGTGGGCCTGCTGATCGCACAAAAGAGCTTCTCCATGCCTTCGCTCATTGGCCTCATCATGCTCATGGGTATCGCCACCAAAAACTCCATCTTGTTGGTCGAATACGCGATTGAGGCGCGGCGCGGCAAACCAGCCCAAGGGGATCAGCCCGCTGTGCCACCGATGAGCCGCTGGGACGCGCTGCTGGATGCGTGCCACAAACGCGCACGTCCCATTGTCATGACCACCATTGCCATGGGCGCGGGCATGTTGCCGATTGCCGTGGGCTGGGGCGCGGCCGACGCCAGCTTCCGCTCGCCCATGGCGATAGCGGTGATTGGCGGACTGCTCACAAGCACCGTGCTCAGCCTTCTGGTGGTGCCTGTGGTGTTCACCTACCTGGATGATCTGGGTCTATGGGCCCTGCGTTTCGTCAAACGTAAGGTCTGACTGGTAATGCAGCACGGTTCCTGCACGGATGTGCCTCCGGCCAAGAGGTAACAAGGCTGCCCCTTCACAGTTGTGTTTTGCCGATCTGCGGCATGGACAGCTGTGAAGCGGTTGCTGCGTCATAGCCCAGCTCGGTAAGCAAGGCCATGCTGTCCTGTCCCAGTTGAGGCGGGTCGTGGCGTACACCTAATCTGGCACCATCAAGCGTCAGTGGCAACAGGGCTGTGCTGGCTTTTTGACCCGCACGCTCGCCGTCGGGCAAGGTCACCGGAGCCAGTCCGCCCGTGGCCAGCAGGTGAGGATCCTGTAGCAGCTCATGAGGAGCGGTAATGGGTGCGAAGGGCAGGCCTTCGCGCTCGAAGATGCTGGCCAATTCATTGCGGCTGTGATGTTGCAGCCGCTCCCGAAGCAGTGGAATCAGCCACTCGCGCTCACGAACCCTGTCATTGTTGGTCTTCAGGCGTGCGTCGGCCTGGAGATCCACAAACGAGAACGCGCGGCAGAAAATGGACCACTGCGTGTCGCTGACCACGGCCAGAAAAATTTGCTCGCCCCCTTGAACCTGGAATACATCGTAGATGCCCCAGGCGGAGATGCGCGCAGGCATGGGCGCGGCAGGTTTGCCTGTGACGGCGTATTGCATCATGTGCTGGGCCACCAGAAAGACATTGTTTTCAAACAAGGCGCTTTGGACTTGCTGGCCCAGGCCGGTGCGCTCTCTTTGCGCGAGCGCCGCCATGACACCAATGGCACCAAACAACCCACCCATGATGTCATTGACCGAAGAACCGGCACGCAGTGGATCCCCAGGCCGGCCTGTCATGTACGCCAGTCCTCCCATCATTTGCACCACTTCATCCAGGGCGGTTCGATGGTCATAGGGGCCCGGTAAAAAGCCTTTGTGGCTGACGTAAATCAGGCGAGGGTTGCGTTGTCGAAGGGTCTCATAGTCCAGCCCGAGCTTTTGCATGGTTCCTGATTTGAAGTTCTCGCTGACGACATCGGCGGTGTCGATCAGGCGCAGCACGGCTTCTTTGCCCTGCGGTGTCTGCAAATCCAGCACCAGGCTCTTTTTGTTGCGGTTGAAAAGAGGATAAAAGCCAGCGCCCGAACCCAGCAGTCGGCGTGTGTTGTCACCACCAGGCGGTTCGACCTTGATGACCTCGGCCCCGAGATCTGCCAGAACCAGACCACAGGTGGGCCCCATGACCATGTGGGTGAATTCCACCACCCGAAGGCCGGTGTAGGGAAGTGTTTGATCGCTGGACATCATGCGTAAGGGGGAGAAAAATCTTTGGGAAGACCGGCTTCGGCAACCATGCCGTAGAGGGGGGCCTTGGGCAGGCCTTCACGGAGAACAGCACGTGCAGCCATCAGCCCATCCAGGGTGACGCCTGTGCGTACACCCATGGCTTCGAACATGAAGACCAGGTC
>NZ_JAYPVP010000013.1:0-51500 GCF_038134685.1 Limnohabitans sp. | reverse complement strand
ACCAGGTCCTCCGTGACGACGTTGCCCGAAGCGCCTGGTGCGTAGGGGCAGCCGCCGAGTCCTGCCATGGAGCTGTCAAAAGTGCGAACGCCAGCTTCCCATGCAGCCAGACAATTGGCCAGGCCTAGACCGCGGGTGTTGTGCATATGGGCTGCCCCTGCATGCTTGCCAAGCTCCTGTTGCAGGCGTGTAAACAGACGTTTGACCTGGGCAGGGTTGGCCATGCCAGTGGTGTCAGACAAACCGACTTCATCCACGCCTGCCTCTGCACAGGCATGTGCCAGACGAATCACATCATCTTCCGGTACGTGACCTTGCAGGGTGCACCCAAACGCAGTGGATAACCCCACTTCAACGCTGACCGGATACGTTGCTTGTTCGTTGTGTGCGCGTACATGGTCCATCACCGCCTTCAGCTCGGCGATCATTTGGCTGTGGGTCTTGCGTACATTCGCCAATGAGTGGGCCTCGCTGGCAGAGACGGGCAGGGTGATTTTGTGAGCGCCATTCTGGAGTGCCAGCTGAGCCCCCTTCAGATTGGGGACCAGGGCCATGACGCGCAGTCCTTGTAGTGTGCAGGCATGCTTTACCACTTCGGCGGTGCCTGCCATTTGCGGCAGCAGTTTTGCAGACACAAAGGAGCCCACTTCGATTTCCTGCAAGCCTGCCTCGACCAAAGCGTCAATCCAGCGGCATTTGGCGGATGTTGACATGATGTCCGAGATCGATTGAAGGCCATCGCGTGGCCCCACTTCGCTGATCAGAACATCGTATTTGGGCGGTGGGTTGTGCATGGTTGTTCAAATGAGGTTCAACACGCCCTGCGCGGCAATCCTGCCACTGGCCAGGCAGGCACTGAGCAGATAGCCCCCTGTGGGTGCTTCCCAATCGAGCATCTCTCCAGCAAAAAACAGGCCGGGGTGTTGGCGGGACATCAAATGTGAGTCGAGCGTTTCAAGCTGGACGCCACCGGCGCTGCTGATGGCCTCGTCGATGGGGCGGGGGGCAGACAAAGTCAACGGCAGGGCCTTGATGGCCGCAGCGACCTTTGTGGTGTTGTTCATCGCGTTTTTCGGCAGTACTTCATGCAGCAGCGCCAGGTGTACCGCAGCCAGATTCAAGCGTCCTTTGAGGTGGCTGCTCAGACTTCGCGAACCGCGTGGGTGGGCCACTTCGGCCAGCACACGCTCGGGGCTCCATTCGGGCTTGAGGTCCAGGTGCAGCGTGGCCTGTCCTTTGCGTTCGATCGTGTCGCGCAGCAGTGCGGAGGCGGCATAGACCAGGCTACCTTCGATGCCGGTGGCGGTCAGTACACATTCGCCTTTACGCGAAAAACCTTCAAAGTTCAGAACCGCGCCTTTGAGCGGGTGGCCCGCAAACTGCTCGCGTAAGCGTTCGCTCCAGCCGCCTGCGATGTCAAAGCCGCAGTTGGCCGGTCGCAGCGGGGTGGTGTCCACACCCAGGGTTTGCAGCCAGGGCTGCCAGGCACCATCTGAGCCCAGCTTGGCCCAACTGCCGCCGCCCAAGGCCAGTACCACAGCTGTTGCCTGTGCGCTATGCGGACCGGTGGGGGTGTCGAAACCCAGAACGTAGCTGCCGCCCTCGTGGCGGATGTCCCCGTTCCAGCGGTGGCGCATATGAAAGGTGACCGGAGAGCCCTGAGCCGGGTGGCGCAGGCGCTGCAGCCAGGCTCGCAGCAGGGGCGCGGCCTTCATGTCGTTGGGGAACACGCGCTGCGAGCTGCCCACAAAGGTGTCAACGCCCAGGCCCTGCGCCCAGTTGCGTATGGCCTGTGCATCAAAGTTTTGCAGCCAACCGGCGCATTCGGTTTGGCGCTTGCCGTAGCGGGTGATGAACTGAGCCCAAGGTTCAGCGTGGGTCAGGTTCAGCCCGCCCAGGCCCGCCAGCAAGAACTTGCGCCCGACCGAGGGCATGGCGTCGTACACATGCACGCGAACGCCTGCGTCGCTGAGCACTTCCGCCGCCATCAACCCGGCAGGGCCAGCGCCGACGATGACGACGGTGGAGGAGGGGACTGCGCTCACCATGCTTACCTGCGCGTGCGCGCCCGTTGCGAGGTTTTTTGCGCTTTGGCCTTGGCGAACTCTTCCTTGCGGGCTGCGCGCTCAGCATCGGCCTTTTTGCCTTCGGCCAGCCATTTCGCAAATTCTTCGGGCGTTTCCAGCGTGATGGTGCCCAGCGCACCCGAGCGCAGGTCGTGAATCACAGCCTCTGCCGCCTTGGTGGTGTTGATGCGCCCGCCGGGCAGCAGGGCGCCGCGCACACGGCCCACAGCGCTGAGCACCTGCTCGTCGCTCAGACCTTCCAGGCTGGCCAGTTTGTAGCGGGCCATCAGCTCTTGCGGGTAATGCGCCATCAGGTAGGCCAGCAGCTCCAGGGCCACTTCTTCGTCGTCAAAGGCGTTGACGCCAATGGCACCACTGGCGGCCAGGTTGTAGCCGCTTTGCAGCACGATGATGCGCGGCCACAGCACGCCGGGCGTATCGTACAGATAGAAGTCGTCAGCAATGGTGACGCGCTGCTCGGTTTTGGTCACGCCCGCAATATCGCCGGTTTTAGCTGCGGCTTTGCCTTTGAGGGTGTTGATCAGGGTTGATTTGCCCACGTTGGGGATGCCGCAAATGAGCACGCGCATGGGCTTATCCATGCCACCCCGGTTGGGGGCCAGCTGGCGGCAGGCTGCAGCCAGTGCCTTGGCGGGCTGCTTCATGCTGTTGTCCAGCGCGATGGCGCGAACACCGTCCTGGGCGTTGTAGTGGTCGAGCCATTGCTGGGTACGCACAGGGTCGGCCAGGTCTTGCTTGCTCAGGATCTTGAGCGCGGGCTTGCCCTTGATCAGCCCGGCCAGCATCGGGTTTGCGCTGGAGCCGGGCAGGCGGGCATCAAGCATTTCGATGACGACATCAATGGCTTTGATGCGCTCGGCAATCGCCTGGCGCGTCAGATGCATGTGACCGGGAAACCATTGAATGGACATGGGCGTGGTGTGGTGTGGGCCGTTGACGAAGGAGGTATTGTGCCTGCTTGTCCGTTAGGCGACGTGTGGGGCCGAAGGGTTTGATCTTCTGACCCCGACATGCTCCATACTTGACCCATGTCACAAACATCCACACTCAAACCCTGGCAGGTGATTGCGGGCGGTCTATCGGGACTGGTGCTGACCCTGGGGTTGGCGCGTTTTGCCTACACGCCCTTGTTGCCCGTCATGCAGGCGCAGACCGGTTTGACCGATTCGGCAGCGGGCGCGTTGGCCGCCGTCAATTACGCGGGATACATGAGTGGGGCTTTGGCGATTGCCTGGCTGGATGATGTGCGCTGGCGTCATCGCCTCTATAGCGCGGGTCTATGGATGGCGTTACTTGTGACGGCAGCCATGGCCCTGTCGGCCTGGTGGCCGGCTTGGGCGTTGTGGCGCTACATCGGCGGTTTGTGCGGCGCTACAGGCATGTTGCTGGGCTCTGGACTGGTTCTGGGTTGGTTGATGCAGCACGGTCGCAGGCCCGAGCTGGGGCTTCATTTCATGGGTATCGGCGTCGGCATCGTGGTGTCTGCCCTCGGCGCATGGCTGCTGGGTTTGTGGCTCAGTGACTGGGCCAGCCAATGGCTGGCTTTTGCGGCGCTGGGACTGCTGTTTTTTGTGCCGGCCTGGCGTTGGCGACCGCCAGTACCCCCTGCGGCAACGCCCAGGCAAGCCCAGTCTTCTACAGGCTTGCCATCCGGGCGCTGGCTCTGGACGATGATGCTCAGTTACTTCACGGCAGGCTGGGGGTTTGTGATCAGTGCCACCTTCACGGTCGCGATGGTGGAGCGCGAACCTGCCTTGGCGGGGCAGGGACCCTGGGCCTGGGCGCTTGTGGGGGTAGCTGCCATGCCGGCAGTGTTTTTATGGGACCGTGTGGCACGTGCTCTGGGTGACATTCGGGCCTTGATGCTGGCCATGTTTTTGCAAATTCTGTCTGTCATCCTGCCCGCGGCGTCGAGCTCTTTGCCTGCAGCGCTGATCGGATCTGCCGGTTACGGTGCCACTTTCATCGGCATTGTGAGTCTGACTCTTGCTTTGGTCGGACGACGCTCGCCTGCCAATCCGGGTAAAGCCATGGCCAAACTGACGCTCAGCTATGGCGCAGCGCAAGTGATCGCCCCTGCATTGACGGGTGCCATGGCTCAGGCTTCCGGCAATTTCAGGGCGGGGCTGTGGTTGACTGCGGCCATGCTGACCCTGGGGCTGGCCTTGCTCGCCAGCTTGCCCAAAGAGGAGTGAGGAGTAGGAACCGGAAAGGGCTTACTCGATTATTTGCGCGGGAGACGCGACACCCTCTTCAGTCTGGACGCGGCGAGCACCATTGAAGCGTTTTTGCCAGTAGGCCGAGCGCATGTCATCGATCTTGACGCGCTTGCCTTTTCGAGGCGCATGGATGAATTTCCCGTCCCCGACGTAGATGCCCACATGGCTGAACGCGCGCTTCATGGTGTTGAAAAACACCAGATCGCCGGGTTGCAATTCGGTGCGTTCGATGGTTTCTGTAGCGGCCGCCTGTTCTTCGGCGCGGCGGGGCAGCACCATGCCAAAGGTTTTTTCGTAGACGTTGCGCACCAGACCACTGCAGTCGAGTCCCTTGACTTCGGAGTTACCCCCAAATTTGTAAGGCACGCCCAGCAAACCCATGGCGCGTGTGACGAGTTCTTCTGCACCGAATCCGACGCTGTCTTTGGCGTGGCTGACTTGCTGGCCCCACTGGTCGAGCAGGTTTTTACGTGCTGAGACGGCGGCGGACGCCTGGTTTGTCGTTGAGGTCTCCTGCGCGCGTGCGGGTCCCTGTGCCAGCGCATAGGCGCAAGCACAAGTCAAAACCAGTACATAAGGATTCAAAGACATAGATTGCGAGCATAACCGCTCTGGAAGCGGTTTATGCCGCCGGGATGTAAAGACAAGGTGAACTGACAAGCCAGGCTTTGTACAAGCGACAATCCAATCATTGATGTTTGTGGAGATGTTCTCATGTTGCTTGATGCACAGGAAAGCCAGCTGGTTCTGGTTGATTTTCAACCTCGCTTGCAAGCGGCCATGCACGATGCTGCTCATGCGTGGGGCAATGCCACACGTTTGGCGGCGTTGGCCCAAGCCCTGCAAATTCCTGTTTGGGGAACCGAGCAGAACCCGTCCAAGCTCGGCGTTCTGGATGAAAACATGCGCCAATACTGTCAGCGGGTACTCGCAAAAATGCAGTTCAGTGCTGTGGAAGAGGGCTTGGGCGAATGGCTCAAGCCAGAGCCTGCGGCCACGCCCCGCGGCAATGCACGCAGCTTGCCCAGACACCTGCAAAAGCCCCAGCCAGCGGCACCTTCACGTCAAAGCATTGTCATTGCAGGTGTGGAGGCACATGTGTGTGTGCTTCAGACGGCGCTGGATTTGCTCGAAGACGAGTTTGATGTCTGGGTGGTGACAGATGCCTGCACTTCACGTACCGAGCGCAATCGCGATGCCGCTTACGACCGTCTTGCCGGCGCGGGCGCAGAGTTGGTGACGGCGGAGATGGTGGCCTTTGAATGGGTGCGCTCGGCTGAACACCCCTCATTCAAGGCGATGCAGCAACTGTTCAAGTGAAAGTCAGCTTGCCGCAAGTCCACTCTTCATAATTATGAATTCAGAAATCGCCGACGGGGTGTTCGTATCCTGCTGGTTCGAGTGTCTGATATAAAAATCTAGAGGAGCCCTCATGGCAAGCTATGCAGAATTTCACAAGCGTTCTATCGTCGAACGCGATGCTTTTTGGGGTGAACAAGCTCAGTTGATTGACTGGCACAAGCCCTACGAACAGGTCTGCGACTACAGCAAGCCGCCTTTTGCAATCTGGTTCAAGGGCGGTGAGACCAACCTCTGTCACAACGCAGTGGACCGCCATCTGGCCACTCGTGCAGACCAGAATGCGCTGATCTTCGTTTCCACCGAGACGAACACCGAAAAAACCTATTCCTTCCGCGAGCTGCATGCTGAGGTCAACCGCATGGCCGCCATCTTGCAAGCCCAAGGTGTAGGCAAGGGCGACCGCGTGTTGATCTACATGCCCATGATTGCAGAGGCCTGTTTTGCCATGCTGGCCTGCGTGCGCATTGGCGCCATCCACTCGGTGGTGTTCGGCGGCTTTGCCAGCCACTCGCTGGCCAGCCGCATTGACGACGCGCAGCCCAAGGCCATCGTGAGTGCCGACGCCGGCATGCGTGGCGGCAAGGCCGTGCCTTACAAGCACCTGCTGGACGCCGCCATTGATCTGGCGGCCCACAAACCCGCCAAGGTGCTGATGGTCAACCGCGGACTGGCCCCGCTTAACCCCGTGGCTGGCCGCGATGTGGATTACGCCACCGAGCGCGCCAAGGTGATGGACGCCAACGTGCCTTGCGTCTGGGTCGCCAGCGACCACCCCAGCTACATCCTCTACACCTCGGGCACCACCGGCAAGCCCAAGGGCGTGCAGCGCGACACCGCGGGCTACACCGTGGCCCTGGCTGCGTCCATGAAGCACATCTACATGGGCAACCCCGGCGAGACGTATTTCTCGACGTCCGACATTGGCTGGGTGGTGGGCCACAGCTACATCATCTACGGCCCGCTGATCAACGGCATGGCCACCATCATGTACGAAGGCCTGCCTACCAACCCCGACGCGGGCATCTGGTGGAGCCTGGTCGAAAAGTACAAGGTTTCGGTCATGTTCTCGGCCCCCACGGCCGCCCGTGTGCTCAAAAAGCAGGACCCGGCCTACCTGACGAAATACGACCTCTCCAGCCTCAAGGCCCTGTTCCTGGCCGGCGAGCCGCTGGACGAGCCCACCGCCACCTGGATGGCGGGCGCGATCAACAAGCCCATCATCGACAACTACTGGCAGACCGAAACCGGTTGGCCGATCATGGCGATCTGCAACGGCGTCGAAAAAGCCCCCACCAAGTACGGCTCGCCCGGCAAGGCGGTGTACGGCTATGAGGTCAAGCTGATCAACGAAAACACCGGCGAGGAAATCACCGAAGCTGACCAGAAGGGCGTGATCGCGGTCGAAGGCCCGCTGCCTCCGGGCTGCCTGCAGACCGTCTGGGGCGACGACAAGCGCTACGTCAACACCTACTGGACCAGCATCCCCGGCAAGACCATGTACTCCACCTTCGACTGGGGCGTGAAAGACAAGGACGGCTACTTCTACATCCTGGGCCGCACCGACGACGTGATCAACGTCGCCGGCCACCGCTTGGGCACCCGCGAGATCGAGGAAAGCATCTCCAGCCACCCCAATGTGGCCGAAGTCGCCGTGGTGGGCGTGGCCGACCAGCTCAAGGGGCAAGTTGCGGTAGGTTTTGCGGTGCTGAAGGATCCCAGCAAAGTCAAAAGTGCTGAAGACGCACAGAAGCTGGAAGCAGAAATCATGAAAGTGGTCGACGGCCAGCTGGGCGCAGTAGCCCGGCCGGCCCGTGTGCGCTTTGTGACGATTTTGCCCAAGACCCGCTCAGGAAAGGTGTTGCGTCGTGCCATTCAGGCAGTGTGCGAAGGCCGCGACCCCGGGGATCTGACCACCATCGATGATCCCAGCGCTTTGCACCAGATCGTTGACCTGCTCAAAGCCTGATGATGGACCCCGTCTTGTACGGGGTCTTTTTTTCTTGCAACAAAAATGAGTCTGTAAGTTTGATATTGGCAAGACCGTGGCACAATGCAACAGTTTCATGAGGCCCTTCCAGTGCCACACTGTCGCATCCGCCAACCGGTTCAGCCGTGTCGCGGAAGGTATTTTTAACCAGCTAATGCTCCCTGAAGGGGGGCGAAGGTAGCGAAAACAATGAGCGAGACCAAGTCCGTCTATACGGCCTATTCGGCCAACACACACCTGTTCGGTGGGAACGGTCCGTATGTCGAAGAGATGTACGAGAACTACCTGGCCAACCCTGGCAGTGTTCCCGATAACTGGCGCGAATACTTTGACGCCCTGCAGCATGTTCCTGCTGTGGATGGCTCCAACGCCAAAGACGTTCCCCATCTGCCCGTCATCAATGCGTTTGCCGACCGCGCCAAGCAGGGTGGCACCAAAGTCGTCATGGCCAGCGCCGATGCCGAAATGGGCCGCAAGCGCACCGCCGTGCAGCAGCTGATTGCCGCCTACCGCAATGTGGGCCAGCGTTGGGCCGATCTGGACCCGCTCAAGCGCACCGAGCGTGAAAACATTCCCGAGCTGGAACCGTCCTTCTACGGCTTCACCGATGCCGACCAGGAAACCGTGTTCGACACCTCGAACACCTTCTTCGGCAAGGATCGCATGAGCCTGCGCGAACTGCTGAACGCCCTGCGCGAAACGTACTGCGGCACCATCGGCTCCGAGTACATGTACACCACCGACATGGCGCAAAAGCGCTGGTGGCAGCAAAAACTCGAAAGCAACCGCGCCAAGCCCAACTTCTCGGCCGAGAAGAAAAAGCACATCCTCGACCGCCTGACCGCTGCCGAAGGCCTCGAGCGTTACCTGCACACCAAGTACGTCGGCCAAAAGCGCTTCTCCCTCGAAGGTGGCGAGAGCTTCATCGCCTCGATGGACGAGCTGATCCAGGTCGCAGGCCAGCAGGGCGTTCAGGAAATCGTGATCGGCATGGCCCACCGTGGCCGTCTGAACGTGCTGGTCAACACCCTGGGCAAGGCCCCCGGCATGTTGTTTGCCGAGTTCGACCATACCGCCCCTGAAGACTTGCCCGCCGGCGACGTGAAGTACCACCAGGGCTTCAGCTCGGACGTGTCTACCCCTGGCGGCCCGGTTCACCTGTCCCTGGCGTTCAACCCGTCGCACCTGGAAATCGTCAACCCCGTGGTGGAAGGTTCGGTGCGTGCCCGCATGGACCGCCGTGGCGACCCCAAGGGCAGCCAGGTGCTGCCAGTGCTGGTGCACGGTGACTCCGCCTTCGGCGGTCAGGGTGTCAACCAGGAAACCCTGTGTCTGGCCCAGACCCGTGGCTACACCACGGGCGGCACGGTGCACATCATCATCAACAACCAGATCGGTTTCACCACGTCTGACCCGCGCGACATGCGTTCGACCGTGTTCTGTACCGACATCGTCAAGATGGTCGAGGCGCCGGTGCTGCACGTCAA
Source organism: Limnohabitans sp. (assembly GCF_038134685.1). Lineage (GTDB taxonomy): Bacteria > Pseudomonadota > Gammaproteobacteria > Burkholderiales > Burkholderiaceae_C > Limnohabitans_A. Next base: position 42,358 of record NZ_JAYPVP010000013.1, on the reverse strand, counting down.
TGGCGACGACCCCGAAGCCGTGGTGCTGGCCACCCAATTGGCGCTCGAATACCGCATGGAATTCCGCCAGGACGTGGTGATCGACATCACCTGTTTCCGCAAACTGGGTCACAACGAACAGGACACCCCTGCGCTGACCCAGCCGCTGATGTACAAGAAGATTGCAGCCCACCCCGGCACTCGCAAACTGTACGCCGACAAGCTGGCCGCGCAAGGTCTGGGCGATACGTTGGGCGACGACATGGTCAAAGCCTATCGCGCCGCCATGGACGCCGGCAAGCACACCAACGATCCCGTGCTGACCAACTTCAAGAGCAAGTACGCGGTGGACTGGGCGCCCTTCCTGGGCAAAAAGTGGACCGATGCCGGCGACACCTCCATCCCGCTGTCCGAGTGGAAGCGTCTGGCCGAGAAGCTGACCACCATTCCTGAAAGCGTCAACCCGCACCAGCTGGTCAAGAAGGTCTATGACGACCGTGCGGCCATGGGTCGTGGCGAGATCAACGTCGACTGGGGCATGGGCGAGCACATGGCTTTTGCATCGCTGGTGGCCAGCGGCTACCCGGTGCGCCTGTCTGGCGAAGACTGCGGACGCGGCACCTTCACGCACCGCCACGCAGTCATCCATGACCAAAAGCGCGAGAAGTGGGACACCGGCACGTATGTGCCCCTGCAAAACGTGTCTGACAACCAGGCACCATTTGTTGTCATCGACTCCATCCTTTCGGAAGAAGCGGTGCTGGGTTACGAATACGGTTACGCCTCCAACGACCCCAACACCTTGGTCATCTGGGAAGCCCAGTTTGGCGACTTCGCCAACGGCGCCCAGGTGGTCATTGACCAGTTCATCGCATCCGGCGAAGTGAAATGGGGCCGCGTCAACGGCTTGGTCATGATGCTGCCGCACGGCTATGAAGGCCAGGGCCCCGAGCACAGCTCGGCGCGCGTAGAGCGTTTCATGCAGCTGGCGGCTGACACCAATATGCAGATCGTACAGCCGACCACGGCCAGCCAGATCTTCCATGTGCTGCGCCGCCAGATGGTGCGCGACCTGCGCAAACCGCTGGTCATCTTCACGCCCAAGTCGCTGCTGCGCAACAAGGACGCCACCAGCCCGGTGTCCGAGTTCACCAAAGGCAGCTTCCAGACCGTGATCCCCGAGAACAAGGCGCTCAAGGCCGACAAGGTCAAGCGCGTGATCGCCTGCTCGGGCAAGGTGTACTACGACCTGGTCAAGCAGCGTGAAGCCAAGGGCGCCGACGACGTGGCCATCATCCGCGTCGAGCAGCTCTATCCCTTCCCGCACAAGGCCTTTGCGGCCGAGATCAAGAAGTACCCTAACGCCACCGAAGTGGTGTGGTGCCAGGACGAACCGCAAAACCAGGGTGCCTGGTTCTTCATCCAGCACAACATCCACGAGAACATGCTGGCTGGCCAGAAGCTTGGCTACGCCGGTCGCGCTGCATCTGCTTCCCCGGCTGTAGGCTACTCGCACCTGCACCAGGACCAGCAAAAAGCGTTGCTCGATGCTGCTTTCGGCAAGCTCAAAGGCTTCGTGCTGACCAAATAAAACGTCCCGTACCTCCTCATAACATCTTCAAAGAGAAATCAACATGGCAATCGTTGAAGTCAAAGTTCCCCAGTTGTCCGAATCCGTGGCCGAAGCCACTTTGCTGACCTGGAAAAAGAAGCCCGGTGAAGCCGTGGCCCAGGACGAGATCCTGATCGAAATCGAGACCGACAAGGTCGTGATGGAAGTGCCTGCACCTTCCGCTGGCGTGCTGGCCGAGATCGTAGTGGGTGACGGTGGTACCGTTGTGGCCCAGCAGCTGATCGCCAAGATCGACAGCGAAGGCAAGGCTGGTGCTGCTGCAACCGCCCCAACCGCTGCTCCTGCGGCCGCTGCTGCTCCTGTCGCAGCCCCCGCTGCTGCTCCTGCCAGCAACAACATGGCCGGTGTTGCCATGCCCGCTGCCGCCAAGCTGATGGCCGACAACAACCTGGCCGCTGGCTCTGTGGCCGGCTCCGGCAAGGATGGCCGGGTGACCAAGGGCGACGTGCTCGCTGCTGTAGCCTCAGGTGCCAGCATCCCCACCGGCGCCCCGACCGCCGCTCTGGCCCAGGTGGCTGCGCCCGCTGCCCCCGTGGCCCTGGGCGACCGCCCCGAGCAGCGCGTGCCCATGACCCGTCTGCGCGCCCGCATCGCCGAGCGCCTGCTGCAGTCGCAGGCCACCAACGCCATTCTGACCACGTTCAACGAGATCAACATGGCTCCCGTCATGGCACTGCGCAAGGTGCATCAGGAGAAGTTCGAAAAGACCCACGGCGTCAAGCTGGGCTTCATGAGCTTCTTCGTCAAGGCTGCCGTGCACGCCCTCAAGAAGTTCCCGGTCCTGAACGCTTCGGTGGACGGCAACGACATCGTCTACCACGGCTACTTCGATATCGGTATCGCTGTGGGCTCGCCCCGTGGCCTGGTGGTGCCGATCCTGCGCAACGCCGACCAGATGAGCTTTGCCGAGATCGAAAAGAAGATCGCCGAGTTTGGCAAGAAGGCTGCTGAAGGCAAGCTGGGCATTGAAGAGATGACCGGCGGTACCTTCTCCATCTCCAACGGTGGCACCTTCGGCTCCATGATGTCCACCCCCATCATCAACCCGCCCCAGTCGGCCATTCTGGGCGTGCACGCCACCAAGGACCGCGCCATGGTCGAAAACGGCCAGGTCGTGGTTCGCCCGATGAACTACTTCGCCATGTCGTATGACCACCGCATCATCGACGGCCGCGAAGCCGTGCTGGGTCTGGTCGCCATGAAAGAGGCGCTGGAAGATCCCACACGCCTGCTGTTCGATCTGTAATTGACTGTATCCGCAATGCCTCCTGACGGGGGCATTGCCACATTTGAAAGTACCTCATGAGCAAACAATTCGACGTCGTCGTCATCGGCGGTGGCCCTGGTGGCTACATCGCAGCCATTCGCGCTGCCCAACTCGGCATGCAGGTGGCCTGTATTGACGAATGGAAAAACGCTGCGGGTGGTCCCGCTCCTGGCGGCACCTGCACCAATGTGGGCTGCATCCCGTCCAAGGCGCTGCTGCAGTCTTCCGAGCACTTTGAGCATGCCAACCACCACTTTGCCGAGCACGGCATCACGGCCAAGGACGTCAAGATCGACGTGGCCAAGATGATTGCCCGCAAGGACAACGTCGTCAAACAGAACAACGACGGCATCCTGTACCTGTTCAAGAAGAACAAGGTCACCTTCTTCCACGGTCGCGGCAGCTTTGTCGGCAAGACCGAGGCTGGCTGCGAGATCAAGGTGGCCGGCAAGACCGAAGAATCCATCGTGGGCAAGCAGGTCATTGTGGCCACTGGCTCCAACGCCCGAGCGCTGCCCGGCGTGCCGTTTGACGAAGAAACCGTGCTGTCGAATGACGGCGCACTTCGCGTGGGCGCCGTGCCCAAGAAGCTGGCCCTGATCGGCTCCGGCGTGATCGGTCTGGAAATGGGTTCGGTCTGGCGCCGTCTGGGTGCCGACGTCACTATCCTCGAAGGTTTGCCGACCTTCCTGGGCGCGGTGGACGAGCAGATCGCCAAGGAGGCCAAGAAGGCCTTCGACAAACAGGGTCTGAAGATCGAGCTGGGCGTGAAAGTCGGCGAAATCAAGACCGGCAAGAAGGGCGTGACCGTCAACTACACCAATGCCAAGGGCGAAGCCGTGGCGCTGGACGCCGACAAGCTGATCGTCTCGATCGGCCGCGTGCCCAATACGATTGGCCTAAATGTTGAAGCCGTGGGCCTGCAACTCGACGAGCGTGGCGCCCTCGTGGTCGACGGTGACTGCCGCACCAATGTACCCGGCATCTGGGCCGTGGGCGATGTTGTGCGTGGCCCGATGCTGGCGCACAAGGCCGAGGAAGAGGGTGTGGCCGTAGCCGAGCGCATCGCCGGCCAGCACGGTCATGTCAACTTCAACACCATCCCCTGGGTCATCTACACCAGCCCCGAGATCGCCTGGGTCGGCCGCACCGAGCAGCAGCTCAAAGCCGATGGCGTGGCCTACAAGGCGGGCACCTTCCCGTTCCTGGCCAACGGCCGTGCCCGTGCCCTCGGTGACACGACCGGCATGGTGAAGTTCCTGGCCGATGCCAAGACCGACGAGATCCTGGGCGTGCACATCGTGGGTCCGATGGCGTCCGAGCTGATCTCCGAGGCCGTGGTGGCCATGGAGTTCCGCGCCAGCGCCGAAGACATCGCCCGCATCTGCCACGCGCATCCCTCGCTGTCCGAAGCCACCAAGGAAGCCGCGCTGGCGGTCGACAAGCGCACGCTGAACTTTTGATTGAGCCCAGAGCTTGAATCCACCAAACCCGGGCTGGTCCCGGGTTTTTTATGCCTTAGACTCAAGTCATGTCTGTTCGTTCCGTTTACGAAGAAGAGCTGAAAAAACGTGGGTTCCAGAGTGACCCCGCGCAGCTGCGTGCCATTGATGCGCTGGAGCGTTGTGCCCAGGAATGGGCTCAATACAAAGCTCGACGCTCCAACAGTTTCAAGAAATTGATCAACCGCCCCGATATTCCCAAAGGGGTGTACATGTACGGAGGGGTAGGACGCGGCAAAAGCTTTTTGATGGACTGCTTTTATGAGGCCGTTCCCATCCAGCGTAAGACCCGCTTGCACTTTCATGAATTCATGCGCGAGGTCCATCGTGAGATGGCGGGTTTGCAAGGTACGGTCAACCCGCTCGATGAGCTGGGCAAACGCATGGCCAAGCGCTTCAAGCTCATCTGCTTTGACGAATTTCACGTGGCCGACATCACAGATGCCATGATCTTGCACCGTTTGTTGCAGGCTTTGTTCGACAATGGTGTGGGGTTTGTGACGACGTCCAACTTCATGCCTGACGGCTTGTACCCGAATGGCCTGCACCGGGACCGTATCCTGCCTGCGATTGCACTGCTCAATGAGCGCATGCAGGTGCTCAATGTGGACAACGGCACCGACTACCGCCGACGGACCCTGGAGATGGTTCAGCTCTACCACACCCCCTTGGGCGAGCATGCCGATGCACTTATGCAGGAAGCATTTGACCGTCTCGCGAGTGGTCAGGATGAGCCGCCGGTCCTGCACATCGAGGCACGCGAGATCAAGGCGCGCCGACGTAATGGTGGTGTGGTCTGGTTCGACTTCTGGGGTTTGTGCGGCGGCCCACGCTCACAAAACGACTACCTGGAAATTGCCAGTCAGTTTCATACTGTTCTGCTGAGCAATGTGCCGGCCATGCCGGTCAAACTGGCATCCGAGGCACGTCGCTTTACCTGGTTGATAGATGTGCTTTATGACCGCCGGGTCAAGCTGATCGTGTCGGCAGAAGTGGCCCCCGAGCAGCTTTATACAGAAGGCCCGCTGGCCCACGAGTTTCCGCGTACGGTGTCTCGCCTCAATGAAATGCGGTCTGCCGAATTTCTGGCGCTCGAGCACCGTACCGTCAATACGCAATTGACATGAAGACACGTTTGCTCGCCTTTTTGCTCATGTTGTTGACAGGTCACGCACAAGCGCAGCTGTCTGAGCCCACGCTTGTCGAAAAGCAGCGAGCCATTGAGCTCAAGCGCAGCGAGTTGACAGCGAAAAAGCAGGCTGTGGCGGATGCCCATGCCAAGCTGCAGGAGCAATGCTGGCAACGTTTTGCGGTCAATGACTGTTTGCGCGATGTACGTCGCGCACAACGCAAAGCCCTTGAACCTGTAGAGGCAGCGTTGCTCGAGCTCAATGCCAGCGACCGTCTGCTTCGCTTGCAAGAGCGTGAGCAGCGCCTGCTCGACAAAGCCCATCACTGAGGGATTGCCTGGGAGATTCCGCTTGAGCGATTTGAAGCAGGCCGTGGACCAGGTGCTCCGGCCAGAAGGCTTGCTGAGCCAGTGTTTGCCGGGCTTTCAGCCTCGTCAGGCGCAGCTGGACATGGCCGATGCGGTCAGCGACACCATTTCCACAGGCGGTCAACTGGTGGTGGAAGCGGGCACGGGTGTGGGCAAGACCTATGCCTATCTGGTGCCCACTTTGCTCAGCGGCCAGCGTGCCTTGATTTCAACCGCCACCAAAGCCCTGCAAGACCAGCTGTATGCCCGCGATATTCCACGTTTGCTGGAGTGGTTGGGTTTGCCACTGCGTGTGGCCTTGCTCAAAGGGCGAGGCAGTTATTTGTGTCTGCACCGCATGGAGCAGGCACCCCATGGTCTTGCGCTGGATACGCCGGGTATGCGCCACGCCTGGCAGCGTGTGGAGCAGTGGTCGCGTCTGACGCGTACAGGCGATCTGGGTGAACTGACCGGGCTGGATGAGCAGTCGACGGTGCTGCCCCTGGTCACCTCTACCCGAGACAATTGTCTAGGTTCCATGTGTCCCAAGTACAAGGCCTGCCATGTGAACCTGGCGCGCAAAGAGGCTATGGCTGCTGACTTGGTGGTGATCAACCACCATTTGTTTTTTGCAGATATGGCTGTTCGCGAGAGCGGCGTGGCCGAGTTGCTGCCCAATGTAGGCATCACGGTGTTTGACGAGGCACACCAACTCAACCAGATCGGCGTCAATTTTCTGGGTTCACACATTTCGTCCAGTCAACTGCTGGAACTGGCTCGTGATGTGATCGGCGTGGCCCTGCAGTGGGCCAAAGGCTTGGCCGATTGGCAAGGGCTAGCGGGCACGCTCGAAACGGCGGTGCGAGACTGGCGCCTGACTGCAGGCCACCGACGTCATGCAGTGCGTTTGCGCTGGCATGAAGCAGCGCCCGAGGGCCTGGACGAAAAGGGCTGGTCGCATGCGATGCAAGTTGTGGACGAGGCCGTGCAAAACTTGCAAAAGGCGCTGGAGATGGTCGAGGAGCTTGCGCCTGACCTCGCCCGCCTGCGTGAGCGTTGTGACCAATCTCGTGACAAGCTAGCCACCTTTGCGGAGCCGGTGCAGACAGGGCATGTGCGTTGGCTGGAGGTATCAACCCAGCTGCGCATGATGGATTCGCCACTGGACATTGCCCAGGCTTTTGGCGAGTGGGTCAAACCCTTGCCTGAACAAGCTGCGCAGCGTGCCTGGGTCTTCACCTCGGCCACTTTGGGCGACGATCCGCAGCTGAGCTGGTTTACCGAACCGTGTGGTTTGCAGCAGGCTCGCTGCATGCAGGTGGGCAGCCCATTTGACTATGAGCGCCAGGCGGGCTTGTTTGTGCCGCCCGATATGGTGCGTCCACAAGATGCCCGCCACAGCGAACAAGTCGCGTTCTGGGCGGAGCAGGGCGCTCGGGCCTTGCGCGGGCGCACGCTGGTGTTGACTACCACCTTATCGGCCATGCGCACCATTGGCGAGGTGCTGCGCACGCGTCTGTCTGACGATTCAGGTCTGGAAGTGCTGGTGCAGGGCGAATGGCCCAAACGCAAATTGATGGAGCGTTTTCGTCAAGCCATCGAACTGGGGGACAAGGGCTTGGTGCTGGTCGGTTCAGCCAGCTTTTGGGAGGGCTTTGATGTGCCCGGCGAAGCTTTGCAGCTGGTGGTGATCGACAAGTTGCCATTCCCGCCACCGGGTGACCCCCTGGTGCAGGCGCGCAGTGAGCGTTTGGAGGCGCAGGGCAAAAGTCCGTTTGCTGATCATGCCTTGCCCGAGGCTGCGGTGGCACTCAAGCAAGGTGCCGGTCGCTTGATTCGCAGCGAGCTCGACCACGGAATTTTGCTGATTGGTGACCCGCGACTGGTGCAAATGTCCTACGGCAAGAGGCTGATGCGCGCTTTGCCTCCCATGCGCAGATTGCTCGACGCTCAGGCCTTTGAAGCAGCCTTGCAGGAGGTCACCAGATCTTCCACCACGAGCTCTTGGACTTGAGCTGCTCCTGATTGGCTTTCAGAAAGCGCGAGTTTGGATAGTTCTTCTCCAGGATGCGTTGAGCATCGTCACGCAGCTGGGGCATGCCCATCGCGTCGTAAGAGCTGACCAGAATAGCCAATGCTTCTTCCACCGCAGGGACGCCCTGGTATTCGGAGATGGCCTGCTGTGCGCGGTTGACCGCCGCCACATGCGCGCCACGTGAGGCGTAGTAGCGGGCCACGTGCACTTCGTAAGCGGCCAGCGAATTGACAATGTAGACCATGCGCTGACGGGCGTCAGGCGTGTACTTGGAGTCAGGGAAGCGGTTGCTCAATTCCTTGAACGACTCGTAGGCGTCCTTCGCTGCTTTTTGGTCACGCTCGGACAAATCCTGGCTGGTGATGAACGAGAACAAGCCGGTGTTGTCGTTGAAATTCACCAAGCCCTTCAGGTAAAGGGCGTAGTCCACGCCCGGGCTGGCGGGGTGCAGGCGAATGAAGCGGTCCAGGGTGGCCAAAGCCTGAGGTTTGTCACCGTTGCGGTACTGCGCAAAGGCTTTTTCAACCTGGGCCTGCTGGGCTAGTGGTGTGCCGGCCGCACGACCTTCCAGCTTTTCAAACAGGCCAATGGCCTTGTCCCAGGAGCCTGCATTGACCTCGTCGCGGGCTTCGCTGTAGATGCGCTCGGGCGACCAGCCTGCCGTGATGTCCTTGGGGGTGCTCGAGCAGGCACCCAAGGTCAGGCTCAAAGCCAGGAGGGAACTGGTGCCAAGCACGGATAATCGGGAGCGTTGCATCACAGGCCTTACAAGAAGCGTTACTCCAATTGATTATATCGACCGCCCCCGTTGTTCAGGACGAAGAAGACCTCCCCGCAGACAGTGAAATCCGAGAGCTGCGGGTGGACGCCAGCCTTCACGGCTTGCGCCTGGACAAAGCGCTGGCCGAAGGGGTGCCCGAGTTCTCGCGCAGTTATCTGCAGCAGCTTATTGCGCAGGGCGATTTGAGTGTGGATGCGCAGGTCCAGACCAAGGCATCGGTCAAGGTGCGCATGGGCCAGCGCTTGCGGCTGGTCATGCGGCCTACTCCCCAGTCCCGGGCTTTTGTGCCCGAGCCCATGGATTTGCAGGTGGTGTTTGAAGACGAACACCTGCGCGTGATCCACAAACCAGCCGGTTTGGTGGTGCACCCGGCGCCGGGCAACTGGCGAGGCACGTTGCTCAACGGTTTGCTGGCGCTGGACAGCTCGGCCAGCACACTGCCGCGTGCAGGCATTGTTCATCGGCTGGACAAAGACACCAGCGGCCTGATGGTGGTGGCGCGCACGCGCCAAGCTATGGACGCGCTGGTCCAGCTTATTGCTGCCCGTGAGGTCAAACGCCAATACCTGGCCATCGGTCAGGGACGCTGGGGTAGTGTGACGGAGCGCGAGGTGACGGTGGGCATTGGTCGCGATCCGCAAAACCGATTGCGCATGGCCGCCGTGGATCTGCAACGCCAGTCGGGCAAGGAGGCGCGTACCACCCTTCGTTGCCTGGACCAAAACGACAGCTATTGCCTGGTGCTGTGCAGCTTGCACACCGGCCGTACCCACCAGATTCGGGTGCACATGGCCCATCTGGGGCATCCCCTGGTGGCGGACGCTTTGTATGGGGGCGTGCCTGCGGCTGGCTTGCAGCGGCAGGCCCTGCATGCCTGGAAATTGGCCTTTGCCCATCCGATCACGGCTCAGGAGCTGGCCTTTGAGGCAGCTGCCCCCGCCGATATTGAGCAAGCCTTGCAGATGTTGGGACTTCGTTACAATTGACCCCACACGCCGGCCCTGAGGTGAATGAACCCTGCGGCCCCGATCGCGCAAGCCCTGCGCCATCCTTGCCGTGACGACTTTTTCAATGGCCTCATCAAGGCCTTTTGTCCGGATGAACCAACATGAACACGGTGCAAGCCAAACGCATCCTCGAAACAGCCTTGCTGTGCTCGAGCATGCCCTTGACCCTGCGGGACATGCGAACCCTGTTTGCTGACGAACTAGGGGCCGATACCCTTCGCTCGATGCTGATGTCCCTCCAGCAGGAATGGTCTGAGCGCGGACTGGAACTGGTCGCAGTCGCCAGCGGCTGGCGCTTTCAAAGCAAACCCCAGATGCGTGAGTACCTGGATCGCCTGCACCCGGAAAAGCCTCCGAAGTACACTCGCGCCGCACTGGAGACCCTGGCCATCATCGCCTACCGCCAGCCCGTGACCCGCGGTGATATGGAAGACATTCGCGGCGTGACGATCAACACACAGGTCATCAAGCAGCTTGAAGACCGCGGTTGGGTTGAGGTGATTGGTCACCGCGAGACCGTGGGTCGCCCAGGTCTGTATGCCACCACCCGCCAGTTTCTGGACGATCTTGGTTTGTCCTCGCTCGATCAGCTGCCCATGCTGGGCCAAATGCAGGACCAGGCCGATGCATTCGCGGGTCTGGTGGCCGCACAGGATGACCAATTGCCGCTGCAACCGGCGCTGTCTCTGGAAGAGGCGATTGAACAGGTGCAGCTAGATCAGCCCGAGATGTCGGATACCGCTGAGCCCCCCAACACACAGGATGCAACTTCATGAGTACCACTAAACCCGAAGGTGGCTACCAGGCCGTGGATCTGGCCGAAGTGGTCTCTGGCCAGTTTGACCAGGAGCAAGAATCCGAGGCTCCCGCCGAGATCGTGGGCAAGCGCGTACTGGCCCCGCAAGTGGATTCACCCAAGTTGCACAAAGTGCTTGCACAAGCTGGCATGGGCTCACGCCTGGAAATGGAAGAGCTGATCTTGCAGGGGCGTATCTCTGTCAACAACGAGCCCGCACACGTGGGCCAGCGCATCCAGTACGGCGACCTCATCAAGGTCAACGGCAAACCCATTCGCGTGCGCATTGCGCCGCCGCCTGCTCGCGTGATTGCATACCACAAGCCTGCGGGCGAGATCGTCTCGCACGACGACCCGCAAAACCGCCCTAGCGTGTTTCGCAAGCTGCCCCGTTTGCAGCAAGGCAAGTGGCAGTCGGTGGGCCGTCTGGATTTGAATACCGAAGGTCTCTTGCTGTTCACCAGTTCGGGCGAGCTGGCCAATCGACTGATGCACCCCCGTTTTGGCCTGGAGCGCGAATATGCCGTGCGCGTGCTCGGTGCGCTCAGCAACGACGAAAAAGCCCGCCTGCTCGAAGGCGTGCAGCTCGACGATGGGATGGCCCAGTTCAGCAGCATCGAGGACGGCGGGGGCGAGGGGGCTAACTGCTGGTACCGGGTCACGATTTCCGAAGGCCGCAACCGGGAAGTGCGCCGCATGATGGAGGCCGTGGGCCACGCCGTCAGCCGCCTGATTCGTGTGCGTTATGGTGCCATGGTCTTGCCCCACGGCTTGCGTCGTGGTGGCTGGATCGAGCTCGATGAGGCCGACATCCGCGCCCTGATGAAAGCCTCGGGCACACCCGAGCAGCCGCGTGTGGAGCGTGATGGGGCGGCAACGCCTGCGCGTCGCCGCAGCGGTTCGCGCCAGGGCGGGCCACGTGGCATGTTTGCGGGCACACCCGGTACGGCCCTGCCGCAGGCAGAGCGCAAACCCACGGGTCCCCGTGGCGGCAAACAAGGCAACAAGGCTGGGGGGCAGGGCGGTCGCCGCGCGCAACCCGACCCGATGCAAACTTCGCAGGGCTATATTGGCGCAGACAGCCTGCAGCGCCACCGCCAGGGCGCGCGCCCCAACAAAGCACGCCGCGGGGGACGTTGAAACCCTTTTTCGCTCGGCAGCCGTTGTCTGTCGGGTTAAAATAGAGAGCTTTGCTGAACGGCAAACCTTTCACTTTTATCCATCATCAGGAAATCATCATGGCAATCGAACGCACCCTCTCCATCATCAAGCCCGACGCAGTGGCCAAAAACGTCATCGGCCAGATCTACGCCCGCTTTGAAGCTGCTGGCCTGAAGGTTGTGGCTGCCAAGATGGCTCACCTGTCGCGCGGCGAAGCCGAGCAGTTCTACGCCGTGCACAAAGAGCGTCCTTTCTTCAAGGACCTGGTGGACTTCATGGTCTCCGGCCCCGTCATGATCCAGGCTCTGGAGGGCGAAGGCGCCATTGGTAAAAACCGCGACCTGATGGGCGCTACCGACCCCAAGAAAGCCGCGCCTGGCACCATTCGCGCTGACTTCGCTGACAGCATCGATGCCAACGCCGTGCACGGCTCCGACGCCCCCGAAACCGCTGCTGTGGAAGTTGCCTTCTTCTTCCCCGGCATGAACGTTTACTCCCGCTGAGCCTGTCGCGATTTCGCGACGCTGTAGCCCTATGACGGCCAACCTTCTCGAATTCGATCTGGAAGGTCTGGCCGTTTTTTGCGAGGGCCTGGGAGAAAAACGCTTCCGGGCCACGCAATTGTTCCGCTGGATTCACCAGCGAGGCGCCAGCGATTTTGACCAGATGAGCGATCTGGCCAAGTCCCTGCGCGAAAAACTCAAAACCACCGCCCACATTGCCGCGTTGCCTGTGCTTTCACAGCACATGTCTCAGGACGGCACCATCAAATGGTTGTTCGATGTGGGGGACGGCAATGCCGTCGAGTCGGTGTTCATTCCTGAAGACGACCGGGGTACGCTGTGCGTGTCCTCCCAAGCCGGTTGCGCTGTGGGTTGCCGCTTTTGCTCCACAGGCCACCAAGGCTTTAGCCGTAACCTCTCCACGGCCGAGATCCTGGCGCAGCTGTGGTTTGCTGAACACTTTCTGCGCAAGCACCTGAACACGGAAGAACGCGTCATCTCCAACGTGGTGATGATGGGCATGGGTGAGCCCCTGCAAAATTATTCAGCGCTGATTCCGGCCCTCAAGGCCATGTTGGACGACCACGGCTATGGCCTGTCGCGTCGCCGCGTCACGGTGTCGACCTCGGGTGTGGTGCCCATGATCGACCGCTTGGCACAGGATTGCCCTGTGGCGCTGGCCGTGTCCTTGCACGCGCCCAACGATGCCTTGCGAGATGTGCTGGTGCCACTCAACCGCAAGTACCCGCTTGATGAGTTGCTGCAGGCCTGCGAGCGCTACCTGGCCCACGCTCCGCGCGACTTCATCACTTTTGAATACTGCATGCTCGATGGTGTGAACGATCAGCCCGAGCATGCCCGTCAGCTCATTGATCTGGTCCAGCGCCATGGCAGGCAGGGCTTGCGCTGCAAATTCAACCTGATTCCTTTCAATCCTTTTCCTGCGTCAGGGCTTCAACGCTCGTCGCAGCCACGTGTACAGGCATTTGCAAAGCTGCTCCTGGAGGCTGGTATCGTGACCACAGTCCGCAAGACCCGTGGTGACGATATTGACGCAGCCTGCGGTCAGCTGGCCGGCGATGTTCGCGATCGCACGCGTGTACAGGAGCGCATGAGCTCCCAACGCCAGGCCCAAGAACAGGTGATCCGCTTTTCGCCTTTGTCTTCTTCGGCCTTGGCCAAAGATCATTCACAATGAGTCGCATGGACGAACAACATACAACTTACGAAGCCGCGAGTTCAGCGCCAGCCGTATCCCTGAGCGCAGGCCAGTGGTTGCGCCAGGCGCGTGAACGCGCTGGCATGGACCTTGGCGTGTTGTCGGCGCTGGTCAAAGTGCCGGTGCGCCAGCTTCAGGCACTGGAGGCTGACCAGCACGATCAACTCATGGGGACGGCCTTTGTACGCAGCTTGACTGTGGCCATTTGCAGACATGTAGGTGTTGACCCGCAGCCGGCTCTGGACTTGTTGCCGGGCAATATCACCCGCCTGGGCCCGGAAAAAGACAGCCTGGGTGAGGCCGATGGGCCTCAACTGGGTGGTTTGTTTCATGGACGCAGTTTTGCTTGGGGCAAATGGGCTGCCTTGGTGCTGGCATTGATGTTGGTGGGTGGTGCCTACAGTCTGTGGCACCAGAGCTCGACAGATGAAAGCGAAGTGGCCGATGTTTTGCCACCCGCCGTGATGCCCGCTCCTGCAGCGGCTGAGCCCACAACCGTCACCACGACTGATGCAGCCGCCGCTCAAACGCCCGCGAATGCGCAGGCTCCAGCAGTCCCGCCTTTGACAGTCACATTGCCTGCCGTGCCGGCAGCCTTCCCCGCAGAGAGCAAGAGTCAGCAATGAGCGCGTCAGATCAAGCCATTGCCTTGTCGCAACCCAGGGTTCGTCACAGCCGTCAATCCAGTGTGGTCTGGGGCAACCGTGTCGTCACCGTGGGCGGCGGCGCACCGGTGCGCGTGCAGTCCATGACCAACACCGACACGGTGGACGTGATCGGCACCGCCATCCAGGTCAAGGAGCTGGCGCTGGCGGGTTCAGAGATGGTACGCATCACCGTCAACACGCCCGAAGCCGCGCAGGCCGTGCCGCACATCCGCGAGCAGCTCGACAAGATGGGCATCGACGTGCCGCTGATCGGCGATTTCCACTACAACGGCCACCGCTTGTTGACCGAGTACCCGGCCTGCGCCGAGACCCTGTCCAAGTACCGCATCAACCCCGGCAACGTTGGCAAGGGCGACAAGCGCGATGTGCAGTTCGGTCAGATGATCGAGGTGGCGCAAAAATTCAACAAACCCATCCGCATCGGCGTGAACTGGGGCAGCCTGGACCAGGAACTGCTGGCCGAACTGATGGACATCAACAGCCGCCGCGCCCAGCCTTTCGAGGGCCGCCAGGTCATGTACGAAGCCCTGATCCAGTCGGCCATCGGTTCCGCCCAGCGCGCAGAAGCCATGGGCATGGACGGTGCGCAGATCGCGCTGTCGTGCAAGGTTTCGGGCGTCCAGGATTTGATTGCGGTGTACCGAGAGCTGGCCCGCCGCTGCGACTACCCGCTGCACTTGGGCCTGACCGAAGCGGGTATGGGCACCAAGGGTACGGTTGCCTCGGCTGCCGCGCTGTCCGTCCTGCTGCAGGAAGGCATCGGCGACACCATCCGCGTCTCGCTCACCCCGCAGCCAGGCGAATCGCGCACACAAGAGGTGGTGATCGCCTCCGAGATCCTGCAGTCCTTGGGTCTGCGCGTGTTCGTGCCCAGCGTCACCGCCTGCCCGGGTTGTGGTCGCACGACCAGCACCACCTTTCAGGAACTGGCCAAGCAGATCGACGATTTCCTGCGTGCCCAGATGCCGGTCTGGCGCGGCAAGTACCCTGGCGTTGAAAGCATGAAAGTGGCCGTGATGGGCTGCATCGTCAACGGCCCTGGCGAGAGCAAGCACGCCGACATCGGCATCAGCCTGCCGGGCACCGGCGAGGCGCCTGCCGCCCCGGTGTTCATCGACGGCGAAAAACGCATGACGTTGCGCGGGGAGGGCATTGCCCAGGAATTCCAGCGCATCGTCGAAGACTACATTGAGAACCGCTTTGGCACGGCCAAAGCCTGACCTGCATCCATGACAGAACAAACCGCAAAACAGCCCAAGGCCCAGAAGCTGGTGGGCGTCAAGGGCATGAACGACATCCTGCCGCCGGATTCGGCGCAGTGGGAGTGGCTCGAAGCGCAGGTGCGTGGCCTGATGGCCCGTTACGCCTACCGCAACGTGCGCCTGCCCATCGTCGAACCCACGGCCCTGTTCGTGCGTGGTCTGGGCGAGGTGACCGACATCGTCGAAAAGGAGATGTACTCCTTTGAAGACCGCTTGAACGGCGAGCAACTCACCCTGCGCCCCGAAGGTACGGCAGGGCTCGTGCGCGCCGTGGTCGAGCACAACCTGCTCTACGAAGGCGGCAAGCGCCTGTACTACATGGGCCCGATGTTCCGCCACGAGCGCCCGCAGCGCGGCCGCTACCGCCAGTTCCACCAGATCGGTGCCGAGGTGCTGGGCTTTGGTGGCCCCGAGGTGGACGCCGAGCTGATCCTGCTGGCGAGCGACCTCTGGAAAGAACTGGGCCTGAAAGATGTGCGCCTGGAGCTCAACAGCCTGGGCCAGCCCGACGAGCGCAAGGCCCACCGCACCGCGCTGATCGCGCACTTCGAGCAGCACGCCGAGCTGCTGGACGAAGACGCCAAACGCCGCCTGCACAGCAACCCGCTGCGCATTCTGGACACCAAGAACCCGGCCATGGCCCCGGTGGTCGAATCCGCCCCCAAGCTGCTCGACTTTCTGGGTGAGGCGTCACTGGCGCACTTCAACGCGGTCAAGGCGATTCTGGACGCCAACGACATCGCGTATCGCATCAACCCGCGCCTGGTGCGCGGCATGGACTACTACAACCTCACGGTGTTCGAGTTCATCACCGAAAGCCTGGGCTCGCAAGGCACGATTTGCGGCGGTGGCCGTTACGACTATCTTGTAGAGCAGGTGGGTGGCAAACCGGCCCCGGCCGTGGGCTGGGCGCTGGGCGTGGAACGCGTGCTGGAACTTGTGAAAGAACAAGGCGAGGCATTGGCCGCCCCGGCTCCGGATGTCTACGCCATCATTCCCGATACAGCGGCCTTACCGGTGGCCATCAAGACCTTGCAGGTGCTGCGCGCGGCGGGCGTGTCGGCCCAGATGCATGCAGGCACGGGCGAGGGCATGGGCTCCATGAAGAGCCAGTTCAAGAAGGCCGACGCCAGTGGCGCGGCTTTTGGCCTGATCTTTGGCGGCGACGAACTCGCCCGTGGCGAGGTCACGGTCAAGTCGCTGCGCGACGGGCAAGGCGCCCAGCGCACCGAGCGCCTGGATCATGTGCCTGAATGGGCTGCGAGCCTAAAATCTCTTTGATATTGCTCTGAAACTGACAGGAATACCTACACATGGCATCGCATCTCGATCTTGAAGAACAAGAACAGCTTGCAGAGCTCAAGCATTTCTGGAACACCTACGGCAACTTGATCAGCTGGGTGCTGATTGTGGTTTTGGGTGCCTATGCAGCGTGGAATGGCTGGCAATACTGGCAACGTCATCAGGCTACACAGGCGGCAGCCTTGTATGACGAGGTGGAGCGATCTGTTTCTTCCCGCGATGTTCAACGCATGCAGCGCAGCATGACCGATATGCAAGAGCGTTTTGCCAGCAGCATGCAAGCGCAGCAGGCGACCCAGCTGGTGGCCAAAGCTTTTGCCGAACAAGGCAAAACCGCTGAAGCCAAAGCGGCGTGGGCTTGGCTGGTGCAAAAAGCGTCTGATCCCGTCTACGCTGATGTGGCACGCCTGCGCCTGGCCAGCCAAGCCATGCAGGACAAGCAATACGACCAAGCCTTGGAGCAGCTCAAGGGCGTGAGTCAGGCCATGCAAGGTCTGGCCGCGGACATGCAAGGCGATGTCCTGCAACTGCAGGGTAAGCAAGTCGAGGCCGTGGCTGCCTATCAAAAAGCGTGGACCCAATTGCCGCAAAACACGCAGTATCGTCGTCTGCTGCAGGCCAAACTCAATGCCTTGGGCGCCGAGCCGGCGGCCACCGAAGGGGGGAAATCGTGAAACAACGTTTGATCCTGTCCGCGCTGACTGTGGCCTGTGCAGGCCTGGTGGCGTGCTCGAGCACGCCATCCAAGCCTGAGCCGACAGCGCTGTCGACCTTCAAAGCCGAATTTGCCATTGCGCCAAGCTGGTCTTTGAGTTTGGGTGAGATCGCAGGGCCCTTGGCCGCCTCGGTGCACAGCAACCGCGTGGCACTGACTTCAAGCGCCGGCCGCGTGGTGCTGCTTGACGGCGACAAAGGACAAGTGCTCTGGCAAGTTCAACTGGATGCGCCTGTCCAGGCCGGGTTGGGGGGTGACGGTCAACGCTTTGCGGCGGTCAACGTCCGCAACGAAGTGCTGGCACTGGAGGCTGGCAAGGTGCTGTGGAAGCATGCTCTGCCCGCATCCACGCTGACGGCACCTTTGGTGGCTGGCGGCCGCGTGTTTGTGATGACATCGGATCGCGCTGTGACAGCGCTTGATGGTGCCTCGGGGCGGGAGCTTTGGCGTTACGAGCACCGCGGCTCGGACGCACTGGTGCTGCGTCAAGCGGGATTGTTGATGGCTGTGGGCAATACCTTGATTGCTGGCTTGGGTGGTCGCATGGTGGCGATCGACCCGGATCAAGGCCGTGTGCAGTGGGAAGTGGCTGTGGGCTCCATGCGCGGTACCAATGAGGTGGAGCGACTGGTGGACCTGGTCAACCCGCCCGCACGAGATGGTCAGACGGTCTGCGTCCGAGCCTTCCAATCGGCTGTGGCATGCGTGGATACCGCGACGGCCCGCCCCCTGTGGAGCAAGCCAATGCAGGGCCACCAAGGTCTGGGCATGGACGATACCCAGGTATTTGCCGTCGAAGGTGACGACAAGGTACAAGCGTTGGCACGCGCCGATGGTCAGCCGACCTGGACCCACGAAGGCCTGCGTTTTCGAGGTCTGACAGCGCCTCTGGTGTTGGGCCGCTCAGTGGTCGTGGGAGACGCTCAAGGCTATGTGCACTTTCTCTCGCGCAAGGATGGACACGTGCTGCAACGTCTGAGCACGGACGGTTCAGCCATTGCCATGGCCCCCGTGGTGGTGGGTCAAACCCTGGTAGTGGTAACGCGCCAGGGTCAGGTGCGGGCGTTCAACGCCCAATGATCGGAAACAATAAGTGAAACCCGTTTTGGCCCTGGTGGGCCGCCCCAATGTGGGCAAATCCACGATGTTCAACCGTCTCACCAAGAGCCGGGATGCCATCGTGGCTGATTTTGCAGGCCTCACGCGAGACCGCCACTATGGACAGGGTCGCCTGGGCAGGCGCGAATACATCGTCATTGACACCGGTGGATTCGAGCCCGATGCCAGTAGTGGCATCTACAAGGAAATGGCACGCCAGACGCAGCAAGCGGTGGCTGAAGCCGACGTGGTGATTTTTGTGGTGGATGCCCGTCTGGGTTTGTCCGCCCAAGACCATGACATTGCCAACTACCTGCGTCGCATTGGCAAGCCGTGCTTGCTGGTGGCCAACAAAGCCGAAGGCATGAAAGAAGGCGTGCAGCTGGTCGAGTTTTATGAGCTCGGCCTGGGTGAAGTGATTCCTGTCTCTGCGGCACACGGTCAAGGAATACGGAGCTTACTGGAACACGCGCTGGACCAGCTGGATCTGCCGCAAGAGGACGAAGAGGTCGAAGAAGATACCTCGGTCATCAAGCTGGCGGTGGCCGGTCGGCCCAACGCAGGCAAATCGACCTTGATCAACACCTGGCTGGGCGAGGAGCGTCTGGTGGCCTTTGACATGCCTGGCACCACCCGCGACGCGATTTCCGTGCCTTTTGAACGCAATGGCCAAAAATTCGAACTGATTGACACCGCCGGTCTGCGCCGCAAGGGCAAAGTGTTTGAAGCTATCGAAAAATTCTCGGTGGTCAAAACCTTGCAGGCGATTGAAAACGCCAACGTGGTTTTGCTGTTGATCGACGCCACCCAAGGCGTGACCGACCAGGATGCGCACATTGCCGGTTTTGTGCTCGACAGTGGCCGTGCCGTGGTCCTGGCCGTGAACAAGTGGGATGCGGTGGACGAATACCAGCGCCAGCTGGTGCAGCGCTCGATTGAAACGCGCCTGGGCTTCCTCAAGTTTGCCAACCTGCATTTCATTTCGGCCAAGAAGCGTCAGGGCCTGGGCCCCTTGTGGACTTCCATTGCCCAGGCGCATAAAGCGGCCACGTGCAAGATGACCACCCCTGTGCTGACGCGCTTGTTGCTGGAAGCTGTGCAATACCAAACGCCCAAGAAGACGGGCATGTTCCGTCCCAAGCTGCGCTATGCGCACCAAGGCGGCATGAACCCGCCGGTCATTGTGATCCACGGCAACTCGCTCGAGCACGTGACCGAAGCCTACAAACGCTTCCTGGAAGGGCGTTTCCGCAAAGCCTTTAATCTGGTGGGCACCCCGCTGCGCATCGAGATGAAAACTTCTGACAATCCTTACGCTGACAAGGATTGATGTTTGCCTCGGGCTGAGTCGCACAAGGTGTGTGGTAAGGTCGGGGCTCCTTAACCATTTCGGAACACGGAGAATATCGTGAGCAACAAAGGCCAACTTCTGCAAGACCCCTTCCTCAACGCCCTGCGCCGCGAGCATGTGCCGGTCTCCATCTACCTGGTCAACGGCATCAAGCTGCAAGGCCAGATCGAATCTTTTGACCAATACGTGGTGTTGCTGCGCAACACGGTGACCCAGATGGTCTACAAGCACGCCATCTCCACCATCGTTCCCGGTCGCGCCGTGAACCTGGCTGCGGGTGATGACGTCCCCGAGCAAGCCTGAGGACGCCCAAGGCATTGACCTCCGTGTCTTCTTCACCGTCTGCAGCGCCGACCATCCTGGTCGGCGTTGACTTTGGGCTTCCCCATTTTGATGGCGAGTTGGCCGAACTCTCGCAGTTGGCGCAAACGGCGGGCCTGCAGCCCGTAGCACACATCACCTGCAAACGCCGTGCGCCAGACCCGGCCTTGTTTGTGGGGTCGGGCAAGGCAGATGAAATCAAGGAGCTGGCCTTGATGCACGGCGCCAGTGAGGTGCTCTTCGACCAGTCCCTGAGCCCCGCGCAGCAGCGCAACCTGGAACGCCACATGGGGCTGGCGGTCAATGACCGTACTTTGCTGATTCTGGAAATCTTCGCTCAGCGTGCACGCAGTCATGAAGGCAAACTCCAGGTCGAGTTGGCTCGCCTGCAATACCTGAGCACCCGGCTGGTGCGCCGCTGGACCCACCTTGAGCGCCAAACGGGCGGTATCGGTCTGCGCGGAGGCCCAGGTGAAACCCAGATCGAGCTGGACCGCCGCATGATCGGCGAGGCCATCAAGCGCACCAAAGAGCGTTTGGCCAAAGTCAAGAAACAGCGCCACACGCAACGCCGCCAGCGCGAGCGCAGGCAGGCCTTCATGATCTCCCTGGTGGGTTACACCAACGCGGGAAAATCGACCTTGTTCAATGCCCTGGTCAAGGCCCGCGCCTATGCGGCTGACCAGCTGTTTGCTACCTTGGACACCACCACGCGTCAGCTGTACCTGGGTGAGGCGGGCCGCTCTGTGTCCTTGTCCGACACGGTGGGTTTTATTCGAGACTTGCCCCACGGTCTGGTGGAGGCCTTTGAGGCCACCTTGCAGGAGGCCGCAGATGCAGACTTGCTGCTGCACGTGGTGGACGCGGCCAACCCCAATTGGCCCGAACAGTTGCAGGAAGTACAACGCGTGTTGCATGAAATTGGTGCACATGACGTCCCCCAGCTGCTGGTGTTCAACAAATGCGATGCCTTGCCCGAGGGCAGCGAACCTCATGCTGATCGTGACCATTACGAAGTGGATGGACGTCAGCTGGAGCGTGTTTTTGTCAGCGCTCAAAGCGGTCAGGGCTTGCCTTTGCTGCGTCAAGTGCTGGCTGAGCGTGCACGGACCGAATCATCAGCCTTGGACGATCACGCACACGATCCCCGTGATTTACCCGGGTCATCAGGGGATGAATTCAGAGTTTGAACTTGACTTTGGGCACAATGAGGTCATGACCATGAAAAAAAATGCACTGCGTTGGCCTTGGCTGCCCAAGCAAGCCCAGGCTGTTTACAACTTGAATGACCCGCGTTGGGGGCGCTCCGACGAGGATTCGCCTCGTCAGGCAGGAGATTCCGGGCCACAAGACAATGGCCAGGAGCCTTCGGACAAGCCGCAGCAACCCCAACCGTCTCAGTCCCCCCAGCGACCCACTACAGGGCAGGGCGGCGCAAACCAGGGCCCCCCTGATCTGGATGAACTCTGGCGCGACTTCAACCGCAAGCTGGGCCAGGTGTTTGGCAACAAGGGCGCAGGGGGCGGTTCACGTGGCTCTGGCAATGGAAATTTTGGTGGAGGTGGACAGGGCCCGCAGATACCCGCCTTCATGCGCAATATTGGTGCCGGCGTTCTGGTGGGAGCTGGCGTCCTGGTGTGGCTGGGGACCGGCTTTTTCATCGTTCAGGAAGGCCAGCAAGCGGTGATCACCCAATTCGGCAAGTACAGCTCGACTGTGGGTGCTGGCATCAACTGGCGCTTGCCTTACCCGATCCAGCGCCACGAGCTGGTTTATGTGTCGCAAATTCGCTCGATCGATATTGGCCGTGACAATGTGATCAAGGCCACAGGTCTTCGCGACTCGGCCATGTTGACCGAGGACGAGAACATTGTCGAAATCAAGTTTGCCGTTCAGTACCGCCTCAGTGACGCCCGTGCGTACTTGTTTGAAAGCAAAAATCCCACAGAGGCTGTTGTGCAGGCCGCCGAAACCGCGGTGCGCGAAGTGGTGGGCAAAATGAAAATGGATTCGGCTCTGGCCGAAGAGCGTGACCAGATTGGTCCGCGTGTTCGCGAACTGATGCAAACCATTCTGGACCGTTATAACGTCGGCATTGAAATCGTGGGCATCAACCTGCAACAAGGCGGCGTACGCCCGCCCGAGCAGGTGCAGGCTTCCTTCGACGATGTGCTCAAAGCGGGCCAGGAGCGCGAACGCGCCAAGAACGAAGCCGAAGCCTACGCCAACGACGTGGTGCCGCGAGCCACAGGTACCGCCTCACGTTTGAAAGAAGAGGCTGAAGCCTATAAACAACGCATCGTGGCTCAGGCTGAAGGCGATGCACAGCGCTTCAAGACCATCTTGCCCGAGTACCAAAAGGCGCCTCAGGTCACCCGCGACCGCATGTACATCGACACCATGCAGCAAATTTACAGCAGCGTGAGCAAGGTGGTTGTCGACAGCAAACAAGGCTCCAACCTGCTGTACCTGCCGCTGGACAAGATCATGCAGCAAGTCAGCACGGGTGCCCCCGTCAATGGCACTGCTGCTACTGCTGCGCCAGCACCAGTAGCCCCGGTGGAGATACCGCCCGCCATGAGCAGCGACACGCGCTCTCGCGATAACGCCCGCTCGCGTGACGTGCGTTGAGGAGAAATGACATCATGAATCGACTTGGACTTTTTGTTTCTTCTCTCCTGCTGGGCCTGTTGATCCTGTCTTCCATGGTCTTTGTGGTCGATCAACGTCAGTTTGGCGTGGTTTACGCCCTGGGTCAGATCAAGAGCGTCATCACGGAGCCTGGCCTGCATTTCAAGCTGCCTCCACCGCTTCAAAACGTCAACTACATCGACAAACGTCTGCTCACACTCGACAGTGTGGATACCGAGCCCATGCTCACAGCGGAAAAACAACGCGTGGTGGTGGATTGGTATGTTCGCTGGCGCATCACTGATCCCGGTGCTTACATCCGCAACGTGGGTTTGGACGAAAAAGCCGGTGCCAGCCAGCTCAACCGTGTGGTGCGTAACGCATTCCAGGAAGAGATCAACAAGCGCACGGTCAAGGACTTGCTCTCAACCAAGCGTGAGGTCCTCATGAACGACGTCAAGAAAGAAGTGCTGGACGTGGTCAAAGGTGCCAAACCATGGGGTGTGGACATCATTGATGTGCGCGTCACGCGTGCCGACTATGCAGACACGATTACCGAATCGGTTTACCGCCGCATGGAAGCCGAACGCAAGCGCGTGGCCAATGAGTTGCGTTCCACCGGCGCAGCTGAAGGCGAAAAAATTCGTGCAGACGCCGATCGCCAGCGTGAGGTGACGGTGGCCAATGCTTACCGTGATGCGCAAAAAATCAAGGGTGAGGGTGATGCTCAGGCTGCGCGCATTTACAGCGAAGCCTTTGGTCGTGATCCCCAATTTGCACAGTTTTATCGCAGCCTGGAAGCCTACAAGGCCAGCCTGGCCAAGAAGTCTGATGTGATGGTGCTTGATCCCTCCAGCTCCGAATTCTTCAAAGCCATGCGCTCAGGCGCAAGTGCAGCACCTGCGCGCAAGTGATGCCTGAAGCCTCTTCCTGGATGACAGCGCTGGCCCTGGTGCTGGTCATCGAGGGGCTTTTGCCCATGATCGCGCCAGGGCGCTGGCGCGAGATGTTTCGGCAAATATTGCTGATGCAGGATGGGCAAATCCGGTTTTTTGGACTCATCAGTGTGCTGCTAGGGCTGATCGGCTTGTGGTGGTTGGATTAAATGACCACACAATGCCGGTAAAATCACGTTTTTAACAGCCCCCGAATACTGCAATGTCTGCTTGGGTCCTACCGGATCACATCGCCGATGTGCTGCCCTCCGAGGCCCGCCACATCGAAGAACTCCGACGTGAATTGCTCGACACCGCCCGCAGCTACGGCTACGAGCTGGTGATGCCACCGCTTCTTGAGCACATTGAATCCCTGCTGACGGGCACGGGTGAGGCGCTGGATTTACAAACCTTCAAACTGGTCGACCAGCTCTCCGGGCGTACCTTGGGTCTGCGTGCCGACACCACGCCTCAGGTCGCTCGTATCGACGCCCATTTGCTCGGGCGCAGTGCCGTTACCCGCTTGTGCTATTGCGGACCGGTGTTGCACACCCGCCCTGACCGTCCACATGCCACGCGCGAGCCGCTGCAGCTGGGGGCCGAGATTTACGGCCACAGGGGCATGGAGGCTGATCTGGAGGTGCTGGAGCTCGCACAGGCCTGTCTGCGCGCTGCGCGCGTTCAAAAACTACAGGTGGATCTGGCCGATGCCCGCATCGTTTCGGCCTTGCTCGATCGTCAGCAAGCCAGCCCGGAGCAGCGTCACGCCATTCAGCAGGCCTTGTCCGTCAAGGACAGCAGTGCCCTGCAAGCCCTGACAACCGGTTTTCAGCCTGTGATTGCTACAGCACTGCAGGCTTTGCCTCAGCTTTACGGCGATGTCACGGTGCTCGATCGTGCCACCCAGGAGTTGCCGCAGTGGCCTGAAATTCAGATCGCTTTGGAGCAACTTCGCTGGTTGGCCAGCCGGGCAGGAGACGCGACAGTCAGTTTTGACCTGGCCGACACCCGTGGCTATGCCTACTACAGCGGTATCCGCTTTGCGATTTACGCCCCTCAGGCCAGCGATGCGCTGGCGCGTGGTGGTCGCTATGACGGTGTAGGTGCCGTGTTTGGCCACCGGGTCGAGCGAGAGCGCCCGGCGGTGGGCTTCAGCGTGGACCTCAAACAACTCGTGTCTGCCGTGCCCGCTCTGGCACTCAAGGCCGCCATCCGTGCGCCTTGGAGCGATGACGATGGGCTGCGTGCGGCTATTGCCAGCTTGCGCAGCCGAGGTGAGACCGTGGTGTGCGTGATGCCTGGTCACGAGAGCGAGATCGACGAATTTCAGTGCGATCGAGAACTGATTGAAGCTGCCGGCCACTGGATCGTGCAGGCTGTGTGAATGCCTATTTCTGGACAGAAGATGAACAAAATTCAAGGACGCAATGTGGTGGTCGTCGGTACCCAGTGGGGTGACGAGGGCAAAGGCAAACTGGTGGACTGGCTCACCGAAACCGCCACAGGCGTGGTGCGTTTTCAAGGCGGCCATAACGCCGGCCACACCCTGGTGATCAATGGCGTCAAGACCGCCTTGCACCTGATCCCCAGCGGCATCATGCGCGCTGGCGTCAAGTGCTACATCGGCAATGGTGTGGTGCTCTCGGTGTCCAAGCTGCTCGAAGAAATCGCTGGTCTTGAAAAGGCTGGCGTGGAAGTCCGCTCTCGTCTGCGCGTGAGTGAAGCTTGTCCCTTGATCCTGCAGTACCACGTCGCGCTTGACCAAGCCCGCGAAGCGGCCAAGGAGAAGGCAGGCAATGCCAAGATTGGCACTACCGGCCGCGGCATTGGCCCGGCTTATGAAGACAAAGTGGCCCGCCGCGCCCTGCGCGTGCAGGACCTGAAATACCCCGAGCGTTTCGCCACCAAGCTGCGCGAGAACCTGGCGCTGCACAACGATGTGCTGGTCAATCACTTGCACGCGGCTCCGATCGACTTCGACACCGTCTATAACGAAGCCATGGCTTATGCCAAGCATCTGTTGCCCATGGTGGCTGACGTGTCGCGTGAACTCAACGACGCCCACAAGGCTGGTGCCAACTTGCTGTTTGAAGGCGCACAAGGCACCTTGCTCGACGTTGATCATGGCACCTATCCGTTTGTAACGTCCAGCAACTGTGTGGCGGGCAATGCCGCTGCAGGTTCGGGCGTAGGCCCTGGCATGCTGCACTATGTGTTGGGTATCACCAAGGCGTATTGCACCCGCGTGGGTGGCGGCCCATTCCCGACCGAACTCGAGTGGGAAAAAGAAGGCACCCCAGGTTGGCACATGGCCACTGTGGGAGCCGAAAAAGGCACCACCACAGGTCGCGCCCGCCGCTGCGGCTGGTTTGATGCCGCTTTGCTCAAGCGCAGTGCGCAAGTGAACGGCTTGTCGGGCCTGTGCATCACCAAACTGGACGTGCTCGATGGCCTGAGCGAACTGAAGCTTTGCACCGGCTACGAGCTCGACGGCGAAACCATCGATATCCTGCCCATGGGCGCGGACGAAATTGCCCGCTGCAAGCCCATCTACGAAACCATTCCCGGCTGGAGCGACTCCACCGTGGGTGTGACCGAGCTGGACAAGCTGCCTGCCAACGCACGCCAATATCTGCAACGCATCGAAGACGTCACTGGCGTGCCCATCCACATGGTCTCTACCAGCCCGGACCGTGACCACACGATCTTGATGCAAAACCCTTTCCAAGCCCCCTGATTTTTAACGGAGCCCCCACCATGTTGACCGAAGACGGCAAGCACCTGTACGTCAGCTACGACGAGTATCACAACCTCATCGAAAAGCTGGCCATCAAAATCCACCAATCTGGCTGGAAGTTCGACACCATCCTGTGCCTGGCCCGTGGCGGCATGCGCCCCGGCGACATCCTGTCACGCATTTTTGATGTGCCGCTGGCCATCATGTCCACCAGCTCTTACCGCGCCGAGGCCTGCACCGTGCAAGGCCATCTGGACATCGCCCGCTACATCACCACCCCCAAAGGCGAGATCGCTGGCAAGGTGCTGTTGGTCGACGACCTGGCCGACACCGGCCACACGCTGCGCGCCGTGGTGGAGCAGCTCAAGAACAACTATCAGCCCATCACCGAGCTCAAGAGCGCTGTGATCTGGACCAAGGGTGTGTCGACATTCCAGCCCGACTACTCGGTGGACTTCCTGCCGACCAACCCCTGGATTCACCAGCCCTTCGAGCCGTATGACAACATGCGACCGGAAAAACTGCTGGAAAAGTGGAAAGTCTGATTCCTTCCGACTCCATCTGTAAAGCCCGGCCAATGTGCCGGGCTTTTTCATTTTCAGGCTAGCATGCAGGCATGGATAAACAGCCCGACCTGACCCACCTGATTCACCACCCCTACACGCCACCTGATGGTTTTGAGGCACCACAGCCTGGCGTGTTCAAAGCCTCCACTGTGTATTTCCCGACCGTCGCGGACATGCGCTCGCGTGAGTGGAAAAACAAAAGCGCTTACACCTACGGCCTGCACGGCACACCCACGACGTATTTGCTCGAAGAGCGCTTGTGTGCGCTAGAGGGTGGTGAGCAATGCATTCTTGTGCCCAGTGGCCTCGCTGCCATTGCAACCACTGCATTGGCACTGCTCAACACTGGCGACGAAGTCCTGATCCCCGACAACGCCTACGGACCCAATAAAGCTTTGGCGGAAGGCGAGTTGGCACATTGGGGCATTGCACACAGTTTTTATGACCCCATGAACCCCTCAGATCTGGCCGAACGCATCTCTGAGCGCACGCGCCTGGTGTGGCTGGAGGCCGCGGGGTCGGTGACTATGGAGTTTCCCGATTTGGCGGAACTGGCCCGTATTTGTCGCGCCAAGGGCGTGATCTGCGCGCTGGACAACACCTGGGGTGCAGGGCTGGCGTTTGCGCCATTTGATTTGCTGGGTGACGGCAACTTGGGTGTGGACATCAGCGTGCATGCGCTGACTAAATACCCTAGTGGGGGTGGCGATGTGTTGATGGGCAGCATCGTGACACGTGATCTGTCCTTGCATCTGAAAATCAAGTTGTGTCACATGCGTCTGGGCTTTGGGGTGGGAGGCAATGATGTGGAGGCAGTGCTGCGCTCACTGCCAAGCATTGGCCTTCGTTACGCATCGCAGGATGACACGGCTCGGGCTCTGGCCCGCTGGTGGCAGGCCCAGCCGCAGTGTGTCCAGTTGCTGCACCCAGCCTTTGAAGGGGCTCCGGGCCACGCCCATTGGCTTGAGGTTTGCGGACCACAGGGCAGGGCGGCCGGCTTATTCAGTGTGCTGCTTGATCCGCGTTATGACCCGGTGCAGATTGATGCGTTTTGTGACAACCTGCAATGTTTTCGAATCGGCTACAGCTGGGGTGGGCCCGTCAGCCTGGTCATGCCTTATGAACTGAAAGCGTTACGAGGCCAGTCACAGTCGCACCTCCAAAACGGACACCTTGTTCGCTTTTCGACAGGACTGGAGTCGGTGCAGGCGTTGACGCAAGACCTGGAAAATGCGTTGAACAGGCATTTGTCCAAACTCGATTGAGCGTACTCCCACGGGTTTTCCACAGTTGGCTCGCAGGCAGTGCTGGCTTAGCCTAGACAGTCATCAAGGTGAGTGCATGACGGAACCACAAACACAACCCCAACATATCGAAGACTTGCCCGTGATGGAGACGCCTTATGTCCCTCCGCCACCGGTTGGGCCCAAGGCGCGGATGACCCGCCTGCACATGTATCACCCCTTTGTCTGGCTGGCGCGCGGATGGGAGGATATGCGTCACGAACCGTTGATCGCAGCGGTGTATGGTGTCTGCTTCTGGTTCATGGCCCTGGTTTTGTCCCTGGTGTTTCGCCACAACCCTGAGTACACCTTGTCTATCGTGTCGGGGTGCCTTTTGGTGGGTCCATTTCTGGCGATGGGTTTGTACGAAGTCAGTCGCAGGCGCGAACAAGGGCTTAAACCCCATCTGGGGGTGTCACTGACCTGCTGGGACAGCCATTTACGCAGCATGGCCATGCTGGTGCTGGTACTCATGGTGATCGAGCTCTTGTGGGGACGTGCCTCGCTGGTGGTTTTCGCCGTCTTTTTCAATACGGGGATGCCTTCGACCACCGGGGTGATTGAAGCCATATTCAACCCGGAGAATCTGGAGTTTGTCCTGGTCTACACCGCTGTAGGTGGCGCTTTTGCAGCTTTGGTTTTTTCCACAGCTGTCGTGTCCATCCCGATGATTCTGGATCGTGATACGGACGCCATTTCTGCCGCCATCACCAGTTTGCGCGTGGTCTTCAGCAACCCGCTGACCATGATCACCTGGGGTGGACTGATCTCACTGATGGTCGTGCTGTCCCTGTCGCCTTGGTCACCATGGTCAGTCGCCATCATGGTGGTTGGGCCTTTGCTGGGACATGCCAGCTGGCATGCATACCGGGCCAGCGTACAGTGGGAAGAGGCTGACCCCGCTTCAGCCCTGAGCTGATTCTGCGCGCATCAGCTGCGTTGCTGCTGCATCCATCTCTGCTGGCGATGGACCTGACAGCGTCAGTGGCCGAGCTTGGCCGTAGTGCCTGAAATTGCGAGCGGTAGAGGTTTCGTAGCCCGGGTCGTAGTGCATTTCCAGCAACTCGGCCACGACCTCTGCGGTCTGTCCAGCATGGGCTCGGCTTTTCCAGTCTTCCACCACCGCACGACCTTTGAGGTCGATCAGGCGATCCAGGCGTTCGCCAAAGAGCGCAGGGTCTTTGACGAAATAGTCGTAGTCTTCCATCAACAGTTGTACGCGATGGGGCACCGACAACTCCAGCCGAACGCAGGGGCTTTGGCGCATGGCGTCCATCAGGCTGTCGGGCAGGGTCAGATTACCCACTTTTTTACTTTCGGCTTCCACGTAAACCGGGCGTTTCGGGTCGAAGCGGCAAAGCGCATCCCAAAGCCGGGTTTCAAAAGCCTTCTGTGTGGGTTGGGGATGACCAGGAATGACGCCCAAGACCGAGGCGCGATGACTGGCAATGGCCTCCAGATCGAGCACCTGCGCACCTTGTGAGGCCAGGGCCTGCAACAAGCGGGTCTTGCCGGAGCCTGTAGGTCCGCACAACACGCGCCATTGCAAAGGCTCAACGCGTTTAGGTATATCTTGCACCAGGGCCGAGCGAAAGGCTTTGTAGCCGCCTTCGATCAGGGTCACTTGAAAACCGATTTGCCCCAGAATCAGCGCCAGCGAGTTGCTGCGCTTGCCGCCCCGCCAGCAATAAACCAGAGGCTTCCAGCTCCTGGGCTTGTCCATCACATGCGCCAGGATGTGGCGAGAGATGTTGGCCGCCACCAGCGCTGCACCAATTTTCTGAGCCTCAAAAGGGCTGACTTGCTTG
Organism: Limnohabitans sp.; assembly: GCF_038134685.1. Classification (GTDB taxonomy): domain Bacteria; phylum Pseudomonadota; class Gammaproteobacteria; order Burkholderiales; family Burkholderiaceae_C; genus Limnohabitans_A. Next base: position 12,321 of record NZ_JAYPVP010000013.1, on the reverse strand, counting down.
TAAAGCGTACCGACCTTGATGCGTTCTTCATCGTTGAGCGAGGGCCAGTTGAGAGCCTCAGGCAGATGATCCAGTGCGAATTCGCCCTCGCTGCGCGCGTCCAGGATGGCGTCAAAAGTCTGCAATCGTTGCAGGGCGCTGGGCGCATCGATCAGGTGGACACTCATTTCAGCAATTTCTTCAGTTCAGGCCACACATTGTCCAGCATGATGGGTTGTGCCTTCGCGTTAGGGTGGATGCGGTCGTCCTGGAACAACGCAAAGGGTTCTGGTGCATCGGCGATGCCTTTGAGCAAAAACGGTACCCGCAATGCTTTTGTCTGGCGAGCTACATTCACAAACACCTGCTCAAAGGCCTTCATCAGTACCGGACCATAGTTAGGGGGCATTTGCATGCCCAGCAGCAAGACCTTTGTGCCCTGGGCTTGCGCCATGCGGGTCATGGCCAGCAAATTGTCCTGGGTAGCGTTCATGGACAAGCCTCGCAAGGCATCATTGGCACCCAATTCGATGATCAACACCTTGGGTTGGTGCTGTGCAAGCAGCGGCGGCAGGCGGCTGCGGCCACCAGCGCTCGTGTCGCCGCTGATGCTGGCGTTGACCACCGCCCAAGTCGAGGCGGTTTTCGTCAGACGTTGCTCCATCAGGGTCACCCAACCTGCGCCGCGCGGCAAGCCGTATTCGGCACTGATGGAGTCGCCCAGCACCAATATCGTGCCTGCGCTGCTGGCCAGGGTGGGCAGGGGGACAAAACCGCTGGCAGCCAAGGTCAGGGCACAGGCGCTAAAGTGTCGTCGTTGTATCAGGAGGTCAGGCATGTCGCAATCCATTTTGTCCGTTCGCCATCTTGGCAAAACCGTACTGGACTCCAGTGGTGAATTGGAGATTTTGCGCGATATTTCATTCGAAATCCCGCAAGGGCAAAGCTGCGCCATTGTGGGGGCTTCGGGCTCCGGCAAGAGCACATTGCTGGCCTTGCTGGCGGGCTTGGATACGCCCAGCCGCGGGCAGGTGCGATTGGCCGGAACCGACCTGTTCAACCTGAACGAAGACGACCGCGCCCGGCTGCGCGCACGCCATGTGGGCTTTGTGTTCCAGAACTTTCAACTTTTGCCCCACTACACAGCGCTTGAAAACGTGATGATGCCTCTGGAACTGGCAGGACAGCGAGATGCCCGGGATCGGGCCAGGCAAATGCTGGAGCATGTGGGTTTAGGCCAGCGACTGTCGCATTTACCACGCCTGCTCAGTGGTGGAGAGCAACAACGTGTAGCCCTGGCTCGTGCCTTTGTGACGCGGCCACAGCTGCTGTTGGCCGATGAACCCACGGGCAGTTTGGACCATGCCACAGGTCAGGCCGTGGCGGATTTGATGTTCAAGCTCAACCAGGAAAGCGGCACCACACTGGTGCTGGTGACCCACGATATGGGCCTGGCTCGCCGTTGCAACAAGATCCTGACGCTGCACGCAGGTGCTTTGGTTGAACAAACGCTAGCGCATCACCTGGCCCAGGAGGCTGTGCAGGCAGGATAATCGGGGCTTATGTCCACACACAAAGTACTTTTTGGCTTCCATGCAGTGGGGGTTCGCCTGAAGACGGCGCCCGCGTCCGTGGTGGAAGTCTATTTCGAGGCCAGTCGGCGTGATGCCCGTATGCGCCAGTTCATCGCCCGCGCCAAAGAGGCGGGCGTGCGCCTGATCGAAGCCGATGGACTGCGCCTGTCCAAGCTGGCTGGCAGCCATGGTCACCAGGGCGTGGCCGCACTGGTCGAGCCCGTGGCACAGGCGCGCTCGCTTGATGAATTGCTGGACGAGCTCAAGGGACCGCCCTTGCTGCTGGTGCTCGATGGCATCACCGACCCTCACAACCTGGGCGCTTGCCTGCGCGTGGCCGACGGAGCCGGGGCGCATGCTGTGATTGCACCCAAGGATCATGCCGCTGGTATCAATGCGACTGTGGCCAAAGTGGCCAGTGGCGCGGCCGAAACCGTGCCGTATTTCATGGTCACCAATCTGGCGCGCACTTTAGGTGAGCTCAAGGAGCGCAACATCTGGGTGATTGGCACCAGCGGTGATGCGCCACGCACGCTTTACCAGACTGACCTGAAAGGCCCCACAGCCCTGGTGCTGGGTGCAGAGGGTCCGGGCATGCGTCAGCTCACGCGCAAGACCTGCGATGAGCTCATCAGCATTCCCATGCAGGGGGCTGTCGAGAGCCTGAACGTCTCTGTGGCCTCGGGCGTGTGCCTGTACGAGGCGCTTCGTCAACGCGGCCTTTGACTTCTTTTCGGGGAGAGCACGAATATGAAACAAACACTTTTATCGCTGTTGGCATTAGGCACGTTGGTCACTTTGGCAGGGTGTACCCAGGAACAGCAAAACAAGATCAGCCGAGATATCCAGAACTGGACCGGTACCAATGGCGTGCTGGAGGTGTATGCGGGTGACAAGCTCGTTCGTCGCTTCCTGAAAGTTGACAAACTCAGCACCGCCCTGGGGACCGATGACGGCAAGCCCCGAGCTTACCGTTATGGTTATGGCGTGATGGACGAAAACCTGAACATGCAAGTGGACCCCGGCGAGAAGAAGGTTTACTTCGAGTTCAGTGACTTCGCCACCACCATCTTTTTTGAAAACCCGCACTCCAACTGATCATGAGCGACACCGCACAACGTCCCCCACTGCCTGACCACCTGTCGATTGATCCGCGCAGCCCACACCATGTGGCAGCCATCTTTGAGCACGACATCGGTATCCGCTTCAACGACAAGGAGCGCTTCGATGTCGAGGAGTACTGCGTCAGCGAAGGCTGGATCAAGGTGCCTGCGGGAAAAACACTGGACCGCAAAGGCAACCCCTTGATGCTCAAGCTCAAAGGGCGCGTCGAAGCCTTCTACAAATAAATCAGACCCAGCCCAGGCCGCCGAGCAGGGCGCCCAGGCCAATCAGCCAGAGCATGTGAATGCGGCTGCGCCAGACCACCAGCGTGGTCAGCAGGGTCAACAGATACAAGGGCCAGTCTCTGGCCGGCTGATCGTGACTGACAGTCAACAGCCAACCGGTGGCCATGAGCAGGGCGATCACGATCGGTGCCATGCCCGACTTGAAAGCGCGAATGGCCAGCATGTCACGGTGCTGGTGTGCCCAACGGGTGGCCATGTAGGTCAGGATGGACGAGGGCAGCATGATGCCCAACATGGCCACGCACACACCCGTCAAAGCCAAAGCCCCCTGCATCCACCAGGCTGCACCCTGACTTGCGTTCAGACCGACATTCCAGCCCATCAGCGCGACAAACAGGATATTCGGTCCCGGTGCAGCCTGCGCCAACGCGATGGACGAAGTGAACTGGCTGTCGCTGAGCCAACCCAGCTGGCTGACCAGGTAACGATGCATGTCCGGCGCTGTGGTGATGGCACCACCAACGGCCAACAGTGACAACGAGGCAAAGTGCTCAAACAATTGCAGCCAGTCGGCCGCACTCAGGTTCAGCACCGGATTCATGGCTGCTCCTTGCGGGTGACTTGTCTGGCCAATTGCACATAGGCCCACAGGCAGCCAGCACTGCCTGCAGCCAACAAGACCCAGGCCAGCGGCAGGCGTAACAGGCCCACACCGCCAAAACTTGCAGCTGCAAGTGCAATACAAACAGGCATGCCCATGGGATTGCTTTTGAGGGCAGAGATCAGCTTGAGGCCCACTGCGGCAATCAGACCTGCAGACACGGCGCCCATGCCTCGAAGAGCTCCTTGCGCCCATGCGCTGTCAGACACGCCACCAAAAGCCAAGGCCAGCAGCAAGACCACGACCATGGGGGCGGCCAGAATGCCCGCCACACCCGCCAAGGCGCCCGCCAGGCCAAAGTACCGGCCGCCAATCATGAGCGCGAGATTGACCACGTTGGGCCCCGGCATGATCTGGGCTACGGCCCAGTCTTCAATGAATTGCTCGCGGGTGAGCCACTTCTTCTTTTCAACCAGCTCACGTTGCACCACCGCCAATACGCCGCCAAAGCCTTGCAAGGCCAGGATGGAAAACGACACGAACAAGTCGGTCTTGGATTGGGGCTGATTGGGGGCTTCGGGCGCAGACATGGTTGGCGATTATGCGCCTGAAGCTCCAGCTGTCAGGCCTCTGGAGCCTCCACCCACGCCAGCTGACCTTGGCCGCGTTCACCCAGGCGCCGGACCAACTCGACAGTTGCGGTTTCAGGCAAGGCAAATTGCAAGGTCACCAAACTACCGTGTTCGACGCCAAGCAGCTCAGCGTGCGCCATCTCAAGCTCGCGCCGCACCATGCCTTCCAGGGCGTAAGGCACGCTGCAGGCCAGGCGGGACTGTTTGACCAATGGAATCTTTTGCGCTGTGAGCAAGGCTTGAGCCACTGCATCGGTATAGGCCCTCACCAGACCGCCTGCCCCAAGCTTGACGCCGCCAAAATAGCGCACCACTGTAGCCAATACACCCTGCATATCCTGGTGGCGCAACACTTCAAGCATGGGCCGACCGGCCGTGCCGCCTGGCTCGCCATCGTCATTGGCTGCTGACTGTCCGCCTGCAAGCAAAGCCCAGCACACATGCCGTGCATCCGGGTGTTCGGCCTTGAGTTGCGCCACCCGGGCCTGCGCCTGATCGCGGCCCGAGACGGGCTCCACGCAGGCGATGAACCGGCTTTTTTTGACGATCAGCTCGTGGTGAGCCGGGGTGGCGAGGGAGAAGGGCATGAGCTGAGAATAACCGAGTACAAATGTCTTGCCGGTTAATATGGAAACCACAAGGAGTTCGTCATGCACCAGCCCGCCAATACCCCCCGGCGATCCATTTATTACACGTACGAAGTCCACCAACCCTGGCTGGCCTCACAGCACGGCAAGCAAGCGCGCCACCAGGTGGTGATTGCGGGGGGTGGCCCGGTGGGCATGACAGCGGCACTCGAATTGGCCCGCTACGGTGTGCCGTGTGTGCTGCTGGAATCCGAACTGCAGGTCAGCGAAGGCAGCCGCGCCATTGTCTTCACACGCCGCTCCATGGAAATACTGCAGCAGGTCGGTGTGGCCGATCGCGTCACACAGCACGGCTTGCCCTGGCGTTATGGCAACTCGTATTACCGGGGGCAACGCGTGTTTCGCATGGAAGCACCGCACGACGAGAACGACCGCTTCGGGCCCATGATCAACTTGCAGCAGCAGTACCTGGAAGAGTTTCTGGTCGACGCCTGCAATGCCAACCCCTTGATTGAGCTGCGGTGGGGCAACCGTGTCACCGGCCTGACACAGCAAGCGGATCGCGCTATGGTCGAGGTGGATACGCCTGAGGGACCCTACACCCTGGAAACCGACTGGCTGGTGGCGGCCGATGGCGCGCGCTCGGGCATCCGCACGCTGCTCGATCTGAAGCTGGAGGGGGCCTCCTACGAAGGTCGCTTTGTGATTGCCGACATCCGCATTGACTTGCCGCTGCCCACCGAGCGCCTGGCCTTTTTTGACCCCGACTGGAACCCGCGCAACACGGTGCTGATGCACCGCGAGCCGCACAACATCTGGCGTATTGACTATCAGCTGCCCGAAGGCGAAACACCCGAACAGGCGCTCGCCCCTGAATCGCTCAAAGCCCGCATCAATGCTCAGCTTGAACTGATCGGCCATGGCGACAAACCCTGGGAGATGGACTGGTGCTCGGTCTACTCGGCGCGCACCCTGACGCTACCCGACTACCGCGCTGGTCGCACCTTGTTCATCGGCGACGCCGCGCACCTGCTGCCTATCTTTGGCGTGCGCGGTGCCAACACCGGCTTTCAGGATGCGCAGGCGCTGGGCTGGCGTCTGGGCCTGATCTGCAGCGGCCAGGCGAGCGAGCGCCTGTTGGTCAGCTATTCGAAAGAACGCGTGGGCGCGGCACGGGAAATCATCGACGAGGCAGGCAAGAGCACCCGCTTCATGACTCCACCCAGCCGGGGTTTCCGGCTGCTGCGCGACGCGGTGCTGTCGCTGTCATTGACCGAAGCCTTTGTGCGGCCGCTCTACCACTGGCGCACTTCGCGGCCGCATGAGTACACCGGCTCGGTCCTGAACAGCACGGGTGACGACAACGCGTTGTTCGAAAGCGGCTCGGCCAACGGCGCGCCGCCTGCCAATGTTCGCCTTGGCCCCGACGACTTTTTGCTCGACCATGTGGGCGGCGGTTTTGACCTGCTGGTGTTTGGCTCGGCGGTGCCTGCCGAGGTGCAAACAGCGGTCAAGGTCTGGCAGGACAAGGGGCTGAAGTTACGGGTGGTACTGATCGGGCAGGGCGGTCGCACCCCAGGTGCGGACGTCTGCTTGCCTGATGCCGAAGGCCGCGCCCGGACCCGCTGGGGCGTCGCCGCCGACGGTGCGAGCTACCTGCTGCGCCCGGACCAGCATGTGTGCGCACGCTGGCTGACCTTGGATGCCCAGCGCCTGAATGCAGCCCTGAAGCAAGCCATCACCGGAGAAAACGCATGAGCACCCAAGGATTGACCATTGGCGGCCTGGAAACCGTTTACGACCAACTGGCCACCGCCATCGATGCCGTGGGGCAAGATAAATCCGAACTGTTTCTGGTCAAACTGGCGCTGTTGGCAGCGCAGCAGCTGGGCGATGAACAGGTTTTTGCTGACCTGATCCGCAGGGCGCAACAGGATTTGTGAAATACCCATTGGCCAGCGCGGCACTCACCCAAACGCCTACACTACGAGGTCTACACCAGCCCCGTTCATGAACGCCTTTACCGACGTCTCCTTTTTCCCGCGCAACGCCAAACCGCTGACCAGTTACCGTAAGTTCTGGGCGGCCCGCTTTGGCACGGCCCCGTTTTTGCCGATGAGCCGCGAGGAAATGACCCAGCTGGGCTGGGACAGCTGCGACATCATTCTGGTCACAGGCGACGCCTATGTGGATCACCCCAGCTTTGGCATGGCCGTGATCGGCCGCATGCTGGAAAACCAGGGCTTTCGGGTCGGCATCATCGCCCAGCCGGACTGGCAAAGCGCCGAGCCCTTCAAGGCCCTTGGCAAACCGAATCTGTTCTGGGGCGTGACCAGCGGGAACATGGATTCCATGATCAACCGCTACACAGCCGACCGCAAAATCCGCAGCGACGACGCCTACACCCCCGGCAACGTGGGTGGTAAGCGCCCTGACCGCGCGGCCATTGTGTACAGCCAGCGCTGCCGCGAGGCCTACCCCGAAGTGCCCATCGTGCTCGGTGGCATCGAAGGCAGCCTGCGCCGCATCGCGCATTACGACTACTGGAGCGACAAGGTGCGTCGCTCCATCGTGGTGGACAGCAAATGCGACCTGCTGCTGTACGGCAACGCCGAACGCGCCATTGTCGAGGTCGCCCACCGCCTGGCGGCGCGTGAGCCTGTGGCGCACATCACCGATGTGCGCGGCACCGCCTTTGTGCGCCGCGACACGCCGGAGGGTTGGTTCGAGATCGACTCCACCGAGGTGGACACGCCCGGCCATGTGGACGCCCATGTCAACCCTTACCTGATGGTCAGCGAGCAGGCTAAAGCGCAAGGCGGCAGCTGTGCCCGCGAGGACGAAGCGCAAGCCACAGCGGACGCGCAGAACACGCAACCGATCCAGTTCGTACTCAACCCTGCATTGCGAGGCAAAGGCACCTTCAAGGTCCCCCCGCGCGAGCGCAGCGTGCTGCGCCTGCCCAGTTACGAACAAGTCAAGTCTGATCCGGTGTTGTATGCCCACGCCAACCGCGTACTGCACCTGGAAACCAACCCCGGCAACGCCCGCGCCCTGGTGCAGGCGCATGGTGAGGGCACCACCGCGCGCGACGTGTGGATCAACCCGCCGCCCATCCCGCTGACCACGGCCGAGATGGACCATGTGTTTGACCTGCCGTACGCCCGCAGCCCGCACCCGAGCTACGCGGACGAAAACGGCAGCCACGACGGCGCGACCAAGATCCCCGCGTGGGAGATGATCCGCTTCAGCGTGAACATCATGCGCGGCTGCTTTGGCGGCTGCACCTTTTGCTCCATCACCGAGCACGAAGGCCGCATCATCCAGAGCCGGTCCGAAGAATCCATCATCCGCGAGGTCGAAGACATCCGCGACAAGGTCAAGGGCTTCACCGGCGTGGTGTCCGACCTGGGCGGCCCCACGGCCAACATGTACCGCCTGGGCTGCCGCAGCTCCGAGATCGAGGCCGCCTGCCGCAAGCCCAGTTGCGTTTACCCCGGCATCTGCCAGAACCTGACCACCGACCACGGCCCGCTGATCAAAATCTACCGCCGTGCGCGTGCGCTCAAGGGCATCAAGAAGATCCTGATCGGCTCCGGCCTGCGCTACGACCTCGCGGTGCAGTCGCCTGAATATGTCAAAGAGCTGGTGCAGCACCATGTGGGCGGCTACCTGAAGATCGCGCCCGAGCACACCGAGCAAGGCCCGCTGTCCAAAATGATGAAACCGGGCATTGGCACCTACGACCGCTTCAAGACCATGTTCGACAAGTACAGCGAAGAAGTCGGCAAGAAGCAGTTCCTGATCCCGTACTTCATCGCTGCCCACCCGGGCACCAGCGACGAAGACATGATGAACCTGGCCATCTGGCTCAAGAAGAACGGCTTTCGCGCCGACCAGGTGCAGACCTTCTACCCCAGTCCTATGGCCACGGCCACGGCCATGTACCACACCACCCGCAACCCGCTGCGCAAGATCACGCATACCAGCGAAAGGGTTGACATCGTCAAAGGCGAAAAACGACGCCGTTTGCACAAAGCCTTTTTGCGCTACCACGACCCCAACAACTGGCCGCTGTTGCGCGAAGCCCTCAAGGCCATGGGCCGCGCCGATCTGATCGGCAACGGCAAACAGCACCTGATCCCGAGCTGGCAGCCCCTGACCGATGGCGGCTACCAAAGTCCACGTCGTACCAACAGCACGCAGACACCATCGAAGCCAGCCGCTAAAACGCCCGCCAAGGCCAAGTCTGCGGTGGGGCTCAAAAAGCCGGGGCAGTCGCCGCGCCAAGGAACAGTGCTGACGCAACACACGGGGCTACCCCCACGGCGAAAAAAATAAGCCCAGGGCTCAGTCGGACTGAAGGGCTTCGAGCAATTCCGTCTCGATTTCGAGCTGGGCCTTGTTGTGCTGCAAGGCAGGGCCGCTGACCAGGAAAGTGTCTTCCACACGCTCGCCCAAGGTGCTGATTTTGGCCAATTGCAAGTTGATGCCGTGCTTGGCCAAGACACGGGCAATGCTGTAGAGCAAACCCATGCGGTCACTGGCGGAGACGGAGAGCAGCCAGTTTTGAGCTTTGTCGTCGGGTTTGAGGCTGACGCGCGGCGCCATCGGAAAACTTTTAACCCGGCGCGACAGACGGCCTTTGACCGGGGCGGGCAGGGGGCCGTTGTCGGTCAGGGTGCGTGTCAGCCCGGTCTCGACCATGTTGACCAACTCGCGGTAGTGCTCGGACAGCGTGGGCGTGACAATCTGGAAGGTGTCCAGCGCCCAGCCGTTGCGGGCAGTGTGGACCTTGGCGTCCAGAATGCTGAAGCCAGCTTGATCAAAGTGGCCGCAAATGCGGGCAAACAAATCGGGCTGGTCGGGCGTGAACACCAGCACTTGCAGGCCTTCGCCAACGGGCGAGAGTCGGGCGCGGACGGTGGTTTGCGGCTCGATGCCCCCCACTTTGGCCACCACGCGTGAGAGCTGGCGTGTGTGCCAGGCAATGTCGGCAGCGTCGTGGCGCATGAAGTAGCTCACGTCCAGAATGTCCCACAGGGCTTTGTGGCCTTCGTGCGGTTGGGCCTGACGCGCCAGCTCCACCAGCGCGTCGCGCTTGCGTGACTCCACCAGTGCCAAGGCGTCCGGTGCACGGCCGCCCAGTACGTGCAAGGTGAGCTTGTACAGGTCTTCGAGCAGCTTGCCCTTCCAGGCGTTCCAGACTTTGGGGCTGGTGCCGCGAATATCGGCCACCGTGAGCAGGTACAGCGCCGTCAGGTTGCGCTCGTTGCCCACACGCTTGGCAAAACGCGCAATGACTTCGGGGTCCCCCAGATCTTCCTTTTGCGCCACATGGCTCATGGTCAGATGCTCGCTGACCAGAAATTCGATCAGCTGCGCATCGTCTTTGGCGATCTGGTGCTGGCGGCAAAATGTGCGCACTTCCACCGCGCCCAATTGCGAGTGGTCACCGCCCCGACCTTTGGCAATGTCGTGGAACAAGGCTGCCGCATACAGCAGCCAGGGCTTGTCCCAGTCGCCTGCCAGCTGGCTGCAAAACGGGTACTCGTGCGCATGCTCGGCCATGAAAAAGCGCCGCACATTGCGCAGCACCATCAGGATGTGCTGGTCTACCGTGTAGGCATGGAACAGGTCGTGCTGCATCTGCCCGACGATGCGCCGGAACACCCAAAGGTAGCGCCCCAGCACCGAAGTCTGGTTCATCAGCCGCATGGCGTGGGTGATGCCTTGGGGCTGCTGCAGGATCTGCACAAAGGTGGCGCGGTTGACGGGGTCGCGCCGGAAGGCGGCGTCCATGATGTGGCGCGCGTTATAGAGCGCGCGCAAGGTGCTTGCCGAAAACCCTTTGACCCCCGGCGTGGCCTGGTACAGCAAAAAGGTTTCCAGAATGGCGTGCGGGTTGCGCTCGTACAGCTCGTCATTGGCCACTTCAAGCAGGCCGTCTTTTTCAAAAAAGCGCTCGTTGATGGGACGAAAACTGTTGAGCCCCTCGCCACGTTGGCGCTTGAGGTGGTCTTCGATGCCCTGCAACAAAATCTGGTTGAGCTGCATCACCGCCTTGGCAGCCCAATAGTACTCGCGCATCAGCTTTTCGCTGGCGCGCAGTTTGAGACGTCCCTCTGGCGTGGTTTCGAGCTGCATGCCAAACGACTCGGCCACGGCAGTTTGCAAATCAAACACCAGCCGGTCTTCACGACGGCGTGCGACCAGGTGCAGACGGGCACGGATGCAGGTCAGCAGGGCTTCATTGCGGCGCAGTTGTGTGGCCTCCAATGCTGTGGCGATGCCGCTTTGCACCAGATCGTCCCAGGTGTGACCCAGGCCAGCGGCCTTGGCCACCCACAAAATGATCTGCAAATCGCGCAAGCCGCCCGGCGACTCCTTGCAGTTGGGTTCCAGTGCGTAGGGCGTGTCTTCGTATTTGGTGTGGCGCTGGCGCAGCTCCAGTGTTTTGGCGGTGAAAAACGCCTGTGCGTCCATGGCCTGCGTGTAGGCCTGTGCAAAGGTCTTGGCCAGCTGGGCTTGTCCGGTAATGCGGCGCGACTCCAGCAAGGCGGTTTGCACCGTGATGTCTTTGTCCGACTCGGCCAGGCACTGCGACAAGGTGCGCACGCTGGAGCCAATTTCCAGCCCCACATCCCAGCAGCTGCCAATAAAGGCTTCGAGCTTGGCCTGCAACGCCGAATCCTGGTCCAGCTGGGTGGTGTCGGGCAACAACACCAGCACGTCCACATCCGAGTGGGGCAACAATTCGCCACGACCGTAACCGCCCACGGCCATCAGGCAGCCACCGCTTGCATCCAGCGCTGCGCGTTGCCACAGCTGGGTGAGCAAGGCGTCGGTCAGACGGGTCAGCTTGGCCAGGGTACGCGACACCCCGACAGAGCGCAAAGCGGCTTGGCCCAGCTGGGCCAGCAAGGCCGCCTTGTCGGTGCGGTAGGCGTCTCGCAGGGCGGCCAGTTCGGTCATGGTGTTCAGCAGCGGGTGGTGGTCACAAAATTGGGCAAGGGTGGGCTGCCGGCTGACAGGGTCAGCACATCAAAACCGGTTTCGGTCACGGCCACCGTGTGTTCCCACTGCGCCGACAAGGAGCGGTCTTTGGTGACGATGGTCCAGCCATCGCCCAGCTCCTTGATGTCACGCTTGCCTGCATTGATCATGGGCTCGATGGTGAACACCATGCCCGGCACCAGCTCGACGCCTGTGCCCGGACGGCCGTAGTGCAACACCTGCGGCTCTTCGTGAAAGCCCTGGCCAATGCCGTGGCCGCAAAACTCGCGGACCACCGAAAACCCGTGGCCCTCGGCAAACTTTTGAATGGCGTGGCCAATGTCCCCCAGCTTGGCACCGGGTTTGACCTGCAAAATGCCTTTCCACATGGCTTCGTAAGTCAGGTGGCACAGGCGTTTGGCGGCAATCGAGCCTTCGCCCACCACGAACATGCGGCTGGTGTCGCCGTGCCAGCCATCCTTGATGGTGGTGATGTCCAGGTTGACGATGTCGCCCTTTTTCAGCAATTTGTCGCTGCTGGGAATGCCGTGGCAGACCTGCTGGTTGATGGAAGTACAGATCGACTTGGGGTAGGGCTTGTAG
>NZ_JAYPVP010000012.1:33879-80056 GCF_038134685.1 Limnohabitans sp. | reverse complement strand
CCGTTGCGTGGGCCACTTCGATTGAAAACACCATCAATGAGGGTAAGCCGGTTCAGCAGCGCAAGCAGTTGCAGAAGACCCTCTCGGACATTTTTGACGAGTACCTTGACAACGGTCTAGTCACAGACAAAAAGGAGAGGCTCCTCCGGCGTCTTGCGGTTGAAATTGGTGCGCTGAAACTTGAAGATCTCAATACCAAGCGTCTTGCGCTTTATCTTCAGTTGAAGTCCGAGCAAGCAATTCCTGTGCAAGCGAGGAAAAAAGTGGACCACCCCCTGTATGAGGGCGGAAAAAAAATTGTCGGCGGTGAGGTGGTTGCCAAGACCTACAAACCAGCTTCAATCCGTCATTACTATTACGCGTTGAGAACTGCTTTGCTGTGGCACGCTAAGGTCAACGATTACCACTTCAACGATAAACCTTTCAGAGACAACCCACCACCCCCCGCATGGAAAGAGCCAAGAGAAAGGCGCTTGGAGGACGGTGAGCTTGAGCGATTGCTAAAGGCGTGTGACAAGATGTATGTCAACCAGCAACACCTCAAAGACATCATTGAGTTCCAAATCTATTCCTGCATGCGTGCAGGTGAGACCTTGATGATGCGCTGGCAAGACCTGATTTTTGACGAAAAAAAACCGACCAGCTCTTACATATACGTGCCGAAAGAGCATCAAAAGATCCGTAACAAACGAGGTGCAGAAGATCGCGAGGTTTCAATGCGACGCGAATTGTTCGCGCTAGTTAAAGACAGGTTACTGCCTCGAAAAGCTGAGCCAGAAGACAGGGTGTTCCCGTTCTGGTCTGACTCAAATGTGTTGGGCCACAGATTCAAGGTCATCTGTAAGAACGCCAAGTCGGTCGATTTGAAAATTCACGACCTGCGCCACGAGGGTATTTCCTGGCTATTTGAGAACACTAACCTCACTGACATCCAAATCTCAAAGATGACGGGGCATCTTGAATTGGACACCCTAAAGCGGTACGCCAAATTACGCCCCAGCAGCATTGGCGAGAGATTGTGGGCACAGACCACCGCATAAAACGAACCTGTCATCGCGGTTTTATTTTCTTCGTTGGTGATGGTGCGCCATACTGAGATTGCTTGATGCCCTGAAGGACGTTCAACTGGTCCGAGATGGCTTTTGCTTCAAGTGACCCGACTTCACAGTCATTGAGCTGAATGCTCAGCGTCCTAATTTGCTCAGCGATTTCTGCAAGTGGGTTGAAAGCGGTGATTGCTCGTCCCCCCCTCCATTGCCCCCCTCGTCCTGCTCCGTTTTGACATGGGTCCTGACGAAGTGAGACAACTTGTTGTGATTGATCTGAAGCATCTCCAAGTCCTTGGCCATCTTTCGGATGATTCCAGCCATGTGAATTACTCCACTGTCCTCCACGCGTTTGAAGCAGGTTTCGCTCCAAGCCACTTGTGACATGAGTGTGTTGATTTGCGCGGTGAGGATGTTGAGTCGTTCCGTTTGAAGGAATACCAACTCGCTCAGCAGCCTTTTTTGGTCCGGCTGTGGACCTCCTGTTGTTTGCTTGTTTTCCATACACGTGCTCCTTTCTTGTTGTTGTCTTGGGTGTATCTGTGATGTGCACTGCTCTTATGGCCAGCAGTTGCTCCAGCCTTTTCTTTGCTTCTGAAAATTCCTCCTCACCGAAACTGGCGCGCAGGTGTTTGGCTTTGATTTCAGCGTAGTTGCTGTCATGTTCGTATATCGCGCCCTTGAGCTTGATTGCTTTGGGTGTGCCTGGAAACTTGACAGAGACAGTTTTGTCGCTGGCTCTGGTGACTGTGAGACCGAGCGTGTCTTCCATGAACACCATCAGTTCTCGCCTGTCGTTGACAGTGCCGGACTTGACTGCCTTCAAAACCTCCGCGTGCAGAAGCTCGGATTTTTGCTTCTGGGTGTAGTGCTTGGCTTTCCTCCAGAAACTGTCCATTCCCAGTCTTGTGGGCTTTTCATGAACCTGCTTCCAGTCGTTTTCGTGGTTCACGATGGATGTGAAAAGAGACATCACTTCAATGGTCTGGTCACCAGGGGGATGTGGATTCCAGCGCCTGCCAGCCAAGCTTTTGCCTTTGCTGTTTTGACCACCTAGCAAGGTCATCGGCAACACGAAGTGGACATGAAATCCCTCAAGCACAGTAGCCTTGTCTGGTTGCTCCCTGTGCAAAACAAACAGGGCATTGAATTGGTCTGCCTCAAGACCCGGTGCCACAACCTTCTTGAACTGGTCCAGTATGCGAAGAAGCTCAGTCCTTGTGGGCTGTTCTGTGCTCCTGAAAGCAAGGCACCCACTGGCATATTTATATTTGCGCTGTATTCCGTTGATGAGTTCAATCGTCAGTGCTGGTGAACCCTCCAGCAGTTCCGGTTTGTGGGCACGCTCTTGCCCATCATGACTATGGGTGCTCAAAAGGTATTTCACAGGGGCTTCGCCGTTGCCTGTGCCGGTGTTGAAGAACCTCACAATCACTTCGCACCTCCCGTTTTCGCCTGCGCGAGAAGCTCGTGTGCGACTTCCTGAATTTGCGCCAGAACCAATCGCACTTCATCATCAAGCGGTGAGCCTTGGTTCAAGTGGCGCGCGATTTGATTGACATTCACCCCAATCTTGTTGAGCTGGTAGGTGCAGTCCACCAGTGCTGTGTACGTCTTGCGTTCGGTAGAGGAGGGGGTGGGCCTGAGCCCCTGTGCTCGCAGGTATTGCGCGAGATTGTCAAAGCGATGTGTTTTACGATGCTTTTCAAGCGTCAGAAGCTCTTCGGGACTGACTCTCAGCACCACACGCTCACTGCGCAAAAACGGATGCGTGTCCCAGTTGCCTGCTTGCCCTGATTTCTGTTTGCGCCTTGGAATAATCATGCCCACTCCTTTCTTCTTATGCTTCGCACATTGCCAATGTGCTGTTCGGGTCTGGGTGTCCCAGCAAGTAGCCATCTAGCGATTTCAGCGCACTGATGGGGTTACCTTGCTGTGGGTACCTCTACTCATGAAAGCCGAAAAAAATCGGAAGTCAAGTTTGAGGGGTAGTTCTGTGAAAACGCAATTTCCGCGCGGCGTCCTTTTTTGTTTCACTATCGTTCCACACTGCTTTCGCAGTCTTTGCTTCGCATGATTTCTACATTTGCTTCGCGTGGGAACTATCTCTGCTTCGCTAGGGAGATGAACCCCTGAAAAGATGTGTGGGTACAGAAAACGGCTAGGACTTGCCCCACACGAAAGAGGTAAAGTTTTACCCTTACCAACCTGATTTGGTTGGTTCGGGCTTTCCTGAAATCGTGTGGGTCCCACATCTATTCGGGTCTAGTCACTACAAGGACTAAACAAGTTCGGTTCAAGTGCTTGTCCACTCCCAGGCGCGGTCCGAACAATAAGCCTCTCGCTTTCGTTGTGCCTGGAGCCCATTCTTACGAATTGGGTGGTTTTTGACCTGTCGCGTTGCTGGTTGGCTGCTCATGTGAGCATTCAGTTTAAGTTTGTCTGTGCCATTCTTTCTGCACCAGCAATCTGTTCAACAGGGAACACCGTAGACAGTGCGAATCGTGAAAAGAACGGTATGAGGGGTCAAGTCCAGAGAAGGTCGCCATACCGTGTCAGCTGACGCATAACACCGTCATTTATAATTAATCGGAATTAATAATAAATGTCAAGTACTTATTAAAAATTAAATTTTCAGTGCTTTTCGCTTTGGTTCTGAGCCGTTAGTTCTGGCTGGAAGCAATGACTGCAATGTCCTAGCTAGAACGACAGATTCAAGGTATTGCAGTGGATCTTGTTCCCGTTGTACCACCCTGATCGAATTTTCTTCATTGGAAAAGATTCTCCCGATGACTTGAAAGACTTTCTGGCCATGCCTTGCAAGCCCATCCCTGCTGGCCAACATGCTCCGTACGAATTCGTGAACTGGTGTCAATAATTTACGCAAAGAGCGCATTGACAGTTGTTTCGCTCAGAACAGTTTCAATGTCAGCAACCTGAGTGAGCGGTAGAGCAAGCGGGAAACCTCGAGGACCGAGCGGAACGGCAAGACCGTGAGGTATTTGGCTTGGCCTTTGATTTTGATCAGGTACAAATCCTGCTGGATTTGCGTTTCAAAATCGTTCTCCTGACTGATGGGCATGGGGGACATGCCCAAAGTCTTGAATCCCAAAAACCACTCCAGATCAAAAGCGATGTCCCAGGCCAGCCGCATCGGCATCAAATGCTTAATCATCTGGGCCGCCGCCAAGCGATCCACCAGATAGCCCCCGGCCCCTTTTTCCCGGGTCAAACAAATGGCCAAGTTGAATTTTTCACTCAAACGCCTCACTGGCCACCACTTGCCATGGCTCACCGTGCTGAGTCGGAGCATGTTCCATTTTGAGCGATAGCGCAGTGCAGCCGTGACCAGGGGCTCCAAATCGTCGCTCAAAGTGACATCGTCCTCAAGGATCAACGCATAATCTGCGTCCGAAGCGATGAACTTTTTCAGGCACTCGATGTGACTCAGATAACAACCCAACTCTCTGGGCGCCCACCCTCTGCCGTGGAGGTATTTGTATGACCAAGCAGAAAAGTCGGGATGCGGTTGCTTAAGTTCAGCCCCCACGACGCCCGCTTGCCGGATGAATGGGATGTTCAAGCGGTCCAGCTCCGCTTTCATGTGCGCCATGCGTTCTTGCGCACCGTCCATGTTGATCACATACGTGGCTATTTTGAAATCGTTATTTTTCACAGGTTTGATCCATAAAGGCGTTGTTGCACAACTTTTCATTCATGTGCCGAGCCTACCACTGGCCACTAGGGGTTTTATGCAGCAAAGCCGGGCCAGAGTATTCTTGTGGTTTGAGGCCCGAGTTTGCGCAGCGTGGAGTCAAGCAAAGTATGAGCCGCAAGGGGAACTGCTTTGACAACGCGGTAATTGAAAGCTTCTTTGGCACCCTAAAAGCCGAGTATATTCATCTTGCACCACCACATAGCGTTGATGAACTTGAAGCAGGCGTGCATGATTACGTCCGCTACTACAACCATGAGCGCATCAAGCTCAGATTGAAAGGACTCAGCCCGGTGGAGTACCGGCTGAGAAGGACCGCTTAGTTGGCGGAAGCGCAACCGTCCAACTCTTGGGGGTTAGTTCAGTTTTGAGGAGGCTCCACACTTTGAGAAGATGGAGCCATGAGCAAGAAATCAAACCGTTTTTCACCCGAGGTGCGCCAACGCGCTGTCCGCATGGTGCTCGATCACCATGGCGAGTACCCATCCCTGTGGGCCACCATTGAGTCCATTGTCCCCAAGATCGGCTGTGTGCCGCAAACCCTCAACGACTGGGTTCGACAGCAAGAAGTTGACGAAGGCATGCGCGATGGCATCAGCTCTGACGAGCGAGCCCGCAACAAAGAACTGGAACGCGAAGTCAAGGAGCTGCGCAAAGCCAACGAAATCCCGAATTGCGTTGCGTCCGAGCTAAACGCGATGAAACGTTGATGCCTCAATCCAAGCTGTTTGGCAGGCCAACATGCAGGTCTATGGGGCCGACAAGGTCTGGCACCAGATGAATCGTGAAGGAACCAAGGTGGCGCGTTGTACGGTAGAGCGACTCATGAAGCGCAATGCCTCTCATTGTTGCAGGCTTGGTCGGGATTTTCAGGCTCTAGCGCAGGGTCAAATTTTCACTCTCGACGTGGGTTTGTGCTTGCTGTCAGTTCCACTGCTATCGGGTTTTTTATTCAAATCGTCGCGTAGCTCTTGGGCCAGCTGTAAGGCTTGAAGTTCTTTCGTCAGGGCCGTCAATGACGAGATTTCAGCTTGTATGTTGTTCAGGACGAAGGCCCTGAGCAAGGCTTGGCTCATATTGATTGGTTGGGAGGAGGGAACTTTCAAGTTCGTACGCCATTTGTCCTCAGCCTTTGTTTTGCTGGAGGTGGGTTTCTCGTGCTTGGTGGGCTTTGCTGGCTCTGGATTGTTTTCAGTCGGCCTCGTCAGCATTTCTGCAACGGCATGAATACTGTAGAGAATTTTCCCGCCAACTACGAGGTAGGGGATTTTTAGTTTGTTCTCTTTGCGCAAGAGGCTTTGGTGTTTGGCGCTTATCCCCAGGATGGGCTCAAGTTGCTTGGGCGTCAAGACTTCTCGGCCACCAGAGCGTGTCCGTAGGTAGGCAACCAAGTTGCTCGTTTGCTCCATGGGCGCTGTCTCCACCAATTTGAGTTGGTCTCCTCGACAGGAATCGAACCTGTATCTGAAACTTCGTACCACTATGGCTTTCGCCACCGACTTATCGTTTGTGGTCTGGACTATGCCTTTGCCTTGGGCTGGCGCGCCTTTAGGCAGGGGCCGTCTAGTCTCTACACCTTCCAAGATTGCTCTTGGCTTGGCTCGGCGTTGCCACGGTCACTAGGACCAGAGGGTTCACCGAATTTGACCCCATTCAGTCATTGCTTTCGCCTATGACTGCCCATTGAAAGGAGGTTTCCGTTCTATCCATTGAACTACAAGGAGCTATGGGAGTAAATCTTAACAGGTCATCTTTTTGAGGACCTCCAGCCCCTCTATGAGACAGCGCCTGCGCAGCTTGAGTCCCAGCTTGCTCATGCATAGCCTGACGAGTCATGGGACAAATTTGAGACACGGAAGATGGAAAAATATACAGAAAAACAGGGAAAATAAAGGATAAAAAGTCAAGTAAATCAATAACTTAAAAAAATATACAAAGTCCTATGACCGCTTAGGAGGCGCTCGTTCTATCCATTGAACTACGGCGGCGTGCCTCGGATTGTAAGGTGCGCACCAGTCGCACCCCCCAGAACAGACAGCCCAGACTGAGTGAGCCGGTGGCCAGCATCCAGCTGGTGGCTTGCTGCTGACCGCCGCTCAGGTCCAGCACAGCACCAAACACCACCGGTGCGACAAAGCCCGCTCCAAAGCCCGCCATGGAGTACAGGGCCATGGCGGTGCCGCGTTGCTGGCTGTCGCTGTGGGCCACCAGGCCAGCGGTCAGGCTGGCCGAGTCGGCCATGATCACCACGTTGTACAGGCAGGTCAGCCCCAAAGTGATGAACCAGGGCCACATGACACTGGCGCCAGCCAGCCAGGCCAGCAGGCCCGAGGCCAGCATGACCACTGCAATCCAGCGTTGACGGCCCCAGCGCATCGCGACTTCGTTGCCCAGAATGCTGGCGGGCAAACCCAGCAGGTTGAGCAAGGCGGCAGCTTCCGTCGGGTTGAGCCAGGCCTGGCTGGCACTGGCCGCAAACGCGAAACTGAAAAAGGCCACTTGCCACGAACGCATGCCAAACAGCTCCCAGCAATGCACGGCATAGCCAATGATGTATTGCCGCATGACCGGCTGCGACCAGACCCGCCCCCAGCCCCACCCCTGGTGGGCGATGGGTTTGGCCACCGGGCAGGGCTGCAGTCCTTTGAGCACCAGCACGCATGCGAGCACCGGAAAGACGCCAAGCAGTACAAAAGCGGTTTGCCAGTTGAATGCATTTGCAAGCCAGCCGGCCAGCAAAAGCGAACCACTGGCCCCAATGCCAAAGGTGGCGGTGTAAAACGAGATATAGCGTGGTTGTTGCGGTCCGTGTACCCGATCGGTCAGGGCTTTGAGGCCAGGCATATAAGTACCCGCCAGGCCCGCACCAGCGATGGCCTGAAATGCCATGCCGCTGTAAAGGCCTGTGGCCAAGAACCCAAAGCTCACCGAGGCTGCAGCCGCCAGCAAGGACGAAACCGCAAACACCAGGCGAGCATCCATGCGGTCAGTCCAGCCGGACAGAAACGGCACGCTCAGCATGTAGCCCAGGAAAAAGGCGCCGCTGACCAAGCCTGCCTCGCGGCCGTTCATGGTCCACTCCAGCTGCAGTGTCGGCAACAGGGCGGGGTAGCTTCCAAAGCCGGCCATGGCGAGGGCCTCGGCGGTGCACAGCAGCATCACCAGGCGCAGTGGAGTTTTGCTGGAGGCGTTCATTACTTGCGGATGGTGTAGATCAGGTCCAGCGTGTTTTGGTCGCCGGCCTGAGCGCGCAAGGTCCAGCGACGCGAGAGGTCGTAAAAAATGAACAGGCTGCCAAAGGTGCCATTGAGGCTGCTTTCATAAGCCATGTAAAAGTCCTTGGACAGTCGCTTGCCCAGCGTCAGCGCGGCGCCTGTAGCGCTGGTGTCGGCGCGGCTGCCTTGCGCCAGGGAGACCTCGTCCAGCCCCAGGGCTTGAGCCACTTCGCTGCCCAGTGTGTTCTTGCCACCCAGCAAGCTCAAAGCCGCTTGCTGCAGCACCACCGATTCGGCACCACCATTGGCTGCTGAGCGCCCGAGCATCAACCAGGCCAGTTTGTCCGCATCGGGCATGTCCGGGTCAGCATAAAGACGAATGGCTGGGCTCAATGCGGTGCCGGTGACGCGTACACCTACGCGTTCGGAAATGTTGGCACGCAGGGCCACGATGAGCAGCTGGGGGTTGTCGTAGGCGCCGCTGAAACTCAGCGCGCCTTGCTCAATGGCCAGGTTTTGCCCGTAGGCCTTGTACAGTCCGCCTACGGTTTGCAGCTGGCCTTGCAGGCGAGGTTGGCCCTGGGTGAGAGCGTTGCTGTGCACTTTCAGCTGTCCGGTCAAACGTGTGGTCAGGCCTTGGCCCATGACATAAAAGTCTTCGCCCAAATCCAGAGCGACCTGAACGTCAGGAACCAAAAGCCAGTTGCCGCTTGAACCCGGCGTTGCAGCGGGGAGGATGTCTCGCCCGCGCACGCGCACGTCCTTGCCCAAGGTGGGTGTGGTGTCCTCGGGCAAGACGAACAAGGCCTGGTCTGCGCGAACCTGACCGCGCAGTTGCAGCTGGCGTTGAGCGATATGGGTATCCACTTCGCCGGAGATGACCAAGCGACGGTCAGCCCGGTTGGTGATGCGAAGCTGCTGGGCCACCAGCTTGAGTTGTACGCGTGCATCTGCTGCGTCCCAGGGTTTGCTGTCGTCTCCTGCAGGCCAGACGATGCGGCCTTGTCCACGCAAGAGGCCGCCTTGCTCGCCGGCACCAGCCATCGAGAAGTCCTGCAAGATGATTTCCTGGCCTTGCAACTGTGCCGTGAAACGGCCGTCATGGAATTCCACGCCATCCACCGCTGAGCGAATCGACATGTTGTCGCCCTTGGCTTGGCCATGCCATTGTGGACGCGCCAGGCTACCGCTGATGGTGATGCGACTGCTCAAGTGACCCCGAACGCGCCAGCCCGGTGGTGCGAGTCGGGACCAAGCGCCCATCTCGGGCAATTCGGTTTGAATCTCGCCTTGCCATGGTGCCTGAGCAGACCAGCGCCATTGCCCGCCCTGCACACTGGCAGAGCTTTGAAGGTGGGCATGCAAAGACCCCGCCACGGGCGAGTCCCAGTGCAGCTGCGCGCGAATGAGTTGCTCTTGTACCGACAACTCGGCTTGCGTATGGATGAGGGTGTCACTTAAAGCGTCAATGCCCAGCACCGCTTGTGCCCAGGCCAAGGGCCAGTTCTGCGCTTTGAGTTGCAGCTGGTGCGTGCCTGCACCCCATTGACCTTCGGCCAGCAGCAGTTGCGCGGTTTCCTTGTTCGGGCCTTGGGTGTGCAGTGTGTTGGCCGTCCAGCGGGTTTGCCATTGCCCGCGCATCTGCTGATGCTCAGCCAGCAAAGGCGCGGCGAGTTGTGCAGACCAAGTCTGCCCTGAGGGGCTGACGATGCGCAGCTGCTCCAGGGTCAGCCGCGTTTGTGCTTTTTGCGGGGATACATCGGCTTGCGCGGACAGAGCCAACTGGCCTGCCCAGCGGTTTTGCAGCCACTGCGCCTGCAGGTTGGCTTGTGGATGGTTCCAGCCTTGTGTCCATTGCAGCTGTGCGTGCGCATGGCTCAGGGCCTGCCAGGGCAGGGCTGGAAGCTGCGGCCACTGAGCCAGCCAGCGGGCATTTTGCAAAGCTTGCGTGATGGTCAGCGACAGCTTGCCTTGGCCCTGTTCGGCTTGCAAGTCGCCTTGCCATTGGCCTTTCATGCCCGGCCATTGCCATTGCAAATCGCCCTGCAAGCGTCGCGGATCCATGTGCACCTGCAATTGGCCTTGTGCCACCAGACCTGCCCAACGCACATCGAGCGAATGCAGTTGCAAGCGTTTGTCGCTCCATTGCCCTTGGCTGCGGACATGAGCAGCTACACCAGCACGCTCCTGACCTTTCAGGTCTGCCAGAAAGCGAACGATGTGGTTGGTGGTGTCGAAGCGGGTCTCGCCAGTCCATACGGTGTCGGGGATGGCGCTGTACACATCCGCGCTGCGGATCTGGTTGAGCTTGAGCTGACCTTGCCAGCCCTGCGCAGTTTGTGTGGCTTGCGCCTGGACGCTGCCTTGGCCAACACGGCTGTTGAGGTCCAGTTGCCAGGTGCTTTCCTGGCTTTGGTCTTTATCAAGGGCGCGCATGTCCAGCGTGCCGTCCAGCACAGTGTGTGGTGCCTGTGGCCACAGCAATGCGGCATCGAGCGAGCGCCATTGGGCTTGTGCGCTTTGTTGGCTCAAGCCCTGCCAGGGGTACAGCTGCGCGTCGAGTGTCAGCTGTGGTGTGGAGTTGCCTTGGGCTTGTGCTTGCAGTTGGGCGTGTACGTTAATGCGTGCTTGAGCGCTTGCAAGCTGTCCTTGTGCGCTGGCCTCCAGTTTCAAGGGCGTATTTCCGGGCCCCGTGAGCGAGGCCTGGAGCTGTGTCTGAAGGGCCAAAGGCGCTGTGTCCTGCAATCGCAGCTGACCGCTGTATCGGCCTTGTGCCCACTGAAGCTGTTGCAGCTGGAGCTGGTGGATTTGTTTGTCGTAGCTGTAGTGGGCTTTGATGTCTTGCGCTTGCCACTTCACTGCGCCGGTGGATGCGACGCGGGTCAGGCTCAGTTGTGCCTTGATGCGCACAGGCAGCTGCAAGTGGAGGGGGGCATTGAGGGGCTGAGAGGGGCGCTCATCCTGCAGGGTCAGGGTGTGCAAGGACAGCTCGGGCAAATCCAGCTGCGCTGACCACAAGGCTTGGGTGTTGATGCGCCATTGCAGGTGCTGGCCTTCGATGTCGAGCTGCTCCTGTTGCCAGTGCCACTTTTCCACCTTTCCCTGGATGAGACTGCCGGTCGCGTTCTGGTAGCTCAGCTGCTGACCTTGTGGCAACCAAGCCGCGCCCACTCGGAGGGCTTGCGCCAAAGAGCCGTCACTGCTCGCCCATGCCACCAAAGCGGCTACCAGCACCAGCACGCACAACGCGGACCACAGCAGCAGGCGAAGCAGGGTACGCATCAAAACACGAACCCCACGTTCAGGTGCAGGCGCCAGGCACGGGTGGCCTCGCCATAAGCCAGGTCAATCTGCAAAGGGCCGACAGGACTGCGCCAACGCGCACCCATGCCCAGGCCTACCTGGGGCTGCAGGTCCCGTGGGTCGTTGGCCACTGCGCCGGCATCCAAAAACACAGTACCTTCCCAATCGGTCATGCGCTTGTTCATACGAATGGGGACCTGCCACTCTGCGCTGCCCACCGCCATGTAGCGTCCGGGGCTGATGGTGCCATTGGCATTGGCCACGCCGATGCTGCCTGGCGCATAGCCGCGCACACTGTTTTGTCCGCCCGCGATGAACAACTGGGTGTTGGGAATGGCGCTGGCGTCTTGCGTGCCAATGCCGCCCGCCTGACCGCGCAGAGCTATGCGCCCCCATGTGCTGGACAAGGGCACCATGAACAGCGTTTTGCCCAGCCAGCGTGCATAAGGGACCTGGGTGGAGCCCAGCGTCATGCCAGCGCCAAGCTCCACGCCAAAGCCCCACCCGCGTGATGGAAAGGGCAGGCTGTCAAAGCCGCGCCAGGTCCAGGCAAAGTTCGCGCTGGCTGACTCCTTGAGGTCGTCGCCCACCAGCGTGGAGCTGGCGCTGTCGTACTGGGCATAGATGTTGCGGTCAATGGTGTCGCCCAGTTTGGCCTGGCCTGCACGCCAGCGTTGGCTGTGGGTTTCGTAAGTGCTGAGCACTTCGTGGGTGGCTTTCGCAGAGAGGTTCCAGCGCCAGAGATTGGCATTGGGCGGGGCCAGCAATTCGGCACCCAGGCTTTGCAGTTTTTGGTCCAGCTCCAGCTTGGTGCTGGCTCGCCAGTTCAGGCCGGGCACGCGGTGGTGCACATGTTCGGCGCTGAGGTGCATGCCACTGTCGCTTTTGACGCCAACGCCGATGACGAATTTCTGACGTGCGGCTTCGCGCAATTGCACCTTGACTGGCCAGGCCTCAGGGCTGCCTGTTTCAGCCAGGGCGATCAGCACCGAGTCGTAGTAGCCACTGCTGATCAGGCGTTGCTGGGCTTCGAGCAAGTCGCTTTGCTTGTAGGCCTGGCCCGCGCGCAGGCGAGCCAGGCGTTGCACCATTTGGGCGTCGTAATGCTCGGTGCCTTCGATGTCCAATGCGCCCAGAAAAATTTGTGGTCCGGAGTCCAGTACCAGCACCAAGGTGGCGCTGTGGCGCTCGGGGTCAATGTCTGCTCGGGTTTCTTGCCATCGGGCTTGCGCGAAGTCCTGGGTACTGACCGTACGCAGCAACTGGTTTTTGGCTTGGTTCCAGGCTTCCTGCGTGAAGGGCAGCCCAGCAGGCAGCCACCAGCTTTTGCGCAGCTTGTCGCGTACGGACTCAAAGGCTGCACCTGCCAGATCGCCCACAAACGAAAGCTGTACCTGGCTGATGCGGGTTTGCTCGCCGGGCACCACCGTCAGGCGCACGGGGTGCCGGGCTTGGGCGTTGGCGTTTTCGCGTTGCCATTGCAGCTGGGGGGAGAAGTACCCCAAGGTGCCCAGCAGTTCGCGTGCCTGCATGTCGGCAGACTGGACCAGCTTGTCGACTTCGGTGGTGTCCAGATCATCGAGTGCGTTGTAGCGCAAGAGTTCCAGATGCCGTGAAAGGTAGTCCTGAACTTCTGTGGGGGCGTCGATGTTCAGGGACAAGGCCGCAGCGGTGGCGGGCGTGTTGGCTTGCGTCTGAGCCCATGCGGGAACAGCTGACAGCGCAGCTGCACAAAAAACGATGTGTGCCAAGCACCGCACAACAACACTCATTTGCTGAGCATGCGCATGGCCTGCTCCAGCCCTTGCAGGGTGAGCGGGTACATGCGGTTGTTCATGAGCTGCTGCACGATCGCGATGCTTTGGCGGTATTGCCACATGCCTTGCGGCTCGGGGTTGATCCAGGCGAATTTGGGGAATGCGTGCGTCAAACGCTGCAGCCATTCGGCGCCGGCTTCGGCATTGTTGTATTCCACGCTGCCGCCAGGTTGCAGGATTTCGTAGGGGCTCATGGTCGCGTCCCCGATGAAGATGAGCTTGTAGTCCTTGTTGTACTTGCGCAGGATGTCGAGCGTCGGAAACTTTTCGGCAAAGCGGCGCTTGTTGTTCTTCCACATGAAGTCATACACGCAGTTGTGGAAGTAGTAGTACTCGAGGTGCTTGAACTCGGCCTTGACAGCCGAGAACATTTCTTCCACGCGGGCAATGTGGTCGTCCATGGTGCCGCCCACGTCCATCAGCAGCAGCACCTTGACGTTGTTGTGCCGCTCGGGACGCATCAGGATGTCCAGGTAACCCGCGTTGGCCGCCGTTTTGGCAATCGTGCCGTCCAGGTCCAGCTCGTCGTGGGAGCCTTCGCGCGCAAAGCGGCGCAGGCGGCGCAGTGCCACCTTGATGTTGCGCGTGCCCAGCTCCTGGCTGTCGTCGTAGTCGCGGTAGGCGCGCTGGTCCCAGACCTTGACGGCGCTCTTGTTGCCGCCCTTGCCGCCGATACGGATGCCCTGCGGGTTGTAGCCGCCGTTGCCAAAAGGCGAGGTGCCGCCGGTGCCGATCCACTTGTTGCCGCCCTCGTGGCGTTCCTTTTGTTCTTCGAGGCGCTTTTTGAGCGTCTCCATCAGCTCGTCCCAGCCCATCTTCTCGATGGCGGCTTTTTGCTCGGGTGTGAGTTCCTTTTTCAGGATCTGTTCGAGCCAGTCCAGCGGCACTTCTTTCGTGAAGTCAGTCAGCATTTCCACGCCCTTGAAGTAGGCGCCGAAAGCCTTGTCGAACTTGTCAAAGTGCTTTTCGTCCTTGACCAGCACGGTGCGGCTCAAATGGTAGAAGTCGTCCATGCTGCAGGCGTCGGACGCCGGGCCCACCACGTTGGCCTGCAGGGCTTCGAGCAGCGTCAGGTACTCGCGCACCGAGACCGGCACTTTGGCCGCGCGCAGGGTGTAGAAGAAGTCGATCAGCATGGTGCCGTGCCGTTCAAACGTGTTTGTTCAACAAGTACAGCAATTGTGCTTTGGCTTCGGGCCATTCGCCAGCGGTCATGCTGTACATCACGGTGTCCCGAATCGTTCCATCACGTCGCAAGGCATGGCACCGCAGCACGCCATCTTTCTTGGCGCCCAGACGCTCAATGGCGCGTTGCGATGCAAAGTTGAAGTTGTCGGTGCGCCAACCCACCACGCGGCAGCCCAGGGTTTCAAAAGCATGGGTCAGCAGCATGAGCTTGCAACTCGTGTTCACATGGGTACGTTGCATGCTTTGGGCGTACCAGGTCCAGCCAATTTCAACCCGGGAAACCGCAGGCACGATGTCGTGGTAACTGGTGGTGCCCAGCACGCGTCCACTGGCCTCCTCAATCACGGCAAACGCAAAGCGATGGCCTTCCTGACGCATTTGCAGGGCAGATTCAATGTAAGCGCGGGTGTTTTCAGGCTCGGGCACCGAGGTGATGCGTAGCTTCCAGAGTTCGCCATCACAGGCAGCCTCGCGCAAGCCTGCTTCGTGCTCCAGGCCCAAGGGCTCCAGTCGCACGCCGCGTTCACGCAAAACGATGGACTCGACCATCTTCATCGGTTGCGCTGGTTCATGAACACCAGCTTTTCAAACAGGGTTACGTCCTGCTCGTTTTTGAGCAGGGCGCCCACCAGGGGCGGCACTGCCACTTTCTGGTCGGCGCTTTGCAGAGCTTCGAGCGGGATGTCTTCGGCCACCAGTAACTTGAGCCAGTCGATCAGTTCGCTGGTCGAGGGTTTCTTTTTCAGACCAGGCAGGTTGCGCACGTCATAAAAGGTCTTGAGCGCCACGGCCAGCAAATCCTGCTTGAGGCTGGGAAAGTGCACATCCACGATCTGCCGCATGGTGTCGGCTTCGGGGAACTTGATGTAGTGGAAGAAGCAGCGGCGCAGGAAAGCGTCGGGCAATTCTTTTTCGTTGTTGGAGGTGATGAACACCAGTGGGCGCGTCTTGGCCTTGATCAGCTGACGCGTCTCGTAGCAATAAAACTCCATGCGGTCGAGTTCGCGCAGCAGGTCGTTGGGGAACTCGATGTCGGCCTTGTCGATTTCGTCGATCAGGATGGCCACTGGCGTGTCAGAGGTGAAGGCTTGCCAGAGCACGCCCTTGACGATGTAGTTCTCGATGTCCTTGACGCGTTCGTCACCCAGCTGGCTGTCGCGCAAGCGGCTCACGGCGTCGTATTCGTACAGACCTTGCTGTGCCTTGGTGGTGGACTTGATGTGCCACTGCAGCAGGGGCAGGTTCAGGGCCTGCGCCACTTCTTCGGCCAGCATGGTCTTGCCGGTACCAGGTTCGCCCTTGACGAGCAGGGGACGTTTGAGGGTGATGGCGGCGTTGACGGCCAGCATCAGGTCCTGGGTGGCAACGTAGTTTTCTGATCCTTGAAACTTCATGGTGTGGACTTTTCAATACATGGGGGAACAGCCTGTCAGGATTATGAGGCCCGGGTCTATATAATCCACAGTTGATTTTTATCAATCAATCAGGATTGTCCAAGCAATGAACAAGCTGCTGCCCTCGCTGTTGTCCCTGGTCATCACTAGCGTGATGGCTGTTTCTGCCCAAGCCCAGGAAGTCAAGGGTGATGCCAAGGCTGCTGAAGCCAAGATCGCCATGTGCATCGGCTGTCACGGCATTCCTGGTTACCAGTCCAGCTTTCCCGAGGTGTACCGCGTGCCCAAGATTTCGGGCCAGAACGCCAAGTACATTGCTGCTGCCCTGACCGCCTACAAAAAGGGCGAGCGCAAACACCAGACCATGCGTGGCATTGCTGACACCCTGAACGACCAGGACATCGCTGATCTGGCCGCTTATTACGAGCAACACGGCAAGACCGAGGCCGTCACCGCTGCGCCCAAGGCTGCCAACGAGAAGGTGACCGCTTTGTTGCAAAAAGGCGCTTGCGTGTCTTGCCACGGCGCCAACTTCACCCAGCCGCTGGACCCCAGCTACCCCAAGATTGCAGGCCAGCACAAGGATTACTTGTATGTGGCCCTGAAGAGCTACAAGGTTGAGAACCAGTCCACGTGGGGCCGCAGCAATGGC
The DNA here is from genome assembly GCF_038134685.1 of Limnohabitans sp. GTDB lineage: Bacteria > Pseudomonadota > Gammaproteobacteria > Burkholderiales > Burkholderiaceae_C > Limnohabitans_A. The sequence continues at coordinate 63,726 of NZ_JAYPVP010000012.1, read as the reverse complement.
ATCATGGGTGGTATTGCCAAGCAATACTCCAATGCTGAACTGAAGGCACTGGCAGAATACATTGCAGACCAGCAAGGCGAACTCAAGACCATTCCCCAGTCCAAGTTCCGCTGATCGCTCGGATCTTCAGCCAAAAGGCCCGCTGTAGCGGGCCTTTTGCATTTCAGTCTTGGGTGGCGTGGCGCTGCACGCAGTCGATGTACACCCCGCCATCGGGCATGCGCCCAGAGCGCTGGCTTTCAAACACCATGCGTCCCAAACACTCCATCGTGCGGTGGTGCGCTTCGTGCAGCGAATTGAGTTTGTGGCGGAGCAGTTCAACGGCCTGGCGTATGCCGCGCGGCTGGTCGATGCTGCACTGCTCGCTGATGGACAGGTGCATGGACAAGTGCAGAAAAGGGTTCTCGCGCGTGCTGTCCACTTCGTGCATCCGCGCCAATGCCGCGTCCACATCCGCAAGCTCGGCGTGAAATTCCGGGTGCTCGTCGATCCACTGGCTCACCAGCATTTCCATGGGTTCCAGGGGGGTGGAGGTACGGGCTTTGGCATACACGCCGCAAAAAAAACGGCGCACATCGGATTGAGAGGGTTGGATCAGCATGATGTTGGGATCATAATTCCCGACCAATTGGTCGGTTAATGGTCTAAAATCCGAAATATGCAACATAATGCATATTATTGCTTCAACCCTTTGAATAACGAGAGACAAACATGAACCAAGCCTTGATTTGCGACGCCATCCGTACCCCCTTCGGTCGCTACGGCGGTGCGCTGTCTGGCGTGCGTGCTGACGATCTGGGCGCAGTGCCGATTGCAGCCCTGATGGCGCGCAATCCGCAGGTCGATTGGGCAGCGGTCACCGACGTGCTGTACGGCTGCGCCAACCAAGCTGGCGAAGACAACCGCAACGTCGCGCGCATGAGCGCACTGCTGGCGGGGTTGCCACAAGAAGTGCCTGGCGGCACCCTCAACCGTTTGTGCGGCTCAGGGTTGGACGCTGTGGGTTCGGCAGCCCGCGCCATCAAGGCCGGTGAAGCTGGTTTGATGATTGCCGGTGGTGTGGAGAGCATGAGTCGCGCACCCTTTGTGATGCCCAAGGCCGATAGTGCCTTCTCGCGCAGCAATGCGGTGTACGACACCACCATTGGCTGGCGCTTCATCAACAAACTGATGAAGGCCCAATATGGTGTGGATTCCATGCCCGAGACCGCTGAGAACGTGGCGGTGGACTTCAAGATCGAACGCGAAGCGCAAGACCTGATGGCCTACAACAGTCAGCTGCGTGCTGCTGCAGCCATTCGCGATGGACACTTGGCCCGCGAAATCTGCCCTGTGAGCATCCCGCAGAAAAAAGGCGACGCCCTCGTGGTGGACACGGATGAACATCCGCGTGCCACCACCTTGGAAGCGCTGGGCAAACTCAAAGGCGTGGTACGCCCGGACGGCAGCGTGACGGCGGGTAACGCCTCTGGCGTGAACGATGGCGCTTGCGCCTTGCTGCTGGCCGACGAAGCCAGCGCAGCCAAATACGGCTTGACCCCACGTGCACGCGTGATCGGTATGGCCACGGCTGGTGTGGCACCGCGCATCATGGGCATTGGCCCGGCGCCAGCCACGCAAAAAGTGCTGGCGCAAACTGGCCTGACGCTAGAGCAAATGGACGTCATCGAACTCAACGAAGCCTTTGCCGCGCAAGGCTTGGCGGTGCTGCGCATGTTGGGCCTGAAAGACGATGATGCACGCGTCAACGCTTGGGGCGGCGCGATTGCTTTGGGGCACCCCTTGGGCGCCTCGGGTGCGCGTTTGGCCACCACGGCGATCAATCGCTTGCACACCACCGGTGGTCGCTATGCGCTGTGCACCATGTGCATTGGCGTGGGGCAGGGCATTGCCCTGATTCTGGAGCGCGTTTAAGTCTCGGCTTTTGACCGGATGGGCCACAGGAAAGTCAGTGGGCGTTCGCGCACCCTGATCCATAGGGCCTGCCGGATGCGTGTGCGGTCGCGTGTGCTGATGCTTTGTGCCGCCAAAGCGATGCGAAAGGCGAGGTAAAAGCTCACGCTCAGGTTGAGCGGCCCCACCACCGCCAGACCTGCAAGCGCCCACCAAAAATCGGCAGAGTGAAACACGGGCCAACCCAAAGTCCATGCGGCTGCGGTCAGCTGTCCGGCGGACAGGGTGACGTGGCGCACCTGCATGCCGACGCCAAAAAAGTCCATGAAAGCAGGCGTCAGGCCCAGCAACAGGCCCAGCGAAATGTTAGCGGCCAAACTGGAAACATGGGTCATGAGGTAGTTGCCCAAACGCTCTGCGCGGCGTGTGCCCAGCACGTTGCGCAGACGAGGGTGGTAGCGGATGGCCGAGTGCAGTTTGTTGAGCACAAAAGCGTTTTCCACCCAGCCCGCAATCATGCTGGAGGCGAACAGCAGCACCCCTGTGAAGGCAGCAAAGAAGGCGGTGGGGCCCAGCAGGTGCAGGTCATGCAACACATGCTCTGCGGTGGTTGTGTCGATCATGGCCGGCGTGCCAAATGCGCCCAGCAGGGCACTCAGGCAAGCCACCACTGGAATCACAGCCAGCACGTTGCCGGTAATGGCGGCGGCTTGTGAGCGGATCAGATGCGAGATCTCGTCCACAAAGCCTTGCACGCCGCCTTGCTCTTCAATGTGCTTGAGCTTGTGGGCCATGGCGGGCGCCGTCACTGCAGGCTGCTTGGTGGCCACAGTCCAGTGCAGGGCCATGATGACGACAAACCACAGCGCGTAGTTCAGACCGGTGCTCAGGCCCAGCCAGAAGGGCGACAAGGTCAGGGCATACAAGCCAAATTTGCTCCAGGTTGCCAGACCCAGTACAGCGCCACCGCCCATGGCAGCACCCAACATGCCCAGGTATTCGCGCAGGTTGCGGGTGATGTAGTGTTCGCCGCTTTCGGCGCTGCGTTCAACCATTTTTTCGGCCAGCATGTGGCTGTTGGAGCGCCACAGGTTGCGCACGCTGCGCGCCTCATGGCTTTGCTGTACCAGTTGCGCCAAGAGCTCGAGCATGGCGGGCATGCGCTGTGGGCTCATGAGCACATCGATCAATTGTTTGCTGCGGATGATGCGCCTGCGCATCTGCCGCAACTGAAACACGATGCCCACAGAAATGCCGTTTTCTTGCAGGTGCGCATAGACTGTGTAGGCCGCATTGCGGCACGCGTCCAGCTGCTGGCGAAGGCTGTCGGCTGCCAAGGCGCTTACAGCAGAGCCCACGCCGTGCTCAGCAATGGCGCCGCGCAACTGCTGCAGCACCGGGTTGAGCTCATGAAAGGCTCGGCGGGACTGTGCGTCTTCAGACATGCGTGAGCGCACTTCGGCAGCAAACCCTGCTGCATTGATCTGGCTGATGCAATAGGTCAGAGCGTCCAGCAAAAGTGACTCCAGGCTCGCGGGCTCTGGCTCCAGGTCCGCGGGGAGCTCCAGCAGCGCGCCAAGACGGGCCTGCGTGTCTTCAGGGATTTGTGTGAGCCAGCGTGCATCGTGCGGACGAGGACGCAGGAAATCGAACAGGGCATCGAGTTCCCGAGTGTCAGGTGTGGCGGGAAACCATTGGCCGCGTAGACGGCGGATCAGTTCGCTCCAAAATGCTTGCCGCAAGGCCAGCCCAAGATCGGCCAGAAGGGCGGTAGCGTCGGTGCTGGTGACAAAGCTGTGCCACCAGTGTTGCCAAGCCTGCTTCAGTTGCGGATCGTCGCTGATGGCCAAGGTCAGTCTTGCCAGTCTTTGCAGGCTGGTGTGGACTTGTTGTTCACTAGCGCTGATCCAGTGCCATACCTCGTGCAGCCACAAGTGACGCTCGGCGAGGCTTTGCGGTTCTTGAAGGCGTTGCAGCAGTGAGGGCAGTCGATCCTTGGGCATGTCCGGTTGATGATCTTCGAGGCGTGTTGCACAAGTCATGGACCTTAACCGATTTCACATGGCCCGCCAGCGCGCAGGCCATGCAGGGTTCAGGCGGCTCCGGCAAAGCCGTTTTGACGCCAGGCTTCAAACACCGTCACAGCCACCGCGTTGGACAGGTTCAGGCTGCGTTGCGTGGGCAGCATGGGCAAACGGATGCGCTGCTGCGCGGGAAAGTTTTCACGCTGTGCTTCGCTCAGGCCGCGGCTTTCGGGACCAAACACAAACCAGTCGCCAGGCTTGAATTTCGTTTGGTGCAAAGGGGTGCTGGCCTTGGTGGTCATGACAAAGATGCGGGCGCTATGGTGCTGAGCCTGTGCCAGCCAGTCGGCCCACGACGCATGGCGTTGCACGCTGGCGTACTCGTGGTAATCCAGTCCGGCGCGGCGCATGAGTTTGTCTTCCATCGAAAAGCCCAGGGGCTCAATCAGGTGCAAATGGCAGCCCGTGTTCGCCGCCAGGCGAATGATGTTGCCCGTGTTGGGCGGAATTTCGGGCTCGACTAAAACAATATTGAACATGGCACGTATTGTGACGAATCAGGCGCGTGCAAACACCAGTGCACCGACCGATCGCGCGCCAGCCTGGCGCAGCAGGCGTGCGGCCTGGCGCAAGGTTGTGCCGGTCGTCATGACGTCATCGATCAGCACGATGCTTTGCCCCTGGATGCTGGCGCGTGCTGTGGGCTCGAGCGCAAAGGCTTGGTCCAGGTTGTGCAGGCGCTCGCTGCGGGGCAGGTGGCTTTGGGCTTCGGTGTGCCGCAAACGGTGCAGCCACTGCGTCTGCATTTTGGCGTTGGCCAAGTGGCGCGCCAACAAGACCGACTGGTTAAACCCGCGCTCGGCCAGTCGCTCTGCCGACACCGGAATGGGCACCACAGCATCGCAGGATTCCAGCAGTAACTCTGCGCCGGGGGTGTGGCGCATCAGCAAGGCCAGGCTTTGGGCCCAGGCGGGCTGGGCGCTGAATTTGAAATCCACCATCACTTTGGGCCAGGGCCAGTCGTAGCTGACGCTGGCAATGCAAAAGTCCAGTGCAGCAGGCTGACGCTGGCAGTCTGCGCAGATGCGCTGGCCTGCCTGAATAGGCAGGGCGCAGTGTTTGCAGCGCAGGCGTGGCTGGGCAAAAGCACCTACGCAGCTCTCACATAAAACATCGGGACCCCAAGTGTTGCAAATGGCGCAATGGGTGGGCCAGCGACGTGCCTGCCAGAGGTTTTGCAGCGGGGTCCAGGGCCATTTCATGCGGACTCAATATACTTCGGGGCCGGTTTGCCTACAAGCCGGTTGCCCACAAACTGTTCGCGTTTGCCCGACGCTGGATTGGCCATGACCGATGTGACTCCCCCTTCTATGGATGCTGTTGCCGCCCAGCGGTGGCTGGCGCAGCTGCCTGCACAGGTGCCGCCAGCTTCGCCTTGGCTGCACGAAGAGGTGGCGCGTCGCATGATGGAGCGTCTGGACATCATCACCGTGCAGCCTGAGCAGTGGTCGCACTGGCAGCCGGTGCGTGGCGGTTGGCAGGCGCATCAGGCGCTCAAAGCGCGCTATCCGCAAGCACGGGCCTGGCTGGTGCCCGGCTCCGGCGCTGAGGAGGCTGTTTTGCAAAAAAGCGTTCAGCGGCCTTGGTGGGCCGTGTGGCGCAAGGAGAGCGAATGTGTCGGCATGCCCCCAGCGGGTTCGGTGCAAATGGTGTGGGCCAATATGGTCTTGCACCAGCAGTCCAGACCGCAGGAGATGCTGGCGCAGTGGCACAAAGCGCTGGCGGTGGATGGCTTTTTGATGTTTTCCTGTCTGGGCCCGGACACCTTGCGCGAGCTGCGCGAGCTCTACAGTGCGCAGGGCTGGCCCACGCCGATGCACGAATTGACCGATATGCATGACTGGGGCGATATGCTGGTGCAGGCCGGCTTTGCAGAGCCAGTGATGGACATGGAGCGCATCACCCTGACGTTTGAGACGCCCGAGCGCCTTGTGCAGGAGCTTCGCGAATTGGGGCGCAATCTGGCGCTGGGCCGTGGATCGATAGTGCGTGGTCGCGTATGGCACAGGCAGTGGCTGAAAGCTTTGAGCCAGCTGGCGCAGCCCAGGCATGACGGGAAATTGGGCTTGACCTTCGAGCTGGTGTACGGCCACGCCTTCAAGCCGACGCCCCGGGCGCGGGTGGCGCAGGAGACCGGTATTGATCTGGTTGAGATGCGTCAAATGTTGCGTCAATCTGCCAAAGATCGATCTTCAAGTTGAGAAATATCAAAACCTTGCCCAACTCGGGTAAAATTCCGCACAATTTCGACCATTCTGTGCACGTGAAACGTGCATGAAATTCAGAAAAGTTGACGCATGTCAAGTTCGGGATTCCAGTTTGCGCAGGTGTCGGGGCCCAGCATTGATTGGCGCTTGCGGCGCAATTGTTCCGTGACGCCAGCCCAGCTGGCGTCGGTCTATGGACTGCTGTGCGTGGTTTCCTTGGGCATTGGCCTGTTTTTCTGGTCTTACGGTGCGCCCATCGTGTTGGGCTTTGCCGGGCTGGATTTGCTGGCGGTGGGCGCGGCTTTTCTGATGTATGCACGGCACGCAACAGATGGTGAGTGGATTTCGCTGCAGGGTGCAAGCCTGGTGGTGGAGCGAGAGACCGCAGGACACCGTGAACGCACGGAGTTTGACCGGCAGTGGGTTCGCATCGAATCCGTGGCCGGCCGTCATGGACTGATTGCGGTTTCGAGTCGGGGGCAGACAGTCGAAGTAGGGCGCTTTGTGCGCCCCGAGATGCGTCGGGCTCTGGCTGGAGAGATCAGGCAGGCATTGCGCGTGGCGTGATTGCTCTGTTCGTAGTGTGTGGGTTCAACCGAGACTTGGAAGTAAGAAAACATGAAAATCATTTCCAGTAAATTGGCTTCGCAGCTGTCCCGCGTGGGCGTTCTGTCTGCCACGCTGCTGGCCACTGCGGCCCATGCTGTCAATGACTTGCCGGGTGGTCCCGCAGTCAATCAGCTCAATTTCGCAGCCCCTGCGACCAAAATCGCCGAAGAGCAGCATTGGTTGCACTGGATGATGCTGATCATCTGCACCGTGGTTTTTATTGCCGTGTTCTCGGTGATGTTTTATTCCATCTGGAAGCACCGCAAATCAGTGGGTCACAAGCCTGCCAGCTTCAGTGAGTCCATGACCGTGGAAGTTTTGTGGACTGCCGTCCCTTTTCTGATCGTGATCCTGATGGCCTTGCCCGCTACCAAGGTTCTGGTCGCTCAAAAAGATACCACCAATGCTGATCTGACAGTCAAAGCAACGGGTTATCAGTGGAAGTGGGGATATGACTACATCAAAGGCGAGGGTGAGGGCTTGAGTTACATCTCAACGCTGGACTCTTCGCATCGCGCGATGTCGGATGCGGGCAAGCCTGCTGGCGACAATTACCTGTTGAAAGTAGACAACCCCTTGGTGGTTCCCGTTGGGCAGAAAATCCGTGTCATCACGACCGCCAATGACGTGATTCACGCCTTCATGGTGCCTGCTTTTGGTATCAAGCAAGACGCGATTCCGGGCTTTGTTCGTGACACCTGGTTCCGTGCGGAAAAAACCGGTGATTTCTACGGCCAGTGTGCCGAGCTCTGCGGTAAAGAGCATGCTTACATGCCGATCCACGTGAAGGTGCTTTCTGCTCAGGACTACACCGCATGGGTGGCTGCCGAGAAGAAAAAGCTCGCTGCCAAGATGGACGACCCCGGCCGTGTCTGGAATCTGGATGACCTGGTCAAGCGTGGTGAGAAGGTCTATGCAGCCAACTGTGCCGCCTGCCACCAGGCCAACGGCAAGGGCGCTGGCCCGATCAAGGCAGTTGACGGTTCCCCAGTGGTTCTGGATGCCGACAAGAGCAAGCAAATTGCTGTGCTGCTCAACGGTCAGAACAATGGCGCCATGCCCGCATGGAAGCAGTTGTCGGACACCGATATTGCAGCTGTGATCACCTACACCAAAAACAACTGGTCCAACAAGACCGGGCAGATCGTGCAGCCGGCCGAAGTGCTTGCCGCCCGCAAGTAAGTCAGTACCGCATTAATTTAAAGAGGAAATCAAGATGAGTGCCGTTCTCGACCATCACGATCACGCCCACGACGATCATGGGCATGCACCTGCCGGCTGGCGCCGTTGGGTTTACGCGACCAATCACAAAGACATCGGTACGCTTTACCTGCTTTTCAGTTTTGCGATGTTGATGATCGGGGGCGTGCTGGCTCTGCTGATCCGTGCAGAACTGTTCCAGCCGGGCTTGCAGGTGGTCAATCCTGAGTTGTTCAACCAATTCACCACCATGCACGGCATCATCATGGTGTTTGGCGCGATCATGCCGGCCTTCGTTGGATTCGCCAACTGGATGTTGCCTCTTCAAGTGGGCGCCTCCGACATGGCATTCGCCCGCATGAATAACTTCAGCTTCTGGTTGATGATTCCTGCTGCCTTGATGCTGGTTCTGTCCTTCTTCATGCCGGGCGGTGCTCCAGCTGCCGGCTGGACGCTGTATGCGCCGCTGACGCTGCAGATGGGCCCCTCCATGGACGCTGGTATTTTTGCCATGCACATCCTGGGTGCTTCGTCCATCATGGGCTCGATCAACATCATCGTGACCATTTTGAACATGCGCGCTCCTGGCATGACGCTGATGAAAATGCCGATGTTCGCATGGACCTGGCTGATCACTGCGTATCTGTTGATCGCCGTGATGCCCGTGTTGGCTGGCGCGATCACCATGACCCTGACCGACCGTCACTTCGGCACCAGCTTCTTCAACCCCGCTGGCGGTGGTGACCCGGTCATGTACCAGCACATCTTCTGGTTCTTCGGTCACCCCGAGGTGTACATCATGATCTTGCCGGCCTTCGGCATCATCAGCCAGATCGTGCCCGCCTTCTCACGCAAGAAGCTGTTTGGTTATGCATCCATGGTGTATGCCACTTCGTCGATTGCCCTTTTGTCTTTCATTGTCTGGGCTCACCACATGTTCACCACCGGTATGCCGGTGACTGGCCAGCTGTTCTTCATGTACGCCACGATGCTTATCGCTGTGCCCACTGCTGTGAAGATTTTCAACTGGATCGCCACTATGTGGCGCGGTTCCATGACATTTGAAACCCCCATGTTGTTTGCTGTGGGTTTCATCTTTGTTTTCACCATGGGTGGTTTCACTGGCCTGATCCTGTCGATGGCCCCCATTGACATCCAGATGCAAGACACCTACTACGTGGTTGCTCACTTCCACTATGTGTTGGTGGCTGGCTCCTTGTTTGCTCTGTTTGCTGGCTTTTACTACTGGGCTCCTAAATGGACCGGTGTGATGTACAGCGAAACCCGCGGCAAGATCCATTTCTGGTGGTCTTTGATTTCCTTCAACATCACCTTCTTCCCGATGCACTTCCTGGGTCTGGCCGGTATGCCCCGTCGCTATGCCGATTACCCCATGCAGTTCACAGACTTCAACATGATTGCTTCTGTGGGTGCGTTCTTCTTCGGTTTTGCACAGGTGTATTTCTTCCTGTTCATCGTCTTGCCTGCAATGCGTGGCAAAGGTGAAAAGGCTCCACAGAAGCCCTGGGAAGCAGCAGAAGGTCTGGAGTGGGAAGTTCCCTCTCCCGCACCTTTCCACACCTTTGAAAATCCGCCCAAGCTGGATGCCACTGCAACCCGCGTGATCGGTTGATTCAGGCATGGCCATGACTCCACAACAAAAGAAAAGCAACCTTCGCCTGGCTTTGATCCTGGTGTCGGTTGCCGTGGCCATACTGGTCGGTTTCGTGGCCAAGCTGGTCTTGTTACAGCCTTGAGTCTGACAAATGAATTTGCGCAGTGAAAACCTGAAGATGGTGGGCAAACTGGTGGTTATTACTGCCGGTATGTTCGGCTTTGGGTATGCGCTTATCCCCATTTACAAGCACATTTGTGATGTGACGGGTATTAACATTTTGTCGCTTTCCGAGCGCATGGTGCCAGGTAATGGTGCTACGGCTGCGGCGGCCAAGCAGCCTTCAAATACCCAAGTTGATCGCAGTCGGACCATCACTGTTGAGTTTGACGCCAATGCCCGTGGGCCCTGGGATTTCAAGCCAGAGCAGCGCTCCATCCAGGTGCATCCCGGTGAGCTCAATACAGTTTTGTATGAGTTCCAAAATGTGCAAAATCGCAGAATGGCAGCGCAAGCTATTCCAAGTTATGCACCGCATCAGGCTGCCAGTCACTTCAACAAGCTTGAGTGTTTTTGCTTCAACCAGTACGTTCTGGAGCCGGGTGAAAAAAGGCGCTGGCCAGTCACATTTGTGATCGACCCCAAAATCTCCAAAGATGTAGCGACGATCACTCTGTCCTACACTTTTTTTGAAGTGGGTGGCAAGACGCCTCCCGCTCCGGTCGCCTCGCGTGGGCTGACATCAGCGGAGTCGGGCTCATGAGCGCAGCTCGTAAAGGTTCTGTGATTCGTACTGTGAAGGCGGTGTTGTGGTCTTTTTTTGGTGTTCGTAAGAATACGGACTACCAGCAAGACATCGAGAAGCTGAACCCGTTTCATATTCTTGGCGTTGGTCTTGCAGCAGTATTTTTGTTTGTACTGGGCTTAATTGCCTTGGTCAATTGGGTCGTGGTTTCCCCCGCGGGTCTTTAACCCAAGATTCGATTTCGAAAGAAAAGAGAGCAGGAGTCAGAATGAGTTCTTCAGCACACGGCACAACGCCTTATTATTTTGTTCCACATGAGTCTCGTCATCCTGTGATGGCGGCCATTGGTTTGTTCTTTGTGATTCTCGGCGCTGGGCAGTGGATCAATGGTTCAGGCTGGGGCATGTACGCCCTTTTCTTCGGACTGATCTGGTGGTTGACTGTTTTGTATCAATGGTTCAAAGACTCAATCGCAGAGAGCGAGGGTGGACAGTACAGCCGCAAGATTGATCTGTCTTACCGTTGGAGCATGACCTGGTTCATCTTCTCTGAGGTGATGTTCTTTGGTGCGTTTTTTACGGCACTTTGGTGGGCTCGGACGCACTCCGTCCCCGCTCTTGGCTCGCTTGACAATGCTCTTCTGTGGCCCGACTTCAAGGCTGTGTGGCCGACGCTTGCTGCTGGTGTGACCGCTTCGCCTGCTGGCATTGTGGAGCCCTTCCAGACCATGGGCCCTTTCTGGTTGCCCACGATCAACACAGCCTTGCTGCTGACCTCGGGCGCAACGCTGACGGTGGCGCACCACGCATTGCAGCACGGTGACCGTGCCAAGACCATCCGTTTCATGTGGATGACGGTCGCTTTGGGCATCGTGTTCCTGTTTGTTCAGGGCTACGAGTACTACCATGCCTGGACGGGCATGAACCTGAAATTGTCTTCTGGCGTTTATGGCTCCACCTTTTACATGCTGACCGGTTTCCACGGTTTCCACGTGTTCGTGGGCATGCTGATGCTGTTGTTCATCACCCTGCGCCTGCAAAAAGGGCACTTCACCACCGAGCGCCATTTCGGTTTTGAAGGCGCTGCCTGGTACTGGCACTTTGTGGACGTGGTGTGGCTGGGTCTGTATATCCTGGTGTACTGGATGTAAGGTCTTGCGGCCCGCAATAAAAAAGCGCCCTCGGGCGCTTTTTTGTTGGTGCGTTCAGGCTTGTTATGCGCCCGAGGGAATGCCGGTAGGTTGTACCCAGCCCATTTTCCAGGCCAACAGGATGCACAAAAACAGCACGATGGAAAAACCGACCCGAAAAGCCAGGGCCCGGACCATATTGCCCTTGGGGGCGGCGGATTGATCGGTGGTGTTGGGCGAGCCCTTCATCATGTAGACAAGGGCAGACGCTAAACTGATCAGGATGGCTGCAAAAGCCAGTGCGACAAGAATTTTCATGGAGTGATTATCCGGTGAGTTTCTCATCCTCGACAACACGCAAATGGCTGGTTTTGTTTGCTGCCGTGCTCGCTGGCGTCGTCACGACCTCGATGGGCATGTGGCAGCTGCGGCGTGCTGCAGACAAAGAGGCCGTGATCACAGCCCGCCAAGCCATGCAGGCGATGGCGCCTTTGGACCTGAGTGCGATGGGCGGCCCCTCTGACAGCGAAGCCAATCGTCAGGGCATGATTTACAGAAAAGTCACGCTCCAGGGCCAGTGGCTGAACCAGTACACGGTGTATCTGGACAACCGCCAGATGCGTGGACGCCCCGGCTTTTACGTGGTCACACCTTTCAAGTTGGCCGACAGTTCCGCTGTGGTCTTGGTACAGCGCGGCTGGGTGGCGCTGGATGCGCACAAGCATGACCGGGTGCCTGAAATCCAGACACCAATGCAAGCGCTTCGTATCGAGGGGGTGTTGGCCCCTTGGCCCTCAAGGATGTTCGAGCTCGACGGCAGTGGCAGTGGCCAAATACGGCAAAATCTGGACTTGGCCGCATACCGGCTGGAGACAGGGTTGCCCTTGCTGGAGATCAGCGTGCAGCAATCCGCTCCGCCTGACGACGCTTTGCTGCGCGAATGGCCGCAACCTGCCAGCGGTGTTGAAAAACACTATGGCTATGCTTTTCAGTGGTTTGGCCTGACGGCCTTGATCGCGTTTCTTTATGTCTGGTTCCAAATTGTCAAACCCCGCAGAAAACAATTCGCTGATTGATGCCCCTTTGGGCATGACTGTGCACAGCCTGCCCGCTCCAGCACAGGTGGCTTATGCGGATGCACGTCGTACCCGTCGTGGACGTGTCTTTATGTTGATGGTGCTGTTGTTGTGTGCGGCCCCTGTCATTGCTTCGTATTTCACCTACTACGTCGTGCGACCAGCCGGGGGGCGCAATTTCGGTGAGTTGATCCAGCCGGCCGTCCCGTTGCCCGCCGTACAAGCTGCGCAGCTCGATGGTCAAACCGTACCCCTGCAAAGTTTGCGAGGTCAGTGGTTGCTGGTGACTGTGGCAGGAGGGGGCTGCGACAAGGTTTGCGAAAACAATCTGTACTTCCAGCGCCAGTTGCGTGAAACGCAGGGCAAGGAGAAGGACCGCATTGACCGCGTCTGGTTGGTGGTAGACGATGCCCCGGTGGCTGCAGCCCTGCAAGCAGGCTTGCAAGGTGCGCAGGTGCTGCGTGTGGACCCACAGGCTTTGTCTGCCTGGCTCAAGCCGGCTGCTGGTCAGGAATTGGCTGACCATTTGTATGTGGTGGACCCGATGGGCAACTGGATGATGCGCTTCCCGGCGGGCATGGATGTGCACATGGCCAGCAAGGCGCGTCGCGATCTGGAGCGCCTCATGCGTGCATCCGCATCCTGGGACGAAGCCGGTCGCTGACCGACCGTTTGAGCTGTTGCCATGCAAGTGCCGCTGTACAACCTGGAACCCCTGCTGGAAGTGATGGGCCTGGGCCTGTTGCTAGCCGGGCTGCCCTTGGTGCTGTTTTGGCGGCGCCAGCGGCATGCATCGTCGCCACAGCGCTTGAAGGCGCTCACGCTGCTGATTCTGACCCTGACCTTTGAGTTGGTCCTGGTAGGCGCATTTACCCGCCTGACCGACTCCGGTCTTGGCTGCCCTGACTGGCCTGGCTGTTATGGCCAGGCCAGCCCCTTGGGGGCACATTCCGAAATTTCTGCCGCTCAGCAGGCCATGCCCACCGGCCCTGTGACCCACAGCAAGGCCTGGATCGAAATGATTCACCGCTATCTGGCGACCAGTGTCGGTGTTTTGATCATTGTGCTCACCGTCTGGACGTGGCGCGTGTGGCGACGTGAGCGCCAGCTGGCGGTGCATCCCGTCTGGCCAACGATCACCCTTGTATGGGTGTGTCTGCAAGGCGCGTTTGGTGCCCTCACGGTCACCATGAAACTCTTCCCGGCGATCGTGACCCTGCACCTGTTGTTGGCACTCGGCCTTCTGGTGCTGTTGATGGCACAAGCCATTCGCTACAGCGGCTGGCGCGAAATTGCCATGAGTGGTGGTTTGCGCTTGGGCTTGAAAGTTGTGGTCGCCTTGCTGCTGGTGCAAATTGCATTGGGTGGTTGGGTCAGCACCAACTACGCGGTGATGGCTTGCCAGGACTTTCCGCTTTGCCAAGGCAGCTGGTGGCCCCAGATGGACTGGCGGGGCTTTGCGCTCTGGCGGGAACTGGGCCATACCGCTGGTGGTGAGCTGCTGGCGTTTTCTGCGCTGGTGAGCATCCATGTGGTTCACCGCACCATGGCCTGGCTGGTTCTCGCGGCCTTGTTGCTGCTGGGATGGCAATTGCTGCGCGTGCAGCCTTTGAACAAGGCGGCGCGCCTGTTGCTCGGCCTGACGTTGTTGCAACTGCTCACCGGCATGTCCAACGTGGTGCTGGATTGGCCCTTGTTGGCAGCACTGTTGCACACCGGTGGCGCCTCGGCGCTTTTACTCACGCTGGTCTGGATGTGGGCACGCACCCGCCCACAGGCTGCTTCTTCATCTCCTGCTGCGGGCACCACGCCTGCGGCTTCTGCAAAGTCCGTCGAATGACCTCCGCAACTGCATTTCCCATGGGCAGCCTCTGGCAACAGTACTACGCCCTGACCAAGCCTCGCGTGGTCCAGCTCATTGTCTTTTGTGCCCTGATCGGGATGGTACTGGCTGTGCCAGGTCTGCCCGATGGCTCCCAGCTGATGCTGGGGTTCTGGGGTTGTGTGGGGATCTGGCTGGTGGCCGGGGCCGCTGCGGCTTTTAACTGCCTGGTCGAAAAAAGCATTGACGCCAAAATGAAGCGAACCGCTTGGCGTCCCACGGCGCGTGGTGTGCTCAGCGACCGCCAGGCGCTGGTGTTTTCTGCGGTGCTGTGCATCTTCGGCTCGGCCATTTTGTATGTGCTGGTCAACCCCATCACCATGTGGCTGACCTTTGCCACCTTCGTGGGCTACGCCATCATCTACACCGTCATCCTCAAACCTTTGACGCCACAGAACATTGTCATTGGCGGTGCCAGTGGCGCCATGCCGCCCGTATTGGGCTGGTCCACCATGACGGGCGACGTCGGCCCCGAAGCGCTGATCTTGTTCCTCATCATTTTCCTTTGGACGCCGCCGCACTTCTGGGCCTTGGCGCTGTACCGTGTGGAGGACTACCGCAAGTCCGGTCTGCCCATGCTGCCTGTGACGCACGGCAATGAGTTCACCCGCCTGCAGATTCTGCTGTACACCGTGGTCTTGCTCGCTGCCTGCTTGATGCCCTTTGTCTATGGCATGAGCTCTTGGCTGTACCTGTTTTTTGCGGTGGTGCTCAGCTTGGGCTTCATGGGTTATGGCTGGGCCCTGTGGCGCAACTATTCGGACGCGCTGGCACGCAAGACCTTCCGTTTTTCCCTGATTCACCTGAGTGTGCTGTTTGCGGCCCTGCTGGTGGACCACTATTTGTTTTGAGAGCGCACCATGAATAAACGACTCTGGCTCAAGACTCTGGCAGGCACGGCGACCTTGGCTCTGACGGGCGGCCTGCTGACAGCTTGCAGCAGTGATAAACCTGCGTTTCGCGGTGTGGACATTACCGGTGCCGACTATGCCAAGGATTTTGCATTGACCGATGCGCATGGCAAGGTTCGCACGATCAAGGACTTTGCGGGCAAGGTGGTGATTGTGTTTTTTGGCTACACCCAGTGCCCGGATGTATGCCCTACGTCCTTGCAGGAGCTGGCTGAAACCAAGCGTTTGCTGGGCGCCGATGGAGACAAGCTGCAAGGCGTGTTCGTGACGGTGGACCCCGAGCGTGACACGGCCGAACTGCTGGCCGCTTACATGACCAACTTCGACCCCAGCTTTGTAGCGCTACGCCCCACACCCGAGCAACTGCCCGAGGTGACCAAAGCCTTCAAGATTTACTACAAGATGGTTCCAGGGCAAACGCCCACCAGCTACACCATGGACCACTCTGCCGGCAGTTATATGTATGACGCCAGCGGACATGTGCGTTTGTACAACCGCTATGCCAGCGGTGCCTCAGCCTTGGCGGACGATGTGCGTCTGTTGCTGCAAGGCAAATAAAGCAACACAAAAAACAAGCCCGCTCACACAGCGGGCTTGGTCCATTGCTTGAGTGGGCTCAGGCGTATTCGGCCAGCGCCTTTTTCATCTTCTTCATCGCAGCCACTTCGATCTGGCGAATGCGCTCGGCACTGACGCCGTACTCGTCTGCCAGTTCGTGCAGGGTCATGCCACCCGAGCCATCGTCGTTGACGCTGAGCCAGCGCTCTTGCACGATGCGACGGCTGCGTTCGTCCAGGCTTTCCAGGGCCGCGACCAAGCCCTCGCTGGCCAGGCTGTCACGTTGACGCGCCTCAAGCATGGCAGTGGGTTCGTCGCTGGCGCGGGACAAATAGGCAATCGGGCCAAAAGCCTGCTCACCATCGTCGCTGGGCGCCGGGTCCAGCAGCACATCGCCACCGGATATGCGGGTTTCCATTTCCAGCACTTCCTCGCGCTTCACATTGAGCTGGCTGGCCACGCTGTCCACCTCGGCAGAGGACAGCGTGTCGCGGTGGGTTCCGTCTTCCAGATCGGCCTTGAAGCCCTGCTTCATCGAACGCAGGTTGAAGAACAGTTTGCGCTGGGCCTTGGTCGTAGCGACCTTGACCATGCGCCAGTTCTTGAGGATGTACTCGTGAATCTCGGCCTTGATCCAGTGCAGCGCATAGCTCACCAAGCGCACGCCCTGGTCGGGGTCGAAACGCTTGACGGCCTTCATCAGGCCAACGTTGCCTTCCTGGATGAGGTCGCTGTGGGGCAAGCCATAGCCCAAGTACTGGCGCGACACAGACACCACCAGACGCAGGTGCGAGAGCACCAGCTTGCGGGCGGCTTCAAGGTCGTCGTTGTTTTTGAGTTGGCGGGCAGCCTCCTGCTCTTCCTCAAGGGTGAGCATCGGCATGCGGTTGACGGCCGTGATGTAGGCGTCAAGGTGACCCAAAGAGGGCACCACAGCCCAAGGGCTGCGCAGAGTCATCGCGGTGGACAGGGAACCAGATTGATGTGTCATTCCAGAACTCCTTTCAATGCCTCTATTTTAGCACTCATCAATGAAGAGTGCTAATTTCGGAAACCCTTGTCGTGACAAGGGGTTACGGCTGACCGGGCGGGCCTATTCAGCTTGCGACGTGGAGCTGCGCCGGGCCTGAAACGATGTTGCCAATCACGCTGGCCCGGTCAAAACCGTGGGCCACAAAGGTGGACAGCACCTGCTCCACGCTGTCCGGGCTGCAAGCCACCAGCAGGCCGCCGCTGGTTTGCGGGTCGCTGAGCAAGGCCTGGTCCTGCGGCATGAAGCCAGGTGGCAGCTGCACGTCCTGGCCGTAGCCCGCCCAGTTGCGGCCAGAGGCGCCGGTGACCATGCCTTGGGCCGCCAGTTCGCGCACGCCACTGAGCAGGGGCACTTTGTTCCAGTCGATGCGCACAGTGCAGCTGCTGCCGCGTGCCATTTCCAGCGCGTGGCCGGCCAGGCCAAAGCCGGTTACATCGGTGATGGCGTGCACGCCGTCGATGCGGGCCAGATCCGGGCCGGGGGTGTTCAGGCGGGTGGTCGTGGCAATCATTTGCCCGTAGCCCTCGGGCGGCAGGGTGTTCTTTTTGAGCGCGGCAGACTGGATGCCCACGCCCAGCGGCTTGCCCAGTACCAGCACATCGCCCGCACGGGCGTCAGCATTGCGTTTGACGCGGCTGGGATGCACCAGACCGATGGCCACCAGGCCATAAATCGGTTCGACCGAGTCGATGGTGTGGCCGCCAGCGATGGGAATGCCTGCCGCTTTGCACACGCTGGCGCCGCCCTCAAGAATGCGACCAATGGTCTCGTGCGAGAGCACATTGATGGGCATGCCCACCAGGGCCAGCGCCATGATGGGCGTGCCACCCATGGCGTACACGTCGCTGATGGCGTTGGTGGCGGCAATGCGGCCAAAGTCGAACGCGTCGTCAACGATGGGCATGAAAAAGTCGGTGGTGGCGATCAACGCCTGCTCGTCGTTGAGCTTGTAGACGGCGGCGTCGTCCGCAGTTTCAATGCCGACCAGCAGCTCGGGCGGGACAGGCAGACCCGAGGTACCACGCAGGATGTTGGCCAGCACGCCCGGTGCGATCTTGCAGCCGCAGCCGCCGCCGTGGGAGAGGGAGGTCAGGCGTGGCTCGGTTGTTGGGGTGGTGTTGGTCATGACAAAAGTGCCTGCGCAAATTCGCGTGCGTCAAAGGTTTCCAGGTCTTCGAGTTTTTCGCCGACGCCGATGAAGTACACCGGGATCGGTTTTTCGCGGGCAATCGCGCACAGCACGCCGCCCTTGGCGGTGCCATCGAGCTTGGTGACGATCAAGCCCGTCAGTTGCAACGCCTCGTCAAAGGCTTTCACCTGAGCGAGCGCGTTCTGCCCGGTGTTGCCATCAATGACTAGCAGCACTTCGTGTGGTGCTGTTTCGTCGGCTTTTTGCACCACGCGCTTGATCTTTTTCAGCTCTTCCATCAGGTGCAGCTGGGTGGGCAGGCGGCCTGCAGTGTCGACCAGCACCACGCCCTTGCCACGGGCACGGCCTGCGGTGACGGCGTCAAAACTCACGGCAGCCGGGTCGCCGCCTTGCTGGCTGACGATTTCGACGGTGTTGCGGTCAGCCCAGACGGCCAGCTGTTCCTTGGCGGCGGCACGGAAGGTGTCGGCTGCAGCCAGCAACACGCTTTCGCCGCTGTCGGCCAGGTGCTTGGTCAATTTGCCAATCGAGGTGGTTTTGCCTGCGCCGTTGACCCCGGCCACCATGATGACGGTGGGCTGTTGAGCGCCGATTTCCAGAGGCTTTTGCAGCGGTGCCAGCATGTCGGCAATGGCGTCCATCAGCAAGCCTTTGACCTGGGCCGGATCAGTGGCCTTGGCGTCCTTGACGCGGCGCTTGAGATCGGCCAGCAAGTGTTCGGTGGCCTTGACGCCGGTGTCCGCCATCAGGAGGGCGGTTTCCAGTTCCTCGTAGAGGTTGTCGTCGATCTGGGTGCCAGTGAAGACGGTGGTGATGGACGAACCGGTTTTGCGCAGACCGCTTTTCAGGCGCTGCAGCCAGCTGCTGCGCGGCGCTTCGGCTGTGGGCACAGCAGCCTCAGCGGGCGCTGGCGCAACGGTATCCACAGCGGCTGGCGCGACAGAAGGGGGGGATTTTTTCTTGAAGAAACTGAACATGGTGGGTGATCCGCAGATCAGGCATTTTATGAAATGCCCGTGAGGGCCGCGGGATCACCCCGGCATGGTGCTCAGATGTGCATCACAAAGCGGGGCACATGACGCATGTGCAGCGACATGCCAAGTGCGGCCATGCGGTGGTCGCTGCGGCCCAAAATGGTTTCGGCCAGTGGCAGGAATTGCTGTTCTTCCAATTGCGCATGGGCTTGGTAGCGGGCCACCAGGTCTTGCAACAAGGCGGTGTCCAGCTCGGTGTCCTGGCCTTTGGCCACTTTGCGCAAGGCGGGCTCGAGTTGTTTCCAGGTTTTTTCCAGACCACGGTGTTCGTGGGTGAGCTGGCTGATCAGTTCCTCTACGCGCAGGCGTTCAGGGCCTGCCTGGGCGCTGGCGCGGACAGCCGGGAACAGCTCTTCCTCTTCCTCGCTGTGGTGGGTGTACATGCCGCTGTCAAAAAACGCCAATGACTGCTGGGCAATGTGGCGTGCCAGCTGGGCAGGCGCCAACAGGGCGGGCAGCTGACCCATGCGTTCGAGTTGGGTCAGTATCCCCACATGGCATTGTTCAAAGTGGGGGATGGGGGCGTCGTCTTGTGGGGTGCTCATGGTTTGTCCGTTCTTATCGAAAAGCGATGCCTCCAATCTAGCGGTGACGGCGGCAGACGCCAAGCTGGATTTGGGCAAAGTTTGACGCAAGTCATGTTTGTGGCCAGCCTTGCGCTGCAGCCCGTACACTTGCGGCCATGGTTCGATCCCGATCATCATCCGCTGCACAAGCCCGCCCCACTGCCAAAGCGCCACGCACGGGCGGCGGCACCCATGAGGTGCGCATTGTGGGCGGCGTGTGGCGCCGCACACGTTTGCGCGTGCTCGACAAACCTGGTCTGCGTCCGACGCCCGATCGCGTGCGCGAGACGCTGTTCAACTGGCTGGGTCAGGATTTGACGGGCTGGGTTTGTCTGGATGCGTTTGCAGGCACCGGCGCGCTGGGGCTGGAAGCGGCTTCGCGCGGTGCGCAGCAAGTGGTGCTCATCGAGCAGGACGCCCAACTGGTGCAACAACTGCACGCCCATGTGGAGCAACTCAAGGCCACACAGGTCAAGGTGCAGCGCACCGATGCGTTGACGGCTTTGGCCAGCTGGCCAGCCCAAAGCGCGGATTTGGTGTTTCTGGACCCGCCGTTTTCCGGGGGCGAGGTGATGTTCAAACACGCCTTGCAACAAGCTGTGCGCTGCGTGCCGATAGGCGGCTGGCTGTACCTGGAGGCGCCAGAGGCCTGGACGGACGAAGGCCTGCGAACCCTGGGCCTGTCGGTGCACAAGCACCTGAAGGCGGGCGCGGTGCATGCGCACCTGCTGCAGCGCATTGCATAATCGTTTCATCCCGCAGGAGAACACCGCATGGCCCGCTCTGTGACCGCCGTTTACTCAGGAACCTTTGACCCCCTCACCTTGGGTCACGAAGATGTGGTGCGCCGTGCCGCGCTGATGTTTGATCAGGTGGTGGTTGCTGTGGCCGCTGCACACCACAAAAATACCCTGTTCACCTTGGACCAGCGCCTGGAACAGGCGCGTGCCGCCTTGGTAGATTGCCCCAATGTGCGGGTGCTGCCGTTTGAAGGGCTGATTGTGGACTTTGTGCGCGAACAGGGTGGGCAAGTCATTGTGCGCGGCCTGCGTTCCTTGACCGATTACGACTATGAAACCCAGATGGCGGGCATGAACCGCCACCTGGCCCCGCAGGTGGACACGGTGTTTTTGCACACCAGCGCCAGTGTGCAGCACATCAGCAGCACCTTGGTGCGCGAGATCTCAAAGCTCGGTGGCGATGTGTCGGCTCTGGTGTCGGCGCCGGTGGCGCAGGCGCTCAAGGCGCGATTGGCCTGAGGCACCTGCAGGGCCTGCATTGCTTAAAGGTCTTGCGCAGCCTCGATCACAAATCGCACACGTTGCTGGCCTTGCCATTCGTCGGTGTCGAGCCGGTAGGCCAAGTGGGCTTGTGCAGGCAGGGGTTCGTTGCGTCCAAACCAGATGCCATCGACCAGCTGTCCCTGATGGCGCAGCTTGATCGACAAATGCTTTTCGCCCACCAGGCGCTGTGAGATCACTTCCAGCTTTTCGCTGAACACCGGCGCGGCAAAGCCCTGGCCCCAGACTTGAGCTTGCAGCAGTTGCGCCACATCGGCTCGCCGGAACTCGGCGGGCAAGGGGCCATCGGTGTCCAGACGGCGCTGCAGGGTAGCGGCATCCAGTCCCTCTTGCGCGATCTGTGCCAGGTGGTGCTCGAAGAGCTCAAAGTGTTCTTCGGCGATGGTGCAGCCCGCAGCCATCGCGTGCCCACCAAAACGCAGCAGCACTCCCGGCGCACGCTTGGCCAGCAAATCCAGTGCGTCGCGCAAATGAAACCCTGGAATCGAACGACCCGAACCCTTGATTTCGTGCTCCTTGCCCGGTGCGGTGCTGGGGGCGAAGACAAACACGGGGCGATGGAATTGTTCTTTCAGGCGAGAGGCCACAATGCCCACCACGCCTTCGTGGAACTCCGGGTCAAACACACACACGGCGGGCGGCGCAGGCGCATCGTCTTCAAACAAGGACTGCGCAATTTCCAGCGCCATGTCGCGCATATCGCCTTCGATCACACGGCGCTCGCGGTTGATCTGGTCCAGCTGGGTGGCCAGCTGGGTGGCCAAGGCGGCATCGTCGGTTTGCAGGCACTCAATGCCCAGGCGCATGTCCGACAAGCGGCCAGCTGCGTTGATGCGCGGGCCCAGCGCAAAGCCCAAATCGAAGGTGCTGGCTTGTTGCACTTTGCGGGCTGCAGCCTGAAACAAGGCACTCATGCCCGGTGGCATGTGTCCCGCACGAATGCGCTTGAGGCCTTGTGCCACCAAGCGGCGGTTGTTAGCATCCAGGCGCACCACGTCGGCCACCGTGCCCAAAGCCACCAGGGGCAGCAGGCTGTCCAGGCGGGGTTGGGTGCGGGCATCAAAAACGCCACGCTCACGCAGCAAGGTGCGCAGGGCCAACAGCACATAAAACATCACGCCTACCCCGGCCATGGATTTGCTGGGAAAGCTGCAGCCGGGCTGGTTGGGGTTGACGGTCACATCCGCCGTGGGCAGTTGCTCGCCGGGCAAATGATGGTCAGTCACCAGCACCTGCATGCCCAGCTGGTGGGCTGCGTCCACACCTTCGACGCTGGCAATGCCGTTGTCCACGGTGATCAGCACATCAGCGCCGCTTTGCTTGACGCGTTCTGCAATGGTCGGCGTCAGGCCGTAGCCATCGACCACGCGGTCGGGCACCAGGTAGTCCACATGTTGTGCGCCCAGCATGCGCAGCCCCCGCAGGCCGACGGCGCAGGCGGTGGCGCCATCGCAGTCGTAGTCGGCCACGATGCACAGGCGTTTGCCATCCTGCATGGCTTGGGCCAGCAGTTCGGCGGCTTCGCGTGTTCCCTTGAGTTGGTCGGGCGGGATCAGCAAAGCCAGGTCGTCTTGCAGGTCCTGGGCGTTGTCGATGCCGCGTGCGGCCAGCAGGCGAGCCAGCAAGGGGTGGGTGCCCGCTTGCTCCAGCGCCCACACGGCACGGGGGGGAATGTCTCGGTCAATCAGCTTCATGCGGTCAACAAGTCTTTCAACGCCTGGGCAGGCGTGGGTACAGCGGAGCGGCGCAGGCGCTGCCACCAGGGTCGGGGCTGGGCGCGTTGCCAGGTCTGGCAGCGGGTTTCGCTGCACAGGCTCAGCTGGCCGTTGCCGCCGCTTTCCAGGTGAGTCACAAATGCCCCTATAGCGCTCTGGTCCAGGGCTTGCCATGCTTGCGTCCAGGTTTTCGGATGAACGTCCAGGGCGGCCAGGTGTAACGTATCCTCAAACCGGGTCTGTGCTTGTCCTGGGGCCGCTTGAGGTAAGCCTGTGCCATGGAACCACAGGGCATTGACGGGCGGCATTCCCCGCGCCGCGCGCTCGTCGTTGACGGGGTGGTGGTAGAGCAGCATTTGCGCTTCGCTTTGCAGGCGACGAAGGGGGGCGGGCAAGCTCTCGGGCGTGAGCCAGGGTTTGACGTGGCTGCCCGCCATGCGCTCCAGGCTTGCGCTGTGGACGCCTTGCAGCATGTCGCCCTGGGCGTGCCACAGCAGTGGCGTGTGTTGCTGCACCTGCAGTCCGTCTTCGCTCAGCAGTGGCTGAAGGCTGTCGATGATGGACTGGGCCTGTGCTGCAGTCAGAGCGAGCTGTTCGGCCGGGTGCATCATCACCTGGTCCATGCCGATTTGCCAGTGGCAGGGACTGATCCAGGCTTGATGGGTCTGCGCTGTGCTGGCCGTGGCGAAAGCCGCCCAAGGCCAGGGGCCTTCTTCGGCCCAACCCAAGGCGCGGGCGTAGGCCGCCTCATGGGCCAGCCAGGGGCTGTGTTCTTCGCAATCGGTGGTGGTTTGCGCCTGCAACAGGTGCAAAGCTTTTTGCAGCTGGGGCAAATGCAGGTGTGCCAGTGCATCGGGGTGGCGGTGCGTGGCAGCGTAGGCGACGATCAAATGCATGGACTCGGGCGCGAGAGGTGAATCACCCTCTATTGTCAGGGATGCCACAATTACCGCTTCACAGATTCAGAACAACAACAGGGTCTCTATGGTTTGGCCATATGAATGGGTGCTGGGCTGGCGCTATACGCGCGCCGGCCGGGCCTCGCGAAAGAACGGATTCATCTCCTTCATCTCGGGGGTGTCCATGCTGGGCATCGCCCTGGGGGTGGCTGCGCTCATCATCGTGCTGTCGGTGATGGACGGCTTCCAGAAAGAGGTGCGCGACCGCATGCTGGGCGTGGTCTCGCACATCGAGATTTACGCTGCAGACGGCAATGCCTTGCCCGATGTGGCCGGACTGATGGCGCAGGTGCGGCAGCAGCCCGAGGTGGTGGGTGCAGCGCCCTTTATTGCCACGCAGGCTTTGCTGGCGCGTGGCGAGGATATGAAGGGCGTGATGCTGCGAGGCATCGACCCGGCACTGGAGCCCGAAGTGTCGGATGTGCAGGCGGGTCAACAATCGGCTGCGTTGGCACAGTTGCAGCCGGCTGGTTTTGGCCTGGTGTTGGGCGCAGACCTGGCCATGAACCTGGGCGTGCGAGCGAGTGACACGGTGACCCTGGTGTCGCCCTCCGGGCAAATGACGCCTGCGGGTGTGGTGCCGCGCATGAAACAGATGCAGGTGCTTGGGCAGTTCTTCTCTGGTCACTACGAATACGACTCAGCGCTGGCGTTGATGCATTGGCAAGACGCTGCCCGCATCTTCCGACTGGAAGGTCCCACGGGCGTGCGTGTGAAATTGCGCGACCTGCACCAGGCCCGCGAGGTGGCCGCCGAACTGCAAGCACGCTTGGGCACTAACTACCTTGTACGCGACTGGACGCAACAAAACCGCACCTGGTTTGCCGCCGTGCAGGTCGAAAAACGCATGATGTTCATCATCCTGACCCTGATCGTGGCCGTAGCCGCTTTCAACCTGGTCAGCACCTTGGTGATGACGGTGACCGACAAGCGCGCCGACATTGCCATCTTGCGCACGCTGGGTGCCAGCCCGCGCAGCATCATGGGGGTGTTTGTGGTGCAGGGCGCCACGGTAGGCGTGATCGGAACGCTCAGCGGTTTTGCGCTGGGCTTGCTGGTGGCCTTCAATATCGATGTGATCGTGCCGGCGCTGGAGCATCTGTTCAACGCGCAGTTCTTGCCACGTGATGTGTACCTGATCAGCCGTATGCCCAGCGAACCGCAGGCCTCGGACATCGTGCCCATTGTGGTCATTTCGCTGGTCTTGGCCTTTGTGGCCACGCTCTACCCCAGCTGGCGTGCCAGCCGAGTCAACCCGGCGGAGGCGTTGCGCTATGAGTGATGTGATTTTGAGTGCACGCGGTCTCAGCCGTCGCTTTACCGAAGGCTCGCTGGATGTGACGGTGCTGCAAGGCGTGGACCTGCAGGTCCACGCGGGGGAAACGCTGGCCATTGTGGGCGCATCCGGTTCGGGTAAGAGCACTTTGCTGCATTTGCTCGGTGCACTCGACGCGCCCAGCGCAGGCCAAGTGCTGCTCAAAGGGCAGGACATGTCTGCCCTGTCTGCGGCTGAGCAAGGGCGCTGGCGCAACCAGTACCTGGGCTTTGTGTACCAGTTTCATCACCTGCTGCCCGAGTTCACGGCCTTGGACAATGTGGCCATGCCTTTGTGGATTCGTCGCATGGACCGCACGCAAGCACGTGCGCAGGCGGCGCAGTGGCTGGAGCGCGTGGGCTTGGGCGCGCGTGGTGAGCACCGTCCGGCCGAACTCTCCGGGGGTGAACGTCAACGTGTGGCCCTTGCTCGAGCCCTGATCACGCAGCCCGCCTGTGTGCTGGCCGATGAGCCCACCGGCAACCTGGACCGGGGCACTGCAGATGCCGTGTTCGATCTCATGCTCCAACTGGCCCGCGAGCAAGGCACAGCCTTTGTGCTGGTGACGCACGACCAGGCCTTGGCCGCACGCTGCGACCGACAACTGCACCTGGTGCGCGGGCAACTGGCCTGAGGCCCCGGGCCTTGGGCATGTGTTTGAACATGTTCTGGATCGACACCCACTGCCATCTGGACGCGCCGGAGTTTGCCCCCGACCGTGCGCAGGTGCGCCAGTCCGCGCGCGATGCGGGTGTGGGTTTGTGTGTCCTGCCTGCTGTGCAGCGCAGCGATTGGGCGGGCGTACAGGCCCTGGCCGCCGAGCATGGCGATGCGTATGCCTTGGGCATTCATCCCCTGTATGTGCCGCAAGCGGAAAGCGATGACCTGGATGCGCTGGACGAGGCGCTGTCCAAGGCACACCATGATCCGCGCCTGGTCGCCGTAGGCGAAATCGGCCTGGATTATTTCGTGCCTGAGCTGTGCACGTCCGAGATGCGTGAGCGGCAATGGCAGTTTTATCTGGCCCAGCTGCGGCTGGCACAAAAATATGGACTGCCCGTTATCTTGCATGTGCGCCGCTCGGCGGACATGCTGCTCAAAGGGCTGCGACAAGTGAAGGTGGCAGGTGGCATTGCCCACGCGTTCAATGGCAGCGCGCAGCAAGCCCAAGCTTTTATGGCGATGGGCTTTGCCTTGGGTTTTGGTGGGGCCATGACCTACGAGCGCGCCACCGCACTTCGCGAGCTGGCCCGCACCGTGCCAGAGCACGTACTGGTTCTGGAGACCGATGCGCCCGACATCCCGCCGCATTGGCTCTACCAAACCGCTCAGGCGCGGGCTGCTGGCCTCCGACAGGGGCGCAACACACCCGCCGAGTTGCCGCGTATTGCACAGGTGCTGGCGCAGGTGCGAGGCATCGATGTGCAAGCCTTGCAAGCTTTGAGCACCAGCAATGCCATGCGGGTTTTGCTGGGGCTGTCACGTTGCGCACAGGCCAACAGCACGGCTTCGCAGACAATGTCGCACTGACGCAAAAAATTCATGAGTACCAAGAAAAAAACAAGCCTGCCCGAGGTGCATTTCTCCGAAGACGGAGACATCCGTTACCTGCACCTCTCCAGCCCCTGGATTCAGGGCTCCATGTGGATCAAAAAGCCCTACGACATCGAGCTCGAGTATGTGCAGCGCATGATGGCATGGTTGCTGTTCATGCCGCCCGAGGAGGTTGCTGGAGCCCATGCCATGCAGCTGGGTCTGGGGGCAGGCACCATCACCAAGTTTTGCTACAAGAAACTCAAGATGACCTGCACCGCCATCGAGATCAATCCTGGGGTGTTGCACGCCTGCCGGGGCTGGTTTCGTTTGCCTGAAGAAGACGAACGCTTGCGCGTGGTCATTGCCGATGCTGCGAAAGAAATTCGTTCGCCGGAATGGACCGGGGTGGTCGATGCCTTGCAGGTGGATATTTACGACCACGAGGCTGCCAGCCCGGTGCTGGACACGCTGGACTTTTACAAAGACTGCCATGCCTTGCTCAGCCCCAATGCCTGCATGACCGTGAATTTGTTTGGCCGTGCTTCCAGTTACGACGAGAGCCTGCAAAAAATCATGGCTGCGTTTGGCGAAGATGCGGTCTGGGCCTTCAAGCCCACGCGCGAAGGCAACACCATCGTGCTGGCGCAGCGCACCCCCAGCCGCCCCAAACGCGAGCAGCTGATGGAAGCGGCCGAACGCATCGAGGCCAAATATGGCCTGCCCGCCACCAAGTGGTTGCGGGTATTCAAACCCGTCAGGAAATAAGGAGACAAGCATGGACTTGGGCATTGCAGGCAAATGGGCGCTGGTCGGTGGCGCCAGCAAAGGGCTGGGCTGGGGTTGCGCCAGCGCGTTGGCCAACGAAGGCGTGAATGTGGTCATGGTGGCCCGTGGTGCTGAAGCCTTGGAGGCCAGTGTTGAACGTTTGCGCAGCCAGACCGCAGGCCGGGTGCAGGTGCTGGGCGTGGCGTGTGACATCACCACCGCCGAAGGCCGCGAAGCCATTTGGAGCGTGCAAGGCGGGCCAGGCAAAGACTTTGACATTGTGGTCACCAACGCAGGTGGTCCACCCACTGGTGACTTTCGTGACTTTGACCGCGAAGCCTGGATCAAAGCCGTGGACGCCAACATGCTCACACCCATTGAGTTGATCAAGGCCACCGTGGACGGCATGGCCGCACGCGGGTTCGGACGCATCATCAACATCACCTCCAGCGCGGTCAAAGCACCGATTGATATTCTGGGTTTGTCCAACGGTGCCCGCAGCGGCCTGACGGGTTTTGTGGCCGGCTTGGCCCGCAGCGGTGTGGCTGCCAAAGGCGTGACCATCAACAACCTGCTGCCCGGCAAGTTTGACACCGACCGCCTGGCCGCCACGCTGCAAGGCGCAGCGCAAAAAACTGGCAAGAGCCTGGACGAAGTGCGCAGCGCCCAAACCGCGCAAATCCCGGCCAAGCGCTTTGGCAACCCTGAAGAGTTTGGGGCTATCTGCGCATTCTTGTGTAGCCAGCAGGCGGGCTACATCAACGGACAAAACATCCTGCCCGATGGGGGCTTGTATCCGGGGACGTTCTAAACACCCCGCAGGCTGTATTCACAACGTTCTGGCCAGTTGGCCGATCCGCGTCAGTGCCTTCTTTTCTGCTGGACCCCATGTGCCCGCAAAGCTCAGGCGCAGGCAGTGCTTGAAGCGCTCGCTGGCCGTGAACAGGCTGCCGGGGACAAAGACGATGCTTTCTTGCTGGCAGCGCTGAAACAACTGTTGTGTGTCGATGTTGCCCGGTAACTCCACCCACAAGGTGAAGCCCGTGGGCGGGGAACTGACTCGAGTCCCGGTTGGGAAGGCTTGTGCAATGAGTGTGCGAGCTTCTTTCAAACGGATTTGCATGAACTCACTGAACTTGCGCATACGAGCTTCGTAGCCCGTTTGGGTGATCAGGTCGGCCAACGCGTGTTCAAGAACCTGGTTGGTTGGAACACCCTCTATGCGTTTAATGCGGCGTACCGCCTCTTTCCAACGCCCGGCTTCAGTCCACCCTAGTCGAATGCCGGGTGCCAGTGTCTTGGAAAACGAACCGCAAATCATGACGATGCCTTGCAGGTCATAAGACTTGATGGCTCTACGGCGTTCGTCCGCAGCCATCAGGTCATTGAAAACCACATCCTCGATCAATGGAACGCCTTGCGTCGACAGCATCTCGACCATGCGCTGCTTGTTCGCATTGGGCATGATCGCACCTAATGGATTTGACAGAGTGGGCACCGACAAGACAGCTTTGATCGGTTGAGTGTCCAGGGTCAGGCGCAGTGCCTCCAGTGACATGCCGTCCTGAGGATGCGTGGGAATCTCTAGGGCGCGCAAATTCAGCGATTCCAGCAGGTCCAGAAAACCAAAATGCGTGGGTGACTCCAGGGCCACCACATCCCCCGGCGAGGTCACGGCCCGTAAACACAGGCTCACAGCATGGATGCAACTGGACGTGATGGTGATGTCTTGGGGGTGCAGCTGGCAGCCCAGGTGTAAAGCCCTCTGTGTTGCCGCTTTGCGCAGATCGTCAGTGCCCGGTTGGTCGCTGTACTCCACCAGGCTCAGTCGGTGCTTGCGAACGGCCTGGTTCATGGCTGTTCGGATGCGTGTTTCATCAAAAAAGTCGGGGTCTTTCGGACAAGCTCCTGCAAAGCTGATCACGGGGTCTGGGGATGTCGTGTTGAGCCTGTCTACGCGGCTGCTGTGCTGGACCACCAGGCTGTGCCGGGGAGGATTGCTGACGCTGGGCAATGCAGGTGTTTGCGGATGCTGGGTCACAAAGTAACCACTGCGTGGCTTGGCACTGACCAAATGCCGCTCTTCAAGCCATTGCATAGCCTCGATGGCTGTAGCCATGGAGATCTGATGAGTCTGTGCAATTTCGCGCAAAGAGGGCAGTTTTTGTCCTGGCTGAAAGACGCGGGTGTCAATCAGTTTTGCCAGGTGCTGCGCCACTTGAGCATACAAAGGTTGGCGTGATGTAGCAGACGTTTGCATGGATGCATTGTGCTGCATAAAAACTGCTTTGGATCAAGCGAAACCAGTACAGATGGATCGTCTTCGGTCGGTACAGAAGGGGACAGAACGATGGTGTGATGGCGCTTCTCATGCGGTTCTGTGTCTATGTTTTGCAGACAGACATGGGCACACTGTGGACATGAACATAGACACATCTCTTTGGTTATCGATGGCTGGATTTGCGATTGCAACCTCCATCACGCCGGGGCCCAACAACACCATGCTCCTGGCATCCGGTGTGAATTTTGGCTTTCGAGCCACCTTGCCGCATGCTTTGGGAATC
>NZ_JAYPVP010000012.1:23684-33869 GCF_038134685.1 Limnohabitans sp. | reverse complement strand
GAATCAGTCTGGGTGGCCTGTGCATGTGGGTGGCTGTTGGGCTTGGTTTGGGGCAAGTTTTTGTGCAGTGGCCTGTGCTACAAGATGCGATGCGCGTGGTCGGATTGCTTTATGTGTGTTACTTGGCCTTTCGAACCTGGCGTGGGGCAAATGTGTCGATGTCAGGTGTCACCACATCTGCGCGCCCCTTAAGTCCGTGGGCTGCTGCTGCGTTTCAGTGGGTTAACCCCAAAGTGTGGTTCATGGTGCTGGGGTATTTTGGTTCTTTCATGCCGGAGCACCCTAGCGTGTTGATGGTGTTGGCGGCATCAGTGTTTTTCAGTGTGTTGAATTTTCCATGCATCAGCGTCTGGGCTTACGCAGGTGCAAAGCTTCAACGCTACTTGAGTCAGCCTTTGTATTTACGCATCTTCAATGCCAGCATGGCCTTGTTGCTGTTGGCTTCCATGGTGCCACTGCTCATTTCGGTCAAGGCCTGACGATGAACAAATCACTTTGTAGTGTTTTCCGAGGAAAAGAATTCCTTGCTGAAAAAGCCTGGGGAGCCTTGGATATTGCGCACATTGAAAGCGTGAGCATTCGCCTGCACTGGACCAATGAGCCCTATCACTGGCATGTGAACGATGGGCAAGAAGTGTTTGCGGTGATGGATGGCGAGATTGATATGCACTACAGATTGCAAGGCCAGGTGCAGGTGGTTAGGCTGCATGCGGGTGACATATTTCATGCAGGCGTGGGCTGCGACCATGTGGCTCACCCCGTTGGTGAGGCACGCATTCTTGTGATTGAAAAAGCAGGCAGTGTTTAACGCCTGGACGACACCACAATCCCACCCACAATCAGCGCAAACGCTGCGGCGTGGTACAGGTGCGGCGCTTCGCCCAGCACCAGGGTGGAGAGCACGGCGGCAAACAAGGGTGTGAGGTTGGCAAAGAACCCGGCCACAGCCGGACCGGCTTGCTGCACGCCCAGCCCCCAAAAGCGGTAAGCCACCACCGCCGGGCCTACGGCCACAAACACCAGTGCAGCTGCCAGCGGCCAGCCCCACTGGATGTTGGCATCGATGGTGCCCCATTCCATGGCGGTAAACAGCCCGGACCAGCCCAGGCCATAAATGACTTGCGCCAGCAAGAAGGCGGCCCAGTTGCTGCGAATGCTGTCGGGTTCATCGCGGCGCGAAAGCAGCCAGCTGTACCAGGCCCAACAGGCGGTGGCCAGCAGCATGAACACGTCGCCAATGACGAATTTGACGTCCAGCAGGTGTGCGATATCGCCGCGCGAGAGCACCACGGCCACGCCCATGAGCGAGAGGGCTGCCCCCATGAGTTGGCGACGATGCACCTGTGCCTGAAAAAACAGCGCGCCAATGCCCAGCATCCACACCGGGCTGCTGGCCGCAACCAAGGTTACGTTCATGGGCGAAGAGGTTTTGAGCGCCAGGTATTGCAGCGCGTTGTAGCAGCCCACGCCCAACAGACCGAGCAGGCTAAAACGCTTCCAATGGGTCCACAGGCCCGAGCCACTGCGAAACAAGCCAGGGGCCAGCGGCAGCAAGATAAGCAGGGCGCCGATCCAGCGCAAAAAGTTCAGGGTGATCGGTGGAACCAAGGGGCCCACCATGCGGCCCATGACGGCGTTGCCTGCCCACAGCAGGGGCGGAATGGTCAGCCACAGCGCAGTCGCTGGCGTGAGTTTGTGATGCATGCCCGCACTGTAGCGGCAAATGTTCGATCAGGTGCGTGGCGTGCTGTCACCGATCTGTCTGCGGGGCCATGCAAGCGGGGTCAATTCATGGCAAAGTGCGCGCATTGTTGTGTTTACCTACATTCAGGAGCAAAGCCATGAGCCAGGCCGTTCACATTGACCAAACCGGTGGTCCCGAAGTCATGAAACTTGTTGATGTGGCCGTCGGGCAACCCGGCTCCGGCGAGATCCGCATCCGTCACAAGGCCATCGGCCTGAACTTCATTGACGTCTACCAGCGCACCGGCCTGTACCCCAACGCCATGCCACTGCAGTTGGGCATGGAAGCTTCGGGCGTGGTCGAGGCCGTGGGCGAGGGCGTCACGCACCTGAAGGTGGGCGACCGCGCGGCCTACGCCAGCATGCCGCCCGGCAGCTATTGCGAAGAGCGTGTGATGCCGGCCAAGTGCGTGTGCAAGCTGCCCGACGGCATTTCCTTTGAAACGGGCGCGGCCATGATGCTCAAAGGCTTGACGGCGCAATACCTGTTGCGTCGCGTCAAACCTGTCGAGGCCCTGCAGCCTGGCGACTTTGTGCTGTTCCATGCGGCAGCGGGTGGGGTGGGCCTGATCGCCTGCCAGTGGGCCAAAGCCCTGGGTTTGCGTTTGATCGGCACCGCAGGGACCGAGGCCAAGTGCCAGCTGGCCCGCGACAACGGCGCCGAGTTCTGCATCAACTACTCCACCGAAGACTTTGGCGCACGCGTCAAGGAAATCACCGGGGGTGCGGGCGTCAAGGTGGTGTACGACTCGGTCGGCAAGGACACCTGGAACCAGTCGCTGGACTGCCTGCAGCCTTTTGGCCTGATGGTGAGTTTTGGCAATTCGTCCGGTCCGGTGGACCCGTTCTCGCCCGCCATTCTGGGCCCCAAGGGTTCGGTGTACGTGACGCGTCAAACCTTGTTCACGCACATTGCCACGCGCGAGCGCACGCAGCAAATGGCCGATGAGCTGTTTGATGTGGTGCTCTCTGGCAAGGTCAAGATCCACATTGACCAGACCTTCCCGCTGGCGCAGGTGCAGGACGCCCACCGCGCGCTGGAAGCCCGCAAGACCACGGGCTGTACCATCCTCACACTTTAATCAGGCCGCCAGTTTCTGCTTGGGCGCCACGGCGTCCAGCGCCTGGCGCAACTGGCCCAGCGTGCGCTCCACGTTGTGCCACTTGTCCAGGCCGAACAGGCCCATGCGGAAGGTGGAGAAGTCTGCGGGTTCGTCGCACTGTAAGGGAACACCTGCGGCCGTTTGCAGGCCCTGGGCCAGAAACTTCTTGCTGTTTTGAATGTCAGGGTCGGTGGTGTAGCTCACCACCACGCCTGGGGCTTCAAAGCCCGGCGCGGCCACGCTGGCAAAGCCGTATTCCTTGAGCAAGCCGCGTACGGCGGCGCCTAGGGTCATTTGCTCTTCGCGCACTTTGGCAAAGCCGTAGGCCTCGGTCTCCAGCATGGTTTGCTGCAGGCGTTGCAAGGCATCGGTGGGCAGGGTGGTGTGGTACATGTGGGCACCACTCTCGTAGGTTTCCATGACCTGCAGCCATTTTTTGAGGTCGGCGGCAAAGGTGGTGCTGGTGGTGGCGTCAATCGCTTTGCGTGCTCTTTCGCTCATCATCACCATGGCGCAGGCGGGCGAGCTGCTCCAGCCTTTTTGCGGCGCACTGATCAAGATGTCCACGCCGGTGGCTTGCATGTCCACCCACATGGCGCCAGACGCAATGCAGTCCAGCACGAACAGACCACCCACGGCGTGCACCGCGTCGGCCACGGCCTTGAGGTAGTCGTCGGGCAGCATCATGCCGGCGGCGGTTTCCACGTGCGGAGCAAACACCAGTGCAGGTTTTTCTGCGGCGATGGCGGCTTTGACTTCTGCGATGGGGGCAGGCGTCCAGGCCGCCTGCGGTGCGTTGGTCACGCGGCGGGCCTTAAGCACGGTGTGGCTCTTGGGGATCTGGCCCATGTCAAAAATCTGCGTCCAGCGGAAGCTGAACCAGCCATTGCGAATGACCATGACATGCTGGCCGGTGGCGAACTGGCGGGCGACAGACTCCATGCCAAAGGTGCCACTGCCCGGCACCAGGGCCACGCTGTGTGCCTTGTACACATCCTTGAGCATGCGCGAGATGTCGGTCATCACGCCAGCAAAGCGCTTGGACATGTGGTTGAGCGCCCGGTCGGTGTAGACCACCGAAAACTCGAGCAAACCATCAGGATCAATGTTGGGCAGCAAGGCTGGCATGGGTTGTCTCCCTCAGCGAAGTCAGATGTTCAAAAGCGCGAGCTTAACCGTTTAACGTCCGCGCCGCACGCGCAGCAGCTCGTCCAGGATCAAGATCCCCGCCCCGACGGTGATGGCAGCGTCGGCCACATTGAAAGCGGGGAAATGGCCGCCGTGAAAGATGCCATCCAGCAAGTGCCAGTGAAAGTCCAGAAAGTCCACCACATAGCCATGCAGCAGGCGGTCAATCACGTTGCCCACAGCCCCGCCCAGGATCAAGCTGATGGCCCAGGAAAACAGCCTCTGTCCGGCGTGGCTGCGCAACATCCAGACCATGACCAGCGTCGCAACAATGCCAATGCCGGTGAAGAACCAGCGTTGCCAGCCCCCGGCACCCGCAAGGAACGAAAACGCTGCGCCATGGTTGTGCGCACGCACCAGGTTGAAAAACGAGGTGACCGTCACGCTGTCGCCGTACTGAAAGCTGCCCAGGATCAGCACCTTGGTGAACTGATCAAACAGCACCACCAGCAGGGCAATGCCCAGCCAGTGCAGCCAGCCCGAGCGTGTGCCTTTGCCGCGTGCCATGTCGATCAGGCCACCGTGCGGGTTTCGCCCGCGCCGTACAGGTTGCTGGTGCAGCGGCCGCACAGCGTAGGGTGTGCGCTGTCGTGGCCGACGTCGTCGCTGTAGTGCCAGCAGCGCTCGCACTTGGTGGCTTCGCTCACCGCCACTTGCACCGCCAGCGCATCGCCGGCTTGCAGCGTGACTTTGGAGGTGATGAACACAAACTTGAGGTCGTCGCCCAAGCTGGCCAGCAGCGCGTGGTCGGCGGCAGGCGCCGTCAGGGTGATGTTGGCTTGCAGCGAAGCGCCGACCTTGCCTTCGGCGCGCACGGCTTCGATGTCCTTGTTGACG
The DNA here is from genome assembly GCF_038134685.1 of Limnohabitans sp. GTDB lineage: Bacteria > Pseudomonadota > Gammaproteobacteria > Burkholderiales > Burkholderiaceae_C > Limnohabitans_A. The sequence continues at coordinate 28,998 of NZ_JAYPVP010000012.1, read as the reverse complement.
GCATCGCGGATCTCGCGGATGCGGGCCCACTTGGCCAGCAAGGCGGCGTCGGGTGCGTCGAACTTGGCGAAAGTTTCGAAGAAGATCGAGGGCGAGGTGCCCAAGGTCTTCCAGGCTTCTTCTGCGGTGAAGGACAGGAAGGGCGCCATCCAGCGCAGCATGGCGTGGGTGATCTGCCACAGCGCGGTCTGCGCGCTGCGGCGGGCCAGGCTCTTGGGTGCGGTGGTGTAGAGGCGGTCCTTGAGCACGTCCAGGTAGAACGCGCCCAGATCTTCGGAGCAGTACACCTGCAGCTTGCCCACCACGGGGTGGAACTCGTACACATCGAAGTGGCGCAGAATGTCGGCCTGCAGCTCTGCCGCGCGGGCCAGGGCAAAACGGTCAATCTCCAGCATGTGATCCAGCGGCACAGCGTCTTTGGCTGGGTCAAAGTCGCTCACGTTGGCCAGCAAGAAGCGAAGCGTGTTGCGGATGCGGCGGTAGGCGTCGACCACGCGGGCCAGGATCTTGTCGTCGATGTTCAGGTCGCCCGAGTAGTCGGTGCTGGCCACCCACAGGCGCACGATCTCGGCACCCATCTTGCTGGTCACGCTTTGCGGGTCCACCGTGTTGCCCAGCGACTTGCTCATCTTGCGGCCCTGGCCGTCGGTGGCAAAGCCGTGGGTCAGCAGGCCTTTGTAGGGCGCGCGGCCTTCCAGGGCGCAGCCCAGCAGCAGCGAGCTGTGGAACCAGCCGCGGTGCTGGTCGTGGCCTTCCAGATACAGGTCGGTCTCGGGGCCGCTCTCGTGGTACGGCGCGCGGGCGTAAGCGTCTTTATGGCTGCCGCGCAGCACATGGCGGAAGGTGGAGCCGGAATCGAACCAGACTTCCAGAATGTCGGTGCTCTTGGTGTAGTGCGGCGCGTCCTGCTCGCCCAGGATTTCTTGCGTGGTCACGCGGCTCCAGGCTTCGATGCCGCCTTTTTCCACAATGGCTGCGGCCTGGTCCAGGATCTCCAGCGTGCGCGGGTGCAGCTCGCCCGAGTCCTTGTGGATGAAGAAGGGCACCGGCACGCCCCAGCTGCGCTGGCGCGAGATGCACCAGTCGGGCCGGTTGGCGATCATGTCGCGCAGGCGGGCTTTACCGTTTTCGGGGTAGAACTGGGTTTGCTCGATGGCGTCCAGCGCGATCTGGCGCAGGGTTTTGGCAGGCTTTTGCGCCGGGTCTTCGAACACGCCAGTGCCTTCGTCCATGCGCACAAACCATTGCGGCGCAGCGCGGTAGATCACGGGCGTCTTGTGGCGCCAGCAGTGCGGGTAGCTGTGGGTGATCTTGGTCGTGGCCATGAGGCGGTCGCTCTGGGCCAGTACTTCCAATACACGCGGCACGGCCTTCCAGATGTGCAGGCCGCCAAACAGAGGCAGCTCGTCGGTGTAGACGCCGTTGCCCTGCACGGGGTTCAGGATGTCGTTGTAGGCCAGGCCGTGGGCCACGCAGCTGTTGAAGTCATCCAGACCGTAAGCCGGGGCCGAGTGCACGATGCCGGTGCCGTCGGTGTCGCTCACATAGTCGGCCAGGTACAGGGGCGAGAGGCGCTTGTAGCTGTAGGGACCGGTGGCGTTGTCGACGTCGTAGAGCGGGTGGCGGAACACCAGGCCGCGCAGGGCTTCGCCCTTGGCGGTGGCGATCACCTGGCCTTCGAGCCCGAAGCGCTCTAGGCATTTGCCCACCAGGCTGGCGGCCAGCATGTAGACGCCACGCGGGGTGTCCACCAGGGCGTAGTCCAGCTCGGGGTGGGCGTTGAGCGCCTGGTTGGCAGGAATCGTCCATGCGGTGGTGGTCCAGATGACGGTGAAGGCTTTCTTGTTGCCATCGCCCGGCAATTGGCTCAGGCCAAAGGCCTTGGCCAGCGCGGCTGCATCGTCGGCTTCAAACGCCACGTCCAGCGTGTCGCTTTGTTTGTCGGCGTATTCAATCTCGAATTCGGCGAGGCTGGAGCCGCAGTCAAAACACCAGTACACGGGCTTGAGGCCGCGGTAGACAAAGCCGCGCTCGATGACTTGTTTGAAGGCGCGGATTTCGCCGGCCTCGTTGGCAAAGTCCATGGTCCGGTAGGGGCGCTCCCAGTCGCCCAGCACGCCCAGGCGCTTGAAGTCCTCGCGCTGCTGGTCGATCTGCTCGGTGGCAAAGGCGCGGCTTTTGGCCTGCATGTCGTCACGGCTGAGGTTGCGGCCATGCAGTTTTTCGATGGCGTTCTCAATGGGCAGGCCGTGGCAGTCCCAGCCCGGGATGTACTGCGCGTCAAAACCGGCCAGCTGGCGGCTTTTGACGATCATGTCCTTGAGCACCTTGTTGAGCGCGTGGCCAATGTGCAGCTTGCCGTTGGCGTAGGGCGGGCCGTCGTGCAACACGAACAGCGGGGCACTTTTGCGGGCCTCTCGCAGCTGGCGGTACAGGCCGCTGTCGTTCCATTCCTGCACCCAGGCGGGTTCGCGCTTGGGCAAGTCGCCACGCATGGGAAAGGGCGTGTCGGGCAGGTTCAGGGTTGAGCGGTAATCAGGGGTTTGGTCAGACATGGCTGGAAACTCGATGCGGCAAGAAAGGGACCGCAAAAATCAATGAGCCCAAGGGGCTAAGAAGTGCAGGGTATGCCTGCTCAGGCGGACGGCGAGAGCGTCAAATTCGGTCACGGGTGGTCTGGCGATGGGTCTCGCCATGGCGCGAGGCAAACCAGGCGCGCGCATTCTCGCAGTCCTGGGCGATGCCTTTTGTCAGGGCATCCAGACTGTCGTATTTGAGCTCGTCATGGAGTTTGTGCAGCAGATCCACACGGATGATTTTACCGTAGCCCCCTTCGCCACCCAGGTCGGCGGGCCAGTCCAGCACATGGGTCTCCAGCAGCACCCGGCCACCGTTGACGTCGTTGGGGTCCAGCGAGGGGCGAATGCCCAGGTTGGCCACCCCCGCCAGAGGCTCGGGCGTCAGGCCATGTACCTCGACGGCAAAGATGCCGCTGGCGGCCGATTTCCAGTGCGAAAAACGTAAATTCAGGGTCCGGAAGCCGTTGCCCGCACCTTCGTGCGTGGCGCCCAGTTCGCGGCCCAGCTTGCGTCCGTGCACCACATGGCCGCTGATGCTGTAGGGTCGGCCCAGCAAAGTGGCCACATCCTGCATGCGTGCTTCGCTCAGGGCATCGCGCACTGCCGAGCTCGATACGCGCAGGCCATGCACCTCATACGAATTCATGCGTGCCACATCAAACCCCAGCTTCTGGCCGGCTTGGTCCAGCATGACGTAGTCGCCCGCCCGTTTGGCCCCAAACCGGAAATCGTCACCCACCAGCACATATCGCACGCCCAAGCCCTTGAGCAGCACTTCTTCGATGAAGGCCTGCGGTGACTGGCTGGCGAGGCGAGCGTCAAAGGGCAGCACCACCACCTGGTCCACGCCGCAGCGTTCGAGCTCCAGCAATTTGTCGCGCAGGGTGGCGATGCGGGCAGGGGCCAATTCAGGCTTGTTCAGCGCCTTGGCGAAGAAGTCGCGCGGGTGTGGCTCAAACGTCATGACGCAGCTGGGCACGCCCCGGTGCGCCGCCTCGTTGCGCAACAGGGCCAGCATGGCCTGGTGGCCACGGTGCACACCATCGAAGTTGCCGATGGTCAGTGCGCAGGCCGGTGCCAGCTCGGGGTGGTGAAAACCGCGAAAGACTTTCATGTCGTCCGTGTCATGAATTTGAGAAATTTAAGGGTTATATTGTGACTGAGCCCGGCCTGCTGGCTCCCGCCCACATCCAGGTCGCGACTCACGAACCCGTGTCAGTGTCTTTATGGCTGTTGATTGGAGGCGTGTGTGAAGGTTCTCAAGCTGTCGGCGCAAGGTTTGCCCCAGTCCTGGATTTCGCTCGAAGAAGCGGTGCTGCACTATGCCGCCGATGAGGTGCGCTGGGAGGTCGGCCAGCAAGTGGCCGTGTTCCATGGCGGTCACAACGCCATCACTGGCGAACAATCCATCATCACCGTCAACAGCATCATTGGCACCAAGGGCGTGCCCAAGATCAATCCTTTTGAGCTGCGCTCGGGCCTTACCAATACCAAGCTGTTCACCCGCGATCGCTATGTGTGCGCCTACTGCGGCGACCATTTCCACGAGGCCGAATTGACGCGCGAACACATCGTTCCCGTCTCGCAAAATGGCCGCGACCACTGGATGAATGTGGTCACCGCCTGCAAGGCCTGTAACCACCGCAAACGCGACCGCACACCCGAGCAGGCCAACATGCCGCTGCTGTACACCCCCTATGTGCCCAGCCTGTGGGAGGACTTCATCTTGCGTAACCGCCGCATCCTGGCCGACCAGATGGAATTTCTGATGGCGCATGTGCCGCGCACTTCGCGCTTGCTGATGTAAGTCCCTCTTGCTGCGTCAACGCTGTTGACGCATGATGTCCCCATAACACATGCCATACCCACGCAGGCTGGCGGTCATCAGGGGGACATATGGATCAATTCACTTTGCGGGCTTTGCGCCCCAATATTGGCATGTTCACGCGCAGACGCAGTCTGCAGTGGCTGGCTGCATTTCCTTTTCTTCCCAACGCACAAGCGGCATCAACGGGCGTGCAATTGGCTTCGGATTGGCCTGCGGGCCGTTCGCCACAGGGTTTTCTGGTCAGTGAAAAATTCGATGGTGTTCGTGCTGTCTGGGATGGCCAGCGGCTGCGCTTTCGCAGTGGTCGCGAGATCGCAGCCCCACTCTGGTTTGTGCGGGCCTTGCCCGATCACCCGCTGGATGGCGAGCTTTGGATGGGACGCGGTCAGTTTGACCGTCTCTCGGGCGTGGTGCGCCAGCTGCGGCCTGATGAGACCGGCTGGCGTGCAGTGCGCTACCTTGTGTTTGATGCACCAGGGCGGGGTGAAACATTTGAGTTGCGCTGGCAGGCTTTGCAGTCGGTGATTGACGCCGCCCGGCAGCCTTGGCTGCTGCGTGTGGAGCAGACCCGCATGGATACGGCAGCTGTCTTGCAGCAGCGACTCGATGCACTGGTGCGCGATGGCGGTGAAGGCCTGGTGCTGCACCGTGCCGACGCGCTTTGGCAGTCCGGTCGCACACAAGCCTTGTTCAAGTTCAAACCTGAGCTGGACGCGGAAGCGCAGGTGGTGGGGTATTTGCCCGGCAAGGGGCGCTTCGCTGGCATGACCGGCGCCTTGCAGGTGCGTACGCCGCGGGGCGTGGTGTTCGCCTTGGGTTCAGGTCTCAGCGATGCGCAAAGGCGAAATCCACCTGAGGTGGGCAGTTGGGTGACTTACCGCTACCGCGACCGCACGACCAAAGGTGT
>NZ_JAYPVP010000012.1:0-23674 GCF_038134685.1 Limnohabitans sp. | reverse complement strand
ACTTCACCCAGATGGTGCAGGGTGTCGCCAAACGTCATTTCCAGCTGCGTGAGCTTCTTGAAGTAGTGGCTCATGATGTACTCGTCCGTCACGCCAATGCCGCCGTGCATCTGCACCGCCGACTGGCCCACAAAGCGCATGGAGGTGCCCAGCTGGACGCGGGCGCGGGCCATCGCCTGGCGGCGCTTTGCTTCGGGTACCTTGAGCTTGAGGCTGGCGTAGTAGCTCATGGAGCGCGCGAGTTCGAGCTGCATCTTCATGTCGGCCGCGCGGTGGCGCAGGGCCTGGAAGGACGCGATGACCACGCCGAACTGCTTGCGCGTGTTCAGGTACTCGGCGGTGATCGCGAGGGTCTTGTCCATCACACCCACGCCTTCGGCGCAAATGCAGGCCGAGCCAATGTCGGCGGCTTCCTGCAAGGCGGTCAGCCCGTTCTTGGTGATGAGTTGCGCCGGGCTGTTGCTGAAAGCCACTTCTGCAGCACGTGAACCGTCCTGCGTCACATAGCCCTCGGCCTTGACGCCGGCAGCGCCACGCTCCACCAGGAACAGTGCCATCTGGCCGTCGGCCAGTGCGGGCACGATGAAGGCGTCGGCCACATCACCCACGGGCACGATACTCTTGGTGCCGCTCACGGTCCATTGGCCACCAGCCTCTTTGGCCTCGGCCTTGCAGCGGTCCAGGTGGTGGCGTGCGCCGCGCTCCTGGTGCGCCAGCGCCACGATGGCCTCGCCACCGGCGATGCGGGGCAGCCAGCTGGCCTGCAGTTCGGCCGGGGCGTGTGTCTGCAGCACAGCGCTGGCAATCAGCGTCTGGGCCAGGGGCTCGAGCACGATGCCGCGACCGAGTTCTTCCATGGCGATCATGGCTTCGACCGGGCCCATGCCCAGGCCGCCGTGGTCTTCGCTCACGTACAGGCCGGTCAGACCCAGTTTGGCCAGTTCGGTGTAGACGGCGCGGTCAAAACCACCTGCGTTGACGATGGCGCGGCGACGCTCGAAGTCGTAGCCTTTGTCGACCCATTTGCGCACCGCGTCGCGCAGTTGTTCCTGGTCTTCAGAAAAATCGAAATCCATGTCTTGTCTCCTCAGCCCAGAACCGTTTGTGAAACGATGTTGCGTTGCACTTCGTTGCTACCGCCGTAAATCGTGGTCTTGCGCATGTTGAAGTAGTTGGAGGCCAGCGGCGCATTGGCCACCACGCCGCCGGGGAAGTTGCCTTGCCAGCCTGCTTCCATGGCCTCGAAGATGAAGGGCAGGGCAAAGGGCCCGGCAGCTTGCATCATGAGTTCGGTGTAGCGCTGCTGGATCTCGCTTCCGCGGATCTTCAAGAGGCCTGCAATGTCCAGCGAGTTCTTGCCCGACTTCTCGGCGGAAAGCACACGCAGGACCAGCATTTCGAGGGCCACAATGTCCACTTCAAGTTTGGCGATTTCGTCGCGGAAGCGGCCGGCCGAAGGGCCGTCCACGCTGCTGTCCCACACACCTTCGGCCTTGGCAATGCGCTTGAGGCGTTCGAGTTCGCGCTTGGCACGGTTGACGTCGGCAATATTGGTGCGCTCGTGGCTGAGCAGGTGCTTGGCGTAGGTCCAGCCCTTGTTTTCCTCGCCAATCAGGTTTTCAGCGGGCACCTCGACGTTGTCGAACCAGACTTCGTTGACCTCGCATTCACCGTCGAGCAGCTTGATCGGACGCACGGTAATGCCGGGCGACTTCATGTCGATCAGCAGGAAGGAAATACCGGTCTGCGGCTTGCCTTCCGTGCTGGTGCGCACCAGGCAGAAGATCCATTCGCCGTACTGCCCCAGCGTGGTCCAGGTTTTCTGGCCGTTGACGATGTACTTGTCGCCCTTGCGCTCGGCGCGGGTCTTGAGCGAGGCCAGGTCCGAGCCGGAACCCGGTTCGCTGTAGCCCTGGCTCCACCAGACTTCGCCGCTGGCGATGCCCGGCAAGAAGCGCTGCTGCTGCCCGGCATTGCCAAAGGCCATGATCACGGGCGCCACCATCACCGGGCCGAAAGGCACGATGCGGGGGGCACCCGCCAGGGCGCATTCTTCTTCAAACAGGTGCTTTTGCACGGCACTCCAGCCGGGACCGCCGAACTGCTTGGGCCAGCCGTAGCCTAGCCAGCCTTTCTTGCCGAGGATCCTGGCCCAGCGCTGCATGTCATCGCGCGAGAGGCGCTGTGCGGCGTGGACCTTGTCCGAAATGTCCTTGGGCAGGTTCGCGTGAACCCAGGTGCGGATGTCGTCGCGGAACGCGAGTTCTTCCGGGGTGAATGCCAGATCCATAAATGTGTTTTGCAGTGAGCAGAGAAAAGGCGATACCGGTTTTTAGCACGACCGTTCGGTCTTGCCAGTCGGTACCGCGACAGGCTGCGGGGATAATCGAGGTCGCATGAAAAACATCGTCATTCTGATTTCCGGCTCCGGCTCCAATATGCAAGCGATTGTGGAGGCCGCCCGCGTCCAGCGTTGGGCCGAAAAGCAGGGTGCCCAAGTGGTGGCCGTGTTCAGCAACCGCCCGGACGCAACGGGTCTGGCCTGGGCTCGTACGCAGGGCCTGGCCGCCCAAAGCCTGGACCACAAAGCTTTCGACAGCCGCGAAGCGTTCGACCACGCCTTGATGCAGGCCATAGATGCCTTCGATCCCGCGCTCGTGGTTCTGGCGGGGTTCATGCGTATCCTCACGCCGGGTTTCGTGGCGCACTACGCGGGGCGCATGGTCAACATCCATCCCTCGCTCTTGCCTGCGTTTGCAGGGCTCAACACCCATGCCCGCGCTATTGAAGCCGGCTGCAAATTTGCCGGCGCCACTGTGCATGAAGTCACGGCGGAGCTGGACCACGGCGCCATCCTCGCCCAAGCCGTGGTACCTGTGCTGCCTGATGACACCCCCGAGGTGCTTGCCGCGCGGGTGCTCACGCAAGAGCACCGCATTTATCCGCAGGCCATCGCTGAAAAGATCGCCGCGCTTCGCTCGCGATGACATCAGTCACCTACGCGCTCAAACCGTGGCCGTGTTTTGCCATCGATCTCAACCACCTCGCTGAACATGGCTGCAGGCCGTACCCACAGGCCTTGCTTACCGTACAGCGCCTGGTATAGCGTCATGGGTTCCAGGGTTTCGCTGTGGCGCACGGTGCCCAGCACGCGGTACTGTCCGCCCTTGTAGTGGCGGTACAGGCCAGGCGGCGTCTCAATCAATTCGGGCAGGTCGTCATCGGTCATGGTCAAGCAAATGGGACAATAAAGGCTATGCATCCTAAAGCCCTTCTTGACGCTTGCGCCGAACTGGTCAAGCTCTGCCTTCTGTTTGATCATCCAGCCGACGCGGTGGTTTCGCGCTATTTTCGCGAGCACCGTTCCCTGGGCCCGCGCGAGCGCGCCACCTTGGCCGAAACGGCCTTTGCTGTGCTGCGCAAAAAACTGTTGTTTGAACAATTGGCCCGCTCGGGCAGCGGCCCCAAAGAGCGGCGGCTGGCTATTTTGGGCTTCTTTGGTCCGCGCGACTTTCTGAAAAGCGCCCTCAGCGAAGCCGAAAAAACCTGGTTGGACGCCTGCGACAAGGTACAGCCTTCCGATCTGCTGGCCCCGCACCGCCATAACTTGCCCGAGTGGATGGCCAAGGCCTTACAGGCCCAGCTGGGCGACGACTTTTGGGCTTGGGCTGCCGACCAGCAGAATCCCGCCCCGCTGGACTTGCGCGTCAACAGCCTGCAGTCCAAGCGCGATGCGGTGCTCAAAGAACTCAAGCAGGCCGGTGTGGAGGCAGAGCCGACGCCGTATTCGCCTTTGGGCCTGCGACTGCAAGGTAAACCCGCGTTGCAAAAGCTGGATGTGTTCACCCGTGGTGCCATCGAGGTGCAGGACGAAGGCTCACAGCTGCTGGCGCTGCTGGTGGACCCGCATCGCGGCGAAATGGTGACCGATTTTTGTGCAGGTGCGGGCGGCAAAACGCTGGCACTGGGCGCAGCCATGCGCAGCACAGGGCGTCTGTATGCCTTTGATGTCTCCGCCCATCGTCTGGAGGCACTCAGGCCTCGCCTGGCACGCAGCGGCCTGTCGAATGTGCACCCGGCGGCCATTGCCCACGAGCGTGATGAACGCATCAAGCGGCTGGCCGGCAAGATGGACCGTGTACTGGTGGATGCGCCTTGCTCTGGTTTGGGCACCTTGCGCCGCAACCCGGATTTGAAGTGGCGTCAGTCTGAAAAGGCTGTGCAGGAGTTGACCGCTAAACAAACCTCGATTTTGGAAAGCGCTGCGCGCTTGCTGAAGCCGGGTGGTCGTTTGGTGTATGCCACCTGCAGTGTGCTGCAGCAGGAAAACGACGACATAGCTCAAGCGTTTACCCAGACGCACCCGCAATTCAAGCCTGTGCCGGTTGCGAAAGAGCTGCAGCGCCTGAAGGTGGAGGGGGCCGAGGGGCTGTGCACGGCCAACGGCGACTATCTGCGTTTGTGGTCCCACCGTCACGGCACGGACGGCTTTTTTGCGGCCATCTGGGAAAGGGTTTGATTTAAAGCACTGGCGCTCGGGGGGCGAAAAACTTAAAATCAGCGAATTGACCGCTTTTTGCGGTGTTCTGTGAAGGTATTGCCTTGATTTTTGCTGATTCCGATATTTTCAACGCGCTGGTGCAGTGGCTGGGTCATGGTCTGTTCGATCTGGCCTGGTGGCAGATCGTGCTCGTCACTTTGGTGCTGACACACATCACCATTGCCAGCGTCACGATATACCTGCACCGTCACTCGGCGCACCGCGCCCTGGACCTGCATCCCATTCCCGCGCACTTCTTCCGTTTCTGGTTGTGGTTGACCACCGGCCAGGTGACCAAGGAGTGGACCGCCATTCACCGCAAGCACCACGCCAAGTGTGAGCGCGAGGGTGACCCCCACAGCCCCGTGGTCTATGGCATCAAAACCGTGTTCTGGAAGGGCGCCGAGCTGTACCGCGCTGAAGCCAAGAACCAGGAAACGCTGGAGCGTTACGGTCATAACACCCCTAACGACTGGATCGAGCGCCATGTCTACACCGGCCGTTCTGCGCTGGGTGTGAGCCTGATGCTCATCATTGATGTCGCATTGTTTGGTTTTGCAGGCCTGTCGGTCTGGGCAGTGCAGATGGCCTGGATCCCGATCACGGCGGCGGGCATCATCAACGGTATTGGTCACTGGTGGGGTTACCGGAACTTCGAGGCGCAAGACGCCAGCACCAATATTTCACCTTGGGGCATCATCATTGGTGGCGAAGAGCTGCACAACAATCACCACACCTACCCCACGTCGGCCAAGCTGTCGGTCAAGCCCTACGAGTTTGACATTGGCTGGCTGTACATCAGCATTCTGAGCAAGCTGGGCCTGGCCACGGTCAAGAAGACACCACCGAAGGCCGCTTATGGTGACGCACGTCCTGTGGCTGATGAAAAAACCCTGGAGGCCCTGATCGCCAACCGCTACGAAGTCATGGCCAACTACGCCCGTGGTCTGCGCAGCGTGGTGGCGCAAGAGGCCGGCAAATTGACGGATGCCAAGGTACTGGGTGCGGCCAGCCGCTGGTTGCACCGCGATGCCGAAAAGGTGCCGTTTGATGCCGTGCCCGAGTTGGCCAAGGCCCGTGCAGCCAGCCCGACGCTGGACAAAATGGTGCAGATGCGCGAAGAGCTGCGCCAGATCTGGCTGAACACACATGAGTCCCGCGAGCAATTGGCTGCAGACCTGCAGGCTTGGTGCAAGCGTGCCGAGGGCAGTGGTATTGCTGCACTGCGTGAGTTTTCGACCAAGCTGCGTTCGGTGCGGACTCGCGCTGCCTGATCGGGTGTTGTTTGAACAGGCCTCGCTTGATGCGAGGCCAACAAAAAAGCCGCTGAAGTTCAGCGGCTTTTTTTGTTGGGGTGAGCTGAATTACTTCAGTTTCACTTCCTTGTACTCGACGTGCTTGCGAGCTTTGGGATCAAACTTCATGATCGCCATTTTCTCGGGCATGGTCTTCTTGTTTTTGCTGGTCGTGTAGAAGTGACCGGTACCGGCCGTGGACTCCAGCTTGATCTTTTCGCGTCCGCCTTTGCTTGCCATGGTGTTAGCTCCTTAGAAGGTTCAGGCTTGACCGCGAGCGCGCATGTCTGCGAGCACGGCATCGATGCCATTTTTGTCGATCAGGCGCAGGGCGGCGCTGGAAACGCGCAGGCGCACCCAACGGTTTTCGCTCTCGACCCAGAAACGACGGTATTGCAGGTTCGGCAGGAACCGGCGCTTGGTTTTGTTGTTGGCGTGGGAAACGTTGTTCCCGACCATGGGCTTCTTGCCCGTTACGTCACAGACGCGTGCCATGAGGACACTCCAGTATTGTCAAAACGGCTGGTGCCGAACGGTTATTGCGCATTTGCAATGACCAGGCGCTCCAGCCTCACCTCGCCAGGATGGGTGGCGGTAACCCAGATCACTGCGTCTGTAAACCCTGCAGCTAAGGCAGGCAAACACAGCAAAGCTGGCTATTATAGCGAAAATTGAAGGGGTTGGCGATCAGCCGTTTTCCTGCTCCAGGAAGCGCTGGGCGTCCAGGGCGGCCATGCAGCCGGTGCCAGCGCTTGTAATGGCTTGGCGGTAGACGTGGTCTTGCACATCGCCTGCAGCAAACACGCCGGGCACGCTGGTCTGAGTGGAGAAGCCCTTGTGGCCACCTTGGGTCACAATGTAGCCGTTTTCCAGTTCCAGCTGGCCCTTGAAGATGTCGGTGTTGGGCGAGTGGCCAATGGCAATGAAGCAGCCTTTGAGCGTCACATCCTCGGTGCTGCCGTCCTGGGTGCTCTTCAGGCGCACGCCGGTCACGCCGCTGGCGTCGCCCAGCACTTCATCGAGGGTGCGGTGGGTTTTGAGCTCGATCTTGCCTTCAGCCACTTTGGCCATCAGCTTGTCGACCATGATGGGTTCGGCCGTGAACTTGTCGCGGCGGTGGATCAGGTACACCTTGTTGGCAATGTTGGACAGGTAAAGCGCTTCTTCGACGGCGGTGTTGCCGCCGCCGACCACGCAGCAGACCTCGCCACGGTAAAAGAATCCGTCACAAGTGGCGCAAGCGCTGACGCCGCGGCCCTGAAATTCGGTTTCGGAGGGAAGCCCCAGGTAGCGGGCCGAGGCGCCGGTGGCAATGATCAGACTGTCGCAGGTGTAGGTGCCCGAATCGCCCGTCAGGGTAAAGGGGCGCTTGGACAGGTCCACCGCGTTGATGTGGTCGAACACCATTTGGGTATTGAAGCGCTCGGCGTGTTCCTGAAAGCGTTGCATCAGCTCGGGGCCTTGCACGCCATGCACATCGGCGGGCCAGTTGTCCACTTCGGTGGTGGTCATCAGCTGTCCGCCCTGGGCCATGCCAGTGATCAGCAGAGGGTTGAGGTTGGCACGTGCTGCATAAACGGCAGCGGTGTAACCGGCGGGGCCGGAGCCGAGGATCAGGACTTTGGCGTGTTGGGCGTTGGCGCTCATGGACGGACTTCTAAAACAGGGTCAAAAACAGGCCCGAAAAGGGGCTCCCGATGTTCTGATTGTAGGCAGGCTGGCATGACCGCATTTGTTTCAGGTCATGAGGGTGCCTGATCGGGTAAGCTTGCGCCTAGACATGAGTTATTCCTTGCACACCCTTACTGGTTCGGGAGAAGCCCCGAGCGCAATTGCCACGCCGGTCAGTGGCTGGCGGCGTTTTACCCAGGAAATTTCCTTGCTGATCACCGGTGTGGCCCTGTTATTGGCTGTGCTGGCCTTGATCAGCCATAGCCCGGTCGATGCCGCTTGGTCGACCACAGGCTCGCAAACTGACGTTCACAACTGGGCGGGACGCTTGGGCGCCTGGTTTGCTGATGTGGCGTATTTCCTGTTCGGGTATTCGGCGTGGTGGCTGGTGCTGGCTGCTTTGCGTCTGTGGTCAGGCGGAGTCAGGCGCTGGTTGCACAGCGCCGATCTGCCTCGTGCAGCATTGCTGCCACCCAGAAAGCATCGTGCCCGGGCGCTGGTGGTTGTGGGTTTGCTTTTGCTGGTGTCTGCCAGCGCTGCCCTGGAGTGGTCACGCCTTTATCGCCTGGATACCGGTTTGCCGGGGTCGGCGGGTGGAGCTTGGGGGCTGGTGCTGGGGCAGTTGAGCGAATACTGGCTGGGTTTTACGGGCAGTGCCTTGGTGACCTTGGGCATCATGGTGCTCAGCAGTGCCTGGGTGTTTGGTTTTGCCTGGGGCCAGTGGGCGGAGTTGATCGGTGAGCGCATTGACCGTTTGATGCGGGCGCGCGAGCTGCGCAAGGAAATGGAGCAAGACCTGGCCATGGGCCAGCAAGCCTTGCGCGAGCGCGAAATGGTGGCGAACCATTTCCAGCCGGTGGAGCCGATGCTGGATGCAGACATGTTGCTTGCTCCGGAGGGGCAGCTGGATCTTGAACCTGTGCAGGTGCCAGCGCCTAAGCCTGCCATGGTCATTGAGACCCCCGTTGCGCAGGTGCAGCAAAGCGAACGCGTGGTCAAGGAAAAACAAAAGCCCTTGTTCAATGAATTGCCCGACAGCAAGCTGCCGCAGGTGGACCTGCTGGATGCCATGTCTGGCAAGCAAGAGACGGTGTCACCGGAAACCCTGGAGATGACCAGTCGCCTGATCGAGAAAAAACTCTCGGACTTTGGCGTCAAAGTGCGCGTGGTGGCTGCTGCGCCCGGACCGGTGATCACACGCTACGAAATCGAGCCTGACACCGGTGTCAAGGGCTCGCAGATCGTCAACCTGGCCAAGGATCTGGCGCGCTCGCTGTCTCTGGTGTCGATCCGTGTGATCGAAACCATTCCTGGCAAGAACTACATGGCGCTGGAATTGCCCAACGCCAAACGCCAGTCGATCAAGCTCAGCGAAATCCTGGGCTCGCAGGTCTACAACGAAGCCAAGTCCATGCTCACCATGGGGCTGGGCAAGGATATCGTGGGCAACCCGGTGGTGGCAGACCTCGCCAAGATGCCGCACGTACTGGTGGCCGGTACCACGGGCTCGGGCAAATCGGTGGGTATCAACGCCATGATCCTGTCGTTGCTCTACAAGGCCGAAGCGCGCGATGTACGCCTCTTGATGATCGACCCCAAGATGCTGGAGATGTCGGTCTACGAAGGCATTCCGCATTTGCTGGCGCCAGTCGTTACCGATATGCGGCAGGCTGCGCATGGCTTGAACTGGTGCGTGGCCGAGATGGAGAAACGCTACAAGCTCATGTCAAAAATGGGTGTGCGTAACCTGGCGGGATACAACGCCAAAATTGACGATGCCACGGCTCGCGAAGAGTTCATCTACAACCCTTTCAGCCTGACGCCGGATGATCCGGAGCCGCTCAAGCGGCTGCCGCACATCGTGATCGTTATCGACGAATTGGCTGACTTGATGATGGTGGTGGGCAAGAAGATCGAAGAGCTGATTGCCCGTCTGGCTCAAAAGGCGCGTGCTGCTGGCATTCACCTGATTTTGGCCACCCAGCGTCCCAGCGTCGACGTGATCACCGGTCTGATCAAGGCCAATATCCCCACCCGCATCGCCTTTCAGGTCTCCAGCAAGATCGACAGCCGTACCATTCTGGATCAGATGGGCGCCGAAGCTTTGCTCGGTATGGGGGACATGCTTTATATGCCTTCGGGGACGGGTTTCCCGATCCGAGTGCACGGCGCGTTCGTGAGCGACGACGAAGTGCACCGCGTCGTCGAATACCTTAAAGCACAAGGCGAGCCTGACTACATCGAAGGCGTGCTCGAAGGTGGGACGGTCGATGGTGAAGACAGTCCCTTGGGTGATGGCAGTGAAGGTGGCGAGAAAGACCCGATGTACGACCAGGCGGTCGAAGTTGTGCTCAAGCACCGCAAGGCCAGCATCTCGCTGGTGCAGCGCCACCTCAAGATTGGCTACAACCGCGCTGCGCGTCTGGTGGAAGACATGGAAAACGCGGGCCTGGTCAGCGCCATGAGCGGCAGCGGCCAGCGCGAAATTCTGGTGCCCAACCGGGCGGAGTAAACAGCATGTTCGGACTTCGTCACGGTGTGATGGGTGCGTTGGCCTTGTTGGCATGGACAGCTGTGCAGGCACAGGCTACGCAATGGCTGGATGAGTACCTGCGCACCGTGCACAGCGGGCGAGCGCAGTTTTCTCAGGCCGTCACATCGCCAGCGCGTGCGGGGCAGGCGCCTCGTGTCAAGAACTCCAGCGGGACTTTTGAATTCAAGCGCCCTGGCAAGTTCCGCTTTGTGTATCAACGCCCTTACGAGCAGTGGTTGGTGGCTGATGGCAAAACCATGTGGCTGTATGACCTGGATTTGCAGCAGGTGACTGCGCGTGCGCAGACGCAGGCTTTGGGCACGTCGCCTGCTGCCTTGTTGACATCGGCGCAGGGTGTCAGCGGTTTGCAAAAAGACTTTGAGCTGCAAGACCAGCCCGATGCCGAGGGTTTGAGCTGGGTGCTGGCCACGCCGCGCGCGGCTGATGCGTCGTTGGCTTCAGTGCGCGCAGGACTGCGTCGCACGGATGCTGGGGTTGAGCTGGTGCGCCTGGATGTGCTTGACCGTTTGGGGCAGCGCTCGGTGCTGACCTTTTCGGCCGGTGCCAACAACGTTGATTTGCCAGCCTCGCTGTTCGTGTTCCGTCCTCCAGCTGGGGTGGATGTGATTCGGCCATGACCGATTTGTTTGCCCAAGCGACACCGCACCAGCATTCGCCGTTGGCAGAGGCTTTGCGGCCCAAGACGCTGGATGAAGTGATTGGGCAATCGCACCTCTTGGGTGAAGGCAAACCTTTGCGGTTGGCGTTTCAGTCGGGCAAGCCCCACTCCATGATTTTCTGGGGTCCGCCTGGCGTGGGTAAAACCACCTTGGCCCGGCTGACGGCCACCGCTTTTGACTGTGCCTTCATTGCCTTGTCAGCCGTGTTCTCTGGGGTGAAGGATATCCGCGCGGCGATGGAGCAGGCCCAGCAGAACCAGGCCTTGGGACGGCAGACCATTTTGTTTGTGGACGAAATTCACCGGTTCAACAAATCGCAGCAGGATGCTTTGCTGCCGTATGCTGAAAGTGGTTTGGTGACGTTCATCGGGGCCACCACCGAGAACCCCTCGTTCGAGGTGAATTCAGCCCTGCTGTCGCGGGCGCAGGTGTATGTGCTCAAGTCGTTGACCGACAGCGAGTTGGGAGATCTTCTCAAGCGCGCGCAGGACAAGGCTTTGGCAGGCCTGGCGTTTGAAGACGTAGCCCGAGACACCCTCATCGGTTATGCCGATGGCGATGCCAGAAGGTTTCTGAATCTTCTGGAACAGTGCCAGACGGCGGCGGGTGCGGCAGGCGTGACGCGCATTGATGCTGATTTTGTGCAAAACGCCTTGACCTTGAACAGTCGGCGCTTTGACAAAGGCGGGGACAATTTTTACGACCAGATTTCAGCCCTGCACAAATCGGTGCGTGGCTCGCACCCTGATGCCGCGTTGTACTGGCTCACGCGCATGCTCGATGGCGGTGCTGACCCGCGTTATCTTGCGCGGCGCATTGTGCGCATGGCCTGGGAGGACATTGGCTTGGCTGACCCGCGGGCCATGCAAATTGCCAACGATGCGGCGTTGACGTATGAGCGTTTGGGCAGTCCCGAGGGGGAACTGGCCCTGGGGCAAGCAGTGATTTACCTGGCGATTGCCGCCAAGAGCAATGCGGGCTACAACGCCTACAACCAGGCCCGGGCTTTTGTGAAGCATGACAAGAGCCGCGAGGTGCCGGTCCATTTGCGTAATGCCCCCACCAAACTCATGAAAGAGCTGGGTCATGGCCATGCTTACCGCTACGCGCATGATGAGCCTCATGCTTATGCGGCTGGCGAAACCTATCTGCCCGATGGCATGGACGAGCCGGGCTGGTACCAGCCGGTGCCGCGTGGGCTTGAAACCAAAATTGCAGACAAGCTGGCATTCTTGCGCCGCCTGGATGAAGAGGCCGACAAGCCGCCGCGTTGAAGCGGTGTGGCCGTCTTAATAGCTGGGCTGAATTTGCCGCGACAGCACTTGGCGCAAGGAAAAACTCGAACGCAGCCGCTGTACACCTGGCAGTTGGGATAAATGGCGGTGTAGTTGTTCGTAATCGCTGGCGTCACGCGCCACCACGCGGACTAAATAGTCGAATTCGCCGCTCATCAACCAACAGGACAGCACCTGTTTGACGCCTGCAATGGCCGCCTCAAAAGCGGACATGGATGCACCATCTTGGCCCCGCAAGGTCACCTCCACAAAGATGTCTTGCTTGTAGCCCAAGCCCGAGGGCGATACGGTGGCGGTGTAGCCCGTGATGATGCCTTCGTCCTCCAGTCGTTTGAGCCTGCGGGCCACTGAGGATGAGGAGGTGGCGCACCGGTCTGACAACTGCGCCAGGGTTTGGCGGCTGTCGTCCTGTACGGCCTGAATCAATTTGACATCTGTTTTATCCATGGTGGTGAATTTTTCCTCATATTTTGCTATAGAAGGTTAAATTTGCCGATAAATTGGTTTAATCATCGAAATATGAACATATTTTTCGCGATGGCTTCACTACACTCCTCGGATTCCAAAAACAAAGGAGACAAACATGCCTCATGGAGCGTTCGCAACAGCTGCCCTGACGCCAAAGCCAAGCAGGGTAAATACCTGCAGTTTGCGGGCTGACACCTGGCTGACCCCCGTTACAATGCGGGCCACATCGACCCGATCCAGTCAAAGCTGGCGGGTTTTTTGCTAATGGAACGGATGTGGCCCATAAGGCCTTTTTCGAACTGAAGACATCAACCGATGAACTGACCAGGCATGAGCTGGTCGCAACGGAGTTATTCACGCATGGACATCTTGCTTCAACAGATCATCAACGGTCTGGTACTGGGCAGCATGTACGCCTTGGTGGCCTTGGGCTACACCATGGTGTACGGCATCATTAACCTTATCAACTTTGCGCATGGTGAAGTGCTCATGGTCGGCGCGCTGACCAGCTGGAGCGTCATCGGCATGATGCGCGACAGCATGCCTTGGGCACCAGGCTGGGTCATTTTGCTGTTGGCCACACTCATTGCCTGTGTGGTGGCCGCAAGTTTGAACTTCACGATCGAAAAGGTGGCTTACCGCCCCTTGCGCAACAGCCCCAAGCTGTCGACGCTGATCACGGCGATTGGCATGAGTATCTTGCTGCAAACCGTGGCCATGATCATCTGGAAGCCTAACTACAAGGCTTACCCCGCACTGCTGCCCACCGATCCCATTGCGATTGGTGGCGCAGTGATCACACCGACACAAATCATGATTCTGGGCGTGACGGCAATTTCGCTGGCGGTGCTGATGTGGCTGGTCAACGCCACACGTCTGGGGCGCGCCATGCGTGCCACGGCAGAGAACCCGCGTGTGGCAGCCCTGATGGGGGTCAAGCCCGACATGGTGATTTCTGCCACCTTCATCATTGGCGCTGTCCTGGCTGCCATTGCGGGCGTGATGTTTGCGTCCAACTACGGTACGGCGCAACACGCCATGGGCTTCATTCCAGGCCTGAAGGCTTTCACCGCTGCCGTGTTTGGCGGCATTGGCAATTTGTCCGGCGCAGTGGTTGGCGGCATTTTGCTGGGCCTGATCGAGTCTATTGGCTCGGGCTACCTGGGCCAGCTCACAGGGGGTGTGCTGGGCAGCCAGTACACCGACATTCTGGCCTTCATTGTGCTCATCATCATCCTGACGCTGCGTCCGTCTGGCTTGATGGGTGAACGCGTGGCCGACCGCGCTTGATTGACAAGGAGCACTGAACATGAAAATCAACGCTTCTTCCAAAAACGTGCTGCTGGTGATCGTGCTGGCACTGATGTTGCCGCTGGTGCTGCAGAACTTTGGCAATGCCTGGGTGCGCATTGCCGACATGGCGCTGCTCTACACCTTGCTGGCGCTGGGGCTGAACATTGTGGTGGGCTACGCCGGTCTGCTGGACCTGGGGTATGTGGCTTTCTTTGCAGTGGGTGCGTACATGTACGCGCTCCTGTCATCTCCACACTTGATTGACACTTTCCCCGCCATTGCAGCCATGTTCCCGGAGGGCATGCACATGCCCTTGTGGCTGATCATCCCGGTGGGGGCAGGGCTTGCAGGCTTGTTTGGCATGCTGTTGGGTGCGCCAACGCTCAAGCTGCGTGGCGATTATCTGGCCATCGTGACGCTGGGTTTCGGTGAGATCATTCGCGTGTTCATGAACAACCTGGACCAGCCGGTGAACATCACCAACGGGCCCAAGGGCATCGACATGATCGACTCGATCCACTTCTTTGGCTTTAGCCTGAGCAAGCGACTGACCATTGGCGAGTTCGACATTCCTTCGGTGACGCTGTACTACTACTTGTTCCTGGTGCTGGTGCTGTTGAGCGTTCTGGTTTCGCACCGGCTGGAAAATTCGCGTATCGGGCGTGCCTGGATGGCAATTCGTGAAGACGAAATTGCGGCCAAGGCCATGGGCCTGAACACGCGTAACCTCAAGCTGATGGCCTTCGGCATGGGGGCCACTTTTGGTGGTGTTTCCGGAGCCATGTTTGCGGGCTTCCAGGGCTTTGTGTCGCCCGAGTCGTTCAGCCTGATGGAGTCGGTCATGATCGTGGCCATGGTCGTTTTGGGTGGTCTGGGCCACTTGCCCGGCGTCATCTTGGGTGCCGTGCTCCTGTCTGCCCTGCCCGAAGTGCTGCGTTACATCGCGGGTCCTTTGCAGGAGATGACGGATGGTCGCCTGGATGCGGCCATCTTGCGTCAGCTGTTGATTGCGCTGGCCATGATTGTGGTCATGCTGCTGCGTCCGCGTGGTTTGTGGCCAGCGCCCGAGCATGGCAAAAACCTGCGCAAGAGCCATAAGTGAGGGGCACACCATGAAAAAAGATGTTGTATTGAAAGTGGCAGGTGTCTCCAAACGTTTTGGTGGTCTGCAAGCCTTGTCCGATGTGGGCATCACCATTGAGCGCGGTCAGGTTTATGGCCTGATTGGCCCCAACGGCGCGGGCAAGACCACGTTCTTCAACGTGATCACCGGTCTGTACACGCCAGACGGTGGTACGTTCGAACTCGCCGGGCATGCTTATGAGCCCACGGCCGTGCACACCGTGGCCAAGGCCGGCATTGCGCGTACCTTCCAGAACATTCGTTTGTTTGCCGACATGACGGCGCTGGAAAACGTGATGGTGGGCCGTCACATCCGGACGAACTCCGGTTTGTTGGGCGCCATTTTTCATACCCCCGGCTTCAAGCGTGAGGAAGCGGAAATTGCCGAGCGCGCCCACGAGTTGCTGGACTATGTGGGTATTGGCAAATACGCCAACTACAAGGCGCGCACGCTGTCCTACGGCGACCAACGTCGTCTGGAAATCGCCCGCGCTCTGGCCACCGACCCGCAGCTGATCGCGCTGGACGAGCCTGCTGCCGGCATGAACGCCACCGAAAAAGTGCAGCTGCGCGAACTGATCGACCAGATCCGCTCGGACAACCGCACCATCTTGCTGATCGAGCACGACGTCAAACTCGTCATGGGCCTGTGCGACCGCGTGACGGTGCTCGACTATGGCAAACAGATTGCCGAAGGTACGCCTGCCGACGTGCAGAAAAACGAAAAAGTGATTGAAGCCTATTTGGGCACCGGAGGACACTGACATGGCCAATACGCTATTGAAAGTCAAAGGCCTGAAAGTGGCTTATGGCGGCATCCAGGCCGTCAAGGGTGTGGACATGGAAGTCCACGAAGGCGAACTGGTGTCCTTGATCGGCTCCAACGGCGCAGGCAAGACCACGTCCATGAAGGCCATCACCGGCACCTTGCCCATGCAAGGCGGCGACATCGAGTACCTGGGCAAGAGCATCAAAGGCCAGGGCCCATGGGATCTGGTCAAACAAGGTCTGGCCATGGTGCCCGAAGGCCGTGGTGTGTTCACCCGCATGACGATTGTCGAGAACCTGCAGATGGGTGCCTACATTCGTCATGACAGCACCGCCATTGCCGATGACATGGAAAAGATGTTCCACATCTTCCCGCGTCTGCGCGAGCGCAAGGACCAGCTGGCCGGCACCATGTCCGGTGGTGAACAGCAAATGCTGGCCATGGCCCGTGCGCTGATGAGTCGCCCCAAGGTGCTGTTGCTCGACGAGCCCTCCATGGGCCTGTCGCCCATCATGGTGGACAAGATCTTTGAGGTGGTCAAAGACGTGTACGCCCAGGGCGTGACGGTGTTGCTGGTGGAGCAAAACGCCAGCCGCGCTCTGGCCCTGGCCGACCGTGGCTATGTGATGGACTCCGGCCTCATCACCATGACCGGCGCGGGCAAAGACATGCTCGAAGACCCCAAAGTGCGCGCCGCCTATCTGGGCGAATAAGCTTTCGCCTGATGCAAGAAAAACGCCCGGCATGCCGGGCGTTTTTCTTTGGCTGGTCGAGCAGATCAGGCTTTGGCTTTATCGGCCTCGGAGGTGAACGAGTCAGCGTAAAACTCTTCTGCGGGCAGTTTGCCTTGCGCCACATATTCGCGCTGGGCAGACTCCACCACGATGGGGGCTCCACAGGCGTACACCTGATGGCCCGACAGGTCCGGGTGGTCTTGCAGCACGGCCTGGTGCACGAAGCCGGTGCGGCCCGTCCAGTTGTCCTCGGCTTCGGCGTTGGAGATCACGGGCACAAACTTCAGGTTAGGCATGGCCGCGCATTGCGCCTGCACCCAGTCGGCCATGTACAGGTCAGCCGGGCGGCGGCCGCCCCAGTACAGGGTGGCTGGGCGTTGGCTACCAATGTGCTGCATGTGCTCGATGAGCGCTTTGATGGGGGCAAAGCCTGTGCCGGAGGCCAGCAGGATCATGGGCTTGTCGGAATCTTCACGCAGGTAGAAGCTGCCATACGGCCCCTCGGCGCGCAGGATGTCTTTTCCTTTCATGGTGGAGAACACCGGGTCGGTGAACTTGCCCCCGGGCATGTGGCGAATGTGCAGCTCTACTTGCGGAGGAGATACCTCCAGCGTATGTGGCGCATTGGCCATGCTGTAGCTGCGGCGCGAGTTGTCGCGCAGGATGAACTCGATGTACTGGCCCGCACGGAACTTCATGGGTTCGCTGGCCGGCAGCTGGACCTTGAGCACCATGACGTCGTGAGACTTTTTCTCCAGGCTGGCCACACGCACTGGCATTTTTTTGACGGGCAGACCGCCTTCCTCGGTCACTTGTTTGGATTCGAGCACCACATCGCTTTGCGCAGTGGCGCAGCAGGTCAGGATCAGGCCTTGCGCTTCTTCGTCAGCTGACAGGGCTTTTTCCTGATGCGGGCCGTGCACCACGGTGCCCGACACCTTTTTGCATTTGCAGGAACCGCAAGCGCCGTCCTTGCAGCCGTAGGGCAGGCCAATGCCCTGGCGGATGCCAGCGGTCAGCAGGGTTTCGTTGTCATCGGCGGTAAAACGGCGGCCACTGGGCTCAACGGTGATTTGAAAGCTCATGTTTTGGGTATCCTTGCAGGGTTGTTGAACCCGGAATCCTCAATTTTGCCTTCAAATCAGACTCCCTTAGGTGCCTTGCCCTCACGTTTTCGTCGTCAACGAGTGCTGATCGTTGGCTGTGGCGATGTAGGGCTGCGTACAGCGGGCGTTTTGGGTGCGCCCACTTCGCAACGCGTGCGTCTGCTGGCGCTCACCTCCAGCCTCGAGCGCGTACGCTTGCTGCGCGCTTGCGGGTTAACGCCTTTGGTGGGCGATTTGGATGACCCGGGTAGTCTGTCCCGTCTGGCTGGTATTGCACACCGTGTGGTGCACCTGGCCCCGCCGGATGCCGAGCGTCGCAAAACCGGTGAGACGGACCCACGCACCCGCAACCTGATGCGTGCGCTGCGCAAACGCACATTGCCGCAGTCGCTGGTGTATGCGTCCACCACGGGCGTGTACGGCGACTGCCAAGGCGAGAGGGTCAGCGAGACACGCACGGTGCAGCCACACACACCTCGCGCCATGCGCCGCGTGGATGCCGAAGCCTGGGTGCGCCTGTTTGGGCGCAGTGGATCGGTGACCAGCATCTTGCGCGTGCCCGGCATTTACGCTCAAGACCGCGAAGGGGGGACGCCGCGTGAACGGCTGATCAAGCGCACACCCGTGCTGCAGCCGCAAGACGATGTGTACACCAACCATATTCACGCCAACGATCTTGCGCGTGCCTGCATGCTGGCCCTGTGGCGCGGCAAGCCGCAACGTACCTTCAATGTGTGCGACGACACCGACCTGAAGATGGGCGACTACTTTGACCTGGCTGCCGACCTCATGGGCTTGCAGCGCCCACCCCGTGTGGCGCGCAGCGAGGCCGACCAGTCTCTGCCTTTGATGCTGCTGAGCTTCATGAACGAGTCAAGACGCCTGGACAACGGCCGATTGAAACGCGAGCTGCGCCTGAAACTGAATTACCCGCATGTGCGCGATGGCCTGGCGCTGCAAAAGCAGTTGCTTTAAATGACTGGCTGAGCGTTCATGAACATCTCATAAAGCAATCAAGGCACCTCGTGGCCATTGGCGAGTTCGTATAACTCAAACCAGGTTTGGCGGTCCATGGGTACCTTCAGCGCCTGGGCAAAGGCGCCAATGCGCTCCAGCTGGTTGCTGCCCATCACCGGCAACACGCCCACCGGGTGGTGCATGAGCCAGGCCATGGCCACGGCGGTGGTGTCGGTGCCGCTGGCTTGTGCCAGCGCGGCCAGCTTGGGCGCCAAACGCGCCGCGGCAGTGCCAGTCTGCGCGGCCTGGCTGTGCAATCGCCCGCCACCCAAGGGCGACCAGGCCATCACCGGCATGTGGTGCTGCTGCGCGTGCGCGATTTGCCCGTTGATGAAGGGCGCGGTGTGCAGCAGGCTCAGCTCGATCTGGTTGGTCTGCAGCTGATGCTCCATGCGCGACTGCAGCAGGTCCACGTCCCAGGGCATGAAGTTCGACACACCCACAGCGCGCACCTTGCCGCTGTCGATCAGACCGTCCAGGCAGGCGCCCAGCGCGGTGGCGTCGCACAGCGGGTCGGGGCGGTGAATCAGCAGCAGGTCGATCACGTCCACACCGATGCGCTGCAGCGAGCGGTCCACACTGGCGGTGATGTGCGCCGGTGAGGTGTCGTAGTGCTTCACCCGCGTGCTGGGCCACTGCTGCGACAGCAGCATGATGTCGGTTTTGGTGACGATCTCGATCTGATCGCGCAGCGCCGGGCGGGCCTTGATGGCCTCGCCAAACAGCGCTTCGCAGCGGTAGTCACCGTAGATGTCGGCGTGGTCAAAGGTGGTGATGCCTTGGGCCAGGCAAGCGTCGATGCGCGCCAGGTTGGCGTTGACGCTGGTGTCGCTGGCTTCAGACAGGCGCCAGACGCCGTAGGCCATTTGGCTGAGTTGGCGACCGTTGGGTAGGGTAATGCGGTTCATGGCAAGAGCATCGCAGAGAAAGTTGGGGTGCAGTCTTGCATCAAAAAAGGCCTCTCAAAGAGAGGCCTTTTGATCATGAACTGAATCTTGACTCAGTCTCAAGTGGTGCCCGGGGCCGGAATCGAACCGGCACGCCTTGCGGCGGGGGATTTTGAGTCCCCTGCGTCTACCAATTTCACCACCCGGGCAGGGTTCTGTGTGAAGGGCTAAATTATGGCACATTAACACCATGATTTATCCCACCATTGAAGATGCCATTGGCAAAACACCGCTGGTCGCTCTGCAGCGCTTGGGCGCTGAAGTCTGGCAGCCCCGACGCAATGTGATTTTGGGCAAGCTCGAGGGCAACAACCCAGCCGGTTCGGTCAAGGACAGGCCAGCCTTGTCGATGATTCGACGCGCCGAAGAGCGCGGCGAGATCAAGCCGGGCGACACCCTGATTGAGGCCACTTCTGGCAACACCGGCATTGCGCTGGCCATGGCTGCAGCCATCAAGGGATACCGCATGATTTTGATCATGCCCGAGGACCTGTCGATCGAGCGTGCGCAGACCATGAAGGCCTTTGGCGCTGAGCTGATCCTCACGCCCAAGAGCGGCGGCATGGAATACGCGCGCGACCTGGCTGACGAGCTGGTGGCGCAAGGAAAGGGCCGCGTGCTGGACCAGTTTGCCAACCCGGACAACCCGCGCATTCATTACGAAACCACGGGCCCCGAAATCTGGGAGCAGACGGGAGGGCGCATCACCCACTTCGTGAGCGCCATGGGCACCACCGGCACCATCACCGGCGTTTCGCGATTCCTCAAGGAAAAGAACCCGGCTATTCGCATCATCGGTGCGCAGCCTAGCGAAGGCTCGCGTATTCCCGGCATTCGCAAGTGGCCGCAGGAATACTTGCCCAAAATTTACGACCCCAGTGGCGTGGACGAGCTGGTGTATGTGTCGCAAGACGATGCCGAGGACATGTGCCGCGACCTGGCCCGCCAGGAGGGCATTTTTGCGGGCATCTCAGCGGCGGGTGCCTGCTGGGTGGCGCAGCAAATTGCCAAGACGGTAGAGGACGCTACCATTGTGTTTGTGGTGTGTGACCGGGGCGACCGCTATTTGTCCACGGGCGTGTTCCCGGCCTGAAAGCCCTCGTGAGCGAATTCAAGTTTTGCCCGCAGTGCGCCACGCCTTTGCAGTGGCTCAGCCAGCTCGAAGACGGTGGCGAAAAGCTGCGCCTGCGTTGCCCGGCGTGCGACTTCACGCACTGGAACAATCCCACGCCGGTGCTGGCCGCCATTGTTCAGGTCGGCGACAAGGTGCTGCTGGCACGCAATGCGGCCTGGCCGGGCAGGCGCTTTGCCTTGATCACCGGTTTCATGGAGGCGGGGGAAACGCCAGAGCAGGGCATCACCCGCGAGATCAAGGAAGAAACCCAGCTCGATGTGCTGTCGCTGAAGCTGGTGGGGGCGTATGACTTTCAGCGCATGAACCAGGTCATCATCGCTTACCATGCGCAGGCGCAAGGCGCCGTGAGCCTCTCGCCCGAGTTGCTGGAATACAAAATGTTTGCCCTTGACGAGCTCATTTGCTGGCCCGCGGGCACGGGCTACGCGCTGGGCGATTGGCTCAAAACACAAGGGCATGAACCGCGCTTCATGAGTTGGGAAGAACGCGAGCAGTTTGAGCGCGAAAAGAGCGAGATGGAGAAGTGATGCAGATCGACAAAGAAATCGACACCAGCGGGCTCAACTGCCCCTTGCCCATTTTGCGCGCCAAGAAAGCTCTCAGCGAAATGCAAAGCGGGCAGGTGCTCAAAGTGATCGCCACCGACCCAGGGGCCTGGCGCGACTTCGAGGCCTTTGCCCGTCAGACCGGCAACACCTTGCTGCAACAGGAAAAGACTGAAGACCAATTCCTGTTCTGGTTGTCGCGCCGCTGAACGGGTGCAACGGGTGGGGTCACCCCGCCTTAGAACTTGAGGCTTTGCAGGTACTGGCGGAACGATTCGCCCACTTGCGGGTGTTGCAAGGCCAGCTCTACTGTGGCCTCAAGGAAGCCTTCTTTGCTGCCGCAGTCGTAGCGCTTGCCTGCGTACTGAAAGGCATACACCGCCTCGCGCTGCATCAGGCGTGCAATCGCGTCGGTCAGCTGAATCTCGCCACCCACGCCCGTGGTTTGCTGGCGGATCTCATCAAAAATGCCAGGGGTGAGGATGTAGCGTCCGGCCACACCCATGCGTGATGGGGCTTTCTCGGGGCTGGGTTTTTCCACAATCTGTTCGACGCGGATCATCTGCTTGCCAGCCGACTCGCCGGCCACGATGCCATAGCGGCGCACCTGGTCTTGCGGTACTTCCTGCACCGCCAGAATCGAGCGACCTTGCTGCGCATGGGCGCGCACCATCTGGCTCATCACGCCATCTTGTCCGCTGGGGCCGACCATCAAATCGTCGGCCAGCAGCACGGCAAAAGGCTCGTTGCCCACCAAGGGCTCGGCACACAACACCGCGTGGCCCAGACCCAGCATGCGGTTCTGGCGCACATAGGCGCAGACCATGTCGTCAGGCTGCACCGAACGCACCAGGGCCAGCAGCTCGTTTTTCTGCGCTTGTTCGAGTTCGGTTTCCAGTTCGTAGGCGGTGTCGAAGTGGTCTTCAATCGCGCGCTTGCTGCGCCCTGTCACAAAAATCATGTGGCGGATGCCAGCGGCATAGGCCTCTTCGACCGCGTACTGGATCAGTGGCTTGTCCACCACCGGCAGCATTTCCTTGGGGGCGGCTTTGGTGGCAGGCAAGAAGCGCGTACCGAGGCCAGCAACCGGAAACACAGCTTTGCGAATGGTTTGAGACATGCGACCGATCCTTTATTGAAACTGGAATATTGTCACCCCAAACGGGCCAGCTGCTCTTTGACTTTGCCCAACGTGGCGGTGAAGTCGGCCACGCGCTTTTTCTCCTGCTCGATCACCGCTGGCGGCGCCTTGGCCACAAAGGCTTCGTTGGACAGCTTGGCGTTGGCTTTGGTGATTTCGCCTTCCAGGCGAGCCACTTCCTTGGACAGGCGCACCTTTTCAGCGGCCACATCAATTTCCATGAACAGGCACAGGCGGGCTTCGCCCACAACGGCCACCGGTGCAGCTTGCGCGGCAGCGGCCCAGTCGGCCTCGTTGTCGAAGACCTTGACCTCGCTGAGCTTGGCCAGCGCTTGCAACACCGGGGCAGCGCTTTGCATGAAGGCGGTATCGCCCAGCACATACATAGGCATGCGGGTGGCGGGCGAAACGTTCATTTCGCCGCGCAGGTTACGGCAGGCGTCCACCAGGGTCTTGAGCTTGGCGACATGGGCTTCAGCCTGCTCGTCAATGCGCTCGGGCTGGCTGACCGGGTAAGCGGCAATGCTGACGGACTCACCTGCGCGACCTGCGACGGGAGCGACCTTTTGCCACAGCTCTTCGGTGATGAAGGGGATGATGGGGTGAGCCAGGCGCTGGATGGTCTCCAGCGTGCGGATCAGCGTGCGGCGGGTGCCGCGCTGCTGGGCTTCATTGCCGGTGTTGATCTGCACTTTGGCAATTTCGAGGTACCAGTCGCAGAACTCGTTCCACACGAAGTCGTAAATCGTGTTCGCCACGTTGTCGAGGCGGTACTCGGCAAAGCCCTTGGCCACATCGGCTTCAATGCGTTGCAGGGCCGAGACGATCCAGCGGTCGGCCTGGCTGAATTCCAGGTAGCCACCAGGCAGGCATTCGGCGGCGCCGTGTTCTTTGAGGCCGCAGTCCTGGCCTTCGCAGTTCATCAGCACAAAGCGCGTCGCGTTCCACAGCTTGTTGCAGAAGTTGCGGTAGCCCTCGCAGCGCTTGCTGTCGAAGTTGATGGAGCGGCCCAGCGTGGCCAGCGCGGCAAAGGTGAAGCGCAGTGCGTCAGCCCCGTAGGCCGGAATGCCTTCGGGGAATTCCTTTTCGGTCTGCTTGCGGACCTTGGGCGCGGTCTCGGGCTTGCGCAGGCCCTGAGTGCGTTTTTCGAGCAGAGGCTCCAGGGTGATGCCGTCGATCAGGTCCACGGGGTCGAGCACATTGCCCTCGGACTTGCTCATCTTCTTGCCTTGGGCGTCGAGCACCAGGCCGTGGATGTAGACGTGCTTGAACGGGACACGACCGGTGAAGTGGGTCGTCATCATGATCATGCGGGCGACCCAGAAGAAGATGATGTCGTAGCCGGTGACCAGCACGCTGCTGGGCAGGTACAGGTCGTAATCC
>NZ_JAYPVP010000011.1:81123-84815 GCF_038134685.1 Limnohabitans sp. | reverse complement strand
TTAAAAGTCCGCTGCTCTACCAACTGAGCTAACGTCCCACTCGTTTCAGCGTTGCTGCTGAGCCTTGAATTATAGCGTCATTTTGATGACTTGCCGCCGCCAGCCAACAAATTCATGACTTCCGTTGCAGCGCACATGCCAAAGGTAGCTGTGACCCCCACCAAGGAGCCATAGCCGTGGCAGTTGAGGGTGCCATCGCCTTGCAGTGCACAAGACGGGTCAGGGCCTGCGACTGCCTCGCGACTGAAGACGCAGCGTACATGCATGCGCTTGCCATCACGCGGCGCACCGTGGTGTTTACGTAAACGGTAACGTAACTGCGCCAGCAAGGGGTCATGCGTGACGCTCGACAAATCATCTACATCCACCTTGTGTGCCAAGCGTTTGCCTCCGGCTGCACCGACACACACAAAAGGCACTTTTTCGCGCAAGGCCCACAGCGTCATGGCTAGCTTGGCTTTGAGCTGGTCGCAGGCGTCGATCAGGGCATCTGGCTTTGTCGGCAACAAGGAGGGCCAGTTTTCGGGGCTGACAAAATCGTCCACCACATCCACCTGACACCCGGGATGAATTTGCGCAATGCGCGCGCGCATGGCTTCAATCTTGGCTTGCCCCAGGGTGGAGGTCAGCGCGTGAATTTGCCGGTTGATGTTGGACTCGGCAATGTGGTCCATGTCGATCAATGTCAGGCGTGCCACACCACTGCGAGCCAGGGCTTCTGCGGCCCAGGAGCCCACACCGCCAATACCGACCACCACGACATGCGCCTGGCGCAATCGCTGAGCGACTTCCACACCATACAGGCGTTGCAGACCACCAAAGCGGCGATCTTCATCGCCCAAAAGTTGGCTCACTGTCGCATCTCCCACTGCAAGGTGAGATAAGCGCCTGCTGCTATCGCAAGCATGGCCAAAATACTCATCAAACTCAAAGTAGACAGGCCAGACAAGCCTTGTCCGATGGTGCAGCCCATGGCCGTAACGGCACCAAAACCCATCAAGCAGCCACCGAGCATATGGCGCACCAGATCGGAGGTCTGACGAAAACCCTCCCATCGGAAACTGCCTTGCAAAAGCGCGCTGAGCCAGGCTCCGAGCAAAACGCCCGGCACCATCATCATGCCCACCGTCATGCGCTTGCTTCCATCACTCCAGTACTGCAAGGCGTCCAGCCAATAGCCCACTGGAGCCGTAAAACTCATGGACTCCATACGAGCACTGGAGGTCCCCAGGAATACCGATTCCAGCGTGTCGGGGTGTTCGGGCACCCAACCCCAAACGCCTGTCAACCACCACATGCTGGCCACCAGCAAACCCAAGACACTGGCAGGTCCTATACCCTCGTTCCAGAAACGCTCGGATGGACGCCAGGCCCACAGCCACAAGATCAATGCCAGCAGGGCTGCCGTCCAGGCTGATGTAAGCCACAAATCAGTGCCCAGCCACATAGACACCCAATCACCTACAAATCCGCGCCCAGCCCAGTCCCACTGCCAGACATCAAGCCCTTGAACCCGAAACACGGCCAAAGCTCCACGCATGGTGGCCAGCGCCGTCACCCCCATGCACAACAAGACCACAAGAGACTTGAGGTTGCCCGCAGCCAGACGCACCAGCGATTTGCTGGCGCAGCCCGATGCTAGAACCATACCCACCCCGAAGCAAAAGCCCCCGACCAAGGCAGACATCCACATGAGGCCAGACGTGTTGTAGATGGTGTTGGCCACATCGATCCAGCCCTGCCCTTGCATCAGCCCCACCGAGAGCATGGACACTGCCAGCGCAGCCGCCCATTGGCGCAATCGACGGGTATCGCCGGTTACCACCAGGTCACTGATGGCACCCATGGTGCAAAACTGACTGCGATGAACCAAGGCACCAAAGCCCACAGCCAAGAAAAATGCCATGACAAGCATGGCATCCAGGCGGGAGGAAAGGTCCATCGCATCCATCACTTGAGCTTGGCCTGTCGTTCCTTGGCCACGTTGGCTGCTTCGGTGTTGGGATACGCTGCTATCAGATCCTGCAGGGTTTTGCGCGCGCCCTTCACATCCTTGAGCTCGAGCTGAACATTCGAAACAGCCAACATGGCCTCAGGAGCACGAGTGTGGTTGGGGGATGCCGCCAGCATTTGACGGAAGTGCGTCAAAGCGCTCTTGTAGTCTTTGTTGGCATATTCGGCATTGCCCAGCCAAAACAGCACAGACGGACCGTAGCCGGACTGCGGATAGCGCTGCAGGAAGTTGGCCAGAGCGACTTGCGCCTGGTCAAACTTTCCACTGCGGAAAACCACCATGGCGGCATCAAAATCTTTTTTCTCGGCTGGATCGGCAAGGAATTCAACGCCATCCACGCTCACCCGAGCTGGCTCGAATTTGCGTAACCGCTCATCCAGGCCGGTCTGCACATCGCGCTGGCGTTGCTGCATCTCTGAGACATCACGCACCAGCTGCTCATTGCGGCCACGCGATTGAGCCAGTTCCTGACGCATCATCTCCAGCTGGCTTTGGAGGTCCAGCAGACTGTTGCGCAACTGGCTGTCGCTTTTTTCCACCGCATCCAGGCGCTGGCGCAAATCCAGAATGGCCCGACGAGCTTCATCATCCTCAAACAAACCCGCATGGGCATTCGATATCACACCGCACAGCAGCAGTGCGGCCAAAGCAGGCACTCGGATGGACAAAGCTCGCACAGGTCAACTCCCTTTTTGGATCAGTACTTGAATTCGACGCGACGGTTTTTGGACATGCCCTCTTCCGTGCCGGAGCTGTCAGCCAGGCGCTCTTTGCCATAGCTGACCGCTTCCATCTGGTTGTCGGACACACCCAACAGGCTCAGGGCGCGTCGCACAGCTTCAGCACGCTTTTGGCCCAGAGCCAGGTTGTATTCACGACCACCACGCTCGTCGGTATGACCTTGCAGCATGACCTTGCGCTGCGCATTGGCCTGCAGGAACTTGGCGTGCGCTTCAATCACGGGGCGCGCTTCTGCCTTGACCACAAAGCTGTCGAAATCAAAGTAAACCACATGAGCGGTGTTGACAGGCCCCATACCTGCGCGTGCGGCATTGGCATCAACGGTGTTGACACCGTTTTGACCATCACCCAAGGCATTGCTTTGTGAGGTGGCTGCCTTGTCTTCCACAGGCACGTCATCGAGCTTGACGCCCGAAGCACAACCTGCAAGCAAGGACACCAACAAGGCACTGGCCAACCATTTTTTCATGTTCAAACTCCTGAGATTCAAAAAGTGTGTGTTCTTCATTTACGCATCGGACCCCAAGCGGGTTCGCGAATATCGCCATTTTGCCCCGCCAAACGCGCCTTGATGCGCCCATCCAATGTGGACGTGACCAAAGATTCACGTCCTTGCACAATCGTGGCGTAAATCAGCATCTTGCTGTTGGGCGCAAAGCTGGGACGCTCATCGGCTGTCGTGTCACTGATCGGGCTTACCAGGCCAGTGGTCAGATCCATCACATGAACCTTGAATTGACCTGCGTTGCGGGAAACATAAGCCATCCAGCGGCCATCCGGGCTGATGGATGGTGAGATATTGTAATTGCCGGTAAAGGTTACGCGCTCTGCAGGACCACCCGATGCAGGCATGCGGTAAATCTGTGGCGAACCACCGCGATCACTCACAAAGAAAATCTGACTGCCGTCGGGGGTGTACACCGGCTCGGTATCGATC
>NZ_JAYPVP010000011.1:48326-81113 GCF_038134685.1 Limnohabitans sp. | reverse complement strand
GGATTGCTGCAAACGGCGAGGCTCTCCACACTGCAAGGCAATCTGATAAATCTGGGAACCACCGCTGCGGCTCAGTGTAGCGACCACAGCGCGCCCGTCAGGGGACCAGCCGGGCGCACTGTTGGAGCCCTTGAAATTGGCCACCACACGTCTCTTTCCGGTGGACAGCTCGTGGACAAAAATGACCGGCTTGTGCAACTCGAAAGACACGTATGCAAGCTGATCTCCATTGGGTGACCAGCTGGGCGAAATGATAGGTTCAGGACTGGTCAGAGCAGTACGGGCCCCTTCGCCGTCAGAATCGGCCACCCAAAGGTTGTATCGGCCGGCAGACTTGGCAACATAAGCGATGCGGGTAGCAAACACCCCAGGCGTGCCCGTCAGTTGCTGAAAGATCCAGTCTGCCATGCGGTGTGCCGACAAACGCAGATCTCCCGGCGTCACGGTATCCTTGAATGCAGACTTTTCCTGTCC
Source organism: Limnohabitans sp. (assembly GCF_038134685.1). Lineage (GTDB taxonomy): Bacteria > Pseudomonadota > Gammaproteobacteria > Burkholderiales > Burkholderiaceae_C > Limnohabitans_A. Next base: position 80,639 of record NZ_JAYPVP010000011.1, on the reverse strand, counting down.
TGTGACGATATCCCACAAGCGCGCCCGGATGTCATACCGGCCATCGGCCAGGCAGGTCATGCTGCCGGCCACCAACGCATCAGCGCCCCGTTGGCGCCAGGCATTGGCATCCGGGGCTGCAAGTTCGTCAAGTTGGCTGCCAGCGGAATCCAGCGTCTTGAACTGGCCGGAACGCTCAAGATCAGCCTGAATAATTTCAGAAATCTTTTGCGGCGCGGCCGATTGACCACGCAAAGGCACCAAAACCACTGGAATTCGGGTCATGCCCACACCGGTCACTTCAACACGGAACTGGGCCTGTGCTGTCAGGGCCATGCCCAAGGCTCCCACCAGGCTCAGCCAACGCAAAAACAACAAGAAAAAGGAACGATGACTCATGGATACCCGACCCTGCTACAGAGAGAAACACACGCAAGTGCGTGATCCTACACCCTCGCTGTGGCGCTACGTACAATTAGCCCCAAAATGAAACCCACCTCTCACCCATCCGCTGCCGCAGTCGAACAGCCGAGCATCCGTCAACGCATGCTCAAGCTGGCGCCTTACTTTGGTTGGCAAAAGGGCATATGGGCGCTGGCTATTGCAGCAACGGTGGTCGCCGCAATCACCGAGCCCTTGATCCCTGCCCTCTTCCAGCCCCTGCTGGACAAGGGGTTCAACGGTCAAAAACTGCCTCTGTGGAGCATCCCGGTCACCGTGCTGGCGCTGTTTGCGGTGCGCGGACTGGCTCACTTCACGGCCCAGTATTGCCTGTCGCGAATCACCAACGATGGCATGGAAAAGCTGCGTGGCCAGCTTTTCGAGCGCATGCTGAGCGCCGATCTGAGCCTGTTTTCACGACAAAGCGCAAGCGCTCTGTCCAATACCGTGGTTTATGAAGTCCAGACCGGCGCCGCGCAGCTGGTATCGGCCGTGATTGGACTCAGCCGTGATGGACTGACCCTGCTGGCTTTGATCGGCTATCTGTTTTGGCTGAACTGGAAGTTGACCCTCTTGGTCTTCACCGTGGCTCCCGGCCTGAGCTGGATCATGCGCGTGCTTTCACGTCGGCTGTACCGTCTGACCCGCGAAAGCCAGCAAGCCACTGATGATCTGGCTTATGTGGTTGAAGAAAACGTGCTCGCTCACCGCATGGTCCGCTTGCACGGTGCTCAAACGCAACAGCGCGATCGATTTGCACATCTGGCCAAGCAGCTGCGCCGCCTGGCCCTCAAGTCCACAACCGCCTCGGCAGCCATGACGCCACTCACGCAAATGATGGCAGCCCTGGCTTTGTCCTTGGTACTCATGATCGCCCTGATGCAAAGCCAGGACGGTGGCAGCAACAACACCGTAGGCAGTTTTGTGGCTTTCATTACCGCCATGCTGATGCTGGTAGCCCCCATCAAACGCCTGGCCGATGTCACCACACCAATCACGCGAGGGCTGGCAGCGCTTGAGCGAGGCATGAACCTTTTGCGCGACATCCCTCTCGAAGCCCAAGGTACGCACCGTGCAGAGCGGGCCCAAGGCAAGTTGCAGTTTTCTCAAGTGCAGGTGCGCTTCAACGCAGACGGCCCCGCTGCCCTGAGCGATGTGGATTTACTGGTGCAACCTGGCGAGACGCTGGCCCTGGTCGGAACCTCGGGGGCAGGCAAAACCACGCTGGTCAATCTGCTGCCGCGTTTTCTGCACCCGAGCAGCGGCCGCATTGAACTCGATGGCGTGGACGTATCCGCCTGGAACCTGGATAGCCTGCGCGCCCAGATGGCCATGGTCAGCCAGGATGTCACCATGCTCAATGAAAGCATTTTGAGCAACGTCTGCCTGGGCCAGGCACCTGATCGCACACGTGCAGAGCATGCCCTGCGCGCCGCCAATTTGTGGGAGTATGTTTCGCAATTGCCGGCCGGCATGGACACGGTCCTGGGACACAACGCCAACCAACTCTCTGGCGGGCAACGCCAACGCCTGGCCATTGCTCGCGCCTTGTACAAGGATGCCCCCATCCTGATTCTGGACGAAGCCACTTCGGCACTGGACAACACTTCCGAGCGCGCCGTGCAGGAAGCCTTGCAGCGGCTGATGGTTGGGCGCACCACCCTGATCATTGCCCACCGCTTGTCCACCATTGAACACGCCGACCGCGTCGTGGTCATGGAGCGTGGGCGCATTGTTGAGCAAGGTGCGCCCGCTGCCTTGCTGGCGCAAGGTGGGGCCTATGCCCGTCTACACCAGCAGGGACAGTGGGCACAACCCGACGACAGCAACGCGGCCTGAGCGCCAGCTTTATAGCAACACAATGTCGTAACGGTCGGGCCCCAAGGCGGCATCAGATTGCAAGGAAATCGGCTTGTTGATGAAGTCCGACAGGCCCGCAAGATGCTGGCTTTCTTCGTCCAGGAACAAATCAATCACCGCCGGGTGCGCCACCACGCGGAACTCGCGCGGGTTGAACTGCCGCGCCTCGCGCAAAATCTCGCGCAACACATCGTAGGCTACCGAGCGAGGCGTTTTGACAATGCCTTTGCCTTCGCAGCTGGGGCAAGGCTCACACAGCATGTGTGCCAAAGACTCACGCGTGCGCTTGCGCGTCATCTCCAGCAAGCCCAGTGGCGAAAAGCCGCCTACCATGGTCTTGACCCGGTCTCGGGCCAGCTGTTTTTTCAGCTCGGCCATGACCGCTTCCTGGTGATCGGATCGCCCCATGTCAATGAAGTCGGCAATGATGATGCCGCCCAGGTTGCGCAAGCGCAGTTGCCGTGCAATGGCTTGCGCGGCTTCCAGGTTGGTTTTGAAAATCGTGTCTTCAAAATTGCGCGCCCCTACATAACCACCGGTGTTCACGTCCACAGTGGTCAAGGCCTCGGTCTGGTCAATGATCAGGTAGCCACCTGACTTGAGGTCCACCCGTCGCCCCAAGGCACGGGCCACCTCGTCGTCGATGGCGTACAGATCAAAAATCGGGCGCTCGCCTTTGTACAGCTGCAAACGCTCAGCCGCCTTGGGCATGAATTCCTGCGCAAACGCCAGCAAGGCCTGGTGCTGCTCGCCAGAGTCAATGCGGATGGACTGTGTGGCTTCGCTCACCATATCGCGCAGCACGCGCTGCAACAAGGTCAAGTCCTGGTGCAGCAAGCTGCCAGCCGGGCGACGAATAGAGGCGTCCTTGATGCGTGCCCAGGTCTTGCGCAAATAAGCAATGTCGTCCTGCAGCTCGGCATCGCTGGAGTCTTCGGCATTGGTGCGCAAGATAAAACCACCGCCCTCTTGCCCGACCAGACCTTGCACGCGTTGACGCAAAGCATCGCGCAACTCGAACGGGATTTTTTGCGACACCCCAATATGGTCATCCTGCGGCAAAAACACCAGATGCCGACCTGCAATGCTGATCTGTGTCGACAGGCGTGCGCCCTTGGTGCCTATCGGGTCCTTGATGACCTGCACCATCAGGGACTGTCCCTCGAACACCTGCTTTTCAATCGGCACCAGCGGCTGGCCACTGCGCGCCTGTGACGGTGGCTCGCCTTCGGCCTGACGCTGCCAGACATCAGCCACATGCAGAAAAGCAGCACGCTCCAAGCCGATGTCGATAAATGCCGACTGCATTCCAGGCAACACCCGGGCTACCTTGCCCAGGTACACATTACCCACAATGCCCCGCTCCAGCGAACGCTCGATGTGCAGCTCCTGCACCGCGCCGGACTCCACCACGGCCACACGCGTCTCTTGCGGCGACCAGTTGACCAAGATGTCTTGCTGCATGCTCACTCCTGCGTGCTCAAACCTTGACGCCCACAGCACGCAGCAGCGTGGCCGTTTCGTGCAAAGGCAGGCCCATGATGCCCGAATAACTGCCCCGAATCTGGCTGATGTTGACTGCCATCAAGCCCTGTATGGCATAAGCACCCGCTTTGCCCATGGGCTCGCCACTTTGCACATAAGCGCGAATTTGCGCGCTCGTCATAGGAGCCACACGCACCCAGGACTGCGACACCACAGCATGACGCGTACGGCCTTTCTGGACGGCCACAGCCGTCAACACGCGATGTGCTTGGCCCGCGAGTTGGGTCAGCATGCGCTGCGCATCCTGCGCATCTTCGGGTTTGCCGAGAATGTCGCGCCCCAAAGCCACCGTGGTGTCGGCGCACACGATCACGCCTGCCGGCAGCTTCAAGGCTTTGTGGCGCTGCACAGCAGCGTCCAGCTTGAGCGCGGTCACACGTTGCACATAGCTCAGAGGCGATTCACGCCCCTTCACCACCTCCAGCGCCTCGGCGTCCAAGGCCGGGTCGGGCAAGAGCACCTGGGCCTGCACCCCGATTTGCTCCAGCAACTGTTTGCGGCGCGGACTTTGGGAGGCCAGGTAAATCATGCGTTCACTCTCGGTGGTAAGGATGGTTGGCGTTGATGGACCAGGCACGATAGAGCTGCTCAATCAGCAGTACCCGCGCCATGGCGTGCGGCAGTGTCATGTCTGACAGGCGAACACGCTCGTGCGCCGCTGCCTTGAATTCGGGGGCCAGCCCGTCCGGGCCGCCAATGACCAGGGCCACATCGTCACCCGAAAGCTGCCAGTCCTTGAGGCGCTGGGCCAGTGCTTGTGTGGTCAACGAAGTACCTCGCTCGTCCAGAGCCACAATTCGCGTGCCACGGGGTATGGCCGCTTCAATGCGCTGCCGCTCGGCCGCGTACAGGGTCTGCAGGGTCTTGGAGCCACGGGGCTCGGTTTTGACGGCCTTGACCTCTACTTTGAGTTCAGGCGGAAAACGTTTGGCGTAATCGTGGAAGGCCGTCTCGGCCCAATCGGGCATGCGCTGCCCCACCGCCACCAAGAGCAGCTTCATCGGAACTTAGGCAGCGCTTTTGCGGGCCCGTGGGGCTTTGCTTACAGCTTTCTTGGCAGCAGGCTTGGCTGTGGTTTTCTTGACTGCAGCTTTGACGGGCTTGGGTGCACCCACCACTTTTTTGGTTGGCGCAGACTTCGTGGCCGGGGCCTTCAGTGCGGGCTTGGCTGCGCCAGTGGTCTTCTTGGCGAGAGCCTTGGACACTGGAGCCTTTTTGGCAGCCACTTTTTTGGCCGTCGCTTTGCCTGATTTGGCTGCAACTTTTGATGCAGGCTTGGCGACAGCGGGTTTGGCCACGACAGGCTTGGCTGCACCGAGTTTCAGACGCACTGGCTTTTCACCCCAGATTTCTTCGAGATGGTAGTACTGACGAATCAGGGGCTGCATGATGTGCACCACAGCCATCCCGCAATCCACGATGATCCATTCGCCGTTGTCTTCGCCTTCAATGCGGGGCTTGTCAAAACCGGCCTCCCGGACCTTGTCGCGCACGCTGGCCGACAGCGCCTTGGTCTGACGGTTGGACGTGCCAGAGGCCACGATCACCCGCTCGAACAAAGGTGACAACGATTCGGTGTCAAACACCTGGATGTCCTGCGCTTTGACATCCTCCAGTCCATCGACGATGGCTCGCTGGAGTTTTTGAACGTCTTTTTTGCCGGAAGCTGCTGTCATGTGTCAGACCTGTAGAGATGATGTTGTTCGATGTACTGTGCCACAGTCGGGCTGACAGCGCCATCCAGAGATTGGGAGTCGGGGACACGCTGACGAATATCGGTGCCCGATTGCGGCATGAGCGGCATGCTCAAAGGGTGTACCTGCAATTGCGCGTACACCCCTTGGCCATCACTGCCGGGCGACGACGAAGCGCCCCCCCAGGCCGCAACCTGCGGGTCACGGCGTGCGGGGCAGATTATAGCCAGCCGCGCCAATTCCTCGATCCGGTGCCAGCTCGGCAGCGAACGCCACTGGTCATCGCCCATGAGCAAGTACAACTGTGCTTGCGGATGCTCAGCCCTCAACTCGAGCAAGGTATCGATGGTGTAGCTCGGCCCGGTTCTACGGGTTTCCCGCTCGTCAATCACTACACGATCGCCCAGAGGCAAAAAGGCTAACGCACACATGGCACTGCGGTGCTGCGCTTGAGACAGGCTTTGCGGCTTGTACCAGGCCTGCCCTGTGGGCAGGATGAGCAAGCGGTCCAGCTGCAGCTGGGCCAAGGCCGTCCGGGCCAGGGCCACGTGAGCCACATGTGGCGGATCAAAAGCGCCGCCAAACACGCCCAGCCGCATCGCCTCAGTCACACCCAGTCCTTGGGCACCAGAAAGTGACTGATCAGCCGCGCCTCCGGTGTGCCCGGCGCGTCTTCACGCTGGTACGACCAACTGACCAAAGGCGGCATCGACAGCAAGATGGACTCCGCACGCCCTCCGGACTGCAGGCCAAAGTGCGTCCCCCGGTCCCAGACCAGATTGAACTCGACATAGCGGCCGCGGCGATAGAGCTGGAATTCACGCTCCCGCTCGCCCCACTCGGTGTCCTCGCGCTTGTGCACGATGGGCAAATAGGCCGGCAAAAATGCATCGCCCACGCTTTGCAGCATCTCGAAGCTGCGCTGCATGCCCAGCTCGGAAAAGTCGTCAAAGAACACGCCACCAATGCCGCGCTGCTCCTGACGGTGCTTGTTGCAAAAGTAGTCGTCACACCAGGTCTTGAAACGCGGGTACAGCTCGGGGCCAAAAGGCTCCAGCGCCTGCTTGCAGGTCTGGTGAAAATGCACCGCATCTTCATCAAATCCATAGTAGGGCGTGAGGTCCATGCCGCCACCAAACCACGCCACAGGCGCCTGGCCTTGTGGGTGCGCCGCAATCATGCGTACGTTCATGTGAACCGTAGGCACATAAGGGTTGCGAGGGTGAAACACCAGCGACACACCCATGGCCTCAAATGGCGCACCTGCCAGTTCCGGACGGTGTTGTGTAGCCGAGGGCGGCAGCTGCGGGCCACGCACATGCGAAAAACCACAACCCGCACGCTCAAACGTGGTGCCACCTTCCAGAATGCGAGTGATACCTTGCCCTTGCAGACGCTCGCCAGAGGGCTTTTCCCAGCTGTCAGACACAAAGGTGCCACCGTCCAAATCTGCAACCGCCTGAGTGATGCGGTCTTGCAGACCGGTCAGGTATTGGCGCACCTGCGCCGTGTCAAAAGAGTGGTTGCTCATGCTGTTGTTCCTTTGCGGGTTTGAGCCTCGTTGGGCCGCGGACTCCAGGGCTGGATCGGACAAGCCAAATGGGCTCGGCAGCCTTGGACCCCTTCATAGACCTTCGCAATGTGTTCGAAGTCACGCTGCACATCACCGGTGGTCCAGAAAAAATCTTCAATGCTGATGCGCTTGCGACCCCAGTCAAACTTGACCAGCGCCAGTGGCACCTGCGCAGCAAGCGCCATTTGGTAAAAGCCGGTGCGCCAGCCTGGCGTCAGGCCACGCGTTCCTTCGGGGGTCACACCCAGCCACAACACGCGGTTTGTTGCTTTGGCTTGCGAATACACCTCGGTCATCTGGCCTACCAGGCCGTGCGCAGCAGAGCGTTCAATGCCAATCCCCCCCACCCAACGCATCCAGCGGCCCAGCAGCGGAATGCGAAACAAGGAGTCCTTGGCGAGGTAATTGGCCGGAATGCCCAGCGCCCACTTGGCCAGCATACCCACCACAAAGTCCCAATTGCTGGTGTGCGGGTAGACCACAGCCACGCCCTGGGGCGTAGGAAAGCCTGCAAAGTCAAGCCTCCAGCCCAACAGCCGAAGCAAAGCAGTGGCCAGGCGTGAGCCCTTGAAGGTCACCGGCAAGGCCGAAGCCTCAGTGCTTGATGGCACGGTAGCCAATGTCTTTGCGGTATTGCATACCGTCAAACTGTACCCCCGCCACAGCGGCGTAGGCCTTTTGCTGCGCCTGACGCACCGAATCGCCCAACGCCGTCACACACAGCACGCGCCCACCAGAGGTCAGTACCTTGCCGTCCTGCTCGGTCGTGCCGGCATGGAAAACCATGGCCTCCAGGCTATCGGCAGGCAAACCGCTGATGGCGTCGCCCTTGCGCGGGTTCAAGGGGTAACCGGCCGCTGCCAAGACCACGCCCAGCGCGACCCGGCGATCCCATTCCAACTCGATCTTGTCCAGACTTTCGCTGGTGGCGGCCATCATCACGTCAAACAGGTCCGACTTGAGGCGCATCATGATGGGTTGCGTCTCGGGATCACCCATGCGGCAGTTGAATTCGAGCGTCTTGGGCTTGCCTTGCGCATCGATCATCAAGCCGGCGTACAAAAAACCGGTGTAGGGAATGCCGTCTTTTTCCATGCCACGGATGGTGGGCATGATCACCTCGCGCATGGCGCGGGCATGCACATCAGCCGTCACCACCGGCGCGGGCGAATACGCGCCCATGCCACCGGTGTTGGGGCCTTCATCAGCGTCCAGCAGGCGTTTGTGGTCCTGACTGGTGGCCAGCGCAGTGACGTTCTTGCCGTCGCACAGCACGATGAAGCTGGCTTCCTCACCCTGCAAAAATTCTTCAATCACAACGCGGGCGCCGCCTTCGTTGTGAGTCACGCCCAGGGTGTTGTCCACCAGCATGAAGTCGATCGCTTCGTGCGCTTCGGCCAGCGTCATGGCCACCACCACGCCTTTGCCAGCGGCCAAACCATCGGCCTTGACCACAATGGGTGCACCTTTGCGATCCACATAGGCGTGCGCCGCCACCGGGTCGGTAAAGGTTTCAAACTCGGCCGTGGGAATGGCGTGCCGCGCCATGAACGCTTTGGAAAACGCCTTGGAGCTTTCCAGCTGTGCGGCTGCTTTGGTCGGGCCAAAAATACGCATGCCGTGGGCACGGAACTCGTCCACCACGCCCGCAGCCAACGGTGCCTCGGGGCCCACCACCGTCAGGCCAATCTGGTTGGCCTGCGCCCATTCGCGCAGTTGCACCACATCAGAAATAGGCACATTGACCAGGTTTTTGTCGCGTGCGGTACCGCCATTGCCGGGCGCCACATAGACTTGCTGCACCTTTTGAGACTGGGCCAATTTCCAGGCCAGCGCATGTTCGCGGCCACCGCCGCCTACAACCAATACTTTCATTTAATTGCGTTCCTTATGCGTCAATTTCGGCGTTGTGGAACACGTTTTGCACGTCATCCAGGTCTTCCAGGGCATCCAGCAGTTTTTGCATCTTGACGGCATCGTCGCCAGTGACGGCCACTGTGTTTTCGGGCCGCATGGTCACCTCAGCCACCTCGGCCACCAAGCCTGCGGCCTCAAGAGCGTTTTTCACGGCTTCAAAGTCGCCCGGCGCAGTCAGCACCTCGATGGCGCCCTCCTCGTCGGCAATCACATCCTCTGCACCCGCTTCCAGGGCCACTTCCATGACCTTGTCTTCACTGGTTCCGGGCGCAAAAATCAGCTGCCCGCAGTTCTTGAACTGGAAAGCCACCGAACCCTCGGTGCCCATATTGCCGCCGTGCTTGGAAAACGCGTGACGAACCTCAGCCACCGTGCGCACGCGGTTGTCGGTCATGGTGTCCACAATGATGGCGGCACCACCGATGCCATAGCCCTCGTAGCGGATTTCCTCGTAGCTCACGCCTTCGAGGTTGCCGGTGGCTTTGTCGATGTTGCGCTTGATGTTGTCGGCCGGCATGTTGGCCGCTTTGGCCTTGTCCACTGCCAGACGCAAACGGGGGTTGGCCGTCAGGTCACCACCGCCGGTACGCGCGGCCACCATGATCTCACGGATGATGCGGGTCCAGACGCGACCACGCTTTTCATCCTGACGCCCTTTGCGATGCTGAATATTTGCCCATTTGCTGTGGCCAGCCATACTGAAATCCTTGTACCTTGGTTTAATCTATTACCTGCGATTTTACTTTCCCAAAGAACAACACCCACTCAGGAGGACCCCATGGCTGAACCGATGCTGATCGCGCGCAAAGCGCAAACCGAATGCGTACTTTTACCTGCGCTGGCCAACCGACACGGCTTGATCACCGGCGCCACGGGCACCGGCAAAACCGTCACACTGCAAACCCTGACCGAGCAGTTTTCGAAGCAAGGTGTGCCCGTGTTCATGGCCGATGTCAAAGGCGACCTGACCGGCATCAGCCAACCGGGCAACATTGGCGGCAAACTGGCCCAGGTGCTGACCGAGCGCGGGCTGGACCTTCCTGAGCCCAGCGCCTGCCCGGTGCAGCTGTGGGACGTTTTTGGCGAGCAAGGCCACCCGGTGCGCGCCACCGTGAGCGACATGGGCCCCCTGCTGCTGGCGCGCATGCTGGGTTTGAACGACACCCAGGCTGGCGTGCTCAACCTGGTGTTCAAGATTGCCGACGACAACGGCATGCTGCTGCTCGACCTCAGGGACCTGCGCAGCATGTTGCAACACGTAGGCGACAACGCCAAGCAATTCACCACCGAGTACGGCAACATCAGCGCCGCCAGTGTGGGCGCCATCCAGCGTGGCCTGATGCAAATCGAAACCCAGAGGGGCGACCGCTTCTTTGGCGAACCCATGCTCGACATCCAGGACATGATGCAAACCGTCGACGGCCAAGGCGTGGTCAACATCCTGGCCGCCGACAAGCTGCTGCAGTCGCCCCGCCTGTACGGCACCTTCCTGCTGTGGATGTTGTCCGAGCTGTTCGAACTGCTGCCCGAAATTGGCGACCCCGAAAAACCCAAACTGGTGTTCTTCTTTGACGAGGCCCACCTGTTGTTCAAGGACGCACCTGCCGTGCTGGTCGAGCGCATCGAGCTGGTGGTTCGACTGGTGCGATCCAAAGGCGTGGGCGTGTACTTCGTCACCCAAAACCCCTTGGACATTCCCGATACCGTGCTAGGCCAGCTGGGCAACCGCGTGCAACACGCCCTGCGCGCCTACACGCCGCGTGACCAGAAAGCCGTGCTGTCCACTGCGCAAACCATGCGTCCCAAAGCGGGTCTGGACATTGAAGCAGCCATCACCGAGCTGGCCGTAGGCGAAGCCCTGCTCAGCCTGCTCGACGCCAAAGGCCGCCCCAGTGAAACCGAGCGCGTGTTCGTGGTGCCGCCGGGCAGCCAGATTGGCCCCATCACACCCGAACAGCGCAACGCCCTGATGCAAAGCTCACTGGTCGCTGGCGTGTACGAGAAAACCGTGGATCGCGAGTCGGCCTATGAAATGCTCCAGGCCAAAGCGCAAGCCACGACCACCGCTGCACAAGCTGCAGCACCCCAGGGCGGTTTGATGGGCGGCATGTCCGACCTGCTGTTTGGCAGCACGGGGCCTCGCGGCGGGCAACGCGACGGCATTGCCCAAATGGTGGTCAAAAGTGCGGTGCGCACGGTAGGCTCATCGATCGGGCGCGAGATTGTGCGTGGCGTGCTCGGCAGCCTGCTCGGTGGCGGTGGCCGTAAACGCTGAACGGCCAAGCCTGCCATGCGCCTGATCCGCTTCAACAAACCCTACGGCGTGCTCAGCCAGTTCACGCCCGAAGGACGCTGGCAAGGCCTCAAAGACCATATCACCCTGCCAGGGGTGCATGTGGCCGGACGGCTCGATGCGGACAGCGAAGGCCTGCTGCTGCTGACCGACCACGGCCCCTGGCAAGCGCGCATCGCCGACCCGCAACACAAAATGCCCAAAACCTATTGGGTGCAGGTCGAAGGCGTGCCCACCGAAGCCGCCCTGCACACCCTGCGCCAGGGCGTACAACTCAAGGATGGCCTGACACGGCCCGCACAGGCACGGCCAATTGACGAACCCCAAGGCCTGTGGCCGCGTACCCCGCCCATTCGCTACCGCGCCAACATCCCCACCAGCTGGCTCGAAATCGTGCTGCGCGAAGGCCGCAACCGCCAGGTGCGCCGCATGACCGCAGCCGTTGGCCTGCCCACCCTGCGCCTGATCCGTGCGGCCATTGGTCCGTGGAACCTGGAAGACTTGCCGCAGGGGCAGTGGCAGGATGCAGATGCCAGTGCGCTGATTCAAGACCGAAAATAAATACGCCGGACACATGGTCAGGCGCAACATACGAAACGAACGAATTTCAGTCTGCTGTAGCTTCCTCTTCCGGCTCAGTCGGTTCAGACTTGGCTGAACGACCTTCCTTCTTGGGCAAAGGCGTGATGTCCAGCAAGGCCTGGCCTTGGTCGTCCACGTCCACCGTCAGGCGGCCGCCCTCGGTCAGGCGACCAAACAACAGTTCGTCGGCCAGCGCCTTGCGAATGGTGTCCTGAATCAGGCGCTGCATCGGGCGGGCACCCATGAGCGGATCGAAACCCTTCTTGGCCAGGTGCTTGCGCAGCGTGTCGGTGAAGGTGACTTCGACCTTTTTCTCGCTGAGCTGCTGCTCGAGCTGCAGCAGGAACTTGTCGACCACACGAAGAATGATTTGCTCGTCCAGCGGCTTGAAGCTGACGATGGCATCCAGACGGTTGCGGAACTCCGGCGTGAACAGGCGCTTGATGTCGCCCATCTCGTCACCGGCCTGGCGCGGGTTGGTGAAACCAATGGTCGCCTTGTTCATGGTCTCGGCGCCCGCATTGGTGGTCATGACGATGATCACGTTGCGGAAGTCGGCCTTGCGTCCGTTGTTGTCGGTCAGCGTGCCGTGGTCCATGACCTGCAGCAGCACATTGAAAATGTCCGGGTGAGCCTTCTCGATCTCGTCGAGCAGCAGCACGCAATGCGGCTTCTTGGTCACGGCTTCGGTCAGCAAACCACCTTGGTCAAAACCCACGTAACCCGGAGGCGCACCGATCAGGCGGCTCACGGCGTGGCGTTCCATGTACTCGGACATGTCAAAGCGGATCAGTTCGATGCCCATGATGTAGGCCAGTTGCTTGGCCGCTTCGGTCTTGCCCACACCCGTGGGGCCAGAGAACAGGAAAGCGCCAATGGGCTTGTCCTGCTTGCCCAAGCCCGAGCGTGCCATCTTGACGGCGGACGACAGCACTTCAAGCGCCTTGTCCTGGCCAAAGACCACGGCTTTCAGGTCGCGTTCGATGTTTTGCAGCTTGCTGCGGTCGTCGTTGGACACGTTGGCAGGCGGGATACGTGCGATCTTGGCCACGATCTCTTCGATCTCGTGCTTGCCAATCGTTTTCTTGCGCTTGGAGGGCGCCAGAATGCGCTGGGCAGCCCCAGCCTCGTCGATCACGTCAATGGCCTTGTCGGGCAGCTGGCGATCGTTGATGTACTTGGCCGCCAATTCTGCTGCTGCCTGCAGCGCCGCATTGGCGTACTTCACGCTGTGGTGTTCTTCAAAGCGGCTCTTGAGCCCTTTGAGGATGTCCACGGTTTCTGACACGGTGGGCTCGACCACATCCACTTTCTGGAAGCGGCGAGACAGCGCAGCGTCCTTCTCGAAAATGCCACGGTACTCGGTAAAGGTGGTCGCGCCAATGCACTTGAGCTGACCACTGGACAGCGCAGGTTTTAGCAGGTTGGAGGCGTCCAGTGTGCCGCCAGAAGCCGCACCGGCACCAATCAAGGTGTGGATTTCATCAATGAACAAAACAGCGTTGGGCTTGTCTTTGAGCGCCTTCAGCACACCCTTGAGGCGCTGCTCGAAGTCACCCCGGTACTTGGTGCCCGCCAGCAGCGCGCCCATGTCCAGCGAGTACACCTGGGCTTCGGCCAGGATCTCGGGCACTGTGCCCTGGGTAATGCGCCAGGCCAACCCCTCGGCAATGGCCGTTTTACCCACACCAGCCTCACCCACCAGCAGCGGGTTGTTTTTGCGGCGGCGGCACAGGATCTGGATGGTCCGCTCGACCTCGTATTCGCGGCCAATCAGCGGGTCGATCTTGCCGTCATTGGCTGCCTGGTTGAGGTTGTTGGTGTACTGCTCCAGCGGCGAAGCTTTTTCATTGCGCTCGCCGCCTTGGGCACCCTCCTCGCCTTCATTGCTGGCCGGGTTTTCGGCAGCTTTGGCAGCTTCAGGCGAGTCATTCTTGCGAATGCCGTGAGCGATGAAATTGACCACATCCAGGCGGGTGATGCCCTGCTGGTGCAGGTAATACACGGCATGCGAGTCTTTTTCGCCAAAGATGGCCACCAGCACATTGGCGCCGGTCACTTCCTTCTTGCCGTTGCCGGTGGACTGCACATGCATGATGGCACGCTGGATCACGCGCTGGAACCCCAGCGTAGGCTGCGTGTCCACCTCTTCCGTGCCTGCCACCTGGGGCGTGTTGTCCTTGATGAAATTGGTCAGCGCAGCACGCAAATCGTCAATGTTGGCCGCGCAGGCACGCAGCACCTCGGCCGCGCTGGGGTTGTCCAGCAAGGCCAAAAGCAGGTGCTCAACGGTGATGAATTCATGCCGTTGCTGACGGGCCTCGACAAAGGCCATGTGCAGGCTGACTTCGAGTTCTTGAGCAATCATGAGGTTTCCTTCTGTGCGCTAATGTTCTGTGTATGCAAATGGGGTTGCCTGGCGTTTATTCAACCGGTTCGCTCTCGCATTGCAGCGGGTGCCCGGCATGGCGTGCCGCATCCATGACCTGGGTAACCTTGGTGGCCGCCACGTCCTGGCTGTACACCCCGCAAACGGCTTTGCCGTCTAGGTGAATCTTGAGCATGATCTGGGTGGCGGCCTCGCGGTCTTTGCTGAAGAACTCCTGCAAAACCACCACGACAAACTCCATGGGCGTGTAGTCGTCATTGAACATGACCACCTGGAACATACGTGGCGGTTTGACACGCTGCGTCCGGCGCTCCAGCACCACCGAATCGCCCCCATCGGGCGCACGTGGCTCAACAGAGGGCTGCTTGGGACTGAGAGGTTTGCGAGTGGGCATGAATTCATTCTATCGATTGCCATGCCCCGTTCTGGCCTGCAAGCAAAAAACCTTCTACTCAAGAGACATATCGGGGAAAACCTTCAATTGACAAGGCGGAAAAGTCGCCCCAGACTGGTGCACAAAAGTCAGTTGGAGACCATCATGCCCAACGGTAAAGTCAAGTGGTTCAACGATGCCAAGGGCTTCGGGTTCATCGAACCCGATGGTGGCGGTCCCGATGCATTCGCCCATTTTTCGGCCATCGAAATGGACGGGTACAAAAGCCTCAAGGAAGGCGCACGCGTCAGCTTCGAACTGGTTGATGGCCCCAAGGGACTCATGGCCGCCCACATCCGCTCGGAAAATACGCCCCTGACCTCATCCAGCGACTAAAGCCTGGGACACTGCAGAAAAACATACCGTTATGGGCTTATGCTCTTGCGCCAGTAACACGCAAGAATTTGTGCCATGTCCATCCTCTCTACATCGATTTCTCGTATCGCCGTCGCATGGCTGATCGCTTTGGCCAGCAGTTCAATCTGGGCACAGACAACAGGTCAGGCTCAAATGGACTTGCCTCGTGCCCAGTTGCAAGCGGGTATGCATCTGATACAGGTTCAGGTGGCCAGCACCGGCCGTCAACGCGAAATTGGGCTCATGTGGCGCAAGGAGATGCCTGTGCAAGAAGGCATGCTGTTCGTGTTCGAACAGCCCGCCGGGCAGTGTTTCTGGATGCGTAACACACTGATTCCACTGACTGCTGCCTTCATTGCCGACGATGGCACCATTGTCAACCTTGCCGACATGCAGCCACAAAATGACACATCTCACTGTTCAGGACAGCCTGTCCGCTTTGTGCTGGAAATGAACCAGGGCTGGTTTGCCAAGCGGGGCATTCGGGCAGGCCAGAAAATCAGTGGCCCCTTCTTTCGCCCCTGAAGGGTTTGAGGCTGAGCGTCAAACGCCCCAGTAAAGCTCTTGTTGCTCTTGTGAACAGCGCTGCAGCATTTGCAGCATGGGCTGTGCGCGCTGTGCCAGGCGAACCTCGGGTTCGACCTCCCCACGCTCAAACGCTGATGCATCTTCGCCCTGATCAACGAGCTGCTGACGTTGCTCCTGCCAGGCCTTGAGGCGAAGCTCTTCTTCCTGGACCGCCGCCTGCAAACGAGCAGTCACCTCAGGCAATTGCGCTACCGTGACAATGCCCTTGGCCTGGGGCTCACCTTGCATGATCTTGAGCAAGCGACGAGCATCAGGCTCAAGCATGATCAGGTCTGCAGCCGCCTTGGACTTGAACTTGTAGAGCATTTGGGCAGTCCTTCAGTCCCGATCATCCACCGCTTCGCCCTGGATCTGGGCCTTGAGCTTGTGACTGGCGTGAAAAGTGGTGACGCGACGCGCCTCGATTGGAATGAGCTCACCTGTTCGCGGATTGCGCCCTGGCCGCGCTGCCTTGGTACGGATCTGGAAGTTGCCAAAACCGGAAATCTTGACGTCTTCGCCGTGCATCAAGCAGTCCACGATCAGGTCAAAGAAGGCATCAACCATGTCCTTGGATTCACGCTTGTTCAGACCAATTTGCTCATACAGCATGGTGGCCAACTGCGCTTTGGTCAGCGCTGGCGTTTCCAGGGTTGCAACCGAAATTTCCATGACCTGATCCTCAAGCGCGCAGTCGGGCTGACAAACTCGTCTGCAACTGCGAAACCAATGCTGCCATCGTCGTTTCGATTTGCGCATCCGTCAAGGCCGCTTGCGCATCGGCCAGCGTGATGCGCACGGCAAGACTCTTCTCGCCCACGGCCAGCGCGGCGCTTGCTTCCTTCGGACGGTAGATGTCAAACAGTACCGCAGACTGGACCAACCCCTCGGTGGGTGCTTGAGCTATTGCAGCCATGAGTTGTGCATGGGTTACAGCCTCGGGCACGATGAGGGCCAAATCACGCTCCACAGGCTGATGCTTGCTCACGCCTTTGGCAGCAGGCACCACGCGGGCCAGCACGGCATCCAGCGCCAGTTCGAAGACCACCGGAGCACTGCTCAGCTCCCAGGCCTGACGCCAGCGCGGATGCAGCTCGCCCACATGGCCAATGACCACGCCGTCCACCACGACCTGGGCTGAACGACCGGGGTGCAGCGCAGGGTGTTCGCAAGCTACAAACTCGGCTTTGCGCGGGGCCAGCATGGCCTCGACATCGCCTTTGACGTCGTAAAAGTCCACTGCACGGCCTTTACCCTGCCAGCCCAGCGGCTGCTCGGGACCCCAGGCCAGACCCGCCACACGCATGGGCTGGTCAAAACCACCCACCGTGCTGTCGCTGTCCTGCACAGAGGCGTCGCGCAGGAACACGCGACCCAGCTCGAACACGCGCACGCGATCAGCCTTGCGGTCGGCATTGAACTTGAGCACCTGCATGAGCGAGCCGATCAGGCTCGAACGCATGACACTCATCTGGCTGGCAATCGGGTTGAGCAAACGAATCGGGTTGGTGTTGCCTGCCAGGTCGCGCTCCCAGGACTCTTCCACAAAGCTGTAGTTGATGGTTTCCTGGTAGCCCAGGCCTGCCAGCATGCGGCGCACGGCAAACGGGCTGCGCGTGTTTTCGGCACGCAACTTGGGCGTGATGGGGGCCTGTGGTGGCGTAGTAGGCAGGTTGTTGTAGCCCACCATGCGGGCCACTTCCTCGATCAGGTCGGCTTCGATTTGCAGGTCAAAGCGATAGCTCGGTGGCGTCACGGTGACGGTGCCCTCGCCTTCGCTCACTTGCAAGCCCAGGCCACGCAGTGCGTCCGCGCATTGCTGCTGCGTGAGCGGCATGCCAATGACCTTGTTGGCGCGGGCCACGCGCAGCGTGACGGGCTTGGCCTGAGGCACGTTGAGCGTCTGGTCGTCGATGGGGCCGACCTGGGTCTCGGGCGTGCCGCATATGTCCAGCACCAGTTGGGTGATGCGCTCGATGTGCTCCACCGTGAGTTGCGGGTCCACGCCGCGCTCGAAGCGGTGTCCGGCATCGGTCGAAAAATTGTAGCGGCGCGAGCGGCCCGCGATGGCAGCGGGCCACCAGAAGGCGGCCTCGATGTAAATGTTTTGGGTGTCATCAGACACGGCGGTGGCGTCGCCACCCATGATGCCTGCCAGCGATTCGACCTGGCTGTCGTCGGCGATCACGCCGACTTTGTCGTCCACGGTGACGGTATTGCCGTTCAGCAGCTTGAGCGATTCACCCGCTTTGCCCCAGCGCACCTGCAGACCGCCGTGGATCTTGTCGAGGTCAAAAATATGCGAAGGACGGCCGAACTCGAACATCACGTAGTTGGAGATGTCGACCAACGGGCTTACGCTGCGTTGACCGCAACGCGCCAAACGGTCCACCATCCACTGTGGGGTCTGGGCCTTGGTGTTGACGCCCTTGACCACGCGACCGCTGAAGCGGCCACACAGGTCTGTAGCCAGCACCTTGACCGCCAACTTGTCCGCAATTTGAGTGGCGACGGCCGGGAAAATTGGTGCCAGCAATGGCGCACCCGTCAGGGCCGACACCTCGCGGGCGATACCGTAAACACTCAGGCCATGCGCCAGGTTGGGCGTGAGCTTGAGGGTCAGCAGCGTGTCGTCCAGATTCAGGTACTGGCGAATGTCCTGGCCCAAAGGCGCGTCCAGCGGCAGTTCCAGCAGACCGCCGTGGTCGTCGGCAATTTTCAGCTCCTTGGCCGAGCACAGCATGCCCTGGCTTTCCACACCACGCAGCTTGCCCACCTTGATGACAAAGGGCTTGCCGTCTTCGTCCGGCGGCAGCTCGGCACCCACCATCGCACATGGCACGCGAATGCCCACGCGAGCGTTGGGCGCGCCACACACGATGTTGAGCAAACTGCCCTGCCCCACATCCACCTGGCACACGCGCAAGCGGTCGGCATTGGGGTGCTGTACCGCTTCCTTGATTTCGCCCACCACGATTTTGGTGAACGGCGGGGCGACAGGTTCAAGCTCTTCCACTTCCAGGCCAGCCATGGTCAGGGTGTCGGCCAGCTGCTGGGTCGTCAGGGGCGGGTTGCAGAATTCGCGCAACCAGGATTCAGGAAATTGCATGTCTAAGACTCAATGAAAACGGGTGCGAAAAATTACTGAAACTGGGACAGGAAACGGACATCCCCGTCAAAGAACAGGCGCAGGTCGTTGACGCCATAGCGCAACATGGTGAAGCGGTCCATGCCCATGCCGAAGGCAAAGCCAATGAAGCGCTCGGGGTCGAGGCCCATATTGCTCACCACATTGGGGTGCACCTGGCCGGAGCCAGCCACTTCCAGCCAGCGACCGGCCAAGGGGCCGCTCTGGAACTGGATATCGATCTCGGCGCTGGGTTCGGTGAATGGGAAAAAGCTGGGGCGAAAGCGCAGCACCAGATCGTCACTTTCGAAGAAGGTGCGGCAGAAATCGGTAAAGACCACCTTCAGGTCCTTGAAGCTCACGTTCTCGCCGATCCACAGGCCTTCGCATTGGTGGAACATGGGCGAATGCGTGGCGTCGCTGTCCACGCGATAGGTGCGGCCCGGCGCAATGACACGGATCTCGGGCATGCCCTGGCCAGCGTCAAGCTGGTTGCGGTAACGCTTGACGTGCTGCACCGCATGGCGAATCTGCATCGGACTGGTGTGCGTGCGCAGCAAATGGCCGCCTTCCACATAGAAGGTGTCGTGCATGGAGCGCGCAGGATGGTCTTCGGGCGTGTTGAGCGCGGTGAAATTGAACCAGTCGGTCTCGATCTCGGGACCCTGGGCCACTTCAAAACCCATGGAGCCGAAAATATTTTCCACACGTTCGAGTGTGAGCGAGACGGGGTGCAAACCACCCACAGTGCCGCGACGGCCAGGCAGACTCACGTCCAGCGCCTCGGCTTTGAGTTGCGTCTGCAGCTCGGCGTCAGCCAGGGCCTGGCGCCGGTCATTGAGTGCTGCTTCGATGGCTTGTTTGGCCACGTTGATGGCCGCGCCACGGGTTTTCTTGTCTTCGACACTGAGGGCGGCCATGCCCTTCATGAGTTCGGTGATGCGACCGGCTTTGCCCAAAAACTGGGCCTTGGCGTTTTCGAGATCCACGGGGGTGGCGGCTTGCGCAAAGCTTTGGCGCGCCGACGCAACCAGGGTGTCCAACTCGTTCATGTTATGCAGTGTCTGAAGGGAGATTCAATAAAAAAGGGATTGAAGCCTTTGCAAGCCCCAACCCCTTTGACAAGCGCGAAGCACAGGCCCGAAAGGGCCCATGTCGCCTGCAGCCATCAAGCGGCAGCCAGAGCGGCCTTGGCTTGTGCCACGATGCCAGCGAAAGCAGCCTTGTCGTGCACGGCGATGTCGGCGAGCACTTTACGGTCGATTTCGATGGAGGCCTTTTTCAGACCATTGGCAAATTGGCTATAGGTCATGCCCAGTTCACGCGCACCGGCGTTGATACGGGCAATCCACAGCTGACGGAAGACGCGCTTCTTGGCACGACGGTCACGGTAGGCGTATTGGCCAGCCTTCATCACCGCCTGTTTGGCGATACGGAAGACATTGCCGCGGCGACCGCGGAAACCTTTTGCAAGGGCCAGGACTTTCTTGTGACGGGCGCGTGCCGTTACACCACGTTTGACGCGAGGCATATGAGTTCTCCTTGTTCGTCAGTGAATTACAGGCCAGCCATAGGCAGCATCTGTGCCATGTGACCCATGTTGGTCTCATGCACGGCCACTGCACCGCGGAGGTGGCGTTTGTTCTTGGTGGTCTTCTTGGTCAGAATGTGACGTTTGAAGGCTTGACCGCGTTTAACGGTTCCACCGGGACGAACACGGAAGCGCTTTTTGGCGCTGCTCTTGGTCTTCATCTTGGGCATTTGAATGCTCCTTTGTTTGTGCTCGTGAGGTGTCTGCAAAGAATTTGCAGCCTTGTTGACCCCGAGCCACTTTTAACAGCCAGGTTTGACCCCGACTGGATCGACAGGCCAAAGCCCGTCAAACCTCTCTCTTGCTCAGGCCTCTGCTGGCGCCTGGGGCGCAGCTTCTGCCTTGGCAGCACCGGGCTTTTTACGGCCGGGCGCAATCATCATGATCATCTGGCGACCTTCGAGCTTGGGGAACTGCTCCACCACGATCAAATCGGCCAGCTCATCGCGAATGCGCTGCAGCAGGGCCATGCCCAGCTCCTGGTGCGTGATCTCGCGGCCACGGAAACGCAGCGTGATCTTGCACTTGTCACCCTCGGCCAGAAAGCGTCGGATGTTGCGCATCTTGATGTTGTAGTCCCCATCATCGGTACCGGGACGGAATTTGACTTCCTTGATATCGATGACCGTCTGCTTGGCTTTGGCTTCTGCAGCACGCTTTTGTTCCTGGTACTTGAACTTGCCGTAATCGATCAGGCGGCACACCGGTGGGCTGGCCATCGGTGCAATTTCAACCAGGTCCACGTCCAGATCCCCAGCGGCACGCAAGGCCTCGGCCAAAGACATGACGCCCAAGGGCTCGTTCTCGGGGCCAGTGACGCGAACCTCAGGAGCAGAGATTTCACGGTTCAGACGGTGCTTGCGTTCCTCGCGTTGGCGACGGTCACGAAATTCGGTAGCGATGACTAGGGTCCTTTAAAAAAACAATGGGCAATACCACACTGCACGCGCAGCCCGAGCAAGCTCAGACCTTGCTGGCAATGTCTTTGGAGATCAGTTCGATGAACGCATCCACGGACATCACGCCGAGGTCTTGATTGCCTCGGGCACGTACGGCAACGGTACCGGCTGCCTTTTCCTTGTCGCCTGCGACGAGGATATAAGGCGGCTTTTGCAACGAATGCTCGCGTATTTTATACGTGATTTTCTCATTGCGCAGATCAGTCTCGACCCTAAGGCCTTGATTTGGCACAGATTTTTGGATTTTTGCAGCGATTTCACGACAGTAATCGGCCTGTGCATCGGTGATATTGAGCACCGACACCTGCACCGGAGCCAGCCAGGTGGGCAAGGCACCAGCATGCTGCTCGATCAAAATACCAATGAAACGCTCAAGACTGCCCACGATGGCGCGGTGCAAAATGACCGGGCGTTGGCGGCTACCGTCTTCGGCAGTGTATTCGGCATCGAGGCGTTCGGAGAGGTTGAAGTCCACCTGGATGGTGCCGCATTGCCACTCACGGCCAATGGCATCGCGCAAGGTGTATTCGATCTTGGGGCCGTAGAAAGCGCCATCGCCTTCAGAAATGACAAACTCGCAACCCGAATGGCGCAAACTGTCCATCAAGGCCTTTTCGGCTTTGTCCCAAAGTTCGTCTGAGCCAATGCGTGCCGCCGGGCGGGTCGAGACCTTGTAGAGGATGTCGGTAAAGCCGAAGTCCGCATAGACCTTCTTGAGAACCTTGGTGAAGGTGTCGCACTCGGGCAGGATCTGGTCTTCGGTGCAGAAGATATGGCCATCGTCCTGCGTGAAGCCGCGCACGCGCATGATGCCGTGCAGGCCACCCGAAGGCTCATTGCGGTGGCACTGGCCAAATTCACCGTAGCGCAGCGGCAAGTCGCGATAGCTCTTGATGCCTTGCTTGAAAATCAGGATGTGCCCTGGGCAGTTCATCGGCTTGAGCGCATAGTCGCGCTTTTCCGACTCGGTGGTGAACATGTTTTCGCGGTACTTGTCCCAGTGGCCAGTTTTTTCCCAAAGGCTCTTGTCGATGATCTGCGGGCCTTTGACCTCCAGGTAGCCGTTGTCACGGTACACCTGGCGCATGTACTGCTCTACCTGCTGCCATACCGACCAGCCCTTGGGGTGCCAGAACACCAGGCCTGGGGCGTGCTCATCAATATGGAACAAATCGAGCTCGCGACCGAGCTTGCGGTGGTCGCGTTTTTCAGCCTCTTCGAGACGCTGCAAGTATTGCTGCAAGTCTTCCTTGCTGGCCCAAGCAGTGCCGTACACACGCTGGAGCATTTCATTTTTGCTGTCACCGCGCCAATAGGCGCCGGCCACTTTCATGAGCTTGAAGTGCTTGAGCTTGCCGGTGCTGGGCACGTGCGGACCGCGACACAGATCTTCGAAATTGCCTTCGCGGTACAGGCTCACTTCCTGGTCTGCGGGAATGCTGGAAATGATCTCGGCTTTGTAGTGCTCACCCAAGCCCTTGAAGTAGGCCACAGCCTCATCCCTTGGCAGCACGCGGCGCACCACGGGCTCGTCCCTGGAAGCCAGCTCGGCCATGCGCTTTTCAATCGCCACCAGGTCTTCGGGGGTGAAGGCGCGGCTGTACGAGAAGTCGTAATAAAAGCCGTTATCAATCACCGGACCAATGGTGACCTGAGCCTCGGGGAAAAGCTCCTTGACAGCGTAGGCCAGCAAGTGGGCCGTCGAGTGACGGATCATTTCAAGACCATCCGCATCCTTGGCGGTGATGATGGCCAATGAGGCGTTGGCTGTGATGCTGTAGCTGGTGTCCACCAACTGGCCATTGACCTTTCCACCCAATGCAGCCTTGGCCAAGCCTGTACCGATGGAGGCAGCCACTTCAGCCACCGTCACCGGACCTTGAAATTCACGCACAGAGTTGTCGGGAAGGGTAATTTGCACCATGAAAAAACCAACAATAAAAAAGCTCTAAATTGTCCCATAAATCACCTGGCTCCAATGGCCCTCATCGGGAGCACTGAACGCAGCCAGCACAAAACCCTGTTTGTTTGCTGCAACGTCAGCCCCACGTTGGCTGTCCTGGTTTAAGATGATGCCCTTCGATTTCATCTTGTAAAAAGACGTACCACGATGACCACGACCTCAAACGCATCCAAGATCATTTACACCCTCACCGACGAAGCTCCTCGTCTGGCGACCGAGGCATTTCTGCCGGTGATCCGTACCTTCACGCAACCCGCTGGCATCAGCGTGGAAACCAGCGACATTTCAGTGGCCGCCCGTGTTCTGGGAGAATTTTCGGACTTCCTCAAGCCCGAGCAACAAGTGCCCAACAACCTCAATGAGCTGGGCAAACTGACGCTGCGCCCCGAGGCCAACATCATCAAGCTGCCCAATATCAGCGCCTCTGTGGCTCAGCTGGTCGCCGCCATCAAGGAACTCCAGAGCAAGGGCTACGCCATTCCTGACTTCCCGGAAAACCCCAAGACCGACGAAGAAAAAGCCATCAAGGTGCGCTACGGCAAGTGCCTGGGCTCGGCCGTCAACCCGGTGCTGCGCGAAGGCAACTCCGACCGCCGCGCCCCCCGCGCCGTCAAGGAATACGCACGCAAGAACCCGCACAGCATGGCTGAGTGGAGCCAGGCTTCGCGCTCGCACGTTTCACACATGCACGCGGGCGACTTCTATCACGGCGAAAAATCCATGACTCTGGATCGTGCTCGCGATGTGAAGATGGAGCTCATCACCAAGTCCGGCAAAACCATTGTGCTCAAGCAAAAGGTGTCGCTGCTGGACCGCGAAGTGATCGACAGCATGTTCATGAGTAAAAAAGCACTGCTGGCGTTCTACGAGAAGGAAATTGAAGACGCACGCAAAACCGGCGTGATGTTCTCGCTGCACGTGAAAGCCACCATGATGAAGGTGTCTCACCCCATCGTGTTCGGTCACTGCGTCAAGATCTTCTACAAGGAAGCCTTTGAAAAGCACAAAGCTGTGTTGTGCGACCAACTGGGCGTGAACGTGAACAACGGCATGGTCGATCTGTACAACAAGATCGCTACCCTGCCCCAGTCGCTGCAAGACGAAATCAAGCGCGACCTGCACGCTTGCCACGAACACCGCCCCGAGCTGGCGATGGTCGACTCGGCCAAAGGCATCACCAACTTCCACTCGCCCAACGATGTGATCGTGGACGCGTCCATGCCCGCCATGATCCGCAACGGCGGCAAGATGTGGGATGCCAACGGCCGCTTGAAAGACGTCAAGGCCGTGATGCCCGAATCGACCTTCGCCCGTATCTATCAGGAGATGATCAACTTCTGCAAGTGGCACGGCGCATTCGACCCCAAGACCATGGGTACCGTGCCCAACGTCGGCCTGATGGCTCAGCAAGCCGAGGAATACGGCTCGCACGACAAGACTTTCGAGATTCCCGAAGACGGCGTGGCCAACATCACCGACCTGAACACCGGTGAAGTGTTGCTGTCCCAGAACGTGGAAGAAGGCGACATCTGGCGCATGTGCCAGGTCAAGGACGCCGCCATTCGTGACTGGGTCAAGCTGGCCGTCAACCGCGCCCGCAACTCCGGCATGCCCGTGGTGTTCTGGCTCGACCAGTATCGCCCGCACGAAGCGCAGCTGATCACCAAGGTCAAGATGTACCTGCATGAGCACAACACCACGGGTCTGGACATCCAGATCATGAGCCAGGTGCGTGCCATGCGTTACACCCTGGAACGTGTCATTCGTGGCCTGGACACGATCAGTGCGACCGGCAACATCCTGCGCGACTACCTGACCGACCTGTTCCCCATCATGGAACTGGGCACCTCGGCCAAGATGCTCTCCATCGTGCCCCTGATGGCCGGTGGCGGCATGTATGAAACCGGTGCTGGTGGCTCTGCGCCCAAACATGTGCAGCAGTTGGTCGAAGAAAACCACCTGCGCTGGGACTCGCTGGGTGAATTCCTGGCGCTGGCCGTGTCGCTGGAAGACCTGGGCCTTAAAAACGGTAATGCCCAAGCCAAGCTGCTGGCCAAAACACTGGATGCGGCCACTGGCAAGTTGCTGGACAACCGCAAGAGCCCTTCGCCCAAGACTGGCGAGCTCGACAACCGCGGCAGCCAGTTCTACCTGGCCATGTACTGGGCCCAGGAGCTTGCAGTACAAACCGACGATGCATCGCTGGCTTCCAAGTTTGCGCCTCTGGCCAAGCAACTGGCTGACAACGAAAGCAAAATCGTCAGCGAGCTCAATGCAGTTCAAGGCAAGCATGTCGATATTGGCGGCTACTACATGCCCGACAACGCCAAATTGCACGCCATCATGTGCCCAAGCGCAACGCTCAACGCAATCCTTGCCAAATTTGTGGCCTGAGTTTGGAGAGCGTCAGATCCGCACAAAAAAACCACCCTCGGGTGGTTTTTTTGTGTCTGAATGGCAATGTTTTTTCAGAACTTTGAAAGCCTGTGCATCAGGCGGCATGCTTTTGCAACACTTTGTAGAGCTCGTCCTTGAGCGCCAGTTTTTCTTTCTTCAGAACCTCGATTTCTTCAGCGCGGGCATGCACATGATCTTGGTTACCTTCAAGATTCTTGATCTGCTGATCCAGATCGTTGTGTCGGTCAAACAAGGTCTTGAAATGCAGGTCGCTGGTTTTAAGGGAAGTGATCAGGTCGCGATATTCTGGAAACATCTTTACTCCTAGAAAGTCCAAACAAGGAAGACGTTTTCACTTTAGCGCCTAATCCATCGCTATGCGACTTCAGATCCGTCAATCTGCTTGCGTCTTGATGTACGACAAGTATTTGACCAATCGCCAGACCGCTACGCAAAGGGCTACTGCCCCCATCGCCAGTACGACATAGACGACGCGCAAACCCAAGGTCTCGGCCAAGTAACCCAGCAACAAAGCTGCGAGTTGCGAGCCCACTGTGAAGGTGATCATCAAAATGGCTGACAAGCGTGGCGCCTGTGAAGGAAAGCCTTGCAAGGCGCTGCCCAGCAAAATCGGGAATCCAACAGACACGCCCAACCCCGTCAGGAAGTTGAGAAGCGCGAGGAGCACAAAATCCACCCGCTCAGGCAGGAGCGCTATTGCGGTCAGGGCCAGGGCCCCCAGCACACTCAAACCCTGCAATTTCTGTCCCATGTTCCACCGGCTGGGTACGAAGGCCTGCCACAGACGACCGGCTGTCATGCCCGCCATCAAAAAACCCAGCGCCAGGCGTGAGGCCTGGTTGCCCAAACCCAAACCCAGGGATGCATAGCTGACAAACCAGAAGTATTGCCCCCATTCGATAAAGCCACTGAACAAGCCAGCAGCACACACACGCTGTATCAAGGGTTGCCGCAGGAGTTGAAGATAGCCCAGCGCTGACTGGGTTGTTTCGCAAGAAACCTGCTCTTGATGACGAAATGCGGCATTGTTCAAACGCTGCTTTTGCAAGGTCAATATCCACAAACTGATCGCCAACACACCAAACACGGCATAAGGTGCACGCCACCACGGTGTGAGCAAGAGAACCGCACTGACAACCAGTGGCGACAAAATGGTCCCTGCGGAATAACAGACATCCACCAGACTGATGATGCGTGTACGCTCTTCTGCCTCTTCGCTGATCTCGGACAACAGGCCATGTCCCAAAGTGAACAAGGCTGTTTCAAACACAGCAATCAACACCATGCACAAAGCCAGAGATGCAAACCCTGGCGCAAGCATCAAGCCCACCAAGGCCAGAACCACGGCAGAAGAGTACGCACGCAACAAACGCTTGGGCAAAAAACGTTTGGCAATCGCGCCCCCCAACAAAGAGCCGATAGCACCTCCACTGGTCCATAAAGCCATGAGCCATCCGACCTGATCAAAACTAAAGCCCATCTGCTCACGCAGATTCGGCGTCACAGCGCCAAGCAGCGCCCCAAAAATGCCCCACAAAAGCGCGCAATACAAAATGATCCAGGCCACAAATGGCAAGTGACGCAGTCGTTGCCAGGGCGACAGAAATGGCGCGTGAGAACTGTTCATGGTCTAGAAACGTGACGAGTGTGTAACGTCATTGTCAGCGCACACGGAAGGACTCTGCACGAAGCAGCACAAAAAGAAATCCCGCTGTAACTTTTGAGCAGACAAAAAAAATGGCCCCGAAGGGCCATTTGAAACTGTGCACAAAAAGAAATTATTTCTTCTTGTTCACGGCAGCCTTGAATGCTGCGCCAGCAGTGAACTTGGGCACAGTGGCAGCTGCAATTTTCAGCTTCTCACCAGTGCGGGGGTTCTTGCCGGTACGAGCAGCGCGCTTGGCGGCCTTGAAGGTACCGAAACCAATCAGCTGGACGTCCTGCTTCTTGGCCACCGTTTTCACGATGGTGTCCACAACGGCGTTCAGTGCGCGGGTAGCGGCAGCCTTGGACAGATCGGTTTCTTTGACGATGGCTTCAATCAATTCAGCTTTGTTCACGCGAGGTCTCCTTTCAAATGAACAGTGTCTATTGTGCCCTAGGAATGGGGCTTCAGGACCAAATCATCCTAAATGCAAACCCTAAAAAAAACACACCCACAAGCGCCATGGAGGCTGACGCCATGCGGTGTTGCGCCTGAAATCGGCTTTTAAGCCGCGCACCAGCGACGATCAGCATCCACAAATACAGCAAACTGCAGATCTGCACCACGACGCCCAACAGCAGATAAGCCAGCGCTGGAGACGGTGCATCCTCACGTACAAACTGCGTAAAAAACGCCAGGAAAAAGAGGATGGCTTTAGGGTTGGTCAAGGACAGAGACAAGGCTCTCCAATAAGGCTTGGGTTCTTTGACTAAAGCCTGATCCTCTTGGACCAGGGTAGCTTGCTGCCCTTTGAGAAGCCATCGCTGCCAGGCCTGACGCAACAGCTGCACACCGATGTAGCCCAGGTAAACAGCCCCGCTCGTTTTGAACAGCATGAACGCTGTAGGAAACAGATGCATCATGGAGGCAGCACCAGAAGCCGTTGCCAGCATCAACAAGGTATCTCCCGTAAAGATACCGAACGCTGCCTGCCAACCCCGATGTCGATCGTGCCGAGCTGACGCCGTGATCACATACAGCGAATTGGGGCCTGGCAACAGCACGACGATGATGGTACCCAGCAAGAATTGCCAGAAGTTATGGATGCCCAGGTCCATCGTTTACAACGTCCTTACAAAATACGGATTGAGCGCCGATCATAAAGTGATGCGACTCATTTTCAGTCCATGAGTCGAGGGTTTTTCCGTACCGTTTCGCGGATTGAATTGTGCAAACATATAAGCTCTTACTTAACTTGGGTTTCAGCGATGAATAAAACACTGTTTCCACAATTTGCAGCCGTCACAACCGTGCTGCTTGTGGGCTTGACCAGCGCCAACGTCATGGCGCAAAGCAGCAGCCAGGTGCTGCACCAGCGTGCGACAGCAGCCATGTGCGCCAACTGCCACGGCACCGATGGCCGAACCGTTGACGGCTCAGCCATTCCCTCTTTGGTCGGCATGCCCAAGGAATACATGATTCGCCAGATGGATGCTTTCAAGAACGGCAAGCGCGAAGCCACCGTGATGCATCAAATCACCAAAGGCCTGACTGCTGAGCAAATCGAAGCTGTCGCCAACTACTACGCATCCACCAAGCGCTAAACAGGAGCACCCTATGCAACGTCGTCAATTTGTCAATGCCTCTTTGGGCCTGGGTGCTGCAGCTGCTGTGTCTCCCCTGCTCTCGGGTTGTGCATCACTCTCCGGCATTCCCTCCAAATCCCAAGTCGTCGTCATCGGTGGTGGCTTCGCTGGCGCTACCGCAGCCAAGTATGTCCGCATGTTGTCGGACTACAAAATTCAGGTGGTGCTGATCGAACCCAATCCCGCCTTCGTGTCGTGCCCAATCTCCAACCTGGTGCTTGGTGGCAGCAAGAAGATGGAAGACATCACCACCACCTACGACACCCTGAGCCGCAAACACGGCGTCAAGGTAGTCAAGGATATGGTGGCTTCGGTCAATACCGATAAGAAGTCGATCACCACCGCTTCAGGTGTGAGCATCGGCTACGACAAACTCATCATGTCTCCAGGCATCGATTTCATGTTCAACACCATCGAGGGCCTGCAAGCAGCTCACGACTCCGGTCAAGTGTTGCATGCCTGGAAAGCTGGCCCCGAAACAGCCAGCCTGCGCAAACAACTTGAGCAAATGCGCGATGGTGGTGTCTACGCCATCTCCATTCCGCAAGCCCCCTACCGCTGCCCTCCCGGCCCCTACGAGCGTGCCAGCCAGGTGGCTCACTACCTCAAACAGCACAAGCCCAAGTCCAAAGTCCTGATTCTGGATGCCAACGAAGACGTGACTTCCAAAGGCAAACTGTTCAAGGCCTACTGGGCTGCCAATTACAAAGGCATGCTCGAGTACATGCCCTCGCACAAAGCCACGGCTGTAGACGCCAAGACGAGCACACTCAAGTTTGATGTACAAAGCGATGTCAAAGCCGATGTGCTCAACGTCATTCCCGCGCAGACTGCCGGCAAGATTGCCGTCTCCACCAAACTCAACAACGTCAATGGCCGCTGGTGCGGCGTCAATTACCTGAACTTTGAATCCACTCAGGCAAAGGATGTCCACATCATTGGTGACTCGATCATGCTGGCTCCCGGCATGCCCAAGTCCGGACACATGGCGAACTCCCAAGCCAAAGTGTGCGCCGCAGCCATCGTGGCACAACTGGCCGGTCTGGAGATCAACCCCGCGCCGCTGTTGAGCAACACCTGCTACAGCTTCCTGAACGACAAGGACGTTGTCCACGTGGCCTCTGTTCACCAATACAACGTTGCCCAGAAAACCTACCTTACCGTCCCAGGCTCTGGCGGACTCTCACCCGCCCCCAACCAGCTCGAAGGCATTTATGCCTGGAACTGGGCCCAGAACATATGGGCAGACACGCTCCTGTGATCCTTCACGGTCGTTTCCCAAAACCGCCTTCGGGCGGTTTTTTCATGCCCGCAGTTTTCATGCTTTCCATGACAAACAAAATAAAAGCCACCTGACACCGAAGCATCAGATGGCTTGATTTTGAAAGCACCCTTTCGGATGCCTTCAAAAGCAGATCAGTGGAACTGCTCTTCTTCGGTGGAACCGGTCAGGGCTTTCACGCTGGAAGAACCACCCTGGATCACGGTGGTCACGTCGTCGAAGTAACCCGTGCCCACTTCCTGCTGGTGCGACACGAAGGTGTAGCCTTGCTCGCGAGCTGCGAACTCGGGCTCTTGCACCATTTCAACGTAGTGCTTCATGCCTTCGCCGCCAGCGTAGGCCTTGGCGAACTTGAAGGTGTTGTACCAGTTGACGTGGATACCGGCCAGTGTGATGAACTGGTACTTGTAGCCCAGCGCAGACAGCTCTTCCTGGAAAGAAGCGATCTGCGAGTCGTTGAGGTTTTTCTTCCAGTTAAACGATGGCGAGCAGTTGTAGGACAGCAGCTTGCCGGGGTTGGCAGCCAGCACAGCCTGGGCGAATTCGCGGGCGAAGCCAATGTCTGGCACGCCTGTTTCACACCACACCAGGTCAGCATAGGGAGCGTAGGCGACACCGCGGCTGATGGATTGCTCCAGGCCGTTCTTGACACGGAAGAAGCCTTCTTGCGTGCGCTCGCCGGTCAGGAAAGGCTTGTCGTTTTCGTCGTAGTCAGACGTGATCAGGTTGGCGGCTTCCGCGTCGGTACGAGCCAGGATCAGTGTGGGCACGCCCATGACGTCGGCTGCGAAACGCGCCGAGATCAGCTTTTCGCAGGCTTCACGTGTAGGCACCAGCACCTTGCCCCCCATGTGACCGCACTTCTTGGCAGCGGCCAGTTGGTCTTCGAAGTGAACGCCAGCAGCACCGGCAGAGATCATGTTCTTCATCAGTTCGAAGGCGTTCAGAACGCCACCGAAACCGGCCTCAGCGTCAGCAACGATGGGCAGGAAGTAGTCGATGAATTCCTTGTCGCCGGGGTTGATGCCACGGCTCCACTGGATTTCGTCGGCACGCTTGAAGGTGTTGTTGATGCGGCGCACCATGGTCGGCACCGAGTCGTAGGCGTACAGCGACTGGTCGGGGTACATGGTCTCGGAAGTGTTGCCGTCAGCAGCGACTTGCCAGCCCGACAGGTACACAGCTTCGAGGCCAGCCTTGGCCTGTTGCATGGCTTGACCCGCGGTGATGGCGCCGAAAGCATTCACGTAGCCTTTTTTGGCGCCGCCATTGACTTTGTCCCACAGCACTTTGGCGCCGCGCTGGGCCAGGGTGTATTCAGGCTGCAGGGAGCCACGCAGACGCACCACGTCAGCGGCAGAGTAGCCACGCTTGACGCCTTTCCAACGGGGATTGGTGGCCCAGTCTTTTTCCAGGGCTGCGATTTGTTGCTCGCGGGTGAGATTTTGAGACATGTCTAACTCCTTAGGATCAAGTTGAAATCAGTGGGTCAGTGTGACTGACCGTGTGATTCATCTTAACTCTTCTACAAGAGTTATTCCATCTCTTATGTCTTATAGAAGACATTTATTTATTCGTTTAAAATCAACACTTTAAAAAGTTAATTTCTCAATATGGAATTTTGTTTCTCATATTGAGAAATTTTGATGCGCCGCAGCAAGAGGTTTTCTCACAATGAGAAATTTCTTTTGAGCTGATGAAATCAATGCAGTGGTGTAGCGCTGACCAACATGCCGTCCGCATCTGCATAGAGCCACTCCCCGGGTCGAACGTGTACGCCCATCAAGGCAACCATCACATCACGTTGCCCTTGGCCTGCGCGGGCCGTAGGCATGGGCACCAGGGCTCGGGCACGAATACCGACATCAGCAGACGCCAATTCGGCCTTGTCACGAACACAACCATCAACGACCACACCGGCCCAACCATTTTTGGATGCTGCTGCAGCAAGATTGCCGCCCAACAGTGCGCGATGAAGTGACCCTCCACCATCCACAACAAGGACACGCCCCTCACCAGGCGATGAGACAAGGTCTTTGACCAGTGTGTTGT
>NZ_JAYPVP010000011.1:30664-48316 GCF_038134685.1 Limnohabitans sp. | reverse complement strand
CACGATGGGGCCACAAAAAACACGTCGTGCGCCGTAGTCATTGAACCCCGGCGGTATGACCCGCAAAGCATCGCTCGTGGCATCACGAAACTGATCACAAAAGTCACAGGTGGAAAATTTGATCGACATTGAAGCTCCTTCACTACGCCCTGGCAGTACACCGCATCGGTCTGACATCAGCCATACGCATGTGCACCGATTTAATGCGTTCACGATGGGAGGAACGGAAATGTCGTAAAAATCACAACAATCCGCCATGAAAAATGCGTTTCCCCTATTGGAAAAGCCTGAGCCCTGCATTAGGATGAACGCGCTAGGTCGTCGTGACCTACACAACAACCTTTTAAGTTCCAAGGAACACGAACATGGCAACTGCAAAAAAAACCGCAGCTAAAAAAGCAGCACCCGCTAAAAAAGCCGCTCCGGCCAAGAAGGCAGCCCCCGCTAAAAAGGCTGCTCCGGCAAAGAAAGCCGCTCCTGCCAAGAAGCGCACTCCCAACGCCGCTTTCATGAAAGCCTTGACGCCCAGCGCCGCTCTGGCAGCTGTGGTGGGTGCGGCTCCCCTGCCCCGCACAGAGGTCATCAGCAAAATGTGGGCTTACATCAAGAAAAATGGTCTGCAAGACAAAGTCAACAAGCGCAACATCAATGCTGACGACAAACTCAAGGCTGTGTTTGGCAAAGCTCAAGTCACCATGTTCGAGATGGCTGGCCTGATTGGCAAGCACCTCTCCTGATCAGGTTGCACCTCGATCAAAGGCCGCCCTCGGGCGGCCTTTTTCATGCGCGAATGAACGTCAAATGCGATGCTTCAAGCGTGGGAGGTGCGCTTGCCCACACCCACTGCGGCCAATACGCTCAGCAGGAGCACTACTGCTGCGCCAGCCAGGGCGGCGGCAGGCATGCCACGATCCATCAGCACACCAAAGATCAGTGGCGAGACCGCAAAGCCTGCATCAAGCCCCGAATAGACCATGCCGTACACACGGCCTGTAGCCCCTTTGGGCGTGGCTTTTTTGATCATCAAATCGCGGCTGGGGCCGCCTACACCAATGGCAAAGCCAGTTGCGGCCAGAACAACCATGCTCAACTGCGCTCCCAGCCACCCACTGGCGCACAAGCCCATGAGCACTGCCGCCACCGACATACAAATGGCCACCACCCGATCGCTCCAGCCCGGCATGCGCGCTGCCACAAAGCCACCCAGCAGCATGCCTGCAGCGCCACACAACATGTAGCCTGTCAAGGTCATGGTGGCCTGCTCAAGGGTGACCTGGTGCATGGCCTGCAGAATTGGCACCGAGAAGTTCTGCACCACTGCCAGCGTCATGGTCGACAGAAAGAAATAAGCGAAGCACCACCAGATGACCGCATGCCTCATGAACGCCAGCGGCGAAACGGATGCAGACACTGCTGGCGCTGGCATCATGTGCGAGGTGCGGGTTTGCAAAGCACCACGCTGCCAGTACATCAATACGAGAATGACGGTGTACATGAGCGCTGCACTGACATAGCCCATACGCCAATGACCGTCCGAAGTGGTCAAGGCGAAAAATACGGGGGCAGCCGCCCAGCCCAGGTTGCCTGTCAGGCCATGCACACTGAAGGCGTACCCCAAACGACTGCTGGACACCCGCTGGTTAAGGATGCTGAAGTCCACCGGATGAAAAGCACAATTACCAAGTCCAGCCAATACGGCGGCCGCCATCATGGCTGGATAGCTGTCTGCCATGGCTGCCGTCAAGCAAGCCAGCACAAACAGCCCTAAAGACAGCAGCAAAACTGGCCGAGCACCCACCTTGTCCACCACAAAGCCCGAACTGGCCTGGCCCAGTCCCGAGACCATGAAGAAGACAGAACTGAGCAAGCCCAGCTGCGCATAACTCCAGCCAAACTCACGAACGAAAACCGGGAACATGACCGGAAGCAGCAAATGCGAAAAATGCGAACCCGCGTGGGCCAGCCCCACCAAGGACATCACGCGGACATCGTCGCGCAAAGCCACGGGGGCAGCAGGTGCACTTGCAGTGGTCATGAAATGGCCTTTAATGAAAAAAACGCCGCAGGGCCTATACCCTGCGGCGCTCCATCATAGCGAGACAGCCGTTTTTTCGCTCAGGTCGAAGCCTGGAACTCGAACACCCCTGGCGCACGCACCGGATCCACCTCTACCTGGATAGAAGACTTGGGAGCAAAACGCCCCTCCAGCAGCAATTTGGACAGCGGGTTTTCCAGCTTGCTCTGAATGGCCCGTTTGAGCGGACGCGCACCAAAGACAGGGTCAAAACCCACTTTGGCAAGTTCCGCCAACGCAGCGTCGGAAACCTGCAGCGTCAACTCCATGCGCGCCAGTCGCGCTTGCAAAGCGTGCAGCTGGATCTTGGCGATCGATGCAATATGCGCTGCATCCAGACCATGGAAGACCACTGTCTCGTCGATCCGGTTGAGAAACTCCGGACGGAAATGCGTTTTGAGCTCATCCCAGACCGCATCCTTCACGTCTTCGTAGGGCTGCCCGACCATGGCCTGAATCATGTGCGAGCCGATGTTGGAGGTCATCACGATCACCGTGTTCTTGAAGTCCACGGTCCGACCCTGGCCATCGGTCAGGCGGCCATCGTCCAGTACCTGCAGGAGCACATTGAACACGTCCGGGTGGGCTTTTTCAACCTCATCGAGCAGCAACACGGAATACGGCTTGCGACGAACCGCTTCGGTCAGGTAGCCGCCTTCTTCGTAGCCCACATACCCCGGAGGCGCGCCAATCAAACGGGCCACGGAGTGCGTCTCCATGAACTCGCTCATGTCGATGCGCACCAGGTGCTCTTCGCTGTCAAAAAGGAAACCTGCAAGCGCTTTGCACAGCTCGGTCTTGCCTACGCCCGTCGGGCCCAGGAACAGGAATGAGCCCGTAGGACGGTTAGGGTCTGACAAGCCCGAGCGCGAGCGGCGAATGGCGTTGGCCACAGCCGAGATGGCTTCATCCTGGCCCACCACACGGTCGTGCAGTTTGTCTTCCATGCGCAGCAATTTTTCGCGCTCGCCCTGCATCATCTTGGACACCGGGATACCCGTGGCGCGACTGACCACCTCTGCAATTTCTTCAGCCCCCACTTGGGTGCGCAGCAGCTTGGGGCTCCCCACGCCCCCGCCTGCAGCCTCTTTAGCCTGGGCTTCCTTCAGACGCTTGTCGAGTTCGGGTAACTTTCCGTATTGCAACTCGGCCACCTTGTTGAAATCGCCTTTGCGCGTCAGCTCCTCGATTTGCAGTTTGAGCTTGTCAATCTCTTCACGCACCTGCTGGCTGCCTTGAGCCTGCGCCTTTTCGGCGCGCCAGATTTCTTCCAGATCAGCCAGTTCTTTTTGCACGCGAGCAATCTCTTCCTCGATCAGGCCCAGGCGCTTTTGCGAAGCCTCATCGGTTTCCTTTTTCATGGCTTCGCGCTCGATCTGCAGCTGGATCAAACGACGGTCCAGCTTGTCCATGACTTCAGGCTTGGAGTCGATCTCGATCTTGATCTTGGCCGCAGCTTCGTCGATCAAGTCAATCGCCTTGTCGGGCAGGAAGCGGTCGGTGATGTAGCGGTGGCTGAGTTCGGCCGCAGCCACAATCGCCGGGTCGGTGATGTCCACGCCGTGGTGCAGTTCGTACTTTTCCTGCAAGCCGCGCAGGATGGCAATGGTCTGCTCGACCGTGGGCTCGCCCACCAGCACCTTCTGGAAGCGGCGTTCCAGCGCGGCGTCCTTTTCAATGTATTTGCGGTACTCATCCAAGGTAGTTGCGCCAATGCAATGCAGCTCGCCACGCGAAAGCGCGGGCTTGAGCATATTGCCTGCGTCCATGGCCCCTTCGGCCTTGCCGGCACCCACCATGGTATGAATCTCGTCAATGAACAGGATGATGCGGCCTTCGTCCTGCGCCACTTCCTTGAGCACAGACTTCAGGCGCTCTTCGAATTCACCCCGGAACTTGGCACCCGCCAGCAAGCCCGCCATGTCCAGCACCAGCACCTTCTTGTCGCGCAAGCTCTCGGGCACTTCACCGTTGACGATGCGCTGCGCCAAGCCTTCCACAATGGCAGTTTTGCCCACACCGGGCTCACCAATGAGCACCGGGTTGTTCTTGGAGCGGCGTTGCAACACCTGGATGGCGCGGCGGATTTCGTCGTCGCGGCCAATGACCGGATCGAGCTTGCCCATGCGTGCGCGCTCGGTCAGGTCCAGGGTGTATTTCTTGAGCGCTTCGCGCTGGCCTTCGGCTTCGGCGCTGTTGACGTTTTGACCGCCGCGCACTGCATCAATGGCCGACTCCAGGGCCTTGCGACTCAGGCCGCTTTCCTTGGCCAGACGCCCTGCCTCGTTCTTGCTGTCTGCCAACGCCAGTAGGAACAATTCGCTGGCCACAAAGCTGTCGCCGCGTTTGATGGATTCCTTCTCGGCAGCCTGCAGCAATTTGACAAGTTCGGGGCCCACTTGCACCTGGTCCTGGCCAGTGACTTGGGGCAAGCGTTTGATGCCAGCCTCTGCAGCTTCGCTCAGGCTCTGCACCTGAACGCCTGCACGTTGCAGCACGGCCTTGGGGCCGTCTTGCTGACGCAGCATGGCGGCGAGCACGTGCACAGGCTCAATGTAGGCGTGATCGCTGCCCAAGGCCAGGCTTTGCGCGTCGGCCAGGGCTTCCTGAAATTTGGTAGTGAGTTTGTCGATTCGCATGAATATTCTCCAATTGAGACGCACTTGGGGGCCACTCAGGCCATTTCAAGAGATTCGAAAACACTTGAGTTTGCCTAAAATCAAACCATGGGTATTCATCAACTCTCTGTGGTTTACGACGAAGTGCAGGACCGTCTGCTGTGGCGCATCAACACCCACGAGGCGCAGGAATACCGTTTCTGGATGACCCGAAGACTGATGCTGCGACTCATGCCCCACCTGAAAAACCACTGGGTTCAAGCCGAGTCCCGTCAAGCCGGTCTGAGCACCCAGACCCCGGCAACCCAACATTTGATGGCCGACTTCCAGCGCCAGGCCTTTCTGGAAAAGGCAGACTTCAAACAGCCGTTGGCCCCAGAAGCAGCACTGAGCGACGGGGGTGTTGACCTGTACAGCGCGCCGGCGCCTTCAGGCTTCTCACATTGAGGTCAAATCCAAGGCTGCAAGCCTTCAGGCATTGGGCATGTCCAGGCCCCAGCGGGCCAGCGCCTGGTCATCGCTGACGCGGGCATCCACCCAATGTGCGCCTGCTGGCGTGTGCTCTTTTTTCCAGAAAGGTGCTTGGGTTTTGAGGTAGTCCATCAAGAACTCGCAGGCCTTGTAGCTCTCGCCGCGGTGGGCCGAACTCACAGCCACCAGCACAATCTGGTCAGCGGGCAACAAACGACCGACACGGTGAACAATCACAGCGTCAAAAAAGTCAAAACGCTGATGCGCTTGCGCCACCATCTTGGCAATGCTGGCTTCGGTCATGCCGGGGTAATGCTCCAGCTCCATGGCCTGTACTTCGTCTTCGGGCTTGCGGGTCAAGGCATGCATGTCCCGCACCGTGCCCACAAACGCACACACAGCGCCCACGCGCAGATCACCCTCGCGCAAACGCGCAACCTCGGTGCTCAGGTCAAAGTCTTCGGTCTGAATGCGGATGCTGCTGGCCATGGTGCTTGGCCTCAACCGCCGGTGACCGGCGGAAAGAATGCGATCTCGTCGCCATCCTTGAGGGCGTGATCGTCACCCACCATGGTCTGGTTGACGGCCACTCGCACCGGGCGGTGCGGGCCCAGAGCCTGCGCATGCGCCTCGCTTTGCACCATCAAGGCCTGACGTAAGTCATTCACCGTAACAGCCTCGGTTTGCATGGCCACCTGCCCGCCCAGCGCCTCACGCAAGCTGGCGAAAAAAAGAATGCGCAAGCTCTTCATGCTAGCCACCCAGCAAAAGGAAGGTAGTCCACCAAATCACCCACAGCCACCGTCTGACCCGCCGGAATGTCGACCACACCATCACCCCAGACCACCGAGGTCAACACCCCGGAGCTTTGGTTGGGGAACAGGTCCAGGCCGCCCTGCGCGTTGCACCGCACACGCACAAACTCGCGGCGGCGGTCAGCTTTGACAATGCTGAAATGCGCCGGCATGCGCACAGGCTGCAAGGACTGCTGCGGCTGACCCGTCAGCTGACGCAAGAAGGGCAAAACCAGCAATACAAAGGTCATGAAACTCGAGACCGGGTTACCCGGCAGGCCGATGAAATGCGCCACGTGCGCGCCTTCGCTGCGGCGCACATGGCCATAGGCAAAGGGCTTGCCAGGTTTCATGGAGATTTGCCAAAGGTCCAGGGCACCCAAGGCTTGCACCGAGGGCTTGACGTGATCCTCTTCACCCACCGAGACGCCGCCGCTGGTCAGGATCAGGTCATGGTGGTCGGCAGCCGACTTGAGCGCTGCCATGGTGGCTTCGCGCTTGTCGGGGACGATGCCGAGGTCACTGACCTCGCAACCCATGCGATGCAGCAAGGCACGCAGGAAAAAGCGGTTGGAGTTGTAGATGGCACCGGGGCGCATTTGATCGGGCGCAACCTCGCCGGGCATGACCAATTCGTCGCCAGTAGAAAACAAGGCCACACGTGGCTTGCGCAGAACGCTCACATGCGCAACGCCCAGGCTGGCCGCAAGCCCTAACTCTGCAGGGGTCAGCCGTGTGCCCGCAGGCAAGGCCACAGCGCCTTTTTTCACGTCTTCGCCACTCAGACGCACCCAGTCGCCTGGCGTCGGCACGCGCAAGATCTGCACTGCATCCGCAGCGCCATCCACTGGCTGTGTGTCTTCCTGCATGACCACTGTGTCAGCGCCGGGGGGCAAAGGTGCTCCCGTAAAAATTCGTGCGGCTTGACCTGGCTCCAGAGTGGTACCTGTTTGGCCCGCTGCGATGCGTTGCGTGACTTTGAGCAGCGTTGGCCCTTGCCGCACATCGGCCCAGCGCACGGCATAGCCGTCCATCGACGAGTTGTCGAACGCCGGCACTTGCAAGGCAGACACGAGATCCTGCGCCAGCACGCGGCCATCCGCCTCCAGGGTGGACAGCGTCTCGACATCGTTCAAGGCCTGGACCTGACCCAGCAATTGTTGCAAGGCATCGTCCAGAGGCATCAGTGGCTTGCGGGGCGCGTTCATGGGCAAGTCCTCAGTGGCAGTGCTCAGCAATGTAGCGCTTGATGCCTTCAGCATCAGCCGGCATGACCTTCACGCGTTTAGGCAAAGCCTCAATGCCTTCAAACTTGGCCGGACGCTCAGGCTCGCGGCCCAGAGCTTCGACAATGGTGCCTGCAAATTTGATGGGCAAGGCGGTTTCGAGCACCAGCATGGGCACACCGGCCTGCAAGTTTTCCCGCGCCACCTTCACGCCATCGGCGGTGTGGGTATCGATCATCACACCGTACTGCTCAAACACCTGGCGGATGGTGACCAGGCGGTTGGCGTGCGTGCTCTTGCCGCTGACAAAGCCGTAACGGGCACTCGCGTCGGCAAAGCGTGCATCGCCAGACAGGTCAAAACGGCCTTGCGTATTGAGTGCGTCGCCAAACAGGGATTTGGTCAGCGCGCCATCGCGACCCAGCAAGTCGAACACAAAGCGCTCGAAGTTGCTGGCCTTGGAAATGTCCATCGAGGGGCTTGAGGTTTCGTGCGTATCGGCCGTGCCGCGCACACGGTAGATGCCGGTGCGGAAGAACTCGTCGAGCACATCGTTTTCGTTGGTCGCCACCACCAGCTGCGCCACGGGCAGGCCCATCATGCGGGCCACGTGGCCGGCGCAGACATTGCCGAAGTTGCCGCTGGGCACAGTGAAGCTGACCTGCTGGCTGTTGGCCGTCGTGGCCTGGAAGTAACCGGCAAAGTAGTACACCACCTGGGCCAGCAGACGCGCCCAGTTGATCGAGTTGACGGTGCCGATCTTGTACTTGCGCTTGAAGTCGAGGTCGTTGGACACCGCCTTGACGATGTCCTGACAGTCGTCGAACACGCCTTCAATGGCGATGTTGTGGATGTTTTGGTCCAGCAAGCTGAACATCTGTGCTTGCTGGAAGGGGCTCATGCGCCCATGCGGGCTGGTCATGAACACACGCACGCCCTTTTTGCCGCGCATGGCATATTCGGCAGCGCTGCCGGTGTCACCGGAGGTGGCGCCCAGAATGTTCAGTTCTTCGCCACGGCGGCCCAATTCGTACTCAAACAGATTGCCCAGCAGCTGCATGGCCATGTCCTTGAAGGCCAGCGTG
Source organism: Limnohabitans sp. (assembly GCF_038134685.1). GTDB lineage: Bacteria > Pseudomonadota > Gammaproteobacteria > Burkholderiales > Burkholderiaceae_C > Limnohabitans_A. The sequence goes on along the minus strand of NZ_JAYPVP010000011.1, from coordinate 40,048 downwards.
GGGCCGTTGGACAGAGCCTCCAAATACAGCTCAGGCGCGGCGCTGCCCTTGGCCTGCAAGGGCTTGAGCGGCACGATGGCTTCGGTGCCATACACAGCAGCGGTGTAGGTCTTGTCGCACAGGGCTTTGAGGTCAGCGGCTGGAATGTCGTCGATGTACAGGGACAAAATTTCAAACGCCAATGCCGCGTAGCCCTGCTGCTGCCAGACCTGGCGCAGGCGCGTCAGATCGGTATCACCCAGTTGGGGGTAGCTTTCGGGCAAGTACAGCCCGCCATCGGGTGCCAGGCCTTCGAGCAGGATTTCACAGAAGTGTTTACGGTCTGCGTGGCCGCGCGTAGACAGGTACAGCATCAGGCCAGCTCCTCTTTGCGGATGCGAACAATGGGCGCCAGCACCGTGGGCAAACCTTGCATCTGCTTGAGCACCACGTTCATATTGCCCTCGCGCGTGTCGTGGGTGAGGATGATCACATCGGTTTGGTTTGCACCGCTGACCTGGTCGGCCTCGCGCTGCAAGATGGCATCGATGCTGATATTGGCATCGGCCAGCAAGCCCGTCAGCTTGGCCAGCACACCGGCCTGGTCGGCAACACGCAGACGCAGGTAGTAGCTGGTCACGACTTCTTCCATCGGCAGCACCGGTAAATTGCTCAAGGCATCAGGCTGGAAGGCCAGGTGCGGCACACGGTTTTGAGGATCAGCCGTGTGCAGGCGTGTGATGTCCACCAGGTCTGCGACCACTGCGCTGGCAGTAGGCTCGGCGCCGGCGCCTTTACCGTAGTACAAGGTGGTGCCTACGGCATCGCCTTGCACCATGACTGCATTCATCGCGCCTTCGACATTCGCAATCAGGCGTTGCGCAGGTACCAGGCTGGGGTGCACCCGAAGCTCTACCCCTTTGTCAGTGCGTTTGGTGATGCCCAATAGCTTGATGCGATAGCCCAGTTGCTCGGCATATTTGATGTCGGCGGCGCCCAGCTTCGTGATGCCTTCCACATAGGCTTTGTCGAACTGCACCGGAATACCAAAGGCAATCGCGCTCATGATGGTGGCTTTGTGGGCCGCATCCACGCCTTCAATGTCAAAGGTGGGATCGGCTTCGGCATAGCCCAAACGCTGCGCTTCTTTGAGCACCACGTCAAAGTCCAGCCCCTTGTCACGCATTTCGGACAGGATGAAGTTGGTGGTGCCGTTGATGATGCCCGCTACCCACTGGATCTGGTTGGCGGTCAGCCCCTCACGCAGCGCCTTGATGATGGGAATGCCACCAGCCACAGCCGCTTCAAAAGCCACCATCACACCTTTGTTGTGCGCGGCCTGGAAGATTTCAGTGCCGTGCACCGCCAACAAGGCCTTGTTGGCCGTGACCACATGTTTGCCGGCAGCAATCGCTTCGAGCACCAGCTCGCGCGCCAGGGTGTAACCGCCAATGAGCTCGACCACGATATCAATGTCGGGATTGCGAATGATGTCACGGGGATCGGCCACCACTTTAGCGTCTTCACCCACCATGGCGCGGGCCTTGGCCTGGTCACGACGGCTGACCATGGTCACTTCAATGCCGCGACCCGCACGACGTTTGATTTCTTCCTGGTTGCGGCGCAGGACTTCAAAAACGCCGCCGCCGACGGTACCGATGCCGATGAGGCCAACTTGAATGGGTTTCATTGTGTAGATCAACTTAAATAAGACGGGCACTCCTGGGAGCACCCGCAGAAAACTCAGGACACCAGTGCGTCCGTACCAAAGCGTTTGCGTGCGCCTTCCAGGAATTTGGCGACACGTCCAATGGCTTCGCGCAGATCATCTTCGTGCGGCAGGAACACGATGCGGAAATGGTCCGGCTCAGGCCAGTTAAAGCCCGTGCCCTGCACCAGCATGACCTTGGTTTCTTCCAGCATGTCCAGGAAAAAGCGTTGGTCATCCGCGATGGGGTAAACCTTCGGATCCAGGCGGGGGAACATGTACAGCGCCGCTTGAGGCCGCACACAGCTGACTCCCGGGATCGAGGTGATCAGCTCATAAGCCAGGTCACGCTGCTTGCGCAAACGACCGCCCTCGCCCACCAGCTCTTTGATGCTCTGGTAACCGCCGAGCGCCGTTTGTACAGCCCACTGACCTGGCACATTGGCGCACAAGCGCATGTTCGAGAGCATGTTCAGGCCCTCAATAAAGTCGGTAGCCGGGCGCTTGTCGCCCGAAAGTACCATCCAACCAGCGCGGTAACCGCAGGAACGGTAGCTCTTGGACAAGGAGTTGAAGGTCAGCGTCAGCACATCGGTGGACAAGCTGGCGATCGGGGTGTGCACCACATCGTCGTACAGCACCTTGTCGTACACCTCATCGGCATAAATGACCAAGCCGTGCTCACGAGCCAGACCCACAATCTGCAGCAACAATTCCTTGCTGTACAGCGCGCCTGTAGGGTTATTGGGGTTGATGACCACAATCCCTTTGGTCTTGGGCGTGATCTTGGCTCGGATGTCGTTGATGTCCGGCATCCAGCCATTGCTCTCGTCGCACATGTAGTGCACCGGCGTGCCACCCGACAGGCTGGCAGCAGCCGTCCACAGGGGGTAGTCAGGTGCAGGCAATAGCAATTCATCACCATCATCGAGCAAGGCATTGGTCGCCATGACGATGAGCTCACTGGCGCCATTGCCCAGATAAATATCGTCCAGCGTCACACCCAAAATGCCCTGTCGCTGGGTTTCGTGCATCACGGCTTTGCGCGCCGCAAAAATGCCTTTGCTGTCCGAGTAACCTGCCGAGTTGGGCAGGTTGCGGATCATGTCTTGCTGAATCTCTTCAGGCGCGTCAAAACCGAAAACCGCCAGGTTGCCAATATTGAGTTTGATGATCTTGTGGCCGTCCTCTTCCATTTGGCGAGCACGGTCCATGATGGGGCCACGGATGTCGTAGCACACATTGGCCAGTTTGGCGGATTTGACGATGGGCTTCACAGTCCCTCCCGGACGGATAAAGTCAAGAGCGAAAACCTATAATTTGACCACATTTAGAGTCGTTTTCACGACTGATTCCAACGCATTTCAACCCTCCCAATTCCATGAAACTTCAGCCCGACAAATCCAGTGCACCCATGATCTCCGCCATGGGGCCGGGCTGGATCACCGTACAAGGCCAACGCATCGAGCACGCTGTCTGCATACGAAGCCACGGCAGCCCCGCTTGGGAGACCTGGGATACAGAACACTGGGACCAATTGCAAGCCGGACACTTGAAAGCCCTGGCTGGACAAGACACGGAATTGATCATCATGGGTTGCGGTGAACGTCAAAATTTCTTGCCTGCTTCCTGGTTGCAACCCTTGATGGAGCGGCGTATCGGCCTGGAAACCATGGACACCTATGCGGCTTGTCGCACCTACAACATTCTGGCCAGCGAGGGACGAAAAGTCATGGCGGTGCTCATGATGGCGCCCAAGGCGAATACCTTATGACTACTGACTTTTCGGTTAAAATAATCGTTTGTCGAAATTTGTAAGTTCCCTGCACAAGGCTTGCAAAACACCCCCGAAAAGAGTGTCTACATGGCGATCGTTCTCAACAAGCCCCTGCCCGAATTTGAAGCGAACGCAACTGGCGGTATCAAGGTTTCAAACACAACCCACGTGGGTCAGACCATGATCCTGTATTTCTATCCGAAAGACAACACCCCTGGTTGCACCACCGAAGCCATGCAGTTTCGCGACAAATACAAGGACTTTGTCAAAGCCGGCGCTGTGGTTTTTGGCGTCTCGCGTGACAACATGAAGTCACACGACGACTTCAAAACCAAGCTGGAACTGCCCTTTGAACTGATTGCTGATACTGAAGAGAAAATGTGTCACATGTTCGGCGTGGTCAAAAACAAGATCATGTACGGCAAAAAGGTCAAAGGCATTGAGCGCAGCACTTTCCTGGTTGGCGCAGACGGCATGCTCAAACAAGAATGGCGTGGCCTGAAAGTCCCTGGCCATGTGGACGAAGTCCTTAAAGCGGTCAAGGCTCTCAAGAAGGCCGGCTAAAAGCTCCCAAAGGTGTCACAGAGCTCGTGCATAATGGGCTCATGCAGATTGCAGTCGACACCCGCATTACACAAAAAGCCGCCCGGCATGCCTGGCGGCTTTTTTGCTTTCGGGTCCTTCATGTTTCCGTAAACAAGGTTACGCCCCATGCCCCTGCCTCCGCCGCCCAAACAACGTGCCACACTGCTGACCCAGAAATCCCTGGCCGAGGCTCCTGCAGCGAAAACAGCACGCGCAACACGTAGTAACGCTCGCCCCCTTAAGGATGCGCAAATCGACATGCCCATTCCTGAGATTGTGGCAAGCACTGCCCCCGCCCCCGTCAAAACCAGCGTCAGAACAGCGTCTCCCGTGAAATCCATCAAGACAAGCTCTCGAAGCGCCAAAGCACGCAAAAGTGACGGTACCCGCAAACTGTTTGTGCTCGACACCAACGTGCTGATGCACGACCCGATGAGCTTGTTCCGCTTTGAAGAGCATGATGTCTTTTTGCCCATGATCGTGCTCGAGGAGCTCGACAGCAACAAAAAAGGCACCTCCGAAGTCGCTCGAAATGCCCGTCAGGCCAGCCGCTACCTCGACACACTGGCCGCGTCCAGCCCCGATATGGCAGCAGGTCAGCGTTTGTCAGGGCTTGGGCACAACGAAGCTCAAGGGCACCTGTTTTTCCAGACTGAACCTCTCGACCTCAGCCTGCCCCTGGCCCTGCCGCAAGGCAAGGCCGACAACCAGATTTTGGGGGTGGTTCGCGCCTTGTGTGAGAAACACAGCCAGCGCGAGGTGGTGCTGGTGTCCAAGGACATCAACATGCGCGTCAAGGCACGCGCGATGGGATTGCAAGCCGAAGATTATCAAAACGACAAGGCCCTGGAAGATGGCGACATGCTCTACACAGGAGCGATGGCGTTGCCAACAGACTTCTGGGCAAAGCACGCCAAAACCGTCGAAAGCTGGCAACAGGGCAGCCACACCTTCTATCGCATTTCCGGCTCCATCGTGCCCAGCCTGTTCATCAACCAGTTTGTGTACTTTGAAGCTGCTGGCGAGCCCAGCCTGTACGCCCGAGTGACGGAAGTAAGAGGCAAAACTGCTGTGCTACGCACCCTCAAGGACTTTGCACACCAGAAGAATGCAGTCTGGGGCGTCACCGCCCGCAACCGTGAACAAAACTTTGCCCTGAACCTTTTGACCGACCCTGAGGTGGACTTCGTCACGTTGGCCGGCACAGCTGGCACGGGCAAGACGCTGATGGCGCTGGCTGCAGGCCTGACGCAAGTGCTGGACGACCGCCGCTACACCGAGATCATCATGACCCGCGCCACCGTCAGCGTGGGCGAAGACATCGGCTTCCTGCCCGGCACTGAAGAAGAAAAAATGGGCCCCTGGATGGGCGCCCTGGACGACAACCTGGAGTTCCTGGCCAAGGGCGAAGGCGGGGGTGCGGGCGAGTGGGGGCGCGCCGCGACCAACGAACTGATCAAGAGCCGCATCAAGATCAAGAGCATGAACTTCATGCGCGGGCGCACCTTCATGAACAAGTACGTCATCATCGACGAGGCGCAGAACCTGACGCCCAAGCAGATGAAGACACTGATCACCCGCGCCGGCCCCGGCACCAAGATCATCTGCATGGGCAACCTGGCCCAGATCGACACGCCCTACCTGACCGAAGGCTCATCAGGCCTGACGTACGCAGTGGACCGCTTCAAGGGCTGGGCCCACAACGGACACATCACCCTTGCACGTGGCGAGCGTTCACGCCTGGCTGACTTTGCCAGCGAGGCGCTTTAAAAGTCGTCGCCGCCCATGCCACCGCCGGCCAGGCTTTCAAAGCGGGTCAGCGGTTTGAGGAAGGCCAGGCGGCAGGTGCCCGTCGGACCGTTACGCTGCTTGCCGATGATGATTTCTGCAACACCCGGATCCTTCGAATCCTTGTTGTAGTAATCATCACGGTAGATGAACATGATGATGTCCGCGTCCTGCTCGATGGCGCCGGATTCACGCAGATCACTCATCATGGGGCGCTTGTCTGTGCGCTGCTCTACACCACGGTTGAGCTGCGAGAGTGCAATCACCGGGCATTGGAGCTCTTTGGCCAGCATCTTCAGACCCCGCGAGATTTCGCCCAGTTCGGTCGCGCGGTTATCGCCGTCCGAGCCACTGGAGCCACTCATCAACTGCAAGTAGTCCACCACGATCAGGCCGAGCTTGCCACACTGGCGAGCCAGACGACGCGAGTTGGCGCGCAGCTCACTCGGGGTCAGGCCAGGTGTTTCATCAATGTGCAGCGACACGGTGCGCAAACGCTCAATGGCCTCGGTCAGGCGCGGCCACTCGTCATCGGTCAACTTGCCCGTCCGTAAATGCCCCTGGTCCACACGACCAATCGAGCCCACAATACGTACCGCCAGTTGGGATGCTCCCATTTCCATGGAAAACACAGCCACGGGCAACCCTTCGTTGAGCGCCACGTGTTCAGCAATGTTGATGGCAAAAGCCGTTTTACCCATGGAAGGACGCGCCGCCAGCACCACCAGGTCGCCCGGCTGCAGACCAGAGGTCATGCGGTCCAGATCGTAAAAGCCGGTGGGCACACCCGTGATGTCGTTGGGGTTGTCGGCCATCTCGGAGACTCGGTCCAGCAGGTCCACCACCAAGGTGTCCATGGACTGAAAGCCCTGCTTCATGCGAGAGCCTTCTTCACCGATGTTGAAAATCTTTTGCTCGGCCTCATCCAGAATCTTGTCAACCGCCCTGCCCTGGGTGTTGAAGGCTACGGTGGCGATGTCATCACTGGCCGCAACCAGCTTGCGCAGGATGGAGCGCTCGCGTACGATTTCAGCGTAGCGCCGGATATTGCTGGCGCTTGGCACATATTGCGCCAGCGCATTCAGGTAGGACAACCCACCCACCTCTTGCGATTTGCCCAAGGCCTGCAACTGTTCGTGCACCGTGATCACGTCAGCCGGCTTGGAGGCATTGATCAGGGCGCCAATGGCGGCATACACCAAACGGTGCTCATGACGGTAAAAGTCGGAGTCCACCAAAAGATCACCCACCCGATCCCAGGCGCCGTTGTCCAGCAACAACCCACCCAGCACGCTGGATTCGGCTTCAATGGAGTGAGGCGGCACGCGCAGCTGCGCAATCTGTGGGTCCAGGGTGGCCACAGCCATGGCTTCATCAAAAGAAGGAGGGAAAACGGCAGAACTCATGAATTCACAACAGTCAAAACGGCATCTTAGCCCGGAGCTCGCCACGCGTCATTGCATAACCCTGTGGATAAGCGGTGCACCACAGGTGCATGAAACGGGTATGGCGAGTGGATAAATGAAGGGCCTGAAAATGAAAAAGCCGCCTGCTTTCGCCGGCGGCTTATCGCTGAGCGAGCAGGATCAGGCGGTTTCGCCGTACACGCTCACATTGACTTCCACCACCACGTCGGTGTGCAACGCAACGGACACAGCGGAGTCGCTCACGGTCTTGATCGGACCGTTGGGCATACGCACCTGAGCTTTGGCCACAGCGAAGCCATGCTTGGTCAGTTCTTCAGCGATGTCGTGGTTGGTCACAGAACCAAACAGGCGACCATCCACGCCAGCCTTTTGGGTCAGCTTGACGGTCAGACCAGAGAGGTTTTCGCCCAGAGCCTGAGCTTCAGCCAGCTTGGCTGCAGCAGCTTTTTCGAGCTCGACACGACGAGCTTCGAATTCAGCCTTGTTGGCTTCGGTAGCGCGACGGGCGCGGCCAGAGGGGATCAGGAAGTTACGTGCGTAACCGTCCTTGACCTTGACGATGTCACCCAGATTGCCCAGGTTGAGCACTTTTTCGAGCAGGATCACTTGCATGTTGTTTCTCCTCAGACCTTGTGCTGATCGGTGTAGGGCAACAGAGCCAGGAAGCGGGCACGCTTGATGGCAGTGTTGAGCTGGCGCTGGTAAATGGCGCGGGTGCCGGTCAGGCGGGCGGGAATGATCTTGCCGTTTTCGGCGATGAAGTCACGCAGGGTGTCCACATCTTTGTAGTCGATCTCTTCAACGCCAGTCACGGTAAAGCGGCAAAAGCGCTTGCGCTTGAACAGCAGGGACTGGGTATTGCGCTTGGGGCGCTTGTTCTTGTCAAATTTTTTGAACGTGGCCATGGGGCCTCCTGAAATTAATCTTGCTGAAACTCTTGGATATGCAAAATCACACGTTGACCTTGACGGATATTGGCCAAAAAGCCAGTGAACCTGAAGGCGGTGCCAAGTGGCGCCTTTTGGAGCTGCTCGGCCATCACACCGATGGCCTGCGCCCGAAGGCTCAACTTGACTTGCCTGGTGCCTTGTTCTTGCTGCACATGAGACTCATGCTCGAGCAGCAAATCCAGGGCAGGCAACCCGGCTGGGGTGTAGCGCAGAGCGTCTCGCTCAACGATACGGGCACCTAATCGGGTCTGGTTCACTCCGCGCGGGGTCAGGGCAATCAGGCTGCGAAATCAGCCTGTTGAGCCTTGCGTGCTTCTTCGCGCTCGACGCTCTTCATCATGGCAGAAGCGCCGGTGTCGGCTTTCTTCTTCTGCACAGTCAAATGACGCAGAACGGCGTCATTGAATTTGAAGGCGTGCTCGAGCTCGCCCATCACAGCCTGGTCGGCTTCGATGTTCAGGCACAGGTAGTGTGCTTTGGCCAGCTTGTTGATCTGGTAAGCCAGTTGACGACGGCCCCAGTCTTCGACGCGATGGATCTGACCGCCACCTTGGGTGATCATGCCCTTGTAGCGCTCCAGCATGGCGGGCACTTGCTCGCTCTGATCCGGATGGATCAGCAAAATGATTTCGTAATGACGCATCAAAACTCCTTGTGGATGAACCAAAAGATTGGAAAAACCGCCCCCGGCGTCAGTCAAGGGTGCGGCAAGGTGAGCCTTGGATTATAGCCCGGATTCAGGGCCTTTGCCCACCTTCCTTGCCCTGGCTGCAGGCCAGAGGGAAAGTGCAAGCATGACCAGGCAAGCTGCAGGTACGCCAAAAACACCTGCGCTCACGGGCTGAATACCCCACCAGAGACCCGCATCGGGAGCCCACCCCCAGGCGGCGCGGACCACCGCTGCATTGAAGAACATGTAGCCCGCGGTCACCCCAAAGCCGGTGAGCATGCCTGCAACTGCAGCGCGACGATGCAGTCGCTGCCAATGCAAGCCCATGACCATGGCAGGAAAGAACGCTGATGCAGCCAGTGAAAAGGATGCTGACACGAGCGAAAGGATTTCAGCCGGTTTGAGTGCAGCCACAAACGCTGCCAGCATGGCAACGGCCAACAGGGCAAATTTCGATGCGATCACCTGCCCTTCGGCATTGAGCGGCACCTTGACGGTGA
>NZ_JAYPVP010000011.1:0-30654 GCF_038134685.1 Limnohabitans sp. | reverse complement strand
CCAATGGTCAGCAGCAATCCATCTGCTGTCGACAAGGCTGCAGCCAGACCGCCCGCGGCCACCAGCCCTGCGATGACAAAAGGCATGCTGCCCAGCTCTGGCATGGCCAGCATGACCATGTCGGCCCCCATGCGTAATTCGCCAAACTGCAGGCGACGGTCGCCATTGATGTCAGCCACCTCCACCAGGCCAGGATCCACCCGCGCCCACTGTGCAAGCCACGAGGGCAAATCCTCGAAACTGCTGCCGACGAGGTTATTCATGACCTCAAACTTCACCAGGATGGCTAAAGCCGGCACGCTCAGATACAGCAACACAATAAAGAACAAGGACCAGGCCACCGAACTACGGGTCTGCGCAACGCTGGAGGTGGTGTAAAACCGGGTCAGCAGATGGGGCATGCCCGCGGTACCCAACATCAGACAGAAAGTCAGTGCCAGGAAATTCCACCGGGAAGTTTCGAAGGCCTCACGTTCGGATGGAGTGCCTTGCGGATCGCCCTGGAAAGCCTGGGTTTGGCGAGGCATGCCGGCCAAAGGCATCGATCGCTCATGCGCATCCTGCATGGCACGTGTCCACAACTCTTGCGCCACGCCTACATCCTTGGGCAGTGCAACCAGTTCACGCCGAGCCTGGGCAATTTGCGTGAAGTCTGCCCCATTGATTTTTAATTCACGCACTTTTAACTCAAGGCGCTCGCGCTCGTGTTTCAAGGCGTTGGGTACATCCTGCAATTTACGGGCATAGTCCTGCGCACGTCGCGCGTACTCCTGACGAACATCGATTTCGGCCGGATCCTCGACCAATTGCTGTTCAAGCTGTCCGATTCGCGCCAGCTGACTGCCGTAAGCCACCATGGCCACCGGTGTGCCAAGCTGCCGGTAGGCGAGCCAGGACACGGGTATCAAGAAAGCAAGCAACACAATGATGTACTGCGCTACTTGTGTCCATGTGATGGCACGCATGCCGCCTAAAAAGGAGCACAACAGCACCCCACCCAAACCCAGCAAAATCCCGATTTCAAATTGCACCCCCGTCAAGCGCGAAGCAATCAGGCCAATGCCGTAAATCTGTGCCACCACATAGGTAAATGAGGTCAGAACCGCCGCCCAGGCCGCCAGAATCCGTGGCCACCGTCCCCCAAAACGACGCTGAAAAAAATCGGGCACGGTGTAGAGATTCATGCCCCGCAAAGCCGGAGCAATCCACCAGGCCACCAGACAAAAACCACCCGTCCACCCCAGGATGTAAGCCAAACCACCTGGCTGCTGCCCGGCCCCTGAAAACCCCTGCAGGTACAAAGCCCCGGCCAGACTGATGAAAGAGGCCGCACTGATCCAGTCCGCAGCAGTAGCCATGCCGTTGTACATGGCCGGAATACGGCGCCCTGCGACGTAGTACTCCGCTTCGTCAGAAGTACGCCCCGAAATGCCAATCAGGGCATAGATCATGACGGTCGCGAACAGAAAGATCGGACCGATCAGGTTGCGCGAAAGGCCCCTGCTTTCAGCCCAAGCCAGCAAGCCGATGAGACTGAGCAAAAGCACCGTGTAGATGAGCACATTGCGATGAAGTCGCCAGCGGTAGCCTGCTGGCGAGACCGATGTGTGCTCATCAGTGCCCATAGACAAGGGCGCTTAAGCCGCTTGGCCCAGCGTGGTCCAGGTCTCCACCACAGTGTCGGGATTGAGCGAAATCGAACTGATGCCCTGCGCCATCAGCCACTGGGCAAAGTCCGGGTGATCACTGGGGCCCTGCCCGCAAATACCGATGTACTTGCCCTGCGCCAGACAAGCCTTGATGGCCTGCTCGATCAGTGTGGTCACCGCCGGGTCGCGCTCGTCAAAATCGGCTGCCAGCAATTCCATGCCGGAGTCGCGGTCCAGACCCAGCGTGAGCTGTGTCAGGTCGTTGGAGCCGATCGAGAAGCCATCGAAGAACTGCAGGAAGCGGTCAGCCAGGATGGCGTTGGTGGGCACCTCGCACATCATGATCAGCTTGAGCTCGTTCTCGCCACGCACCAGACCATGGTTGGCCAGGAGTTGCGTCACACGTTCGGCCTGCTTGAGGGTGCGCACAAAGGGCACCATCACCTGCACATTGGTCAGACCCATCTCGCCGCGCACGCGCTTGAGGGCTTCGCACTCCATGGCAAAAGCCTCGCCGAAGTCTTCGCTGATGTAGCGGGTCGCGCCACGGAAGCCCAGCATCGGGTTTTCTTCTTCGGGTTCGTAGCGGCTGCCGCCGATCAGCTTGCGGTACTCGTTGCTCTTGAAGTCCGACAGGCGCACGATGACTGGCTTGGGCCAGAAGGCCGCCGCGATCGAGGCCACACCTTCGGCCACCTTGTCGACGTAGAAAGCACGTGGCGAAGCGTGGCCACGGGCCACGGACTCCACCGCCTTTTTCAGGTCAGCATCGATGGCCGGGTAGTCCAGGATGGCCTTGGGGTGTACGCCGATGTTGTTGTTGATGATGAACTCCAGCCGGGCCAGGCCCACGCCCGCGTTGGGCAGCTGGGCAAAGTCAAACGCCAGCTGGGGGTTGCCCACGTTCATCATGATCTTTGTGGGAATCTCGGGCATGGTGCCGCGCTTGACTTCGGTGATCTCGGTCTCCAGCAGACCATCGTAAATGCGACCCGTATCGCCCTCGGCACAGCTCACCGTCACCAGCGTGCCATCCTTGAGCTGTTCGGTCGCATGGCCGCAGCCCACCACGGCCGGGATGCCCAGCTCGCGCGCGATGATGGCCGCGTGGCAGGTACGACCACCGCGGTTGGTCACGATGGCACTGGCGCGTTTCATCACCGGCTCCCAGTTCGGGTCGGTCATGTCGGTCACCAGCACATCGCCGGGCTGGACCTTGTCCATCTCGCTGATGTTGTGCACCAGACGCACCGGGCCAGTGCCGATCTTCTGGCCAATGGCGCGGCCCTCAGCCAGCACGGTGGAATGGCCCTTGAGCTTGTAGCGCAGCTCGGCCGTGCCCTTGGCCTGGCTCTTCACGGTTTCGGGGCGGGCCTGCAGGATGTAGAGCTGGCCATCGTTGCCGTCTTTGCCCCACTCGATGTCCATCGGGCGGCCATAGTGCTTTTCGATCACCAGTGCGTAGTGCGCCAGTTGCTCGACGTCGGCATCGGTCAGGCTGTAGCGGTTGCGCAGCTCGGTGGGCACATCCACCGTCTTGACCAATTTGCCGCTGGAGGCTTTTTCTTCGGGGGTGGAAAACACCATCTGAATGAGCTTGGAACCCAGGTTGCGACGGATCACCGCGCGCTTGCCTGCAGCCAGCATGGGTTTGTGGACGTAAAACTCGTCAGGGTTCACAGCGCCCTGCACCACCGTCTCGCCCAGACCGTAGCTGGAAGTGATGAACACCACATCTTCAAAGCCGGACTCGGTGTCGATGGTGAACATCACGCCCGCAGCACCCAGGTCGGAGCGCACCATGCGCTGCACGCCGGCCGAAAGGGCCACGTCGGCGTGGGCAAAGCCCTTGTGCACGCGGTAGCTGATCGCGCGGTCGTTGTACAAGGAAGCAAACACCTCTTTCATCTTGTGCAAGACGTCGTCAATGCCCACCACGTTGAGGAAGGTTTCCTGCTGCCCAGCAAAGGAGGCGTCAGGCAGGTCTTCGGCCGTGGCCGAGGAGCGCACGGCAAAGGAGGCCTCTGCGTGGCCATCTTGCAAAGTGATGAAGGCTTCTCGAATGGCTTTTTCCAGATCGGCAGGGAAAGGCTGAGCCTCGACCATGGCGCGGATCTCGGCGCCCACGGCGGCCAGGGCCCGCACGTCTTCGGTGTCCAGCGCATCGAGCTTGGCGTTGATGCGGTCAGACAGACCGTCGAATTTCAGGAATTCACGGAAAGCGTGGGCCGTGGTGGCAAAGCCAGTGGGTACTTTGACCCCGGCAGGCAGCTGGGAAATCATCTCCCCCAGGCTGGCGTTTTTGCCGCCGACGATTTCGACGTCGGCCATGCGCAGTTTTTCGAAAGGAACGACCAAAGCGGTCGCTTCAAACAGGTTGGACATAAGAGACTCCAAAGTTAAAAACCGGGCTCCTGGCCAAAGACACACCGCTGTCATTGTTCTGGTGTGGGATGCGTCGCGCCATGGATAATGGGTTCATTTTAGGGGGCCGCCCTGCCCCATGACCTGAATTTTTCTCAAAATGAGCCTGCGCACTGTTTTTTTTGTGTCTGACGGCACCGGCATCACCGCCGAAACCTTTGGCAACGCCATCTTGGCGCAATTCGAAATGAAGACCCGCCATGTCCGCCTGCCCTTTGTGGACAGCGTGGACAAGGCCCACCAGGCGGTACGGCAAATCAACCACACCTGCGACCTTGAAGGGGCCAAGGCCCTGGTCTTCACCACTTTGGTGAACATGGAAGTCCTGCAGGTCATCAAGGACAACTGCAAGGGCATGTTGATGGACATGTTCGGCACCTTTGTGCATCCCATCGAGCAGGAGCTGGGCATCAAGTCCCACCACCGGGTGGGCCGCTTTTCGGATGTGAGCAAAAGCAAGGAATACCACGACCGCATCGAGGCCATCAACTTCTCGCTGGACCACGACGACGGCCAATCCCACCGGGATCTGGAAGGGGCCGACGTGATTTTGATCGGCGTCAGTCGCAGCGGGAAAACCCCCACCAGCCTCTACCTGGCCATGCAGCATGGACTCAAAGCAGCCAATTACCCACTCATTCCCGAAGACTTTGATCGCAACCAGTTGCCCCCGGCACTGGTTCCTTACCGGAAAAAAATCTTCGGCCTGACCATTCAGCCCGAGCGACTGTCAGAAATCCGCACCGAACGACGCCCCAACTCGCGCTATGCCAGCCTGCAAAATTGTCGCCACGAGGTGGCCGAGGCCGAGGCCATGATGCGCCGCTCAGGCATTCGCTGGCTGTCGACCACGACCAAATCCATTGAAGAGATCGCCACGACCATCCTGCAGGAAGTCAAGCCCGACCGACTGATTTACTGACGCAGCCTCAAGCCTTCAAGGTTGCGGCAATGCGCTCGGCGCAGGCATGGGCTTTGGCCGCATCGCGGGCTTCGACCATGACGCGAACAAGGGGTTCCGTACCACTGGCGCGAATCAACACCCGGCCGTTCTGGCCGAGTTCAGCCTCTACTTCACGGGTTGACTGCTGCAGGGGGGCATGGCTCTTCCAGTCAAAACCAGGCTGCAGGCGCACATTGATCAGGGTTTGCGGGAACAAGGTCACGCCATCAAGCAGTTGCGCCATGGTCTTGCCGCTAGCCACACAGGCACTGAGCACCTGCAAGGCGCTGACCAAGCCATCGCCTGTGGTGTGCTTGTCCAGCACCAACAGGTGGCCCGAGCCCTCGCCGCCCAGCAACCAGCCACGCTCGGCCAGCACCTCCAGCACATAGCGGTCGCCGACATTGGCGCGTTCAAAGGCCACACCCAGTCCACGCAGGGCCACTTCCACGGCCATGTTGGTCATGAGCGTGCCCACGGCGCCAGGCACCTGCTCGCCGCGGCTCAGGCGCTCACGAACCATCAGGTACAGCAACTCGTCGCCGTTGTAGAGGCGCCCCTGTGAATCGACCAGTTGCAGGCGGTCAGCGTCACCATCGAGTGCCACGCCCAGATCAGCCCCATGAGCCTTGACCGCCTCGACCAGCGCTTGCGGGTGGGTGGCCCCCACCCCCTTGTTGATGTTGAGACCATCGGGCGAACAACCAATGGCCACCACCTCAGCACCCAACTCATGGAACACTTTGGGAGCGATGTGATAAGCCGCGCCATGGGCGGCATCCACCACGATTTTCAAACCATGCAAAGACAGCTGCGTCGGGAAAGTGCTTTTGCAAAATTCGATGTAACGGCCTGCAGCATCGTCCAGACGTTTGGCTTTACCCAACTCAGAAGCCTGCACCCATACCGGCGCTTCGTCCAATGCAGCTTCCACATCCAGCTCCCAGTCATCAGGCAATTTGGTACCCTGAGCGCTGAAGAATTTGATGCCGTTGTCTTCGTAAGGGTTATGGCTGGCACTGATCACCACCCCCAAGGATGCACGTTGTGCGCGGGTCAGGTACGCCACAGCAGGCGTAGGCACCGGGCCCAGCAACACCACATCCACACCTGCAGAATTGAATCCGGACTCGAGTGCACTTTCAAGCATGTAACCCGAAATTCGGGTGTCCTTGCCGATCAGTACCGTTGGGTGTTTTTCGTGACGCTTGAGGACGCGACCCACGGCGTGTGCCAGACGGAGCACAAAGTCGGGCGTGATCGGGCTCTGGCCCACGGTTCCGCGAATGCCATCGGTGCCAAAGTAACGACGCGCCATCTTGATTCCTCTTGTTGATCTTGTTCTGATTTTAATGATCTTGCATGGCGCCCCACAGGGCCAAAGCCTGTACCGTGGGCGCGACATCGTGCACACGCACAATGCGCGCGCCCCGCTCCACGCTAAGCAAAGCAGCCGCCACACTGGCCTGTACACGTTGTGCGGGCTCGGGCACCTGCCCGTGCATGACCCGCTCGGCCAGTACCGCACCCAAGGTGGACTTGCGCGACCACCCCACCAGCGTGGGACAACCTAACGCATGAAAACGACCGTGCTCGCGCAGCAAGGTCAAGTTTTGTTGCACTGTCTTGCCAAAACCAATGCCTGGATCCAGCGCCACACGCTGGCGGGATACCCCGTGTTGCTGCGCCTGCAACAAGGCCTGGGCGAAAAATGCCTGCACCTGCTCAAGCACATCTCCCTGCATGGGCTGCACCTGCATCGAGCCCGGCTCACGATGCATGTGCATCAGGCACACACCGATGCGTGAATCGGCGCTCACCACCTCCCATGCACCTGGCTGCCGCAAAGCCCAGACATCATTGATCACATCCACCCCCCAGGCCAGCACCGCCTGCATCACTTCGGGCTTGTAGGTGTCAATCGATACTGGCACATTCCAGCGGACGAGCTCCTTGACGACGGGTTCCAGGCGCGCAAGCTCCTCTTGCAAAGGTACGGCCGGGGCTCCCGGGCGAGTGGATTCCGCGCCGATATCGAGCATGTCTGCGCCTTCGCGCAGGAGATGTTCAGCGTGAGCAAGGGCCTGATCAGGCGCGTTGTACACCCCTCCATCGGAAAAGGAGTCCGGCGTGAGGTTGACGATGCCCATGACTTTGGGCTGCGTCAGGTCAATATCAAAGCGGCGTGTGGTCCAGACGTTCATGTTCAAGCCAACAAAAACGGGGCCGAAGCCCCGTGGTCATGATTCAAGCCCATCAGGCCGCAGTTGGCGCAGCGTCAGGACGCACCGCAGGGGAGCCTCCCTGGCCTCCGCCTCCGGAAGATGGCGTACGTGGCGTCCAATCCTTGGGCGGGCGAGGCTCGCGGCCAGCCATGATGTCGTCCAGCTGCTCGGTGTCAATGGTTTCCCAGTCCAGCAAGGCCTTGGCCATGGCGTGCATCTTGTCGCTGTGCTCCTCGATCAGGCGGCGGGCGAGCCCGTATTGCTCGTCGATGATGCGGCGCACCTCGGCATCGACCTTCTGCATGGTCTGCTCGCTCATGTGGGTGGTCTTGGTGACCGAGCGGCCCAGGAACACTTCACCCTCGTTTTCAGCGTAGACCATGGGGCCCAGCGCATCGGTCATGCCATAACGCATGACCATGTCGCGGGCAATCGACGTGGCGCGCTCAAAGTCATTGGAAGCGCCGGTGGTCATCTGCTTCATGAACACCTCTTCAGCAATACGGCCCCCGAACAGCATGCTGATCTGGTTGAGCATGTATTCGCTGTCGTAGCTGTAGCGGTCTTTTTCGGGCAGGCTCATCGTCACGCCCAGGGCACGGCCACGCGGGATGATGGTGACCTTGTGCACCGGATCACACTTGGGTAACAGTTTGCCGATCAAGGCGTGACCAGCTTCGTGGTAGGCCGTGTTGCGGCGCTCTTCCTCGGGCATGACCATGCTCTTGCGCTCGGGGCCCATGAGGATCTTGTCCTTGGCCTTTTCGAAGTCCTGCATTTCGACCACACGCGCGTTGCGGCGAGCAGCCATCAGCGCTGCTTCATTGCAGAGGTTGGCCAGATCAGCGCCGCTCATACCAGGCGTGCCACGGGAAATGATTTCGGCACTCACGTCTGTCCCGATCGGGATCTTGCGCATGTGCACGTTCAAAATCTGCTCGCGGCCACGAATGTCGGGCAGCGTGACATAGACCTGACGGTCGAAACGACCAGGACGCAACAGCGCGGCATCCAGAATGTCGGGACGGTTGGTGGCCGCCACCACGATCACACCCAGATTGGTTTCAAAACCGTCCATCTCAACCAGCATCTGGTTAAGGGTTTGCTCACGTTCGTCGTTGCCACCGCCCAGGCCAGCGCCACGCTGGCGACCCACGGCATCGATTTCGTCGATGAAGATGATGCAGGGAGCGTTTTTCTTGGCGTTTTCGAACATGTCGCGCACGCGGGCAGCACCCACGCCCACAAACATTTCGACAAAGTCAGAGCCCGAAATGCTGAAGAAAGGCACTTTGGCTTCACCGGCAATGGACTTGGCAAGCAGGGTTTTACCGGTACCGGGAGGGCCCACCAGCAGCAAACCGCGAGGAATACGTCCACCGAGCTTCTGGAATTTTTGCGGGTCTTTCAGGAAGTCAACCACTTCCTTGACTTCTTCCTTGGCTTCGTCGCAACCGGCCACGTCAGCAAAGGTGACCTGGTTGTTATTCTCGTCAAGCATGCGCGCCTTGGATTTGCCGAAGCTGAACGCGCCGCCCTTGCCGCCGCCTTGCATCTGGCGCATGAAGTACACCCACACACCAATGAGCAGGAGCATCGGACCCCAGCTGACCAGCAGGGTCATGAGCAAGGAGCCCTCTTCGCGCGGCTTGACGTCAAATTTGACATCGTTGTTGATCAGGTCACCGATCAGGCCGCGGTCCATGTAAGTGGCTGTGGTGCGGATACGGCGGTCGTCGGTCGTGGTGGCCACAATCTCGGTGCCAGAGGGACCTTCCTGGATGGTGGCCGATTTGATGCGGTTGGAGCGGACCTCATCCAGGAAATCGGAATAAGGCACCGAACCCGCACCCGCCGCACTGCGGCTGTCGAACTGCTTGAACACAGTGAACAGCACCATGGCGATCACCATCCACACGGCAATTTTCGAGAACCATTGGTTATTCAAGACGTAGCTCCAATCCAGCAATATGCTTTTGTGACATTGTAGGCACCAGTTTCACCAGCAGTGCTGACAAAACCCCGCTTCACCTTATGTTTTGGGGGTTTTCAGTTGCATGCCGACCAAAAAAGTCTCGGATGAACGGTCGCGCGAAGCCTTGGGCTTGATCGCCTTGACCACCTTGAACGTATCCTTGAACAGCTGCACCAACTGGCTATATCCCGACCCATGGAACACTTTGGTGACCAACGCGCCCTCGGGTTTGAGGTGTTGCTGGGCAAAATCGATCGCCAATTCAATCAGGTGGCTGATACGCGCCGCATCCACCGACTCCACGCCCGAGAGGTTCGGCGCCATGTCTGACACCACCACATCCAGCTTGCGCCCACCGACCAAGGCTTCCAACTGTTCCATCACCTCGTCCTCACGAAAGTCGCCCTGCAGAAATTGCACCCCTTCAATGGGCTCCATGGGAAGCAAGTCGATGGCAATAATGGTCCCGTTGAGCTCGCCCACGGCAGCCCCCTGCGGCGAGAGTTTGCGGCGCACATACTGACTCCAGGCACCGGGCGTCGAGCCCAGGTCTACCACGTGGTGGCCAGGGCGAATCAGGCCCAGACTCTCGTCGATCTCCTTGAGCTTGTAGGCCGCACGGGCACGGTAACCCTCTTTGTGGGCTTGCTTGACGTAAGGGTCATTCACGTGGTCGTTGAGCCACGCCTTGTTGACCTTTTTGCTTTTTGTATTGATTTTCATTGTGTGGTGTCCAAGCTGGGATAATACCGGTATGCCTCACATTCAACTCACCCCCGCCGAACGCAAGGTGCATCGCGCCGAAGCGCATCACCTCGACCCCGTGGTCATGATCGGCAACGATGGCCTGACAGCCGCCATCATCAAGGAAGCCAACGCGGCTCTCAACGCCCATGGCCTGATCAAGATTCGCGTCCTGGGCGACGACCGCGCCGCCCGCGAAGACATGTTCATGCAGCTGGCCGACCAGCTCAACGCTGCGCCCATTCAGCACATCGGGAAACTGCTGGTGCTGTGGCGTCCGCAGCCCAAAAAAGAAAAGGCGGTTGACGAAGACCGTATGCCCGGCCCGCGCGAGTACAAGGTGCTCAAGTTCAGCAAACGTGGGGGCCAAAAGCCGGAAGTCAAGCACGTCAAAGTGCTGGGCAACCAGCGTCTGACGGCGGGCGGGCAAATCAAGCGAGCCAAGCCCAAGCAGAAATCGGTCAAGAAGCGCGCTGTATAAGCCTGGAGCGGAAAGCCACGCATGGACAGCAACACGCCTTCGCGCTACGTCATCTGCATGAAATGGGGCACCAAGTACGGCCCCGAATACGTCAATCGACTCTATGCCATGGTCAAGCGCCATCTGAGTCTGGACTTCCAGATGGTATGCCTGACAGATGACGACAAGGGCATTCGCCCCGAAGTGCGTTGCCTGCCCATTCCACCGCTGGATTTACCTCCGGGCATCCCTGAGCGCGGCTGGACCAAACTGGTCACGTTTGCACAGGATCTTCACGGCCTGCGCGGCACAGCCCTGTTTCTCGATATCGATGTCGTGGTAGTTGGTTCTCTGGATGACTTCTTCGCCCAACCCGGTGAATTTCTCATCATCCACGACTACAAACGCCCCTGGCGCGTTACTGGCAATTCATCGGTATACCGTTTTGAGTTGGGCGCGCACCCCGAAGTGCTGAGCTATTTCCGGGAAAACTTTGAAAGCATTCGCAAGCAGTTCCGCAACGAGCAAGCCTATTTGTCCGACGTGCTGCACAAGCAAGGCAAGTTGCAATACTGGCCTGAGAGCTGGTGCCCCAGCTTCAAGTACCACAGCATTCCTCGCTGGCCGACCAACTACTGGACCGAGCCATCGATTCCCAAAGATGCGCGTATTGTGATTTTCCACGGCGAGTGCAACCCGCCCGATGCTTTGGCCGGCAAGCGCAACCGGCGCTTTCGCTTCATCAAACCCACCAGCTGGGTGGGTCAGCACTGGCGGGAATAAACCCCGCCAGGTGTGCATCAGAGGTAGTGCACCGCCACAATCTCGTAGCGACGCTCACCCCCTGGCGCCTGCACCACCGCCACATCGCCCTCTTCCTTACCGATCAGGGCACGGGCGATCGGGCTGCTGATGTTGATCAGGCCCAACTTGAGGTCGGCTTCATCTTCGCCCACGATCTGGTATTTGACAGTGTCACCCGAGTCTTCGTCTTCGAGCTCCACCGTCGCGCCAAACACCACACGGCCGCCGGCATCCAGGGAAGATGGGTCGATCACCTGCGCCACTGACAGCTTGCCTTCCACCTCCTGAATACGGCCTTCAATGAAGCCCTGTCGGTCTTTGGCGGCTTCGTACTCTGCGTTCTCGCTCAGGTCTCCCTGAGCACGAGCTTCGGCAATCGCCTGTATCACGGCAGGACGGTCAACGGTTTTGAGACGGTGCAGTTCATCCTTGAGCTTTTCTGCACCGCGTTTGGTGATCGGAATGGTGGCCATGGTGTTGTGGTCTCTTACGCAGCGAGCTGGGCATGCATTTCCTGCACGGAAATGACGTCCAGACTGTTCATGCTCTTCATGCCTTCCACGGCCGCTTCAGCACCGGCAATGGTGGTGAAGGTGGTCACGCGGTTGAGCAAAGCGGTGGTACGGATATGGCGCGAATCGGCAATCGCGTTGCGACGCTCTTCCACGGTGTTGATCACCATCACCACTTCATTGTTCTTGAGCATGTCCACAATGTGTGGGCGGCCCTCGGTCACCTTGTTCACCGGTTCGCAGGCAATACCTGCGGCAGTGATGGCTGCCGCCGTGCCTTTGGTGGCAATCAGGGAGAAGCCTTGCTGGGACAGCTCACGTGCCACATTGACGGCGCGCACCTTGTCGCTGGGCTTGACCGAGATGAACACTTTGCCCGATGGTGTACCGTCTGCATTGAAGGGGCGCGGCAGCTTGGTGCCCGCACCCAGCTGGCTCTTGACGAAGGCTTCGCCAAAGGTCTTGCCCACGCCCATCACCTCGCCGGTGGACTTCATCTCGGGGCCGAGGATGGTGTCCACACCCGGGAACTTGACGAAGGGGAAGACGGCTTCCTTGACGCTGAAGTAAGGCGGCGTGACTTCTTTGCTGATGCCTTGCGAGGCCAGGGTCTGCCCGGCCATGCAGCGTGCAGCGACCTTGGCCAGCTGGATACCGGTGGCCTTGGACACATAAGGCACAGTGCGCGAG
This sequence comes from Limnohabitans sp., assembly GCF_038134685.1. Taxonomy (GTDB): domain Bacteria; phylum Pseudomonadota; class Gammaproteobacteria; order Burkholderiales; family Burkholderiaceae_C; genus Limnohabitans_A. The sequence continues at coordinate 18,228 of NZ_JAYPVP010000011.1, read as the reverse complement.
GCACGTGGATTCACTTCAAGCACGTAAATGACGTCTTTGCCATCCACGTTCTGAATGGCGAACTGCACGTTCATCAAGCCCACCACGTTCAGAGCACCGGCCATGGCGGCAGACTGGCGCTTGAGCTCGGCCACGGTCTCTGCAGACAGCGAGTAAGGCGGCAGCGAACAGGCAGAGTCACCACTGTGCACGCCAGCTTGCTCGATATGTTCCATCACGCCACCGATGAAGGTCTTGCCTTCGGGGTCACGCAGACAGTCCACATCGCACTCGATGGCGTCGTTCAGGAAGCGGTCCAGCAGCACGGGGGAGTCGTTAGACACCTTAACGGCTTCGCGCATGTAGCGCTCCAGGTCGCGCTGCTCGTGCACGATTTCCATGGCACGGCCACCCAGCACGTAGCTGGGGCGCACCACCAAGGGGTAGCCCAGCGCAGCCGCCTTTTCCAGCGCTTCGCTTTCGGTACGTGCGGTGGCGTTGGGCGGCTGACGCAGGCCCAGCTCATGCAGCAGTTTCTGGAAACGCTCGCGGTCTTCGGCAGCGTCGATCATGTCGGGGCTGGTGCCGATGATCGGCACACCAGCAGCTTCCAGGCCCAAAGCCAACTTCAAAGGCGTTTGACCGCCATACTGCACGATCACGCCGGTGGGCTTTTCCTTCTCGACGATTTCGAGCACGTCTTCAAGCGTCAGCGGCTCAAAATACAGACGGTCCGAGGTGTCGTAGTCGGTCGACACGGTCTCAGGGTTGCAGTTGACCATGATGGTTTCGTAGCCGTCTTCGCGCATGGCGAGCGCGGCGTGCACGCAGCAGTAGTCAAACTCGATACCCTGGCCAATGCGGTTCGGGCCACCGCCCAGCACCATGATCTTCTTCTTGTTGGTGGGCTCGGCTTCGCACTCTTCGTCGTAACTGGAGTACATGTAAGCCGTGTCTGTCGAGAACTCGGCCGCACAGGTGTCCACGCGCTTGTACACGGGACGGATGTTCAGCGCATGGCGGCGGGCTCGCACCTCGCCTTCGGTGCTCTTGAGCAGCTTGGCCAGACGGCGGTCCGAGAAACCCTTCTTCTTGAGGGTACGCAGCTCTTCAGCCGACAGGTCCGCCAGGCTGTGCTTTTCAAGTTCGAGCTCAATGCGCACGATCTCTTCAATCTGAACCAGGAACCACAGATCGATCTTGGTCAGCGCATGCACTTCTTCCAGCGTCCAGCCTGCGGCAAAGGCATCGCCCACGTACCAAATACGCTCGGGACCGGGCTCACCCAATTCGCGCTCCAGGATTTCGCGGTCCTGGGTTTTTTCGTTCATGCCATCAGCGCCCACTTCCAGGCCGCGCAGGGCTTTCTGGAAGGACTCCTGGAAGGTTCGGCCCATGGCCATCACCTCGCCCACCGACTTCATCTGGGTGGTGAGGCGGTTGTCGGCCGTGGGGAATTTTTCGAAGGCGAAACGCGGGATCTTGGTGACCACGTAGTCGATCGAAGGCTCGAAAGACGCAGGCGTCGCACCGCCGGTGATGTCGTTGCGCAGTTCATCGAGCGTGTAGCCCACGGCCAGCTTCGCTGCAACCTTCGCGATAGGGAAACCCGTGGCCTTGGAAGCCAAAGCAGACGAACGCGACACGCGGGGGTTCATCTCGATCACCACCATGCGGCCATCAGCCGGATTGATGGAGAACTGAACGTTGGAGCCGCCCGTGTCCACACCAATTTCACGCAGCACCGCCAAAGAGGCGTTACGCATGATCTGGTACTCCTTGTCGGTCAGCGTCTGGGCCGGAGCCACGGTGATGGAGTCACCGGTGTGCACGCCCATCGGATCCAGGTTTTCGATCGAGCAGATGATGATGCAGTTGTCCGCCTTGTCGCGGACCACTTCCATCTCGTACTCTTTCCAGCCCACGAGCGATTCTTCAATCAACAGCTCGTTGGTGGGCGAAGCTTCCAGACCGCGCTTGCAAATCGTCTCGAATTCTTCGGCGTTGTAGGCGATGCCGCCACCCGTGCCACCCAGCGTGAAGCTGGGGCGGATCACGGTCGGGAAACCGACGCGCTTTTGAACGCCCCAGGCTTCGTCCATGCTGTGGGCAATGCCCGAGCGTGCAGAGCCCAGACCGATCTTGGTCATGGCGTCCTTGAACTTGAGGCGGTCTTCAGCCTTGTCGATGGCCTCTGGCGTGGCGCCGATCAGCTCGACCTTGTACTTGCCCAGCACGCCGTTGTGCCACAGGTCCAGCGCGCAGTTCAGCGCGGTCTGGCCGCCCATGGTGGGCAGGATGGCATCGGGACGTTCCTTGGCAATGATCTTCTCGACCGTCTGCCAGGTGATGGGCTCGATGTAGGTCACGTCGGCCGTGGCCGGGTCGGTCATGATCGTGGCGGGATTGCTGTTGATCAGGATGACTTTGTAGCCCTCTTCGCGCAGGGCCTTGCAGGCCTGCACGCCGGAGTAGTCGAACTCGCAGGCCTGACCGATGATGATCGGGCCGGCGCCGATGATGAGGATGCTTTTGATGTCTGTGCGCTTTGGCATGATTACTTGCCCTCCATCAGCTTGATGAAGCGGTCAAAAAGGTAGGCACTGTCGTGCGGACCGGGCGATGCTTCGGGGTGGCCCTGGAAGCAGAACGCGGGCTTGTCGGTGCGGGCCAGGCCCTGCAGCGTGCCGTCAAACAGCGACACGTGGGTGGCGCGCAGGTTGGCAGGCAAGGATTTTTCGTCCACCGCGAAGCCGTGGTTCTGGCTGGTGATGCTCACGCGACCGGTGTCCAGGTCTTTGACCGGGTGGTTGGCGCCGTGGTGGCCGAACTTCATCTTGAAGGTCTTGGCACCCGAGGCCAGGGCCATGATCTGGTGCCCCAGGCAAATACCGAAGGTGGGCGTGCCGGTTTCGATCAGTTCGCGTGCAGCGCTGATGGCGTAATCGCAAGGCTCCGGGTCGCCGGGGCCGTTGGACAGGAAGATGCCATCAGGCTTGTGCTTGAGCACTTCTGCAGCAGGCGTCTTGGCAGGCACCACGGTGACCTTGCAACCGCGCTCGGCCAGCATGCGCAGGATGTTTTTCTTGACGCCGAAGTCGTAGGCCACCACATGGAATTTGGGAGCCGTTTGCTCGCCATAGCCCGAGCCAAGTTTCCACTCGGTCTGCGTCCAGTCGTAGCCTTGTGCCACAGTGACTTTTTGGGCCAGATCCAAGCCGGCCATGGATGGCGCAGCTTTTGCAGCAGCGATGGCTTGATCGATGATGACTTGGGTCACTTCCTGACCAGCAGCCAGACCGACAATAGCGCCGTTTTGCGCACCCTTGGTACGCAAAACACGGGTCAGCTTGCGGGTATCGATGTTGGCGATAGCAACTGTGCCGTTGTCCTTGAGGTAGTCCGACAACGACTGGGTGCTGCGGAAGTTGGACGCCAGCAAAGGCAGGTCTTTGATGATGAGGCCTGCAGCATGGACCTTGTCGGCCTCGACATCTTCAGGGTTCACGCCATAGTTGCCGATGTGCGGATACGTCAGCGTGACGATCTGCTGGCAATAGCTGGGGTCTGTGAGGATTTCCTGATAACCGACGATGGAGGTGTTGAACACCACCTCACCGACGGTGGAGCCAGTGGCTCCGATGGAGTTGCCGATAAAGACCGTGCCGTCTGCAAGCGCCAGGATGGCGGATGGGAAGGTTCCCTGAAGAGACAAAAGCACTGGGTTCTCCGGTATGGTTCGGGTACGCCTCAGCGCTGGACAGGACAAACCTGCGGCTGCTTGTTCGAGGAAGGGGCCGGTGTTGCGAGCTGGGGCGTACGGGTTGATGCGGGAAAGCCCTTAATTATAGCGCAGACCTTACAGCGGTTTACCGCCTGAAAACCCTGTTTTGGCTCAGGATTGCCCGGCCGTGGCACTGGCATGCAGACAAATGGCTGCAGCTGTGGCCACATTAAGGGACTCTTCGCCGCCAGGCTGGGCTATGCGGACTTTCTGCCCGGCCAAAGCGGCCAATTCGGGACTCACGCCCTGCCCTTCGTGGCCCATGATCCATGCGCAGGCCGCGGGCAGTTGTTGATGGCCAATGAGCTCATGCAGATACGGTCCTTCGTGCACATCGGTCGTCAAAATGGGCAGCTGCAGCGACTGCACAGCAGCCAGGTCAGCACCCTCCACCAAGCGCAAACCGAAATGCGCGCCCATGCCGGCGCGCAGCACCTTGGGTGACCACAGGGCCACCGTGCCTTTGATGGCCAGCACTTGCTTGAAACCAAAGGCCGAAGCACTGCGCAAAATCGCACCCACATTACCAGGATCCTGCAGGCGGTCTAGCACCACGGTAGGCGTGTGCACATCGGCTTGGAGCAGCCCGGGCCAGGACAGCAAAAAGCCATAGTCAGCGGGCGATTCAAGCGTGCTCAGTTCATCAAACAAGGCGTCTTCCACCACCAGGCATTTGCGGGCCATGTCTGCGCCTGGCGGTGTCTGGCGGCTCCAAGCACTGCGTTTGACCACCAGCGCCTCGGGCACACTGCCGCGCAGCAAGGCTGCTGAGCACAAGTGCTCACCTTCCACCCAGACCTGGCCAGACTTGCGGTAGCCCGCAGGATCCTGGATTTGCTTGCGGATTTGCTTGAGCAAAGGGTTGTCGCGGGAGGTGATCTCAATCATGGGTGGGCGTGTGTGAAATCAGGCTGGCGCGCACCGGCGCGAACGTCATGCGGTGCCAGGGCGTCGGCCCCAGGCGTTGCAAGGCTTGCAGGTGCACTGCGGTGCCGTAGCCTTTGTGCTGATCAAAGCCGTAATCCGGATAACTTTCGTGCCAGGCCTGGCACAAGCGGTCGCGGTGTACCTTGGCCAAAATCGAGGCCGCAGAAATGGCGGGGACCTTGGCGTCGCCTTGAACAATGGCCTCTGCGCGCACATCGATCACGGGCAAGCGGTTGCCATCGACCAGCACTTTGGTAGGCTTGAGCCGCAGGCCCTGCACCGCGCGCTGCATGGCCAGCAGCGTCGCCTGCAGGATGTTGAGAGTATCGATTTCCTGGACGCTGGCTTCGGCAATGCAAAAACACAAAGCTTTGGCACGGATCTCATCAAACAGCTGTTCTCGTTTGCGCGCAGTGAGTTTTTTGGAGTCGTTGAGACCGGCAACAGGGCGCTGATCGTCCAGCACCACAGCCGCGGCGACCACAGGACCAGCCAAAGGCCCCCTGCCCGCTTCATCAACACCTGCAATCAAGCCTGGCCCGTCAAAGTTGAAGGGCTGCTGGTCAACAAGAGGGCTTTTAACGGCCAAGGACTTTTTCGATCGCATGGGTGGCCAGTTGCGCCGTGGGGCGAATCAGGGTCTGGTGCATGGTTTCAAATTGCTGCTGCACTTGCGCCACGCGTTGTGGGTCATCCAACCATTGCAGGGTTTCCTGCGCCAGTCGCTCTGGCGTGCAATCGCTTTGCAACAGCTCAGGCACCACAAAGTCTTGTGCCAGGATATTGGGCAAACCCACCCAAGGCTGCAGTTTTTTGCGCCGCATGATGGCCCAGCTCAAGGCATTCATGTGGTAACCAATCACCATGGGGCATTTGAACAAGGCCGCTTCGAGCGTGGCGGTTCCACTGGCGATCAGTGTCACATCACAAGCAGTCAACGCAGCGTGCGATTGGCCTTTGAGCAAAACCAGATTCTTGAGCCCACCGGCCTGCTGCACGGCAGCCTGAACATCCGCATGCAAAGCCGGCACAGCGGGCAACACAAACTGAAGCGCCGGTTTTTGCTCCAACATACGCTGCGCAGCCTGCACAAACCGGACTGCAAGTTGGTCAATCTCGGAGCGGCGACTGCCCGGCAGCAAAGCCACCACGGGCCTGTCCGCATCCAACCCCAGCTGCTGTCGCGCAGCGGCTCGATCCGGATGCATGGGAATGACGGGCGCCAGCGGGTGGCCCACATAGGTGGCGTCAACGCCCTGCCCGCGCAACAGGGCTTCTTCAAACGGGAAAATGCACAGCATGTGGTCCACACTGCGGCGAATCTTCTCGATGCGCTCTGGCCGCCAGGCCCAGATGGACGGGCACACAAAATGCACCGTGGGAATACCCTTCTCGCGCAAAGCGGCTTCCAGGTCCAGGTTGAAATCGGGCGCATCCACGCCAATGAACACATCCGGCGGCTGTGCGATCAATTGCTCACGCAACTGTTTGCGGATGCCCACAATCTCGCGGTAATGGCGCAGGACTTCAAAGTAACCGCGCACCGCCAATTTTTCGTAAGGCCATTGCGCTACAAAACCACGGGCCTGCATGGCGGGACCACCAATACCCTTACCTTGCGCCTGGGGCCAGCGTTGCTGCAAGCCCTCGATCAGCAAAGCGGCCAGCAAGTCGCCTGAGACTTCACCGGCAACCATGGCAAACGACAAAGCCCCCTCGGGGGCTTGCGTCGTGAGCGTGTCGGAAACCATCACCGCACGATCCCTCGCTCTGGCGAACCTGCAGAGAGGAAGTTCACCATCATGTCCACATCGGCTTGCGCCTCGGGAATGGCCTGCGCCAGCTGCGCAATTTCGGCCTTGGCCTGGTCTAGCGTCAGAGACTGACGATAGAGCAGTTTGTGCATGGCTTTGACCGCGCGAATACGCTCAGCCGAGAAGCCGCGGCGGCGCAAACCTTCAAAGTTCATCGCCCGTGCTTGGGCAGGCTGACCTTGCGCCATGACGAAAGGCGGCAAGTCGCCAAACAACAAGCTGTTCATGGCGGTAAAGGCATGGGCCCCAATGCGGCAGAACTGGTGCACCACCGTGAAGCCGCCCAGAATGACCCAGTCATCCACGTGCACATGGCCCGCCAATTGTGTGTTGTTGGCAAAAATCGTGTGGTTGCCGACCACGCAATCGTGTGCCAGGTGCACATAGGCCATGACCCAGTTGTCGTTGCCCAAGGCGGTGTAACCCAGGTCACCGGGCGAGCCAATGTTGAAGGTACAAAACTCACGAATCGTGTTGCGATCGCCAATGCGCAACTCGCACGGCTCGCCCTTGTACTTCTTGTCCTGCGGAATCGCCCCCAGCGAGTTGAACTGGAAAATGCGGTTGTCCTGGCCGATGGTGGTGTGGCCCTCAATCACACAATGGGCGCCCACCGTGGTGCCGGCGCCAATTCTGACGTGCGGCCCAATGACGGTGTAAGGTCCAATCTCGACACTGCTGTCGAGCTCAGCTGCCGGGTCCACCAAAGCCGTGGCGTGAATGCGCGTCATGTCCCGACCTGTCAGGCGATGGTTCGCATGGTGCACATGAGTTCAGCTTCGACAGCCACCTCATCACCCACCCAGGCTTTAGCGCCAAACTTGAAGATGCCTGCTTTCATGCGCAGCAGGGTTACGTCCAGCGTGAGCTGGTCACCTGGCTCCACAGGTCGCTTGAAACGCGCACCGTCAATACCCGCAAAGTAGTAAACCGTTTTGTCATCAGGCGTGGTGCACAGTGTGTCAAAAGCCAGCAAAGCCGCGGCTTGGGCCAGCGCTTCGAGCATGAGCACACCCGGCATCACTGGACGGTGCGGAAAGTGCCCGGTAAAAAACGGCTCATTGATCGTCACATTCTTGAGCGCCTTGATGCGCACGCCTTTTTCTACTTCCAGCACACGATCGACCAGCAAAATTGGGTAACGGTGCGGGAGCTGTTTGAGAATTTGATGAATGTCCATCATGGTCAGGGTTCCTGTTGCGGATGTTGTTGTTCGATGCGCTTGATGCGCTCACGCAGTTGATGCAATTGTTTGAGTGAAGCCGCGTTCTTTTCCCACTTGGCATTGTCGTCGAGCGGGAACATGCCCGTGTATTGCCCTGGCTTGAGGATCGAGCGCGTCACCACACTGGCGGCTGAAATGTGCACGTGATCGGCCAACGTCAGGTGCCCCAGCACCACGGCGCCGCCACCTACGGTGCAATGCGCACCAATGCGCGCACTGCCCGCCACACCCACACAACCCGCCATCGCCGTGTGCGCACCAATGTGCACGTTGTGGCCAATCTGGATCAGGTTGTCGAGTTTGACGCCATCTTCAATCACGGTGTCATCCAAAGCACCCCGGTCAATGCAGGTGTTGGCACCAATTTCAACGTCGTTGCCAATGCGCACAGCGCCCAGCTGTTCGATCTTTTCCCACGTACCTTGCACAGGCGCAAAACCAAAGCCGTCAGCCCCGATCACTACCCCCGCATGCACAAGGCAGCGCTCGCCAATCTGGCAATCGTAGCCAACGGTCACACGGGAACGCAAAACCGTACCTGCACCAATCACAGCCCCCTCTTCGACTACGCACAAAGGGCCAATGCTGGCGTCGGGGGCAATACGTGCGCTAGGGTGAACCACTGCACTCGGGTGCACCCCTGTAGGGTCTGCCGGGCGATGCGCCTGTTTCCACAAACGGGTCAGTCGCGCGAAATACAGGTAAGGGTCGGGCGTAGCAATGGCTGAGGTACCAGCCGGCACACTGGACAGAAACTCGGACTTGAGAATGACGCAAGCCGCCTGCGTTTGAGCCAGCTGGGCAATGTATTTGGGGTGGCTCAGAAAAGCGAGCTGGGCAGGGCCTGCACTTTGCAGCGGCGCCAGGCCTTCAATCACGCGGTCGGTCGGACCCGACAGCTCCCCACCCAGAGCCTTGACGATGTGTTCAAGCGTCAGTGACACAGGCAAGCAGGCAGCCGATTACTTGGCTGCAGCGTTGAGGGCTTTGAGCACCTTGTCAGTGATGTCGTGCTTGGGATTCACGTACACGGCGTCCTGAAAGATCACATCGTATTTTTCCGATTCAGCCACTTGCTTGACCGCACGATTGGCTCGCTCGATGACAAGCTGCTGCTCTTCGTTCTTGCGGGAGTTCAGGTCTTCCTGGAATTCGCGGCGCTTGCGCTGGAACTCGCGGTCTTGCTCCACCAGCTGCTTTTGACGGTTCACGCGCTGGGACTCGGACAGCGTGGGTGCTTCGCGTTCGAGCTTCTCAGAGGCCGCCTTGATGGTGTTACCCGCATCCACCAGCTCTTTTTCACGCTTGGAAAACTCCTGCTCCAGCTTGCCTTGGGCTTGTTTGGCCGCTTCGGCTTCACGGAAGATGCGCTCGGTGTTGACAAAGCCCATTTTGAAATCTTGCGCGTGGGCCACGGCTGCCGCCGACAACACCACAACCGAAAGGAAACGGGCGATAGAGAGGTTACGCATAGTCATTAGAAGGCAGTGCCAATCTGGAATTGAAGTTTCTGGATTTTATCCGTGGCTTCCTTACGCAGAGGAACACCATAGGAAAAACGCAAGGGGCCCACCGGCGAGATCCAGCTCAGGCCGATACCCGCAGAGCCACGCAGCTTGTTAAGGGCCATGTTTTCGCCTTCGGCGTAAACGTTACCGAAGTCGGTAAAAGCAAATAAGCGCAATGTCTTGTCAGCGCCGGCACCTGGGAACGGCGTCTGGAATTCGGCGTTAAAAATAAGCTTTTTGGCACCGCCAATGTAAATATCTGGAACACCCGTCGGATTCGAAACTTGGGAAACGGGTCCCAAACTGTTCTGCTCAAAGCCACGAACACTTCCCAAACCACCGGCATAGAAATTCTTAAACACGGGGTAAGACTCACCATTCATGCCTTTACCCCAACCAAACTCAGAGTTGAAGGCCAGTGTGTATTTTTTGGTCAATGGGAAATACTGCTGAAACTGATACGTTCCTCTTATGTAACGGCTATCCCCAGCAACACTCCAATCAGCATTGACGCGCTGGTAGGTACCTTTGGAAGGCACCAGTGCACTGTCACGCCCATCTCGCGCCCAGCCAAGAGTCAAAGGAATTGCTGATTTAGTACCAACAGGATACTTATCTGGTCTATACAAACCTTCGTTAACGGTGTTTCGCTCCAGGTTCGCCCCAACAAACACCGTGTCCTTCTCAGTCACAGGCAAGCCAAACTTCAGACCCACGCCCTGGTTCACCATGCTGTAGGTGCTGTTGTCCACCGTGGTCAGGTAGGGGCGCGTGGTCCGGTGGAACACATCGACCGTGCGCGAAATACCCGAATCGGTGAAGTACGGATTGGTATTGCTGACCACTGCGGTACGGTTGTACTTGCTGGTATTAAGGTTGATGGCCAGGTATTGACCCGTACCAAAAGCGTTTTCCTGGGCAATGCCAAAGGTCAGCGCCAGCTTTTCGGTGGACGAGAAGCCGGCCCCCAGCGAGATGCTGCCCGTAGGCTTTTCGGTCACATTGAACACCAGGTCCACCTGGTCGGGCGAGCCGGGCACTTCCTGCGTTTCCACTTCGACCCCCGTAAAGAAGCCCAGGCGGTCCACGCGGTCACGCGACAGACGAATCTTGTCGCCGTCGTACCAGGACGCTTCCATCTGGCGGAACTCGCGGCGAATCACTTCGTCGCGCGTGCGGTTGTTGCCCGTGACGTTGATGCGGCGCACATAAGCGCGGCGCGAGGGGTCACCCACCAGCACAAACTCCACCCGGTTGTTGCTGCGATCAATCTCGGGACGCGCTTCCACACGCGCAAAGGCGTAACCAAAGTTACCGTAGTAGTCGGTAAAGGCCTTGGTGGTCTGCGCCACAGTTTCCGCGTTGTAGGGTTGACCAGGCTTGATGCTGACCAGCGCCTTGAACTCGTCTTCCTTACCGAGAAAGTTGCCTTGCAACTTCACGCCGGACACGACAAAACGCTCACCTTCGGTCACGTTGATGGTGATGAACATCTGCTGCTTGTCTTCGGACATCTCCACTTGCGTGGAGTCGATGCGGAACTCCAGATAACCACGGCCCAAATAGTACGAACGCAGCGCTTCGAGGTCGGCATTGAGCTTGGTGCGGGAATAGCGGTCAGCCTTGGTGTACCAGCTCATCCAGCCGCCGGTGTCCAGCGAGAACTGGTCGCGCAAGGTCGATTCGGTGAACGCCTTGTTGCCCACAATGCTGATTTGCGCAATCTTGGCGGGGCCACCTTCGGTGATGGTGAAAGTCAGGTTCACGCGGTTGCGGTCAATCGGCGTGGTGGTTGTGACCACCTGCGCGCCGTACAAGCTGCGCGAAATATATTGGCGCTTGAGCTCCTGCTCTGCCTTGTCGGCCAGTGCCTTGTCAAACGGACGGCCCTCGGCCAGACCCACGTCCTTGAGGGACTTGGTCAGCATGTCCTTGTCAAATTCCTTGAGGCCTACAAACTCGACTGCAGCCACGGTGGGGCGCTCCTGAACCACCACGACCAGCACGTCGGCCTGGGTTTCCAGGCGAACGTCCTTGAACAGCCCCAGCGAAAACAGCGAGCGAATGGCCGCAGCGCCAGCTTCGTCCGTGAAGGTATCACCCACACGGAACGGCAGGGAAGCGAACACCGTTCCGGACTCCACGCGTTGCAAGCCTTCCACGCGGATGTCCTTGAGTTTGAAAGGCTCCACTGCCCAGGCTGGCAGCACCGAACCCAGCCAGCCAGCAGCGGCCAAGGCCAGGGCGACAGCGTGTTGACGTCGGGAAAAAATGCGCATGCTGTTCCTCGTTATGAAGCTTTGTTTTGATGATAACCGAGCGGCGTCATTGTCCGAACTTTTGTATGACGGTTTGGGCCTGTTCGCGGCCCTTGCGGTCCAGCTCCAGCAGGTCCTGCAAATTGGATGGCTCCCGAACGGCCACATCGGCCAGTGTCTGGTGATTGACCTGGTAAATCTGATCAAAGCGGATGCGCCGATCCAAAAAGGCTTGAACCGCCATTTCGTTGGCCGCGTTCAAGATGGCGCAGCTGCCCGGGGTGCTCTCCAGGGTTTGCCAGGCCAGCTTGATGCCTGCAAAACGCTCGGGGTGTCCATGGTCATCCATGGCTTCAAAAGTCATGGCGGCCATGCGGTGAAAATCCAGCGCCGTCGCACCCGAGGTGATGCGCTCGGGCCAGCTCAGCCCGTAGGCAATCGGTACCCGCATGTCGGGAGTGCCCAGTTGGGCCATCACCGAAGTGTCCTTGTACTGCACCATGGAGTGGATCACGCTTTGCGGGTGAATCACCACCTCGATCTGCCGGGGCTGCATGCCGAACAAATAACGCGCCTCAATCACTTCCAGCGCCTTGTTCATCATGGTGGCCGAGTCCACCGAAATCTTGCGTCCCATGACCCAGTTGGGGTGGGCGCAGGCCTGCTCGGGCGTCACATCCTTGAGCGTGGCCACGTCGCGCTGGCGGAACGGCCCACCCGAGGCCGTCAGAATGATTTTTTCAACACGCTCCTGCCAGGTCGAAGGGTCTTCGGGCAAGGACTGGAAAATGGCAGAGTGTTCGCTGTCGATGGGCAACAAAGTCGCCCCGCCCTCGCGCACGGCACTCAAAAACACATCCCCGCCCACCACCAACGCTTCCTTGTTGGCCAGCAGCAGGCGCTTGCCTGCACGCGCCGCGCTCAGGCATGGTGACAAACCGGCAGCGCCCACAATCGCGGCCATGACCACATCGACCTGCGGGTCGCAGGACACATCGTCCAGTGCATCTGCGCCCCAACGCACCTGGGTACGCAGCCCTTCAGCCGCAAGACGCGACTGCAATTCACGCCCTGCTGCTTCGTCTGCCATCACGGCCCACACGGGCGTAAAAGCAGCGCAGTGACGCACCATCGCATCCACTTGCGTGGCCGCTGTGAGGGCAAACACCTCGAATTGATCACGATGGCGCGACAACACATCGAGCGTGTTGCCGCCAATGGAGCCCGTCGCACCTAAAACAGTGATAAGTTGCTTAGCGGCTGCTGTACTCATGCGCCTCCCAAAGTCACCAGCATCATGCTCAAAGGCAAAGTGGGCAGCAAGGCATCCACACGGTCCAGCACACCGCCATGGCCGGGCAGCAGTTGAGAGCTGTCTTTCATGCCTGCACTGCGCTTGACCAGCGACTCCACCAAATCACCCACCACGCTCATGGCGGTCAAAAAGACCAAAGCGAGCACGGCCCACGCCGCTCCACGCTGAAACAGCAAGGTGTAAAGACTTGGGCCATCAACCGCCAAAGTGCTCTCCAGACGTTGCCAGCCCCAGGCCAACACGCACACTCCCAAAAAGCCGCCCAAAGCACCTTCCCAACTCTTGCCTGGGCTGATGGTGGCCGCAAGCTTTCGGCGAATGATGCGCCCGCCCAAAGCGCGGCCAAAAAAGTAAGCCGCAATGTCAGCCACCCAAACCAGTGCCATGGACGAGAGCAAAAAGTTGACGCCCAGTACCCGGGCTTGCGACAAGGCCAGCCAGGCCGCTGCAATCAACAACAAACCCAGGGGCCAGCGCGCAGCCAAAGGCCACTGCGCCCAGCCAAGCACACCGCGGCGCAGCATCCAAACGGCAAGCAAGACCCACAGCACGCCCACCCCCTGCCACAGCCAAGGCGTAGGTTGCTGCACCCAACCGGAAAGGTAGGCATCAGCGCACAGCCCCAAAACCAGCAAAGACCCCACCACACTGGCGCCAAAGTTCATGCCCTGCAAACGCCCCCACTCCCAGGCACCTGCGGCAATAAAAACCAACGTCAAAGCCATCCAGGGCCAGGCCACCGGCGCAAACAGGGCCGGCAGCAGCAGCGCCAGCAAAACCACGGCCGTGATCACGCGTTGCATCAGCATGCTTGCGCTCCAGTAAAAAGGCCGCACGAGGCGGCCTGAAGATGGTGGTTGTGCATCAGGGCAAACGTGGCCATCAAACGGCCATGATGTCTTGCTCTTTGGAGGCGACCAGCTGGTCGATCTCGGCAATGCGCTTGTCAGTCATTTTCTGGACATCAGCCTCGGTACGCTTTTGATCGTCCTCGGTGGCCTCTTTGTCCTTGACAAGTTTTTTGACCGATTCGTTGGCATCACGGCGCAGATTGCGCACCGCGATTTTGGCGTTTTCGCCTTCGGCCTTGACCAGCTTGGTCATTTCCTTGCGGCGCTCTTCGCTCATGGGCGGCATCGGCACGCGAATCAGGTCGCCCATGGAAGCGGGGTTCAGGCCCAGATCGCTTTCGCGAATGGCCTTTTCAATTTTCTGACCCATGCCCTTTTCCCAAGGCTGGACGCTGATGGTGCGCGAATCGAGCAAGGCCACGTTGGCCACTTGCGACAAGGGCACTGGGGAACCGTAGTACTCCACCATGATGGTGTCGAGCAACTGAGGATTGGCGCGACCCGTACGGATCTTGCTCAGGTTGTTCTTGAAGGCGTTGATGGACTGCTCCATCTTGGCTTCGGCGTTTTTCTTGATGTCTGCAATGCTCATGAGGGTCTCCGGGAGAATCGATCAGACGTGCACCAAGGTGCCTTCGTCTTCGCCCATGACGACGCGCTTGAGGGCGCCGTTCTTGAAAATGGAAAACACCTTGATCGGCAATTTCTGGTCGCGGCACAACGCAAAGGCGGTCGCATCCATGATGCCCAGGTTGCTCGAAATGGCTTCGTCAAAGCTGATGGTGCTGTAACGCGTGGCCGACGGGTCTTTCTTGGGGTCTGCGGTGTAGACACCATCGACCTTGGTGGCCTTAAGCACCAGCTCGGCACCGATTTCAGCACCGCGCAGGGCAGCAGCCGTGTCGGTGGTGAAGAAGGGATTGCCCGTGCCGGCGGCAAACACCACGACCTTGCCCTCTTCGAGATACTGCAGGGCTTTGGGGCGCACATAGGGCTCGACCACCTGGTCAATGCCGATGGCCGACATGACGCGGGCCGTCAGGCCCACCTTGTTCATGGCATCGGCCAGAGCCAGCGAGTTCATGACCGTGGCCAACATGCCCATGTAGTCGGCCGTGGCACGGTCCATGCCAGCGGCGCCGCCAGCGACGCCGCGGAAGATGTTGCCCCCGCCAATGACCACCGCCACCTCGACACCCAGATGGGTCACCTCAGCCACCTCTTGCACCATGCGCTCGATGGTGGCCCGGTTGATCCCGAACTGGTCATCGCCCATGAGGGCCTCACCGGACAGCTTCAGCAAAATGCGCTTGTGGGCCGGTTTGGCAACGGTCATGGGCAAATCTCCAGGCGTAAAGGTTTGGTCAGTAGTTTAACGGGGGAACGAAGAAAAAGATCAGGCTTGACCCTGAGCAGCAGCCACCTGGGCAGCCACTTCAGCAGCAAAGTCGTCCACTTTCTTCTCGATGCCTTCGCCCACCACGTAGAGCGTGAAGGCTTTGACCGTCGTGTTGGCAGCCTTGAGCATTTGCTCAACGGTCTGCTTGTCGTTTTTCACGAAAGGCTGGTTGAACAAAGACACCTCTTTGAGGTACTTCTGCACAGAACCTTCGATCATCTTGGCGGCGATGTCAGCGGGCTTGCCGGATTCGGCGGCTTTGCCTTCGGCCACGGCACGCTCTTTGGCGATCAGGTCGGCAGGCACATCGGCGCTGGTCAGGGCCACAGGCTTCATGGCAGCCACGTGCATGGCCACATCCTTGGCGGCTTGCTCTTCGCCAGCGAACTCGACCATCACGCCAATGCGGGTGCCGTGCAGGTAAGTGGCAACCTGGCTGCCTTCCACGCGCTTGAAGCGACGGAAGCTCATGTTCTCGCCGATCTTGCCGATCAGGCCTTTGCGCACTTCTTCCAGCGTGGGGCCAAAGCTGTCCTGGCTGTAAGCCAGAGCGCCCAGGGCTTCCAGGTCGGCGGGGTTGTGCTTGGCCACCAGTTCGGCAGCAGCGTTGGCCAGGGCCAGGAAGCTGTCGTTCTTGGTCACAAAGTCGGTTTCGCAGTTGACTTCGATCATGGCACCCACGGTGCCTTGCACGCAGCTGGCAACCACGCCTTCGGCGGTCACGCGGGAAGCGGCCTTGCCGGCTTTGGTGCCCAGCTTGACGCGCAGGATCTCTTCGGCCTTGGCCATGTCGCCATCGGCTTCGGTCAGGGCTTTTTTGCACTCCATCATGGGTGCGTCGGTTTTGCCACGCAGTTCAGCAACCATGCTTGCGGTGATAGCAGCCATTGTGTTCTCCGGTATTCAGTGTTCAGGTCAGGTTAAAAAAAAGGGGCCTCAGAGCCCCTTTTGATGGGTGATCAGCGATCAGGCCGCGACTTCGACGAACTCGTCGGAGCCTTCGGCGGCCACAGCCTGGGCCACTTCGGCCACGGCGTTGGCACGGCCTTCCAGAATCGCGTCAGCGATACCGCGGGCGTACAGAGCGACAGCCTTGGCGGAGTCGTCGTTACCAGGGATCACGTAGTCGATGCCTTCGGGCGAGTGGTTGGAGTCCACCACGCCGATCAGGGGGATGCCCAGTTTTTTGGCTTCGGCGATGGCGATCTTGTGGTAACCCACGTCCACCACGAAGATGGCGTCCGGCAGGGTGTTCATGTCCTGGATGCCGCCGATGTCTTTTTCCAGCTTCTCGATTTCGCGCTTGAACATGAGCTGTTCTTTTTTGCTCATGGCATCCAGACCGGCTTCTTGCTGGGCCTTCATGTCCTTCAGGCGCTTGATGGAGGTCTTGACGGTTTTGAAGTTGGTCAGCATGCCGCCCAGCCAACGCTGGTCAACGAAAGGCATACCGGCGCGCTGGGCTTCAGCAGCCACCAGCTCGCGCGATTGGCGCTTGGTGCCTACCATCAGGATGGTGCCACGGTTGGCGGCCAGTTGCTTGGCAAACTTGGCTGCATCCTGGAACATCGGCAAGGATTTTTCCAGGTTGATGATGTGGATCTTGTTGCGATGGCCAAAAATGAAGGGGGCCATCTTGGGGTTCCAGAAGCGGGTTTGGTGACCGAAGTGGACGCCGGCTTCCAGCATTTCACGCATGGTGACGGACATTTTGAATGCTCCAAAGGTTAAGTCTTAAATCCTGCCCGACAATCACTGCATGCAGCGACACCTTGTGAGGACAGGTTTGCGATTTCTTTGCGCGCTTTGACGCCCCCAATGGGCGCCCCAGTTCGCAAAGCCTTGAGATTATAGCACCCGGGAATACCCTGAACCTATGAACACCACACGCCTGCCCCTTGCCCACCGCCCGGCCCCGGTCTGGAAAACAGCGCACTTGCACCAGCTGGAAAGCCGCTGGCAACAGGCCAGCCCCCAGCCACTCATGGACCAAGCTGGCCTCGCCTTGGCCCAGCTTGCCCTGGCTTTGGCCCCACACGCCCGCCAAATCTGCGTCTTTGCGGGTCCCGGCAACAACGGCGGCGATGGGCTTGAAGCCGCCATGCATCTGCGCCGCTGGGGCCGCCCTGTGCAGGTCCGCCTGCTGGCCGAGCCAGACAAACTGCCTGCGGACGCCCGCCGTGCCTACGGGCGGGCTGTAGAAGCTGGCGTGGTTTTTACGCCTATGGCCACCCCCTTGAGCCTGAGCACGCAAGACTTGTGCATCGACGCCCTACTGGGCCTGGGCACCACACGCGAGCCACAAGGCGCGCTGCTGGCAGCGATTGAACAAATCAATCAATGCGCAGCCACCGTGCTGGCGGTGGACATCCCCTCCGGGCTTCACCCGGACAGCGGCCAAGCCTTCGGCGATGCCGTGGTGCAAGCCGACCACACCCTCACCTTGCTCGCAGCCAAGCCCGGCCTGTTCATGGGCATCGGGCGCGATGTGTGCGGACAGCTT
This sequence comes from Limnohabitans sp., assembly GCF_038134685.1. GTDB lineage: Bacteria > Pseudomonadota > Gammaproteobacteria > Burkholderiales > Burkholderiaceae_C > Limnohabitans_A. The sequence continues at coordinate 665 of NZ_JAYPVP010000011.1, read as the reverse complement.
TGGCTCAACGATCTGGATTTGCCAAAAAGTCTGGCCGAGGCCACACCGCCCGATGCCTGGATCAACCAACCCACCTCGCCCTCGCCCGCTCTGCATGCCAGCCACAAAGGCACCCGTGGCGATGTAGCGGTGGTGGGAGGCCAAAGCGCATCAGACGGCGCCACCGGCATGACCGGCGCAGCCGTGTTGGCCGCCACAGCAGCGCTGCACACTGGCGCTGGGCGTGTGTTGCTGGGCTTGCTCGGCCCCGCGCCTGCGGCTACGTCATGGCCTGCAGACCTGATGCTGAGCCGCCCCGAAGACCTGAACCTGCAAAACTTGACCGTGGTCGCTGGCTGCGGCGGCGGACAAGCCATGGCCGAACACATGGGCCGACTGCTCCAACACAGCGCACGCCTGGTGCTGGACGCCGATGCGCTCAATGTGCTGTCGCGCGACCCGTGGTTGCAAGACCTGCTCAAAAAGCGCCGCCCCCAGACAACCGCCCTCACCCCCCACCCTCTGGAGGCTGCGCGGCTCTTGCAAACCACTACGGCGCACATCCAGTCCGACCGTCTGAATGGTCGTGAAGATGAGTCCGCCCGCGGGACGGTTCATCAGATGTTCTCGTAACTCAGCACGGGAATTTGCTTGTTTCGGTGTCTCACCTAGAAGATCACCCGCAC
>NZ_JAYPVP010000010.1:79087-85806 GCF_038134685.1 Limnohabitans sp. | reverse complement strand
TTTGCCTGCTTGTCTTATGCTGTGATCATGGAATCTTTACTCACATCTACTGGCTTTGTGGCCCTTGCCGAAATGGGCGACAAACCGCAATTGCTGGCCTTTATTTTGGCGGCACGTTTCAAGAAACCCGTGCCGATCATCCTGGGCATTCTGGCTGCCACACTGGTCAACCATGGTCTGGCCGGGGCTTTGGGCGCGTGGATCACTACTGCCATCGAACCCAGCGTGTTGCGCTGGATTCTGGCTGCATCGTTCCTGGGCATGGCCATCTGGACCTTGATTCCGGACGCGATTGAAGAGGAAGAAACCGCCATCGCCCAGCGCTTGGGCGTGTTTGGCACGACGTTGGTCACCTTCTTCCTGGCCGAGATGGGCGACAAAACACAGGTTGCCACCATTGCCATGGCCGCACACTACGCAGACGCGCTCATGGTAGTCGCAGGCACCACGCTGGGCATGTTGATTGCCGACGTGCCCGCCGTGTTTGTAGGCGACCGTTTTGCTGCACGCATTCCCATGAAATGGGTGCACCGCATTGCAGCAGGTATTTTTGCGGCGCTGGGTGTAGCCACGGCCCTGGGCGCAGGGGCTTCGTGGCTGGGCTGACGGCAACTTTATTTCGGCAACACCGTGTTGACTGGCGCTCCAGCCACAAAAGCCTCGATGTTGTCGATCAACTGATCGGCCAGGGCTTGAATGGCCTGTGCGCTGGCCCAGGCCACATGCGGCGTCAGAATGAAGTCTGGGCGGTCGAGTAAAGCCATAAACGGGTGATCGATTGGCGGTGGTTCCACGCTGGTCACATCAAACGCAGCGCCAGCAATTTGCCCTGCTTTCAGCGCAGGTCCAACAGCCGCTTCATCCACCAAACCACCACGGCCCGTATTGATGAGCAAAGGTTTGCGTGCCATTTGCGCAAACTCGGGGGCACCAATCATGTTGCGTGTATTGGCATTGAGCGGGCAGTGCAGCGTGAGGATGTCAGACTGCTTAAGCACATCCTCAAACGGGGTGTACAGACGGCCTTGCCCGCTGCGGCCTTTGTGCGCAGAAAACAGCACCCGCATACCCAAGGCACGGCCAATTGTGGCCACGGCCTGCCCCAGCACGCCATCGCCAATGATGCCGAGGGTAGAGCCGGCCAGATCGCGGATGGGGTGGTCAAAAAAACAGAACTGCGCGGCCTCTTGCCAGCGCCCCGCCTTGACGGCATCCCGGTAGGCGCAGATGCTTCGGCGCAAGGCAAAGATCAGCGCGAAGGTGTGTTCAGGCACGGTGTGCTTGGCGTAGTTGCGCACGTTGCTCACCACAATGCCGCGCTGCTGGCAAGCGGCCAAATCGATGTTGTCGGTGCCGGTGGCGGCCACAGCGATCAGCTTTAGGTGGGGCGCTTTCGCGAGCGTTTCTGCACTGAGCTTGACCTTGTTGACGATGACGATGTCAGCATCTGCAATGCGCTCAGCGGCTTGGTCTGATGTGGTGCGATCGTATTGATGCCACTGGTGCGCAAACGCGGGGGAACGCAGGGTGGTTTCAGGCGAAATGGTGTCGCTATCCAGAAAAACAATGTTCATGATCAGTGCCCCAACAGGCGGTGCGCTTCAACCACCACGGCTTCTGGCGTGATGCCAAAGAGTTTGTAGAGTTCATCTGCCGGGCCACTGGCACCAAAACCGCTCATGCCGACAAAGCCACCTTCCAGCCCCAAATACGCGTCCCATCCTTGGCGCACTGCAGCTTCGATGCCGATGCGAACACCCTGCCCCAGGACATGTTGGCGGTAGGCCGCATCTTGCTGATGGAAAAGCTCCCAGCAAGGCATAGAGACCACGGCGGTGGCGATGCCTTGCGCTTCCAGCTGTTCGCGGGCTTGCACCGCCAGCAACACCTCCGACCCCGTAGCCAGCAGTGTGACCTGGCGCATCCCGCAGGCAGCCTCGTGGAGCACATAGGCGCCACGGCTCGTCAGGTTCTCACGGGTGGCGTCCTGACGCACCAAAGGCAGCGACTGTCGTGCAAACACCATGCTGACTGGGCCATCCTGGTGCCGCAACGCCAGCTCCCAACATTCAGCAGCTTCAATGGCATCGGCCGGACGCATGACCCACATATTGGGCATAGCACGCAGCGAAGCCAAAATTTCAACTGGCTGGTGCGTGGGACCATTGCGGCCAATACCAATGCTGTCATGGCTGAACACAAACTTGACAGGTAGCCCCATGAGCGCCGCCATGCGCATGGCCGGTCGTTCGTAATCCGAGAACGCCAGGTAGGTGACAGACAAGGGAATCACGCCGCCGTGCGCAGCCATGCCGTTGGCCATGGCGCCCATCACATGCTCGCGCACACCGCAATGGACATACGCACCGGCGCGGTCCTGCGCCGTAAAGGCCTGCAGACCACGCTTGTGGCTGGTGGGCGCTTCCAGGTCAGCACACCCCACCATGCGTTCCGGCAACACTGGGGTGAGCAAATCGTTGATCTCGCCCGAAATAAAAATGCCGCTGGGCGCCAGCGGCGCACTCAAGGCTTGCTGCTTGTAGTCCAGCAACACTTGCTGCCAGTTGGCGGGCAGTTCGCCTTTCATGACGCGTTGGAATTCGGCGCGGTCTGCAGCCGGCAATGCCGCCACACGCTGTTTCCATGCAGCGTATTCGCCTTGGCTGCGCTGACCCGCATCACGCCAGGCTTGCGCCACATTGCAGGGCAGCACAAAAGGGGCATGCGGCCAGTCCAGCAGCTCGCGTGCGGCTTGGGCGTCTTCTTCATACAAGCGACCGCTGTGGCCTCCGCGCAAGCCTTGCAGGCGTGCGATACCTTTCGCAATCACAGTGCGGCAAGCGAGCATGGATGGGCGCGGGTCGGCTTTGGCCGCAGCAAGAGCATTCGAGACTGCTTCGAGGTTGTGGCCATCCACTTCCACTACATGCCAGCCGGCCACACGAAAGCGTTCGGCGACGTTTTCGCTGATCGACAAGTCGGTGCTGCCATCGTCTGTGATCTGGTTGTCATCCCACAGCAGCACCAGTTTGCCCAACTGCAAATGGCCAGCCAAAGAAATCATTTCCTGGCCAATGCCTTCTTGCAAGCAACCGTCGCCCACAAATGCATACGTATTGTGATTAACAAGATCGCTGCCAAAGCGAGCGTTCAAATAGGCTTCGGCCACCGCCATACCAAAGGCATTGGCAATACCCTGCCCCAGCGGGCCAGTGGTCACTTCAATGCCGTTGGCCGTCTCGTGTGCAGCGCCGTGCGGGCGCTCGGGGTGCCCCTCGCAAACCGAACCCAGCACGCGAAAGCGCTGGATTTCCTCGATCGGAAACTTGGGGTAACCCGACAGGTGCAGCAGCGAATACAGCAACATGGACCCATGCCCGTTGGACAACACCACGCGATCGCGGTCAAACCAGCCCGCCTCCAGTGGGTTGTGCTTGAGATGGCGGGTGTACAAGGCTGTGGCGATTTCCGCCATGCCCAAAGGGACGCCCTGGTGTCCCTCTTGGGCTTTGACGATAGCGTCAATGGAAAGAAAGCGAATGGCGTTGGCCATGCCTGCGGGCAAAGTGGTGCTCATCGTGTTCGCGTCCTTGCTTGTGCACGGAGCGCGGTCTCCTGTTTGTGGTCAATGTGCCGCCATTCTTGCGACCCAGCCACATGAATTCAAGCGATGAATATTCAGGTTTTGATGAACTTATTTCACTTTTAAGCTGAAGACATCGCCTCGTCCTGCAGCCACTTCACAAAGCTCTTGACCTCAGGGCGCGATGCGTGCCTGGCCGGGTAGACCATGAAGTGGGCTTGCACCTCCACACTCATGCTTTCGGCAAACACGGCTTGCAGTTTTCCGCTGCCAATCAAGGACTGGCCAATGCTGCGGCTTTCCAAGGCCACCCCAAGTTTTTGCACTGCCGCGTCCAGGCTCATCATGGCGCGATCAAACCGCAGACCCATGCGTTCGGGGCGCAGGCCGTCGCCATAACGGCCAAACCAGTCGACCCATTGCACCACGCTCACGCTGGACTGAATCAGCGGCACACGCAGCAGGTCTTTGGGCTCATGCAAGGCATGCGCTCGAATGAACTCAGGGCTGGCCAGGGGCATGATTTTTTCGGTGAAGATGGGCTCCACCTCCAGGTTAGGCCAGTTGGGCAGCCCATAGCGGATGTCAATGTCCATCTGACCCAGCTGGAAATCCGAATGCACGTGCGAGGCCGACAGCATCAGCGAAATGTTCGGGTGCAAAGCCGTGAAACGCGCAATGCGCGGCATCAGCCACAAGCTGGCAAAACTGGGGCTGCTGTGCACATACAGCGTGTCCTGCACACCGTGGCGCAGATCTTCAGTGGCGGTGTTGATGGCTCCCAGCGCACTCCCCACACGCTGCAGGTATTGCTGCCCGGCTGGCGTGAGCTCTACTCCGCGAGTTGACCGCTCAAACAGGCGAACGTGCAATAAACCTTCGAGCTTGGCAACCTGGTGGCTCACGGCCGAAGGCGTAAGGTGCAATTCTTCAGCAGCCAGCGTAAAACTCTTGCGGCGCGCAATGGTTTCGAAGGCTTGCAAGGCGGTTAGAGGTGGAATCATGTTTGAAATTCGCTCACATGCTGCAATGCAACATGAATGAAATTTAACAGTCCGTGAGTTTATATCGTTTGTGTCATGCAGACACAGGGCACAGAATCGCCCCCATCTTGCAGTTGAAACACAAAAGGAGACTTCAATGCTGCTCAAGGACAAAGTTGCCGTCATCACTGGCGGCGCCGGCCTCAACGGCCTAGGTTTTGCCAGCGCCCGCATGATGGCGGCGCAAGGCGCCAAGGTCGTCATCCTCGACCTGGAACAGGCCAACCCCCAAGCCGCTGCAGCCCAACTCGGCGCTGAGCACCTGGGTCTGGTTGCCAACGTGATCGACAAAGCTTCGTGCGAAGCCGCTGCGGCGCAGATCAAGGCCAAGTACGGTCGCATTGACATCCTGGTCAACAACGCCGGCATCACCCAGCCCGCCAAGTTCCTGGACATTTCTGGCAGCGACTACGACAAGATCATGGACGTCAGCCTGCGTGGCACGCTCTACGCATCCCAAGCCATGCTTCCCACCATGATCGAGCAAAAGAGCGGCTCGATCGTCTGTATCTCCTCCGTGTCCGCACAACGTGGTGGCGGCATTCTGGGTGGCCCGCATTACTCCGCCGCCAAAGCCGGCGTACTCGGCCTGGCCCGTGCCATGGCCCGCGAATATGGCGGCAGCAACATCCGTGTCAATTGCGTGACGCCAGGCCTGATCGCCACCGACATCAACAAAGGCAAAATCCCCGAAGACAAGCGTCAAGGCATTCTGGACGGCATCCCTCTGGCCCGTATTGGCGAACCCAATGATGTGGCTGGGTGCGTGGTGTTCCTCGCCAGCGATCTTTCCAAATACTGCACCGGCGTCACGCTTGACGTGAACGGCGGCATGCTCATCCACTGATTCCCCCCAACCCGTGGTCAACATAGGCCACGAATCATTCCAAAAGGAGACAAACCATGAACAAATTCAGTACCCTGCGCCGCACGCTGCTGGTCACATCGCTGATGGCGGTGTCCACATTTGCGTCTGCCCAAGCGGTCAAATTGACCCTAGGTCACGGCAACCCGGTGGGCAGCCCCCGCCACACGGCAGCTGTGAAATTTGCCGACGAAGTCAAAGCACGCTCAAACGGTCGCATTGAAGTCACCGTTGCACCTTCCGCTCAGTTGGGCGATGACGCTGCTATGGTGACTGCACTTCGCACCGGTGCGCTCGACATTTCTGCCAACTCTCAAGGCGCTGTAGCCAATACCGTACCCGAGTACGCTGCCTTTGGCCTGCCCTTCCTTTTTGCCGACCTGCCCCAGGCCTGGAAAATCATGGACGGCCCTGTCGGCAAGGAACTGGCAGCAAAAACTGCTGAAAAAGGCATGATTGTTCTGGGTTACTGGGACAACGGCATCCGCAACATGAGCAACAGCAAGCGCGCACTGCTTAAGCCTGAAGACCTCAAGGGTCTGAAAATGCGCACGCCTCCTGACTCCGTAACCGTGGATATCATGCAAGCTCTGGGCGCCGAAGCGCAACAAATCAAGTTCTCCGAGCTGTATGTGGCTCTGCAACAAGGCGTGGTCGATGGTCAGGAAAACCCTCTTACCAACATCTACTCGGCCAAGCTGTATGAAGTGCAGAAGTACGTCTCCCTGACTGGCCATAAGTACGAAATGACGCCCTTCCTGATGAGCAAGCGCACTTGGGATCGCCTGTCTGATGCCGATCGCAAGGCCGTTCAGGAAGCCTCCAACGAAGCTACAGCTTTGCAACGCAAACTGTCCAAGGAAAGCGACGACTCTCTGGTCGCCGAACTCAAAGCCAAAGGTACGCAGGTTGATGCGGTGAACAAAGCTGCATTCCAGCAAGCCACTGCATCCGTTGTGACCAAGTGGGAAGGCAGCCCGATTGGCCCCTTCGTTAAAAAAGTAGTTGCCGCTTCTCGCGCGCAATAAACTCGCTGACCTCTGAGCGATCGGCTTGCATGTTGCAAGCCGATCAACTCAATAGGAGTACTCCCTCATGAATAAAACCGAGTCCGGCTGGCTCGAATGGTTAATTGCGTCTGTTTGCAAGACCATTCTCTGGATCACCTCTTGCGTCATTTTTGTGATTCTTACAGCCAACACTGTGTTGCGTTACAGCATGGGCAGCA
>NZ_JAYPVP010000010.1:10257-79077 GCF_038134685.1 Limnohabitans sp. | reverse complement strand
CTTGCAATGGGCTAACGAGTTGCCCGAGTTGCTGTTTCCTTGGCTTGTGATGGCCGGCATTGTTTTGGCGACCCTGCACGGCAGCCACATTGCTACTACTTTCTTGGTGGAATCGGTGGCTCCCTCTGTGCGCCGTCTGATGGGCGTGACCTGCTGGAGCGTGGTGGCCGTCATGTACGCCATGCTGTCCTGGTCTACCTACGGCATGCTGGACATCGTGGCTGACGAACGCTCCCCGATCTTGCAGGTGCCTGGCTCAGTGACCTATGGGTGCATGCTAGGCGGCATGCTCATGCTCTCACTACTGGCACTTCAATCGGCCTGGCGCGTGTGGCAAGGCACTGTCAGTTTTCCAGCTGCAGCAGACACTTCCTCGGGCGCATCTACTGCGCAAGGCTGACCCCGCACCCACAGGATGTAGACCATGAGCTTTTTGATTTTGCTGATTTTTCTGGGTGCTGCCGTGGCAGCAGTGCCGATTGCACACGCTTTGCTGCTGGCCGCATTGGGCGCAGCAGCCACCTCTGACCGTATTCCACTGGACCTGCTGGTACAGCAAATGGTCTCGCAAGTACAAAGCTTTCCTCTGATTGCGATCCCGTTTTTCATGCTAACCGGAGCCCTCATGATGGGTGGACGGTTAGGCGAAGCCTTGGTGGGCATGCTATCGACCCTGGTGGGGCGCTGGCATGGCGGTCCGGCCCAAGTAAGTGTGCTGTCTTCTACTTTGTTTGGTGGCGTTTCCGGCTCTGCAGTTGCCGACGCCTCGGCCATCGGCTCTTTGCTCATGCCCTGGCACCGTCGCTTGGGCTACCCCATGGCGTTCTCGGCCGCATCACTGGCTTCAGCAGCAACCATTGACATCATCATTCCGCCCTCGATCCCGCTGATTCTGTATGCGCTGAGCTCGAACACCTCGATTGCAGCATTGTTTTATGCAGGCATCCTACCGGGCCTCCTGTTGTGCGGTGGTTTCATGGCAGCCTGTTGGTATGTGGGCAAGCGAGACAACCTGCCCCGCGAAACAGCCGCTGCGGACCGTGCCGCCCTGCGACGCAACCTGCTGCTAGCTTCTCCTGCTCTGGTGCTGCCAGTCTTCATCGTGGTGTTCCTGCGCTTTGGTATTGCCACGCCCACAGAAGTTGCCGTGCTGTCGACTCTGTACGCCGGTCTGGTCTCGGCTGTCATGTACCGCGATCTGTCCTTCAAACGCTTGCACCATGCCATCGTGGAAGCAGGTGTGGCAACAGGTGTGGTCTTGCTGGTAATCATGGCCTCCTCCACGATTGGCTGGCTACTGACCTTTGATCAGTTGCCGCAGCACATCACGGCTTGGGTAACGGCGAACATCGATACGGGCTGGCTCATCATCTTGTTGATGAATTTGATGATGCTTTTTGTGGGCATGTTCATTGACCTGCCAGCTGCCGTCCTCCTACTGACCCCTGTGTTTTTGCCGCTGGCGCAAAGCGTGGGCATGGATCCTGTCCAGCTGGGCATCATGATGGTCGTCAACCTGGCCATTGGTCTGTACACCCCGCCTGTTGGCACCACATTGTTCATCACCAGCTCGTTAGCCAAGGTGAAAGTCGGGCAAACAGTCCGCGCCATGACGCCTTTCTACATTGTGGCCTTTGGGGTGCTGATGCTGGTCTCGTACGTGCCGGCTGTCATTCTTAAATAACACCCCCTCTTCGCTTTTAAGGAGTTTCCATGTCCCACCCGCAAGCCAAACTTGCCGAATTGGCACGCTGTGCCTGGCGCATCCGCCGCTACGCATTGCGCATGGGCGAAGTGCAGGGCCAAGGCTATGTCGGCCAGGCTTTGGGCTACGCAGATGTGCTGGCTGTGGCCTATGGTCATGCGATGAATTTCCACCCCAACGATCCTGACTGGGCAGACCGCGATCGCTTCCTGCTGTCGCATGGCCACTACGCCATTGCACACTACGCGGCCATGATCGAGGCGGGAATCATCCCCGAATCTGAGCTGGAAACCTATGGCAGCGATGACAGTCGCTTGCCCATGAGCGGCATGGCCACGTATACGCCTGGTATGGAAATTTCAGGTGGATCTCTCGGTCAAGGGCTGCCCATTGCCGTAGGTATTGCGTTGGGTCTGCGTCATCAAAACAGTCCCGCTTTTGTTTACAACTCCATGTCCGATGGTGAGCTCGATGAAGGCTCGGTATGGGAAGCGGCCATGTCTGCGGCCCACCACGGGCTGGGCAATCTGATCTGCATGGTGGACATCAACAACCAGCAGGCCGACGGCCCATCCAGCAAGGTGTTGGGCTTTGAGCCACTGGCCGACAAATGGGCGGCATTTGGCTGGCATGTGCAACGCGTCGATGGCAATCACATGCCCGCCGTGCTGCGGGCTTTCGATGCCGCACGTGCACTGACTGATGCCAAACCCCGCGTGATCCTGTGCGACACGCTGATGGGCAAAGGCGTGCCTTTCTTGGAAACACGAGAGAAAAACCACTTCATCCGTGTCGACCCGCCAGAGTGGCAACAAGCGCTCGACATTCTGGACGCGACCCAACCCTGAGGCCTGATGAAAATGAATGCTGTGACTGACAAAAAACCCCGGCTGACCACATCGGCCATGATTGCCTCGATCGCATCCGAAGGCCAGCGCGTACAAGCCGCCCCATTCGGAAAAGCCCTGGTGGCCTACGCGGCTGAGCACCCAAAAGTGGTAGGCATGACTGCGGATCTTGCCAAATACACCGACCTGCATCTTTTCGCGCAGGCTTATCCGGAGCGCTTTTTCCAGATGGGTATGGCCGAGCAATTACTCATGGGCGCTGCGGGCGGTATGGCCAAGACCGGCCTGGTGCCATTTGCCACGACTTACGCCGTGTTCGGCACACGACGCGCCTACGACTTCATCCACCAGGTAATCGCCGAGGAAAACCTCAACGTCAAAATCTGCTGCGCACTGCCCGGCCTGACCACGGGCTACGGCCCTAGCCACCAGGCCACCGAAGACCTGGCGATGATGCGCGCCATCCCTGGCCTGACGGTGGTGGACCCTTGCGATGCGCTCGACATCGAGCAGGCCGTACCGCAAATTGCCGCTCACCAGGGCCCGGTCTACATGCGCCTGCTGCGCGGCAACGTGCCGCTGGTGCTGGACGAATACAACTACAAGTTTGAACTCGGCAAAGCCAAGATGCTGCGCGAAGGCAGCGATGTGCTGGTCATCTCCAGCGGCTTCATGACCATGCGCACGCTCGAAGTGGCCAAGCAGCTCGAAACCGACAACGTGAATGTAGCTGTGCTGCACTGCCCGACCATCAAGCCTCTGGACGAAGCCACCATCCTGGCCGAAGTGCGTAAGCCAGGTCGTCTGGTCGTCGTTGCCGAGAACCACTCTGTCGTCGGTGGTCTGGGTGAGGCCGTGGCCAGCCTGCTGCTGCGCGAAGGCGCCGCCCCCACCAAGTTCCGTATGCTGGCCCTGCCAGATGCATTTCTGGATGCCGGAGCTTTGCCAACGTTACATGACCGCTATGGCATTTCTGCCGAAAAAATGTCCGAACGCATCAAAGGCTGGTTGAGTCAATAATTAGCTTTTTGACTCGGGCACCTTGCATGAGCACAGAGGCAAACCACCCCCAAGACTTTTTGCGCAAGCTCTACGATGCAGCTGTGCGCCGCGCTTTGCCTGCTCACAACACGGCGGCTTTCTTACCGCCTGTTCCCAAAGGCAGAACACTGGTACTGGGCGCGGGTAAAGCCGCTGGTGCCATGGTGCATGCGGTCGAGGCTTTGTGGCCAGCCGATGCCCCCTTGTCTGGCCTGGTGGTCACGCGCTATGACCACACGCCACAGCGGCCTGCGGGTTTGGCACAACGCATTGACATCGTGGAAGCCGCGCACCCCGTGCCCGATGCTGCAGGCTTGCAAGCTGCCCAGCGCATGCTGGAGCTGACACAAGACCTGACGCCTGACGATCTGGTGCTGTGCCTGATTTCTGGCGGTGGCTCTGCCCTGCTGACGCTGCCCGCAGAAGGGCTCATCCTGCAGGACAAACAACGCATCAACCAGCAATTGCTCGGCAGCGGCGCAAACATTGTGGAAATGAATTGCGTGCGCAAGCACCTGTCGCGCATCAAAGGCGGTCGCCTGGCCGCCGCCTGCGCCCCGGCGCAAGTGGTCACGCTGATGATCAGCGATGTGCCGGGCGATGACCCCAGCGTGATCGCCAGCGGTCCTACTGTGGCGGACCCCAGCACGTGTGCAGACGCACTGGCCATTCTGGAACGCTATCGCATTGAGCTGCCGACACCTGTTTTGAAGGCACTGAATGAGGGGCAGCTGGAAACACCCAAACCCAGCGCACCCGTGTTTGCGACTCAACAGCTGCACATGATCGCCACGCCCATGCAGTCCCTGCAAGCGGCAGCGGAGCTCGCCGAGCAAGCAGGCCTGCCCGCCTACATTCTGAGTGACGAGATCGAAGGCGAATCGCGCGACGTGGGCAAAGTGCACGCCGCCCTCGCCCGCGCCATTGCACAGGGTAAAGGCCCCTTCCAGCGACCTTGCGTTTTACTCAGCGGCGGGGAAACAACCGTGACGGTCAAGCCTTTGCCAGCAGGCGCCGCCAAGGGGCGCGGAGGCCGTGCAGGCGAGTTCTGTATGGGACTGGCCGAAGGTCTGCAGGGACAGTCTGGGGTATGGGCGCTTGCCGCCGACACCGACGGCATTGACGGTGTGCAAGACAACGCCGGGGCCCGTGTCTCGCCAGACACTTTGCAACGCGCCGCAAGCCTGGGCATGAAGCTGTCCAGCTACCAGGCTCGTCACGATGCGTATGGTTTCTTCGAGCCTTTGGGCGACTTGGTGTTTACCGGTCCGACACACACCAATGTCAACGACTTCAGGGCGTTGTTGATCACCTGAAACCCAAACGTTAACGGTCCAGCGGCAGGACCAGGGTTTCCTTGATCTCTTCCATCACCACATAGCTGTTGGATTGCGCAGGCACAGGGATTTTTTTCAGGATTTTGCCCAGCAAGTCGCGGTATTCGGTCATCGCCCGCAAGCGAGCTTTGAGCAGGTAGTCAAAACTGCCTGAAACCAGATGGCACTCCAACACCTCGGGCATCGCCCCGACCTCTTTGCGCACGGCCTCAAAAATCTGCGGCGACTTTTGCGAGAGCGTGATCTCGATGAACACCAGCAACGCACGCCCCAGGCCTTGCGGGTTCACGTGGGCGTGGTAGCCACTGATCAACCCCTGACGCTCCAGGCGCTTGACCCGCTCTGAACACGGCGATGTGGACAAGCCCACTTGCTCGCCCAACTCGGTCATGGTGATACGTCCTTGGCGCTGCAAAACGTCCAGAATTCTGCGGTCTATGGTGTCCAGTTCAAACATTTGTTGCCGCCTTGCACATCAAGAGTCCAAAACAGTTATTTTTGCTTTGATGAGCAAATTTTTCAAGATTTATTTCTGCGATTAATCCATAACATCACAAAACATTGATTCATTGAGGAATTGTTCATGAAAGTTGTTGTTCTCGGCGCAGGCGTGATTGGCACCACCACAGCTTGGGCGTTGGCACGCCAGGGCGCAGAGGTCACCGTGATTGAACGTCAACCTGGTGCGGCACTGGAAACGAGCTATGCCAACGCAGGACAAGTCTCGCCAGGCTACTCCACGCCTTGGGCCGCCCCCGGCATTCCTTTAAAAGCCATGAAATGGCTGTTCCAGCGCCATGCGCCGCTCGCCATCCGCCTGGACGGCTCCTGCTTCCAGATGCGCTGGATGGCACAAATGCTGGCCAACTGCTCGGCACCACGCTACGCCCTCAACAAGGAACGCATGATGCGCCTGTCCGAGTACAGCCGCGACTGCCTGCGCAACTGGCGCGCAGAGGTGGGCTTGCACTACGACGAGCGCAGCGCAGGCACCCTGCAACTGTTCCGCACCCAGGCCCAATTGGACGCTGCACAACGCGATGTGGAAGTGCTGCAAGCCTGCGGCGTGCCCTTTGAATTGCTCGACCGTGCTGGCGTGATTCGCACCGAGCCCGGCCTGGCCCACGCCAGCGCCAGTTTCTGCGGTGGCCTGCGCCTACCCAACGATGAAACGGGGGACTGCCACCAATTCACGTTGCAACTGGCAACCAAGGCCACTGAGCTGGGCGTCAAGTTTCTTTATGGCCAAAGCGTGAGCCATCTGCAGCACGATGGTCAGCGCCTGCAAGGCATCACCCTCGCTGATCAAACGACGCTGCATGCGGACCGCTATGTGTTGGCCGCGGGCAGCTATTCACGCGATTTGCTCCTACCTCTGGGCTTGGACATTCCTGTCTATCCGGTCAAAGGCTATTCGCTCACGCTACCCATCACCAATGACGCGCTGGCGCCCCAGTCCACCGTGCTGGATGAAACCTACAAGATCGCTGTCACCCGTCTTGGCGACCGCATTCGTGTGGGCGGCATGGCCGAGCTTGGCGGCTTTGATTTGCGCCTGAACCCCAGACGCCGCCAGACCCTGGAAAAAGTGACCCGCGAATTGTTCGCGGGCGGCGACCTGAGCCAGGCAGAGTTCTGGACCGGCCTGCGACCCATGACACCCGATGGCACGCCTTTGGTTGGCGCGACACCCTTGAGCAATCTGTACCTCAATACTGGCCACGGCACGCTGGGTTGGACCATGGCTTGCGGCAGTGCACAGGTACTCGCCGATCAGATCATGGGCGTACAACCCGCCATCAACACCGAGGGTCTGGACATGGGACGTTACGCCCTCAAGCGCGAAACACGAAATACACCGCGCCGACCAGACACAGCCCAGCCCAAACGTAGTCCAGCTTGAGCGGTTGCTGCATGAAATAAACACTGAATGGGACAAAGACCAGAAGTGTGATGACCTCCTGCATGACCTTGAGCTGCCCCAAACTCAGGGTCTGAAAACCTATGCGATTGGCTGGCACTTGCAGAAGATACTCAAAAAAAGCGATTCCCCAGCTGACCACAATGGCCGTCCACAGCGGAGCTGCCGACAGACTTTTCAGGTGTCCATACCAGGCAAACGTCATGAAAACGTTCGAGCACACCAGCAACAACACCGCCCACAAGACGTTCATTGGACACACCCGACAACCACGTCAGACACTGGTTTGTAAAAACACATCAATCTTTGAGGGCTCGGATCAAATCTTCATCTTGCCAAGTCGCCGTATCCAGCACAGCAAGTATCAAACCGGTGAACTCTGCAGGCTTTGAGCCCAAAGGGTTGATGACGATATTGCCTTCAAGATCAACGAAGGCCAAGGGAGTACCGAGATCTGCACCAATACAACGTGAGGTCACCTCCCCCCACAGCATTTGTGTCTTTGGCACATCGATGCGGCGGTACTCACTGCCAGCGCTGTCGAACAACTCCTCGATGACCAACTCCGAACCCGGAGCCAATACAGCACGAACTGCAATTTCAGGATAAGCACGTATGGGTCTCATGGTTGCGTTTGCACCAGCAGCACGAATACGTCGGCGGTTGCTATCGCGAATGGACTCAGCAACGATATAGGCTTTTGAGCCGGTATCACGTATGCGATGGACCAAGTCAAAGGTGGCCGCATCAGAGTCTTCTTGTTCTGGGTCCGGAGCAAGAACAATCACCACCTTGGCCAAAGCCACATTGACTGCAGCCAGTGTTTCATCAGAATTACCTGAGCCGGTGTAAAGAAGAACATTCATGTCCTGCAAACGGGTAGGCAAGCCATTGGGAAAGCGTGTTGATACCACCTGGACAGGCGCGTGCTCGTACTGGGGATATTTCACAAATTCGCTCACCACAATAGACATGTAGTTTTCGACGTTTTGAGGTGCATTGAATACCAGAATATGTTCTTTCATGGGCCATCTCCACGCGCCTTTGAGCTGCCGCTCTCTGCGCACTGCGTTTCTATCGACAATTTCACTGAGAAGTTTTGAGAAAAGCACAATGCCGGGAATCACCAGCAGTGCCAGGGTTGCAACTTGTCCCCAGACGGTTTTGGCAGAAACATCGCCATAGCCTACGGTAGCAACCGTGATGAAGGTCAGCCAGATGGATGTCCACCAGTCGAAGCCTTCCAGGTAGTGCATTGCCACAACATGCACAAGTAACAGCAACAAGAGCCCCATGCCAAGCTCAAGCAGCGCAAAACGCTGCTTCTTGCCTGGGTGAGGCACACGCTGAAACCAGCCAGCGAGCAATGCAAAGAGAGGCATAAAACTCTGTGAGAAATAATACTGACAAATCAAAACTGTTGAAACAACAGGTTTGATTTTTTCCAAATTGTAACTTTTAAATAATTTTTATAAATTAATTTATTTAAGGACAAACCCTAAATAAAACGAGTCAATGCGATAGAAAAGAGCGCTATTAATTTTGTTCAAATTCAATTAACTTGATACCCAAAATAAAAAACCCTGCAAGCTTCAAACTTGCAGGGTTGTCAAATTGGTGGGTGATACATGGATCGAACATGTGACCCCTGCCGTGTGAAGGCAGTGCTCTACCGCTGAGCTAATCACCCGTCACTGCTGTAGCAGCGAAGACCGCTATTATGCCACAACTTTTCAGAGTTGCTCAGACTCGAGACTGCGCCAGACCGTTTTACCCCCGCTGGCTTTGTCCATTTGCAGCAGAACATTCTGGTGCTCTTCTACTTCCTGGGCGTTGGCCATCACGACAGACAATTTGAATGTCGACAAATCGAGCTTGATGCCTTGTCCAAGTGCTGGTCCGGACTCAGCCTCTGCAGGTGCATCCATCAACAGCGCTTCTTGCCCACGCGTCAGGTTGATGTACACGTCCGCCAGCAGTTCGGCATCGAGCAAAGCGCCGTGGAGTGTACGTCCGGAGTTGTCCACTTCCAGTCGGTCGCACAGCGCATCGAGGCTGTTGCGTTTACCAGGGAACAGTTCCTTGGCCATGACCAGGGTATCGATGACCCCATCGGTGAAGGTCTTGAAAGCGGGGCGTCCCAGACGCTCAAGCTCTTTGTTCAGAAAACCGAGGTCAAAGGGCGCGTTGTGGATGATGACTTCCGCGCCCTGCACATAGGCCAGGATTTCATCGACCAGCTCGGCAAACTTGGGCTTGTCGCGCAAAAATTCGTTGCTGATGCCGTGCACCTTGAGCGCGTCTTCATGGCTGTCGCGCTCGGGGTTGATGTAGAAATGCAGATTGTTGCCCGTGAGCTTTCGGGCCACCAGCTCCACGCAGCCAATTTCGATGATGCGGTCTCCGCCTTCAGCAGACAGGCCCGTGGTTTCAGTGTCGAGGACGATTTGTCTCATGACACCGATCTTAGTGGTTTTCTTTGGCGTGGTTGATGGTGTACTTGGGAATCTCGACCACCAGGTTCTCGCGCCCCACAATGGCTTGGCAGCTCAGGCGCGAATCGGGCTCCAGGCCCCAGGCACGGTCGAGCAGGTCTTCCTCGGTCTCTTCCATCTCGTTGAGGCTGCGAAAACCCTCGCGCACGATCACATGGCAAGTCGTGCAAGCGCAGCTCATGTCGCAGGCATGCTCGATGTTGATCTGGTTTTCCAGCAGCGCTTCGCAAATGCTGGTGCCAGCAGCGGCGGTGATCTCGGCGCCTTGGGGGCACAACTCTGCATGGGGAAGAATCTTGATGACAGGCATGGTCTCGCCTCTTAAACGTTCTGAATGCTTTGCCCGGCCAGGGCCTTCTGGATGCTCTGGTTCATGCGCTCGGCGGCAAAAGCCTCGGTGCCTTTGGCCAAAACCAGCGTCTGGTCTTCGAGTGCCTTGGCGTTGCTTTCGGTAGCGATGGCTTGCTGCAATGCGTCCATCAAGGCGTCGATCGCAGCGCGCTCGTCCTGACTGAGCAGATGGCCATCAGCCTGCAAGGCGCTGCGCGTGGCCAGCAGCATGCGGTCGGCGTCCACACGGGCTTCAACCAAGGCGCGCGCCTGCATGTCCTCTTGCGCGGTCGCGAAACTGTCTTGCAGCATGGTGGCAATTTGATCATCGCTCAAACCGTAAGAGGGTTTGACGTCAATACGCGCTTCCACGCCGCTGAGTTGCTCTTTGGCGCTGACTTGCAGCAAGCCATCGGCATCCACGGTGAAGGTGACACGAATACGCGCCGCACCGGCAGCCATCGGCGGAATCCCGCGCAGCGTAAAGCGCGCCAGGCTGCGGCAGTCCTGCACCAAGTCGCGCTCGCCCTGCACCACATGCAGCGCAAGTGCCGTCTGGCCGTCCTGATAGGTGGTGAAGTCCTGTGCCATGGCGGTGGGAATGGTCTGGTTGCGCGGCACGATGCGCTCGACCAGCCCACCCATGGTCTCGATGCCCAAGGACAGCGGGATCACATCCAGCAGCAGCAGGTCGCCAGCGCTGTCGTTGCCCGCCAGCTGGTTGGCCTGGATGGCAGCGCCCAACGCCACCACCTCGTCAGGGTTGAGGTTGTTGAGCGGGGCTTGGCCAAAAAAGTCACCCACGGCGCTCTGGATTTGCGGCATGCGGGTCGAGCCGCCCACCATGACCACGCCTTTGACTTCTTCTTTCGAGAGGCCTGCATCACGCAAAGCCTTGCGCACGGCGGACAGGCAGCGCTGCGTGAGCGCGGCAGTCACGCCTTCAAAGTCGGCCCTGGCGACTGGCACGCTCAAACGGCCCGAAGTCAGTTCCACATTCAAGCTGGTGCTGGCGCTGTCGGTCAACGCTTCTTTGGCAACGCGTGCTGCGGTTTTGAGCCGCGTTTTGTCTTGCGCCGTTTCGGCCTGTACGCCACTCATCTGCGCCAAAGCCCAATCGGCCAGGGCACGGTCATAGTCATCGCCGCCCAGGGCTGAATCGCCCCCGGTGGCCATGACCTCGAAGACACCACGTGTCAGGCGCAGGATGGAAATGTCGAAGGTGCCACCGCCCAAGTCAAACACGGCGTAGATGCCTTCGGCCGCGTTGTCCAGGCCGTAGGCAATCGCCGCAGCGGTGGGCTCATTGATCAGCCGCAGTACGTTGATGCCGGCCAACTGGGCAGCATCCTTGGTGGCCTGGCGCTGAGCATCGTCAAAGTAGGCGGGGACGGTGATCACTGCGCCATACAGGTCATCGTTGAAAGTGTCTTCAGCCCGAAAACGCAGCGTGGCCAGAATCTCGGCACTCACCTCCACCGGCGACTTGACACCCTGCACCGTCTCGATGCCCAACATGCCGGGCTGATCGACAAAACGGTAGGGCAGCTTTTCGGGATGCGCCACATCTTTCAAGCCACGGCCCATGAAGCGCTTGACCGAGGCGACGGTATTGGCGGGGTCTTGCGCAGCGTTGACCTGGGCCTCGATACCAATCTGGCGGCCCTGACCCGGCAGGTAACGCACCACCGAGGGCAGGATCACCTGCCCATTGCCATCGGGCAGGCACTCGGCCACACCGTGGCGTACAGACGCCACCAACGAATGGGTCGTCCCCAGGTCGATACCCACGGCAATACGCCGCTGATGCGGGTCCAGCGACTGGCCGGGTTCGGAAATCTGCAATAGCGCCATGGTTTATGAGTGTTGATCCAGCTTGGCGTTCACCTCAGTGGTGAAACGCTCGATGAACATCAGCGCCCTCACCTGCCCTACAGCGGCCTGGACGTCTTGCTGCACATCCAGCAATTGTCCCAGCGATTGCTGCACACGGCTGCGCTCGGCAGCCACATCGTCAGCCAGGTTCTCAAGCGCTGCGACGTCGCTGGTGTCTTCAAGTGCTTCGCGCCACTCCATCTGCTGCATCAAAAAGGCAGGCGGCATGGTGGTGTTGCTTTCGGCATTGACCGGTTGTCCTCGCAGCTCACAGAGATACGCAGCGCGTTTGAGCGGGTCTTTGAGGCGTTGGTAGGCCTCATTGATGCGCACCGACCACTGCATGGCCATGCGCTGTGCGGCAGCGCCCTGGGCCGCAAAACGGTCGGGATGGACTTCGCGCTGCAGGGCTTTCCAGCGTTCGTCGAGCTGTGCGCGGTCCAGCGCGAACTGCTGCGGCAGCTCGAACAACTCAAAGTCGTTGGCCTGCAGGGACTTCACACGCGAAACGACTCGCCGCAACCGCAGCGGTCACGCTCGTTGGGGTTGTTAAAGCGGAACCCTTCGTTCAGGCCTTCGCGCACAAAGTCCAGCTCGGTGCCGTCGATGTAGGCCAGGCTCTTGGGGTCGACCAGCACCTTGACGCCGTGCGCCTCGAAGATCACGTCTTCGGGTTCGGCTTCGTCCACGTATTCCAGCTTGTACGCCAAGCCGGAACACCCGGTGGTCTTGACGCCCAGGCGCACGCCCAGGCCCTTGCCACGCTTGGTGAGGTAACGGTTGACGTGCCGGGCGGCGGCTTCGCTGACGGTGATGGCCATGCTCAGTTCGCGTGTTTTTTCTTG
This sequence comes from Limnohabitans sp., assembly GCF_038134685.1. Lineage (GTDB taxonomy): Bacteria > Pseudomonadota > Gammaproteobacteria > Burkholderiales > Burkholderiaceae_C > Limnohabitans_A. Next base: position 66,680 of record NZ_JAYPVP010000010.1, on the reverse strand, counting down.
TAGTCGTCGACCGCCGCCTTGATGGCGTCTTCGGCCAGGATGGAGCAGTGGATCTTGACCGGTGGCAAGGCGAGTTCTTCAGCGATCTCGCTGTTTTTGAGCGCAGCAGCCTCGTCCAGCGTCTTGCCCTTGACCCACTCGGTCACCAGCGAGCTCGATGCAATGGCCGAACCGCAGCCGTAGGTCTTGAAACGTGCGTCTTCGATGATGCCCGTGGCCGGGTTCACCTTGATCTGCAGCTTCATCACGTCGCCGCAGGCGGGCGCGCCCACCATGCCGGTACCGACGTCTTCGTCGCCCTTGTCGAAGGAGCCGACGTTGCGGGGGTTTTCGTAGTGGTCAACCACTTTTTCTGAATAAGCCATGATCTTCTCCTTAGCTGTCAGTGGGCAGCCCACTGGATGGTCGACAGGTCGATACCGTCCTTGTACATCTCCCACAGCGGGCTGAGTTCGCGCAGCTTGGCGACGTTCTCGCGGATGGTCTGGATGGCAAAGTCAATTTCTTCTTCGGTGGTCCAGCGGCCAATCGTCATGCGCAGGCTGCTGTGGGCCAGTTCGTCGCTGCGGCCCAAGGCGCGCAGCACATAGCTGGGCTCCAGGCTGGCCGAGGTGCAGGCCGAGCCTGACGACACCGCCAGACCCTTGATGCCCATGATCAGCGACTCGCCTTCGACAAAGTTGAAACTCATGTTGATGTTCTGTGCCACGCGCTGGGTGGCGTGGCCGTTCAGGAACACCTGCTCCAGATCGGACAGGCCGTCGATCAGCCGCTTGTGCAGCGCGGCGGCCTTGGCATTGTCCTGGTCCATCTCAAGACGGGCCAAACGGAAAGCCTCGCCCATGCCGACGACCTGGTGCGTGGGCAGCGTGCCCGAGCGCATGCCGCGCTCGTGGCCACCGCCGTGCATCTGCGCTTCCAGGCGCACACGCGGCTTACGACGCACGTACAGGGCGCCAATGCCTTTAGGGCCATAGGTTTTGTGCGAGGCCAGGCTCATCAGGTCCACTGGCAGGGAGTTCAGGTCGATCTTGACCTTGCCCGTGGCCTGCGCCGCGTCGACATGGAAAACGATGCCCTTCTCGCGACACAGGGCGCCGATGCCCGCAATGTCCTGCACCACGCCAATTTCGTTGTTCACGAACATGACGCTGATCAGGATGGTGTCGGGACGGATGGCAGCCTTGAGCGCGTCCATGCTCAGCAAGCCGTCTTCCTGGACATCCAAATAGGTCGCCTCAAAACCCTGACGCTCGAGTTCGCGCATGGTGTCGAGCACAGCTTTGTGCTCGGTCTTGACGGTAATCAGGTGCTTGCCGCGCGACTTGTAGAACTGCGCCGCACCCTTGAGGGCCAGGTTGTTGGACTCGGTCGCGCCGCTGGTCCAGACGATTTCGCGCGAGTCAGCGCCGATCAGGTCGGCCACGTCCTTGCGGGCTTTTTCAACCGCTTCTTCGGCTTCCCAGCCCCAAGCGTGGCTGCGCGACGCCGGATTGCCGAAATGCTCGCGCAACCAGGGAATCATGGCGTCGACCACGCGCGGGTCGCACGGCGTGGTCGCGCCGTAGTCCATGTAAACGGGAAAATGAGGTGTTGTGTCCATGGTAATGCTTGTAACTTCTTCAGGATTTGGACAAGACCTTGCCCAGGTCAAAAACGGAATTGGGGCCGGTCACGCGTATAGGCTTGACGACCGGAGTACTTGAGATGGCGCGCTTGATCATGGGTTTGTGCTCCACCACCACGCCTTTTGCAACTTGGTCATCCACCAGCTTTTTGAGCGAGACGGATTGCAAAAATTCAACCATCTTGGCATTCAGGGCTGCCCACAAATCGTGTGTCATGCAGGGGCCATCACCATCGCCTTGACAGTTTTCCTTGCCACCGCAGTGGGTGGCGTCCAGCGGCTCATCGACCGCCAAAATGATGTCAGCCACCGAAATGTCGACGGCTTTCTTGCCCAGCGTGTAGCCACCGCCAGGGCCTCGGGTGGACTCCACCAGCTCCTGACGACGCAGCTTTCCAAACAACTGTTCCAGATAAGACAGGGAAATGTGCTGGCGCTGGCTGATGGCGGCAAGCGTCACCGGGCCCGCCTGCTCGCGCAAAGCCAAATCGATCATGGCTGTGACGGCAAACCGTCCTTTCGTCGTTAATCGCATGGCAGGCTCCTTGGAAAGTTGATAACCCGACTAAACGACTCAAGTATACCTTAAACCCGAGTAACGCGCTGGGTTATCCAACAAGGCGGTCTGCACCAACAGCGCCAAAAGCCTGTTCTTTGAGGATGGCCAACTGGTCGCGTGCCTGGGCGGCTTTTTCGAACTCCAGGTTGCGGGCATGCTCCATCATCTGCTTTTCAAGCTGCTTGATGGCCTTGGCGATGTCTTTTTCGCTCATGTCCTCGACCTTGGCCCTTTGCAGTGCGGCCTGCTCCAGGCGTTCGGCCTCCTGGCCGGACTTCTCGCTGTAGACCCCGTCGATCAGGTCCTTGACCTGCTTGATGATGGTGCGCGGCGTGATGCCGTGCGCCTCGTTCCAGGCGATCTGCTTTTCACGGCGGCGCAAGGTCTCGTCCATGGCTTTCTTCATGGACTTGGTGATCACATCGGCGTACAAAATGGCCTTGCCCGAGGCATTGCGGGCGGCACGGCCAATGGTCTGGATCAGACTGCGCTCGGCACGCAAGAAGCCTTCCTTGTCCGCGTCCAGAATCGCCACCAGCGACACCTCGGGAATGTCCAGGCCCTCGCGCAGCAGGTTGATGCCCACCAGCACATCGAAGGCGCCCAGACGCAGGTCGCGGATGATCTCCACGCGTTCGACCGTGTCCACATCGCTGTGCAGGTAGCGCACCTTCACGCCGTTGTCACTCAGGTAGTCGGTCAGCTGCTCGGCCATGCGCTTGGTCAGCGTGGTGATCAAGACCCGCTCCTGTTTTTCAACACGGATGCGGATTTCCTGCAGCACATCGTCCACCTGGTGGGTGGCCGGGCGCACCTCCACCTCGGGGTCCACCAGGCCGGTGGGACGCACCACCTGTTCGGCCACCTGCCCGGCGTGCTGAATCTCGTAGTCGGCCGGGGTGGCCGAGACGAAGATGCACTGGCGCATGCGCTTTTCAAACTCTTCGAACTTCAGCGGGCGGTTGTCCAGGGCACTGGGCAGGCGAAAGCCGTATTCCACCAGCGTGGTCTTGCGCGAGCGATCGCCGTTGTACATGGCGCTCAGCTGGCCAATCATCTGGTGGCTCTCGTCCAGGAACATGATCGCGTCGGGCGGCATGTAGTCGGTCAGCGTGCTGGGCGGCTCGCCCGGCGCCGCGCCCGAGAGGTGCCGGGTGTAGTTCTCAATGCCCTTGCAGTGGCCCACTTCCTGCAGCATTTCCAGGTCAAAGCGGGTGCGTTGCTCCAGCCGCTGTGCCTCGACCAGCTTGCCCATGCCCACCAGTTCCTTGAGGCGCTGGTCCAGCTCGATCTTGATGGTTTCGATGGCGGCCAGCACCTGGTCACGCGGCGTGACGTAGTGGCTCGACGGGTACACCGTGAAGCGCGGGATCTTCTGGCGGATGCGGCCAGTGAGTGGGTCGAACAACTGCAGGCTCTCGATCTCGTCGTCAAACAGTTCGATGCGGATGGCCAGCTCGGAGTGTTCCGCCGGAAAGACATCGATCGTATCGCCGCGTACCCGGAACTTGCCGCGGCTGAAGTCCTGGTCGTTGCGCTGGTACTGCATGCGGATCAGCTGCGCGATCACATCACGCTGGCCCATCTGGTCACCCACCCGCAGCGTCATGATCATGCGGTGGTAACTCTCGGGCTTACCGATGCCGTAAATGGCCGACACCGTGGCCACGATCACCACATCGCGCCGCTCCAGAATGCTCTTGGTGCACGACAGGCGCATCTGCTCGATGTGCTCGTTGATCGCGCTGTCTTTTTCGATGAACAGGTCGCGCTGCGGCACATAGGCCTCGGGCTGGTAGTAGTCGTAGTAGCTGACGAAGTACTCGACCGCGTTCTTCGGAAAGAACTCGCGGAATTCGCTGTACAGCTGCGCCGCCAGCGTCTTGTTGGGCGCAAACACGATGGCCGGGCGCCCCAGCTGGGCAATCACATTGGCCATGGTGAAGGTCTTGCCCGAGCCAGTCACACCCAGCAGCGTCTGGAACACCTCGCCGTCCTGAACGCCTTCGACCAGCTTGGCAATCGCCGTGGGCTGGTCGCCCGCGGGTGGATAGGGCTGGAACAGCTCGAAGGGCGAATTCGGGTATTGGACGAATTGCCCCTCAGGGGTGGGGGTAGCAACAGCAACGAGCTCGGTCATGGACGGAAATCAGTTCAGGGGCCGCTAAAATTGCGACCAACGGGCAAGCGTAACCCAGCTTGACCTGCTCTGCCACCCACCCACTCTTGATTCAAGGACTTTTTCATGTCTCTGTTTTCCGCCGTCGAAATGGCCCCCCGCGACCCGATCCTGGGTCTGAACGAGCAATTTGCTGCCGACACCAACCCCAACAAGGTCAACCTGGGCGTGGGCGTGTACTTCGACGATAACGGTAAGCTGCCTTTGTTGCAGTGCGTACAGGCCGCTGAAAAAGCCATGATGGATAAGCCTGCGCCCCGTGGCTATCTGCCCATCGACGGCATCGTGGCCTATGACAATGCGGTCAAGGGCCTGGTCTTTGGCGCCGACTCCGATGTGGTCAAGTCCGGCCGCGTGTCCACCGTGCAGGCCATTGGCGGCACAGGCGGCCTGAAAATCGGCGCTGACTTCCTGAAAAAGGTCACGCCCAACGCCAAAGTGCTGATTTCCGACCCCAGCTGGGAAAACCACCGCGCCATCTTCGTGAACGCCGGTTTTGAAGTCGGCACCTACGCCTACTACGACGCGGCCAAGCGCGGTGTCAATTTCGAAGGCATGCTGGCCGACCTGAACGCCGCTGCCGCTGGCACCATCGTCGTGTTGCATGCCTGCTGCCATAACCCGACCGGCTACGACATCACCGCCGCCCAGTGGGACCAGGTGATTGCAGTGGTCAAGGCCAAGGGCCTGACCGCTTTCCTGGACATGGCCTACCAGGGCTTTGGCCATGGCATTGCCGAAGACGGCGCTGTGATCGGCAAGTTTGTGGCCGCCGGCCTGAACATCTTCGTGTCCACCTCGTTCTCCAAGAGCTTCAGCCTGTATGGCGAGCGCGTGGGCGCCCTGTCGGTGGTCGCTTCCGACAAGGAAGAAGCCAGCCGCGTGCTCAGCCAGCTCAAGATCGCCATCCGCACCAACTATTCCAACCCGCCCATCCACGGCGGCGCGGTGGTGGCTGCCGTGCTGGGCAACCCCGAGCTGCGCGCCCAGTGGGAAGAAGAACTGGCCGAAATGCGCGTGCGCATCAAGGCCATGCGCCAGAAGCTGGTCGACGGCCTCAAAGCAGCTGGCGTGCAGCAGGACATGTCCTTCATCACCAGCCAGATCGGCATGTTCAGCTACTCGGGCTTGACCAAGGACCAGATGGTGCGCCTGCGCTCCGAATTCGGCGTGTACGGCACCGACACCGGGCGCATGTGCGTAGCCGCTCTGAACAGCAAGAACATCGATTACGTCTGCCAGGCGATTGCCAAAGTCTGCTGATTCATAGCTGCCCTAGACAAAACGCTCCCTTGGGAGCGTTTTTTAATGCCTCCGTCCACTGTGCGACACTTAATTAGGGTCAACTCTCAATAAAAAACTGGTGATGTCTTGTAATATTGTTGCAGCGCAATATTTTCGGGAAGAGGTTTTCAGATGCTGTACCAGATCTATGAAACGCAACGCTCCATCATGGAGCCCTTTGCTGAGTTGGCTCAGGCCGCGTCCAAGCTTTACAGCAACCCCCTGAACCCGCTGGCTCAAGTCCCGATGGCACAGCGCATGTCCGCTGGCTACGCACTCATGCACCGCTTGGGCAAGGACTACGTCAAGCCTGAATTCGGCATCCGCACTGTCAGCGTCAAAGGCGTCGATGTTGCGATCTACGAACGTGTCGAAATCGACAAGCCGTTTTGCGAACTGCGTCGCTTCAAGCGCTTTTCGGATGACCCAGACACCCTCACCACACTGAAGAAACAGCCTGTTGTCCTGATCGTGGCGCCACTGTCTGGGCACTACGCCACCTTGCTGCGCGATACCGTTCGCACCATGCTGCAAGACCACAAGGTCTACATCACCGATTGGAAAAACGCCCGCTTGGTGCCCATGGAAGAAGGCGAGTTCCACTTGGACGACTATGTCAACTACGTGCAGGAATTCATTCGTCACCTGCAAGCGCAATACGGCAACTGCCATGTGATGAGCGTGTGCCAGCCCACGGTGCCAGTGCTCGCAGCTGTGTCGCTGATGGCCAGCCGCGGCGAGAAAAGCCCGCTGTCCATGACCATGATGGGTGGCCCGATTGATGCCCGTAAATCGCCCACCGCCGTGAACAACCTGGCTGTGCAAAAGAGCCACGAATGGTTTGAGAACAACGTCATCTACCGCGTCCCGCCCAACTTCCCCGGCGCGGGTCGTCGCGTGTACCCCGGTTTCTTGCAACACACCGGCTTTGTGGCCATGAACCCCGATCGCCACGCGACCAGCCACTATGACTACTTCAAGGACCTGATCAAGGGTGACGACGCCAGTGCCGAGGCACACCGCAAGTTCTACGACGAGTACAACGCCGTACTGGATATGGACGCCGATTACTATCTGGAAACGATCAACACCGTTTTCCAGGAGTTCAAACTGGTTCACGGCACCTGGGACGTCAAGGGCGTGGATGGACGCATTGAGCGCGTCAAACCCCAGGACATCAAGAACACGGCTTTGCTCACCGTTGAGGGTGAGCTCGACGATATTTCGGGCTCCGGCCAAACCCAAGCCGCGCACGATCTGTGCACGGGTATTGCCCAAAACCAGCGCCAACACCTTGAAGTCGAAGGCGCCGGTCACTATGGCATTTTCAGCGGCAGACGCTGGCGCGAGCGGGTGTATCCGCAGGTGGTCCAGTTCATCCTGAGTCATCAGCCTGCACAAGCAAGCAAAGCGGCCGCTCCTGCCACCTCAAAGCCCACAGCCGCAAAAAAAGCAGCGACCAAGAGCAAGTCTGTGGTGACCAAGAAAGCGTCTGGTGTCAAGGCACCTGCCCGTAAAGGGGTCACAGCCAAAGCCAAGCCCGCAGTGAAAACCCAATGGGTATCCAAAAAGTCTGCCTGAGGCGCGCACACCATGAACCCGAAAACAGCGCCTGAGACCCAGGCGCTTTTTCTTCGCCTGAACGATGCGTTACCCCAGACGCAATGCACCCGTTGCGGCTACCCGGATTGCGCTGCTTATGCATTGGCCATGGCGCAAGGACAAGCTGCCATCAACCAATGCCCACCCGGCGGCCAAGCGGGCGTGCAGCGGCTGGCAACCATCACCGGTCAGACCGAACTGCCCCTGAACCCGGAAAATGGCATAGAAGGTCCGCGCCATGTGGCCATCATCGACGAGGGCTGGTGCATTGGCTGCACCTTGTGCATCAAGGCTTGTCCTACTGACGCGATTGTGGGCAGCAACAAACGCATGCATACCGTGATTGAGCCCTGGTGCACGGGTTGCGAGCTGTGCATTCCGGTCTGTCCGGTCGACTGCATTGCTTTGGAAAACGTGACTGGCTCGAAAACAGGCTGGTCGGCCTGGTCACCGCAGCAAGCCAGCATGGCACTGCACCGCTACGAGCAGCACAAGGTACGCATGGAACGCGAAGTCGTTGAGCACGACGCGGCTCTGGCGCTCAAAGCCCAACACAAGCTTGAGCACCTGCAGGATCTGACCAAGGTTCCCGACCAGCCCGACGCTGCCCGTGCCGAGCTGGATCGCAAACGCGCGGTGATTGAAGCCGTGTTGGCCAAAGTCAAAGCGCGCCAAACAGACCACTGAAACCGGTCATTGCGAGCGAAGTGCGGCAGTCCATCGACTGCCGCGGCGCTACACACCTCGCAGTAACGAAACGCCTTTTTAGGCGCCCGCCAGCTTTTCGAAAGCGTTGACCACTTCAGCCGGCGCCTGCACCAACTCGATCAACACGCCTTCTCCACCGATAGGGAACTCATCGTTGCCCTTGGGGTGCAGGAAACAAATGTCAAAGCCAGCAGCGCCCTTACGAATACCGCCCGGCGCAAAGCGCACGCCATTGGCCGTGAGCCAATCTACAGCCTCGGGCAGCTTGTCGATCCACAGGCCCACATGGTTCAGCGGTGTCGTGTGAACGGCTGGCTTTTTCTCGGGATCCAGCGGCTGCATCAAATCGACTTCAACCTTGAAAGGGCCAGTACCCATGGCGCAGATGTCCTCGTCCACGTTCTCGCGTTCGCTTTTGAACGTGCCGGTGACCTCCAGGCCGAACATGTCGACCCAGAGTTTCTGCAAACGGGTCTTGTCAGGCCCGCCAATGGCGATCTGCTGGATGCCCAGCACCTTGAAAGGTCGCTGCATGGCCATCACTCAAACTCCACAATCATCTGGTCGACCGTCAAGGACTCGCCCTTGTTGGCCACAACCTTTTTGACCACGCCGTCTTGCGCCGCAAAGAGGATGTTTTCCATCTTCATGGCTTCGATCACAGCTACGCGTTCGCCAGCCTGAACCTTCTGGCCAGGCTGCACAGCCACATCCACCAGCAAACCAGGCATCGGCGAGAGGACGTATTTGCTCATGTCCGGCGGCGCTTTGTAAGGCATGCGCTTGTGCAGCTCAGCCATGCGTGGGGACATGATGAGCGCCTCAATACGGGTGCCGTTGTGCTGCACTTGCAAGGCCAGCGGGTTCTTGACCGTGCCGCGCTCGACCTGTGCCACAAAGGGTTGGCCATTGACGGTACCCGCAATCTTCACATCATTCAGGCGCGAATGGCTCACGATGTCATAGAACTTGCCATTGACGCGGATCGTGGCAGCACCCGTACGTCCACGCGCCTCGTCCACATGCGCTTGTACATGGACGTTTTTGCCTTCGGCCCCCAGAATGACCACGGTGTAGTCCGAACCGATCTTGACATCGTAGCCAGGCAGCTGGCCGCTCAGGCCCGCTGCACGCTCACGCGATTTGCGGCGCACAAAGGCCGCCAGCGCAGCCAGGAAGTCCTGGTCATCGTGCGGCACATCTTCGGCCTTGAAGCCCTTGGCGTAATGCTCGGCGATGAAACCGGTGTTGAACTCGCCAGTGACAAACTTGGGGTGCGCCAGCAATGCCGCCTGGAACGGAATGTTGGAGCTGATGCCACGGATCACGAAACCATTGAGGGCTTCGCGCATCTTGGCAATGGCATCGTTGCGGTCCTTGCCGTGCACGATGAGCTTGGCGATCATCGAGTCGTAGAACATCGGGATCTCGCCGCCCTCTTGCACCCCCGTGTCCACACGCACGCCAAACAGCGCATCGGTATTGCCCTGCTCCATGCTGGTTTCGGGCGTTGAAAAACGCACCAGGCGCCCCGTGGAAGGCAGGAAGTTGCGGAAGGGGTCTTCGGCGTTGATACGGCACTCGATGGCCCAGCCATCACGCTTGACGTCAGCCTGGGTGATGGCGAGTTTTTCGCCAGCGGCTACGCGAATCATCTGCTCGACCAGGTCCAGACCGGTGATGCATTCGGTCACCGGGTGCTCCACCTGCAGGCGGGTGTTCATTTCGAGGAAGTAAAAGTCCTGGTCCTTGCCGACCACGAATTCCACGGTACCGGCGCTCTGGTACTTCACAGCCTTGGCGAGAGCCACAGCCTGCTCACCCATGGCCTTGCGGGTCGCATCAGAAATGAAGGGGGAAGGCGCCTCTTCAATCACTTTCTGGTGGCGACGCTGAATGGAGCACTCGCGCTCATTCAGGTAGACCACATTGCCATGAGAGTCGCCCAGAATCTGGATCTCGATGTGACGGGGTTCCTGCACGTATTTTTCGATGAACACGCGGTCGTCGCCAAAGCTGTTACGCGCTTCGTTGCGACAAGAGCTGAAGCCTTCAAAGGCTTCCTTGTCGTTGAAAGCCACGCGCAGGCCCTTGCCACCACCGCCAGCAGAGGCTTTGATCATGACGGGGTAGCCAATGCCTTTGGCAATCTCGACGGCTTTTTCGGGCGTCTCGATGGCGTCGTTGTAGCCGGGGATCGTGTTGACCTTGGCTTCATTGGCCAGCTTCTTGGAAGCGATCTTGTCGCCCATGGCCGCGATCGAGTGGGCCTTGGGACCAATAAAGGCGATGCCTTCTTTTTCGCAGCGGGCTGCAAACTCTTCGTTCTCGGACAGGAAGCCGTAGCCGGGGTGAATGGCTTGTGCGCCGGTTTGCTTGGCCGCGGCGATGATCTTGTCAGCGACCAGGTAGGACTCACGGCTTGGTGCCGGGCCCAACAGGACGGACTCGTCAGCCAGCAGCACATGGCGTGCGTCCTTATCGGCTTCGGAATACACGGCCACGGTGGCAATGCCCATTTTGCGGGCGGTGGCAATGACGCGGCAGGCGATTTCGCCACGGTTGGCGATCAGGATTTTCTTGAACATGTTCTTTTTCTCCTAGGCGATCACAGAGGAATATTCCCGTGCTTGCGCCACGGATTCTCGATTTGCTTGTCCTTGAGCATGACCAGGGAGCGGCCAATGCGCTTGCGGGTGTTGTGGGGCATGATCACATCGTCGATATAGCCACGGTTAGCTGCCACAAAGGGGTTCGCAAAACGGGCCTTGTACTCGGCTTCGCGAGCAGCGAGTTTTTCGGGGTCGTTCTTGTCTTCACGGAAGATGATCTCGACAGCGCCCTTGGCACCCATCACTGCAATTTCTGCATTGGGCCAGGCAAAGTTCACGTCACCGCGCAGATGCTTGGAAGCCATCACGTCGTAGGCACCACCATAGGCCTTGCGGGTGATGACGGTAATCTTGGGCACGGTGCACTCGGCATAGGCATACAGAAGCTTCGCCCCATGCTTGATGATGCCGCCATATTCCTGGCTGGTACCGGGCATGAAGCCGGGCACGTCTACGAAAGTGATGACAGGAATGTTGAAGGCATCACAGAAACGCACAAAGCGCGCGGCCTTGATGGAACTCTTGATGTCCAGGCAGCCAGCCAGCACCAGCGGCTGGTTGGCCACGATGCCTACAGTCTGGCCATCCATGCGTGCAAAACCGATGATGATGTTTTTGGCGTAGTCTGGCTGCAGTTCGAAGAAGTCGCCATCGTCCACGGTTTTGACGATCAGCTCCTTCATGTCGTAGGGCTTGTTCGGGTTGTCGGGCACCAGGGTGTCCAGGCTCATGTCCACACGGTCAATCGGGTCACCGCTTTGACGGACAGGCGCCTTTTCCTTGTTGTTGAGCGGCAGGTAGTTGAACAGGCGGCGCAGCATCAGCAGCGCTTCCACATCGTTCTCGAAAGCCATATCGGCTACACCGCTCTTGGTGGTGTGCGTCAATGCACCGCCCAGCTCTTCAGATGTCACTTCTTCGTGGGTCACGGTCTTGACCACATCGGGGCCGGTCACGAACATGTAGGAGGTGTCCTTGACCATGAAGATGAAGTCAGTCAGGGCCGGCGAATACACCGCGACACCGGCTGAAGGCCCCATGATCAGGCTGATCTGCTGCACCACACCTGAAGACATCACATTGCGCTGGAACACCTCGGCATAACCGCCAAGAGCAGCAACGCCTTCCTGAATACGTGCACCACCCGAATCGTTCAGACCGATCACGGGAGCACCGACCTTCATGGCCTGGTCCATCACCTTGCAAATTTTCTCGGCATGCGTCTCGGACAGCGAGCCCCCCAGAACCGTGAAATCCTGACTGAACACGAACACCAGACGGCCGTTGATCATGCCGTAGCCAGTGACCACGCCGTCGCCGGGGATCTTGTCGCCTTCCATACCGAAGTCAGTGCAACGGTGCTCAACAAACATGTCCCACTCTTCGAAAGTACCTTCATCGAGCAGAACTTCGATGCGCTCACGCGCGGTGAGCTTGCCTTTGCTGTGCTGGGCGTCGATGCGCTTTTGCCCACCGCCCAAGCGTGCCGCAACACGCTTTTTTTCCAGTTGTTCAATGATGTCATGCATGGTGGTTCTCTCTTTTCTCCATGGAAAATATTGCAGCCCAGCGCCTTAGAGGTCTCTATAGGCGCCAAGCAACTGGCGGGCAGCGGTGGACGCAGCCACATACCCTTGACTGACTTGCTCGCTGAGTTTTGGCAACAACTCTTTGACTTGAGCCTGAGCCCGAAAGCTCTGGCGCAGCCCGGCTTCGATGCGTTCCCACATCCAGGCCAGGGCCTGTTTTTCTCGACGCAGCGCAAACTTGCCATTTGCGGTCTGCAGTGTCCTGAATTCGGTGACAGCTTCCCAGAAGGCATCTACGCCCTGACCCAGCAAGGCGCTGATCTTGACGACTTTGGGATGCCAAAGCTTTTCATCAAAGTGCGCGTGATCCGGGTTGCCGTGCAGTCCCAGCAGGCGCAAGGCACTGGTGATCTGGGCTTCGGCGCGTGTCGCGGCATTGGCATCGATGTCGGCCTTGTTGATCACAACCAAGTCGGCGATTTCCATCACACCCTTCTTGATGGCCTGCAGGTCGTCGCCCGCGTTGGGCAGTTGCAGCAGGCAGAACATGTCAGTCATGTTGGCCACAGCCGTTTCACTCTGGCCCACGCCCACGGTCTCGACGATCACCACGTCGTAGCCTGCGGCTTCGCAGACCAGCATGGCTTCGCGGGTTTTCTCGGCCACACCGCCCAGCGTGCCGCTCGATGGGCTGGGGCGAATGTAGGCGTCAGCGTGTACCGACAGGTGCTCCATGCGGGTCTTGTCGCCCAGGATCGAGCCGCCCGAGACGGTGCTTGACGGATCAACCGCCAGCACCGCCACCCGGTGCCCCTGCCCGATCAGGTACAGGCCCAAGGCTTCGATGAAGGTGGACTTGCCCACGCCCGGCACACCGCTGATACCTAGTCGGAATGACTTGCCCGTGTGCGGCAATAGGGCTGTGAGCAATTCATCGGCCAGGGCGCGGTGGTCCAGCCGGGTCGATTCGAGCAGCGTGATCGCTTTGGCCATGGCGCGGCGCTGCAACGGCGCGGTGCCGTGCAGCAAGCCTTGCAACAATTGGTCAGGGGTCACGCCTTCGTCCCGAGCGCTGGCAAAAATCAGCCCTGCGCCTTCTTGATCTGCTCCAGCACGTCCTTGGCGCTGGCCGGGATCGGGGTACCGGGGCCGTAGATGCCCTTCACGCCCGACTCGTAAAGCATCTCGTAGTCCTGGCGCGGGATCACGCCGCCCACGAACACGATGATGTCGTCGGCACCCTGCTTTTTCAGCTCGGCAATGATGGCGGGCACCAGGGTCTTGTGACCCGCAGCCAGCGTGGACACGCCCACGGCATGAACGTCGTTTTCAATCGCCTGGCGGGCGCACTCTTCGGGGGTTTGGAACAGCGGCCCCATGTCCACGTCAAAGCCCAGGTCGGCGTAGGCCGTGGCCACCACCTTGGCGCCACGGTCGTGGCCGTCCTGGCCCAGCTTGGCGATCATCACGCGGGGGCGACGGCCATGCTGGTCGGCGAACTCGGCGATTTCCTTTTGCAGTTGGGCCCAGCCTTCGGCGGAGTCGTAAGCGGCAGCGTACACACCAGTCACCTTTTGCGTGTCGGCGCGGTGGCGCCCGTAAACCTTTTCCAGCGCGTCGGACACTTCACCCACTGTGGCGCGCAGACGGATCGCCTGGATCGAGAGATCGAGCAGGTTGCCTTGGCCCGATTCGGCAGCAGCGGTCAGCGCGTCCAGAGCGACCTGCACGGCGGCGTTGTCGCGTTTGGCCTTGATGTCTTGCAGGCGGGCGATCTGACCGTCGCGCACCTTGACGTTGTCCACGTCCAGGATCTCGATCGGGTCTTCCTTGGCCAGCTTGTACTTGTTGACGCCGACGATCACGTCCTTGCCGGAGTCGATGCGGGCCTGCTTTTCAGCCGCCGCCGCTTCGATCTTGAGCTTGGCCCAGCCACTGTCCACGGCCTTGGTCATGCCGCCCATGGCGTCGACTTCTTCGATGATCGCCCAGGCCTTGTCGGCCATTTCTTGCGTCAGGCTCTCCATCATGTAGGAGCCAGCCCAGGGGTCGATCACGTTGGTGATGTGGGTCTCTTCCTGGATGATCAGCTGCGTGTTGCGCGCGATGCGGGCACTGAATTCGGTGGGCAGCGCAATCGCTTCGTCCAGCGAGTTGGTGTGCAGCGACTGGGTGCCGCCAAACACGGCCGCCATGGCTTCAATCGTCGTGCGCACCACGTTGTTGTAGGGGTCCTGCTCGGTGAGCGACCAGCCCGACGTTTGCGAGTGCGTGCGCAGCATCAGACTCTTGGGATTCTTGGCATTGAAGCCCTTCATGATGCGGCACCACAACAGGCGGGCGGCGCGCATCTTGGCAATTTCCAGGTAGAAGTTCATGCCCACGGCCCAGAAGAAGGACAGGCGACCGGCAAAGTCGTCCACATCCATGCCTTTGGCGATGGCGGTCTTCACATATTCCTTGCCGTCGGCGAGCGTGAAGGCCATTTCCAGCGCCTGGTTGGCGCCGGCTTCCTGCATGTGGTAGCCCGAGATCGAGATCGAGTTGAACTTGGGCATGTTCTTGCTCGTGTACTCGATGATGTCGCCGATGATCTTCATCGACGGCTCGGGCGGGTAGATGTAGGTGTTGCGCACCATGAACTCTTTCAGAATGTCGTTCTGAATCGTTCCGGAGAGCTGGTCCTGCGACACGCCCTGCTCTTCGGCGGCCACCACATAGCCCGCCAGCACCGGCAGCACCGCGCCGTTCATCGTCATCGACACACTGACCTTGTCCAGCGGGATCTCGTTGAACAGGATCTTCATGTCCTCGACCGAGTCGATCGCCACACCGGCCTTGCCCACGTCGCCCGTCACGCGCGGGTGGTCGGAATCGTAACCGCGGTGGGTGGCCAGGTCAAAAGCCACCGACACACCCTGGCCGCCTGCAGCCAGCGCTTTGCGGTAGAACGCGTTGGACTCTTCGGCGGTGGAGAAACCCGCGTATTGGCGGATCGTCCAGGGGCGCACCGCGTACATGGTGGCCTGCGGGCCGCGCAAGAAAGGCTCGAAGCCCGGCAGCGTGTTGGCGTAGGGCAAGTTGGCCGTGTCTTCAGCGGTGTAAAGCGGCTTGACCGAAATGCCATCGGGCGTGAGCCAGTTCAGACTCTCCAGCGGCTTGTCCTTGAGGGACTTGGCGGCTGCTTTTTGCCAAGCCTCGATGTTGGAAGCGTTGAATTCAAAGGACTTGTTAGACATGGTCTGACCTTTTGTTTTGATCGGGCACGGGGCCCCATTTTGACAGTATTAACCCTGAACCATGACACATGGACACGTCATGATTCATAATTATTGATGCAAAATATTCTAACCTGCTTACAATCACGCCATGTCAGCCTTGTCCCTCGCTCCTCGCGCCCTGTATGAAGAAGTTGCCGAATTGCTGCGGCAAAAGATCTTTACCCGTGAGCTTGAGCCCGGCAGCTGGATTGATGAGCTCAAGATTGCAGAGCAGCTGGGCATCAGCCGTACGCCCATGCGCGAAGCCCTGAAGGTTCTGGCCGCGGAAGGCCTGGTCACCATGAAAGTACGCCGCGGTGCCTACGTCACCGAAGTCAGTGACAAGGACCTGCGTGACGTTTACCACCTGCTCGCTCTGCTGGAATCGGACGGTGCCGGCACGGTGGCCAAACATGCCAGCGATGAACAGCTTGAGGCCTTACAAGACTTGCACCAGCAGCTGTGCGCCGCTGTTAACGACCGTGAGCGGTTTTTTGACATCAATGAGCAGTTTCATGTCCAACTGCTTTCGGCAGCAGACAACCGCTGGCGCCAGCAAATGGTGACAGACCTGCGCAAGGTCATGAAACTCAACCGCCACCACTCCTTGTTCAAAACGGGACGGGTACAGGAGTCATTGCATGAACACCAGGCCCTGATGGACGCCCTGCTCGCTCATGATGGACAACTGAGTGCTCAGCGCATGCGGGAACATTTTGCCAACGGCCTCGAGGCCGCAAGCTGAAAATCAGTCTGTTCGAGTCTTGCTGATCATCACCAAGGCCACCCCCGACAAAATCAGCAGACCGCCCACCAGGTGGAAGCCGCCCAAAGGCTCGTTGAGTACACCCCACGCCACCACCGCCGTATACAGCGGCCCCAAATACAAAGTCACAGCCACACGACTTGCACCCAGCACTTTTTGGGCCCAGCCATAAATCCAATAGGCCATCACGCCAGGCAGCAGAGCTGTTAGCACCATCAAACCAAGAGCGTTTGCGCCGATGCTGGGGGTGTGCGCAGAAGCCAACTCCCACAAGGCAAACGGAAGAATCACGAGCACGCCCCCTAAGCAAATAGCCGCCAGCTGTGCTGTAGAACTCATGACACTGGGCCATCGGCGCTGTAGCAAGGCATATGCCGCCCATGCGACGGCCGCCCCCACAATCCACAAGTCGCCAGGCACCAAGTTCACAGCCGACAGATTGGCCCACTGCCCTTGCACGATCACGTGAACGACGCCCGACATCGCCAACACCACGCCCCAAAGCTGACGCATGGAGAAATGTTCCTTGAGCCACAAAACCGAACCCATCGCGATCAGCACGGGCGATGATGCATAGATGAGCGAGATGTTCATGCTCACGGTGCTCTCACCTGCCAGATACACCCAGGCTCCGCAAATCCACATCCCGCAGCCGCCGAGCAAAAGGTAACG
The DNA here is from genome assembly GCF_038134685.1 of Limnohabitans sp. Lineage (GTDB taxonomy): Bacteria > Pseudomonadota > Gammaproteobacteria > Burkholderiales > Burkholderiaceae_C > Limnohabitans_A. The sequence goes on along the minus strand of NZ_JAYPVP010000010.1, from coordinate 49,882 downwards.
CCAACGCTGCTGCCACAAAACGCAACGGTGCTGCCAAAGCTCTCGGGCACTGAACACGGTCAGAATACTGCCCGCCAACGCCCACCGCCCCAAGGCCAGAACATTGGGCGACACCACACCCGGCGCTTGGCGTGAAGCCACAATGTTGACAGTCCATAAAAAGGGCACCAGCCAAATCAAGACCATGGCCCAACGCTGGGCACGAACGCTGTACACCTTATGCGGCATGAGAGTCCTGATCTGCAGGCTTTTCGGCCCCTCGCGCCAATGCCTCGCGCGCCAGCTGCCATACCTGGCGCGGCGGTAAAGGCTTGAGCTTGTGGTTGCTCCAGACCTGGCGCCACAAACGCCCGCCACGTTGACCGTGGTACAGCCCCAGCATATGCCGTGCGATAGCGTACCAAGGGCACCCATCTTCGGCGTGGGCGCGCTCCATGTAAGCCACCATCGCTTCTTCTATGGCCTCGCGGGTGGGGGTTTCGTGTGCGTCGTCGAAAAACTGCGCATCCCAAGTGGTCAGCAACCAGGGGTTGTAATACGCTTCGCGCCCAATCATCACGCCATCAAGGTGTTGCAGGTGCTGCGAGATTTCGTCATTGGTTTTGATACCCCCGTTGACGGCAAACGTCAGCTGCGGAAAGTCTTTTTTCAGCTGATACGCCAATTCGTAGCGCAACGGTGGAATCTCCCGGTTTTCCTTGGGCGAGAGTCCGTCGAGCCAGGCATTTCGGGCATGGACGATGAACACCTCGCACCCAGCCTCACTGACGGCGCCCACAAAATCGCGCACAAAGCCATAGCTCTCGATGCGGTCGATACCAATGCGGTGCTTCACCGTTACCGGAATGTCGACCACATCACGCATGGCCATGACACCATCGGCCACGGTTTGTGGCACATTCATCAGGCAAGCGCCAAACGCCCCGCGCTGCACCCGGTCTGAAGGACAGCCACAGTTGAGGTTGATCTCGTCATACCCCCACTGTTGGCCCAACTTTGCGGCCTTTGCCAAGTCAGCAGGATCACTTCCTCCTAGCTGCAAGGCTACAGGATGCTCCTCGGCATTGAAGCGCAAGTGGCGCTCCACAAAGCCGTGCGTCAACGCACCCGTGGTCACCATCTCGGTGTACATACGGGTATGGCGCGTCAGCAAGCGGTGAAAGTATCGACAATGGCGGTCAGTCCAGTCGAGCATCGGTGCCACCGACAGGCGCCAAGGATTGAACACGGAAGAATTTTCAGACATGGCTGGATTATCCCTGTCTGAAAAACAAAAACCCCGCCGAGGCGGGGTTCAAGACGAGCACGCAGGATCAACCCATGTGCAGACCGCCGTTGACGGAGAAGTCGGCACCGGTGGCGTAACCGCCCTCTTCGCTGGCCAGCCAGGCGATGATGGAGGCGATTTCGCTGGGCTTGCCCAGGCGTTTGACCGGCACGGTAGCAACGATCTTTTCGAGCACATCGGGGCGAATGGCGTTGACCATGTCAGTACCGATGTAACCTGGGCTCACAGTGTTGACGGTCACGCCTTTGGTGGCCAGCTCCTGGGCCAGGGCCATCGAGAAACCGTGCATGCCCGCTTTGGCAGCGGAGTAGTTGGTCTGGCCGGCCTGGCCTTTTTCACCGTTGACCGAGCTGATGTTGATGATGCGACCCCAGCCACGCTCGACCATGTCGGGCACGACCTGCTTGGTCACATTGAACATGGAGTCCAGGTTGGTGCTCATCACCGCATCCCAGTCTTCCTTGCTCATCTTCAGGAACATGCGGTCCTTGGTGATGCCGGCGTTGTTGACCAGCACATCGATGGGGCCGTGCTCAGCCTTGGCTTTGGAGAAGGCCTCCACCGTCGAATCCCATTCGGCCACGTTGCCCACCGAGGCGTAGAAGGTGTAGCCCAGGGCTTTTTGTTCGTCCAGCCACTTGTTGTAGTCGCGGGTCGGGCCGCAACCAGCGATCACCTTGAAACCTTCCTGGTGAAGGCGCTGGCAAATGGCAGTACCGATACCGCCCATGCCACCGGTGACGTAAGCAACTTTTTGACTCATGTTTGTCTCCTTGTAATGAGTTTTGTGAAATGGAAAATGATCAAACGCGCTCGATGGCCAGGGATACACCCATGCCACCACCGATACACAAAGCAGCAACGCCCTTCTTGGCTTGGCTGCGCTGCATTTCGTGCAGCAGCGTCACCAAAATACGGCAACCCGAAGCACCAATGGGGTGACCGATGGCAATGGCACCACCGTTGAGGTTGACTTTGGCGGGATCAATATCGAGCACCTTGTTGACGGCGCAGGCCTGCGCTGCAAAAGCTTCGTTGAGTTCGAACACATCCACGTCCTGCACATTCCAGCCAGCACGGGCCAGAGCTTTTTGGGTTGCAGGCACCGGGCCCATGCCCATGGTGGCAGGATCCAGACCGGAGGTACCGAAAGCGGCAATGCGGGCCATGGGCTTGAGGCCCAAGGCAGCGGCCTTCTTGGCCGTCATGACGACCACCGCAGCAGCACCATCGTTGATGCCCGAGGCATTGCCTGCCGTCACGGAACCGGCCTTGTCGAAGGCGGGGCGCAGGCCAGCCAAAGCTTCAGCATTGGTTTCCTTGTTGATGAATTCGTCGGTATTGAACACCAGCGGATCGCCTTTGCGCTGAGGGATCAGCACATCGACAATTTCATCCTTGAACTTGCCAGCATCCTGAGCCGCAGCGGCTTTACGCTGGCTGTTCAGTGCCAGCTCATCTTGCATGTCGCGGGTGATGCCGTGCAACTTGGCCACATTCTCGGCGGTGATGCCCATGTGGTACTGGTTGTACACATCCCACAGGCCATCGACAATCATGGAGTCCACCATGTTCCAGTTGCCCATGCGCTGGCCGTCGCGGCTGCCCATCAATACGTGCGGCGAGGCGCTCATGTTTTCCTGACCACCGGCAACCACAATTTCGCTGTCGCCCCAAGCCACGGCCTGAGCAGCCAACATGACCGACTTCAAACCCGAACCACACACGGCGTTGATGGTCAGCGCCGGAGTTTCCTTGGCGATACCGGCTTTGAGCAGGGATTGACGCGCGGGATTCTGACCGCTGCCAGCGGCCAGCACCTGACCCATGATGACTTCCCCAATCTGGTCAGGCTGCAGGCCTGCTCGGGCCATGGCCTCGCGAATGACGATGCTGCCCAGCTCGGGGGCGGCCACCTTGGCCAGCGAACCACCAAACTTGCCGACTGCCGTGCGAGCGGCCGAAACGATGACGATGTCTTCCATCTTGAGAGTCTCCTGCTAAATAAAGAATCAGGCTTTCGCCTTCACATAACGGCCAGGTGCCGGCTCGATGGCCTTGTATTTGGCACCTTTGCCATAAGTTTTGGGGGCTGCAATTTGCTTGCCCGCGTGTGTCTTGAGCCAACCCGACCAATCGTCCCACCAGCTGCCGGGAAGCTCGGTCGAGCCGGCGATCCAGTCATTGACGTCGGCCGGAAACTTGCCATCCTCACGCACCCAGTGGCTGCGTTTTTTCGACGCGGGCGGATTGATCACCCCTGCAATGTGCCCCGAGGCGCCCATCACAAAACGCTTTTTGCCTGGCAGCACCTGCGTGCTGGCGTAAGCGCCGCCGATCGGCACGATATGGTCTTCACGCGAGCCATACAGATACACAGGCAAATCCACCTTGCGCAGATCAATGCCCTCGCCACACACTTGCACCTTGCAAGGCTTGACAAGGTTGTTTTCAAGATAGGTGTTGCGCAAGTACCAGGCATAGAAAGGCCCTGGCAGGTTGGTCGAATCGCTGTTCCAGTACAGCAGATCAAACGGAGGTGGTGTTTCGCCCTTGAGGTAGTTGCCCACCACATAGTTCCACACCAGGTCATTGGGCCGCAGGAAGCTGAAGGTAGAGGCCAAGTCCTGACCCTTGAGCAGTCCGCCCTTGCCCATTTGCATTTCACGGAACTTGACAAAGTTCTCATCAATGAACACGTCAAGCACACCGGTATCGGTGAAATCGATCAATGTGGTCAGGAAGGTCGCGCTGGCCACCGAGTCGTCGTCGCGCGCTGCCAAGACCGCCAACGCATTGGACAAGATGGTGCCGCCCACGCAAAAACCCAAGGCATTGATCTTCGGGGCCCCAGTAATGGCTTTGACTGTATGAATAGCCTCGATTGCAGCATTGCCGATGTAGTCATCCCAGGTCTTACCGGACATGGAATCGTCGGGGTTACGCCAACTCACCACAAAAGTGCGATGGCCTTTGCTGACGGCATAGCGGATGAAGGAGTTTTCGGGCTGCAGGTCCAGGATATAGAACTTATTGATGCACGGTGGAATCAACAGAAAGGGGCGCTCGTACACCTTGGCCGTCAAGGGCTTGTATTCGATCAGCTGGAAGAATTCGTTTTCAAACACCACCGCGCCTTCGGTGGTGGCCACGTTCTTGCCGACTTCAAAAAGGCTTTCATCCGTCATGGACACATGGCCCTGCTCCATGTCGTGCACCAGATTCTGAATACCTTTGGCAATGCTCTCGCCTTTGGTCTCCACTGCTTTTTGCTGTGCCTCGGCGTTCATGGCCAGGTAGTTGCTGGGCGCTGATGCTGCCACCCATTGCTCCACCGCAAAACGAACCCTCGCGCGGGTTTTGGCATCGGCATCTACCGCATCGGCCAGCGACATCAAGGTGCGGGCGTTGAGCAAATAGGCAGCGGCATTGAAGCTCGCCAAAGGATTGGCAGACCAGGCCTGCGAAGAAAAACGACGGTCCTTGACCTGAAGACTGTTGTGCAGACTCTGGTTCCAGAGCTCAGCTGCATCCTTGAAGTAGTCCGTCTGGATTTTCTGGATTTTTTGGGGATCAAGTTTCAACTGAGGAGCCGGGTGTTTAGGCAATGCCCCTGCTCCGCCAAGATCCATGCTCTGAAAATTCTGCATGGCCTGGCCCCAGCCCTTTGTCAGATTTTGTTGAAATTGTTCAGTCATCTGAGACCAGAACTCGGGCATATTCGTATTCATTACATCGTCTCCGAACAATCTTGACCCTTATGAATAAATTCAGGTCAGAATCAGTATCAATCCCAAAGTTGTCACCGAAATTACAAATTTCACAAATGATCTATCTTGTTGTTATCGCATGGTTATATGTCGCTTTGATGATGAGCTTGGCTGAAGCATTCAGCACACAAGGCAGCATCCTTGGAGCCATTGTGACCTTGTTTTTGTATGGAATCGCTCCCATCACTCTAGTGGTTTACCTCATGGGTACCCCCGCCAGACGCAAAGCGAGGCGCGCCAAGGAGGAACTCGAAACCGCATCAAGCTCAGCCCAGCCAGATGCTGGCAGCCATTCGCCCGGAGTTTCCGAACAAGCGAGCGTCCCTTCGGTGGGAGAAAAAAACCGATGACTGCGTAAAGGTACACCAACCCTGCCCGCCGTCATTGCCATCAATGGACAGCACACCCGATTGATGCAGTCGTAGACGGGCCAAGCCCGCCAGATCGGCCAACCATTTGCCCGAATGGGCGGCCTCTACAAAGCAGGCTCTGGCGTCCTGACTCTGCGCCACAAAAAGCAACCGAACCTCATCTCCCACTTCGAAGACAGAAGGTCCGATGCAAGGGCCCAGCCAGACACGCAGATCCTGGGCTGCAATCCCTCGGGCGATGGCTGCACGCACCATGACCTCAAGCACACCTTGTCCGTCATGGCCTGCAAGCCCCCGCCATCCGGCATGACCTGCAGCCACCCACTGCCCTTGAGCATCACTCATGAGCACGGGCATACAGTCCGCGATCATGATGGTGGCCGCTACTGAGGCGTCCGTACACTCACACGCATCAGCCTGCAAACCATCAGGACTGTCTTGAGACAACACCACACTCTGGGTACCATGGACTTGTGTCAAATACACGGGCCTGCGTCCCAGCGTATGCTGCCAACGCACTCTGTTTTCTCGTACGTGCTCGGGAGCATCACCCACATGATCACCCAGATTCAAGCTGTCCCATGGGGCTCTGGAAACACCTCCGACTCGTGTGGACATGCAAGCTTTCACATGGGCAGGCACCGCCCAGCGTGGCACGAGGATACGAGTACCGCCGGGCAGGGTTTCGAAATCAGGCCCGCTGGAAATATCTGTGTTCATCGTAAGAGCATAACCCCTGGCTAGCGTGACTTGTCGCGACTTGCGTTCTAATCACCTTATGTCGACATCCGAGTCCCCTCTGCCATGGATTGAAGCTGGTCAAGCCTTGCCTGCGGCAGATCTCGCCTGGTCCCAGGAGACTTCCGCGCCTGGCCTGTTGGCAGTCAGCCCAGACTTGACAGCTGTGCAAGTGGCACAAGCTTATGCACAAGGAACCTTCCCTTGGTACAGCCGTGGCCAACCCGTTTTGTGGTGGTCACCCGACCCACGTATGGTGCTCGAGCCCAAAGCCTTTCGCTTTCATCGCTCGCTCCAGCAAAGCCTGAAAAAGCAGCTGCAGATGCCTGGCGTTCGCCTGTGCTTTGACCAAGCGTTCGTGCAAGTCATGCAACGCTGTGCCGACAGCCCGCGACAGAGACAAAACGGGACATGGATTGTTCCGAGGATGATCGAGGTCTATACCGAACTCCACCAGATGGGCCTGGCCCATAGCGCAGAGCTTTGGCAAGATGACAGACTGATGGCGGGGCTGTATTTTGTGAGTCTGGGACATGCCGTGTTTGGCGAATCCATGTTCACTTCCGTGCGTGATGGATCCAAAATGGCTCTGAGTTTGCTGGTCAGCACCTGTTTGCGCCATAAGATTCCTGTGATTGACTGTCAGCAAAACACGTCCCACCTTGCGAGCCTGGGTGCCCATGAAATCAGCCGCTGTCAATTCCTTCATATCATCTCGCAAGCTCAGCGTGAAAGCACCATCCCTTGGCCTGAGCAACACCTATACTGGGATGAACTCTTGAACCTTTGACCGTGAGCAGCATTCAGGAACTCCCCTTCAAGGCCCTGCAGTTTTATGCGACAGCGCCCTATCCATGCAGTTACCTGCCTGACAGGATGGCACGCTCGCAAGTGGCCAGCCCCAGCCACCTGATCGACAACGAGGTTTACTCGGATCTGGTGACACAGGGATTTCGCCGCAGCGGTTTATTCACTTATCGCCCTTATTGCGACGGCTGCCAGCAATGCATAGCGCTACGGATTCCGGTTGATCGCTTCAAGCCCAGCCGTAGCCAGCGTCGCTGCTGGCAAGCCCATCAGCATTTACAGGTGCGGATCATGAGGCTGCACTTCAATCCAGAACATTACGAGCTGTACCTGAACTACCAACGTTCACGTCACCCTGGCGGCGGCATGGACGATGACAATGTGGAGCAATACCAGCAGTTTCTGCTCCAGAGCCGGGTCAACTCACGGCTGGTCGAATTCAGGACACCCGAATCCGGTCAGCTTCTGATGATCAGCCTGATCGATGTGCTCAATGATGGCTTGTCAGCGGTCTATACTTTTTTCGATCCCGGTCAAAAGCAGGGCCTGGGCACTTTCAATGTACTGTGGCAAATTGAGCAGGCACGCCAACTGCAGGCAGCTCATGTCTATCTGGGTTACTGGATCAGCGAGAGCCCGAAAATGGCTTACAAAAGCAAATTTCAACCCTGTCAGATTTTGAAACACGGCCTGTGGCAAGACAATCCAATCTGAATTTCGCAGTATAAAATTCAAGCTTGCTTTGTGAGAGGTTGACCATGAAAAAAGCAGACGCTGCAGCTGCGGCCACACCCACGATCCAGGTCCTGGAACGCATGTTCACCCTGATAGATGTGCTGTCCTCGCGCGAAGAGGCCATCACCCTCAAGGAAATAAGTGAAAAGACCGGTTTGCACCCCTCCACGGCTCACCGCATCCTCAACGACCTGACACTGGGCCGCTTTGTGGATCGTCCCGAAGCGGGCAGTTACCGGCTTGGCATGCGACTGCTGGAGTTGGGCAACATGGTCAAAGGTCGCCTGAATGTGCGCGACGCTGCCATGGAACCCATGAAGGCCTTGCACAAACTCATTCAGCAACCCGTCAACCTCAGCGTGCGTCAGGGTGACGAGATTGTGTATGTCGAGCGTGCCTACAGCGAGCGCTCGGGCATGCAAGTGGTTCGAGCCATAGGCGGTCGCGCACCCTTGCACCTGACATCGGTGGGCAAGCTTTTTCTGGCGCAGGACGACCCTCTGCGCGTGCGTGGCTATGCGACACGCACGGGATTGACGGGTCACACCCGAAACAGCATCACACAACTACCCGTTCTGGAACGCGAGCTCTCCAGGGTCAAGCAAAGCGGCGTAGCGCGTGACAACGAAGAGCTGGAACTGGGGGTCCGCTGCATTGCTGCGGGCATCTACGATGACCAGGGCAAACTGCTGGCGGGGTTGTCTATTTCAGCCCCTGCCGATCGGATGGACGATGAATGGCTAGCCAAACTGCAAAGCACAGCAGACACGATCTCGCAAGAGCTGGGTTATCACCCGCACTCGCAAGGCTAGGCTTTCAAATCAGCTGCTGCGCTCGTTGACAAAAGTCTTCAAGGCTGCCGAGCGGCCGCCTTGTGATTCGATCCAGCGACGCACACGCTCGGCATCTGCAATGCGGCTGAGCTTGCCTGCCGAATCGAGGAATACCATGATCAGGTTACGGCCCGATACTTCCGCCCTCATGACCAGGCAACGTCCTGCCTCACGGATATAACCCGTTTTTTGCAGACTGATGTCCCAGTTAGGGCTCTTGACCAAGGGGTTGGTGTTGTGGAACTGCAAGGTACGCCTACCGACAGCCACCTCATACCCGTGGGACGTGGACAACTCGCGCATCAGAGGCTGTCGCGACGAGGCCGCCACCAAGCGGGTCAAATCATGAGCGCTGGACTGGTTCTGGCTTGACAGGCCTGTGGGTTCCACATAACGGCTGTCGCTCATTCCCAACTCTCGGGCTTTGGCATTCATTTTCTGGACAAACACATCCAGGCCACCGGGGTAAGTACGTCCCAAAGCGTGCGCAGCCCTGTTCTCGCTGGACATCAAGGCCAGATGCAGCAAGTCCCCACGACTCAGGCGTGCACCCACGACCAGTCGCGAAGAGCTGCCTTTTTCCGTGTCCACATCATCCTGGGTGATGGTGATCATCTCGTCCATCGGCAATTGAGCCTCGGACACGAGCAAGCCCGTCATGAGCTTGGTCAAAGACGCAATCGGCAGCACGGCATGGTCGTTTTTACTGAGCAGGACTTCACGGGTATCCTGGTCGATCACCAAAGCCACGCTGGAGCGCAGTGACAAAGGATCTCGAGCCGAATGCAAACCTGCCTGTTGTCCAAAAGAGGCGGGGTCTACAGGCGCCGCCTTCAGGGAGCGCTTGGCTGCATGGTTTTTCTGACTGACCTTGCGGGCGACTGATTTGGCAACGCGCTTCTTCTTGATTTGAGTGGTTTTTTCTGCAGCATGCACAGAAGGCGTCATGCCGACCATACCCACAGACAGAGCGAAAGCCAGCAATACTCCATTCCAGCGGCTCATCCGCGGGGTATTGGCCAAAACTGCTGCCAAAGATGGAGTTTTTGTGAATTTCATCAAAAAATACTGAAAACAGGAATACAACAGACTCTAGTTTATCTGAATAAAAAAAGCCATGCAAGATCAAACACTTGCATGGCTTTGTTGAAGCGCATCTTTTTTTGTAAAGTTCAGCCTTGTGCAGCGACTCTTTCAGCTTTGCTACTCAATTTGTTCAAAGCGCTCAAGTAGGCTTTGGCGGAAGCGACCACGATATCTGGATCTGCACCCACACCGTTGACCACACGACCACTGTTTTGCAGACGTACCGTTACCTCGCCTTGGCTTTCGGTCGAGCCACTGATGGCGTTGACCGAGTAGAGCACCATTTCAGCACCGCTCTTGACATGGGCTTCAATGGCTTTCATGGACGCATCGACCGGGCCGTTCCCAGTGGACTCGCTCCTGACTTCCTTGCCCTGCACCGTGAACACGATGGTGGCTTGCGGTTGCTCGCCGGTTTCACTGCGCTGGGACAAGGACACAAAACCGTATTGGTCCTGCTCGGCTGCGGCACCTTCGCTGTTGACCAAGGCCAGAATGTCTTCGTCAAAAATCTCGCTCTTGCGATCGGCCAATTCCTTGAACTTGGTGAAAGCGTTGTTGATTTCGGTTTCGCTATCCAGCTCCACGCCCAATTCCTGCAAACGCTGCTTGAAGGCGTTGCGACCCGACAGCTTGCCCAGCACAATTTTGTTGGCGCTCCAGCCCACATCTTCGGCGCGCATGATCTCGTAGGTATCGCGGGCTTTGAGCACGCCATCCTGGTGAATCCCCGATGCGTGGGCAAACGCATTCGCGCCCACCACCGCTTTGTTGGGCTGCACCACAAAACCGGTGGTCTGACTGACCATGCGGCTGGCGGCCACGATGTGCTGGGTGTCGATGTTCACATCCAGACCAAAATAATCACGCCGCGTCTTGACTGCCATCACCACTTCTTCAAGCGAGCAGTTGCCGGCGCGCTCACCCAGACCGTTGATGGTGCACTCCACCTGGCGAGCACCGCCGATCTTCACACCGGCCAGCGAGTTGGCCACGGCCATACCCAGGTCGTTGTGGCAATGCACTGACCAGATGGCTTTGTCTGCATTGGGCACTTTCTCACGCAGGGTCTTGATGAAGTTGCCGTACAGCTCGGGGATGGCGTAGCCCACGGTATCGGGAATGTTGATGGTGGTGGCGCCTTCGGCAATCACGGCTTCGACCACGCGGGCCAGAAAGTCGATCTCGCTGCGGTAACCGTCCTCGGCGCTGAACTCGACATCGCCACACAGGTTGCGCGCAAAACGCACCGCCTGTTTGGCCTGCTCGAGCACTTGCTCTGGCGTCATGCGCAACTTTTTCTCCATGTGAAGAGGAGATGTGGCAATAAAGGTATGAATACGACCACTGTTGGCTCCTTTGAGCGCCTCAGCTGCACGAGAAATGTCACGATCATTGGCTCGGGACAAGGAACACACCGTCGAATCCTTGATCGCATTGGCAATCGTCTGCACCGCTTCGAAATCACCGTTGGAGCTGGCAGCGAAGCCGGCTTCGATCACATCTACACGCAGTCGCTCCAGCTGGCGCGCAATGCGCAGCTTTTCGTCACGCGTCATCGACGCACCAGGAGACTGCTCACCATCACGCAAGGTGGTGTCAAAAATGATCAACTTGTCTGCCATGTTCACTCCAGTATCGAAATCACCGCAGGGTTTGGAAACAAAGCAAAAGGCCCGCTGCGGGTTGCATGCGGGCCTTTTGGGTTTTGTTGGCTTGCGCTACATATCCCGCCCGCAGGGCGTTAGCAGTAGAGCAAGCAAAAACAAATTCATGTCAATGAATGTAGCACAGTTTAAAAAGCGCCGCTCAGTCGTCTACATGCAAGCCGCGTTCATCGGGCTCATCGGTAGAAGTACTGATCAAACTGACCGGTTCGCCCCTGAATTTGCGCAAAAGATACATCACATAGCCACTCACTCCGTAAGCCATGAAAAGACCAAACAACACCGAAGGCGGATGAATATTGATGACGGCAATCAACAACACCAACAGTACCAGCCCTACGAAAGGCACGCTCTTCTTGATCTGCAAGTCCTTGAAGCTGTAGAACGGCACATTGGTCACCATGGTCAGGCCAGCGTAGAGCGCCAGGGCAAACATGGGCCAGGCCAGATCGGACGGATTCATTTCCAGATCTGTCATGATCCAGATAAAGCCCACCACCAGGGCCGCTGCCGCCGGTGAAGGCAAGCCCTGGAAGTAGCGCTTGTCCACCACAGCCGTATTCACGTTAAAGCGCGCCAGCCGCAAAGCCGCGCAGGCGCAATACACAAACGCAGCAATCCAGCCCCAGCGACCCAGGCCTCGAAAGGCCCACTCGTAGGCAATCAAGGCGGGCGCTGCGCCAAAGGAAACCATGTCAGCCAAGGAGTCCATTTGTTCACCAAATGCGCTTTGGGTGTTGGTCATTCGCGCGACACGCCCATCAAGGCTATCGAGCACCATGGCACAAAACACACCGATGCACGACAGGTCGTAGCGTCCATTCATGGCCATCACAATGGCGTAGAAACCGCCAAAAAGCGCCGCCAATGTGAACAGGTTGGGCAACACATAAATGCCTTTGGAAGGCTTGCGACGAACCGGTTGCGAATCCATGAATATCCTTGTGTCAAAAGGCACGACTACTGGCCTGCCTTGGGGCTCCAAGTGTAAGCCAGAGTTCAGCCAAAGAAAAAGGCCACACAAGGTGGCCTTATCGTTCAGGCAGATCAGTCTGATCAGTTGCGGCTCTGGTCCACCAGTTTGTTTTTGGCGATCCAGGGCATCATGGCGCGCAGCTGGGCACCGACTTGCTCGATCGAGTGGTCAGCGTTCAGACGGCGGCGAGCGGTCATGCTTGGGTAGTTGGTACGGCCTTCCAGGATGAACATCTTGGCGTATTCACCGGTCTGGATGCGCTTGAGGGCGTTGCGCATGGCTTCGCGCGACTTCTCGTTGATGACTTCAGGGCCGGTCACATACTCACCATACTCGGCATTGTTCGAGATGGAGTAGTTCATGTTGGCGATACCGCCTTCATACATCAGGTCCACGATCAATTTCAGCTCGTGCAGGCACTCGAAGTAGGCCATTTCAGGAGCGTAGCCCGCTTCGGTCAGGGTTTCGAAGCCCATCTTCACCAGCTCAACAGCGCCGCCGCACAACACAGCTTGCTCGCCGAACAGGTCGGTTTCGGTCTCTTCCTTGAAGTTGGTTTCGATGATGCCGCCTTTGCCGCCGCCGTTGGCCATGGCATAAGACAGGGCCACGTCACGGGCCTTGCCAGACATGTCCTGGTACACAGCGATCAGGGAAGGCACGCCGCCGCCCTTGAGGTATTCGGAGCGCACGGTGTGACCCGGGCCCTTGGGGGCGACCATGATCACGTCCAGATCGGCGCGGGGCACCACCTGGTTGTAGTGGACATTGAAGCCGTGAGCAAAAGCCAGGGTCGCACCCTGCTTCATGTTGGGGGCCACGTTGTTGTTGTACACCTCGGGGATGTTTTCGTCGGGCAACAAAATCATGACCACGTCAGCAGCCTTGACAGCGTCATTGACTTCCATGACGGTGAGGCCAGCTTTGGCCACTTTGTCCCAGGAAGCGCCACCCTTGCGCAGGCCGACCACGACTTTCACGCCGCTGTCGTTCAGATTCTGGGCATGGGCGTGGCCCTGGCTGCCGTAGCCGATGATGGCCACGGTCTTGCCCTTGATCAGGCTCAGGTCACAGTCTTTGTCGTAAAAAACTTTCACGGGTTTCTCCTTTGGAATAAGTTCAATGTGAGGTCAAAAATCAGACACGCAGAATGCGCTCACCGCGGCCAATGCCGCAAGCGCCTGTGCGTACGGTTTCCAGGATGGCGCTGCGATCAATCGCCTCCAGGAAAGCATCGTTCTTGGATGCGTCACCGGTAAGCTCGATGGTGTAGCTCTTGTCGGTCACGTCGATCACACGGCCACGGAAAATGTCGGCCATGCGTTTCATTTCTTCACGCTCCTTGCCCACGGCGCGCACCTTTACGAGCATCAGCTCGCGCTCGGTGTAGGCGCCTTCGGTCAGGTCCACCACCTTGACCACTTCGATCAGGCGGTTGAGGTGTTTGGTGATCTGCTCGATCACCTCGTCAGAACCGGTGGTTTGAATGGTCATGCGCGACAGGCTCGGGTCTTCGGTGGGGGCCACCGTCAGGGACTCGATGTTATAGCCACGTGCAGAAAACAGCCCTACTACGCGCGACAGCGCGCCAGCTTCGTTTTCAATCAGAACAGCAATGATGTGTTTCATTTTTCAGCTTCCTCTTTTCGCTGCCCTCCCCTGTGCACGGTAATGCACAGGCTTGGCAGGCAATAGATTCAACAGTTGTTGGGTTTAGAGATCTTCAGACCCCAGCAGCATTTCGGTGATGCCTTTGCCGGCCTGCACCATCGGGAACACGTTCTCGGTGGGGTCAGTCTGGAAGTCAATGAAGACGGTGCGGTCCTTGAGCTTACGGGCTTCGATGAGCGCGCCTTCGACGTCTTGTGGACGTTCAATGCGCATACCCACATGGCCATAGGCCTCGGCCAACTTCACGAAGTCGGGCAACGCGTCCATGTAGCTGTGGCTGTAGCGGCCGGAATATTCAATTTCCTGCCATTGGCGCACCATACCCAGGTAACGGTTGTTGAGCGACAGGATCTTGATCGGGGTGTTGTACTGCAAGCAGGTAGAGAGCTCCTGAATGCACATCTGCACCGAGCCTTCGCCGGTGATACAGAACACCTCGCTCTCGGGCTTGGCCAGCTTGATCCCCATGGCGTAGGGAATGCCCACGCCCATGGTGCCCAGGCCACCAGAGTTGATCCAGCGGCGCGGCTCGTCAAACTTGTAGTACTGGGCGGCGAACATCTGGTGCTGGCCCACATCGGAGGTGATGTAGGCGTCAGCGTCCTTGGTCATGTTCCACAAGGTCTCGACCACCATCTGGGGCTTGATGACTGTCGTATTGGCGCGGTCGTACTTCATGCAATCGCGCGAGCGCCAGCCTTCAACGGTGTTCCACCAGCTCTTGAGCGCTTCCGCATCGAGCTTGAGGTTGGACTCGCGGATCATGGCGATCAGCTCGGTCAGCACATCCTTGACATCGCCCACGATCGGCACATCCACCTTGACGCGCTTGGAGATGCTCGACGGATCAATGTCGATGTGGATGATCTTGCGCTCGACCGAAGCAAAGTGCTTGGGGTTGCCAATCACGCGATCGTCAAAACGAGCACCCACAGCCAGCAGCACGTCGCAGTTTTGCATGGCATTGTTGGCTTCAAGCGTACCGTGCATGCCCAGCATGCCCAGGAAACGGCGGTCAGTCGCCGGGAAAGCGCCCAAGCCCATCAGGGTGTTGGTGACCGGCACATTGAGCATGTCTACCAGGGTACGCAGCTCGGCACTGGCATTGCTCAGCAGCACACCGCCACCGGTGTAGATGTAGGGGCGCTTGGCCGACATCAGCAGCTGCAAGGCCTTGCGAATCTGTCCACTGTGACCCTTGCGCACCGGGTTATACGAGCGCATTTCGACGGACTCTGGATAACCAGTGTAAAGAGCTTTGTTGAAGGACACATCCTTCGGAATGTCCACTACCACCGGGCCGGGGCGGCCGCTGCGTGCGATGTGGAAAGCTTTTTTCATCACGGTGGCCATGTCGCGCGCATCCTTGACCAGGAAGTTGTGCTTGACGATGGGACGGGTGATACCGACAGTGTCGCACTCCTGGAAGGCATCCAGACCGATGGCAGCCGTGGGCACCTGGCCGGACACGATCACCATGGGAATGCTGTCCATGTAGGCTGTGGCAATGCCGGTGACCGCATTGGTCAGGCCGGGGCCGGAGGTGACCAGGGCCACGCCCACATCGCCGGTGGCACGTGCGTAGCCGTCGGCGGCATGCACAGCGGCCTGCTCATGACGTACCAACACGTGCTGGATGGTGTCTTGTTTGTAGAAGGCATCGTAAATATGCAAGACGGCGCCGCCTGGGTAGCCCCAGATGTACTTGACGTTTTCGGCTTGCAGTGCCTTGACCAGAATTTCTGCGCCACGCAATTCCTGCCCTTGGGCGGCGTGTGCTGCGGAGGCCATTTCGGCTTTGGACATTTCCATTTTCAACCTTTGTGAATTTCTCTGACGAAAAACCTTGGGTGCCCCTTGGCATCGACCCTCGTGAGGTGGCTTCGGGACTTGAGACCAACACCATGGACCCACAATTCGTGACCGGGCCGGATGTTGATCCGTTTGCTCGTTTTCAGTTGCAATCGCGCATTATCGCACCAATTGGCCCGACGACGCCAACCCTCAAGCGGGGTGCGATAATGCCAGCCGATTGCCCCCTCTGCAGCAGCATGAACACCAGCCCCCCAACCTCTTTGCAAGCGCCCGGACTGCGCCGCCGCATGGCCTGCTGGCTTTACGAAGGCATGCTGTTGTTTGGTGTGGTTTTCATTGCTGGCTACCTGTTTGGAACCCTGAGCCAGACCCGCAACGCCATGGACAACCGCCACCCACTGCAGTTTTTCGTATTTCTCGTACTGGGCATTTACTTCACCTGGTTCTGGTCCAAGGGCCAGACCCTGGCCATGAAAACCTGGCACATCCGCATCACGGACACTCAAGGTCAACCCTTGAGCCAGCCTCATGCCCTGGCACGCTATCTGCTGAGCTGGGTTTGGTTCTTGCCCCCCTTGTCCATGCAATGGCTGTTTGAGCTGCCTGCCGTCCAGGTTCTGGTTCTCAGTACAGGCTGGGTTGCCGTTTGGGCTTTGCTCAGCCGTTTTCACCCCCAACAGCAGTTCTGGCACGACCAACTTGCGGGTACCCGCCTGATCTCGGTCAAGCCATTACCCAAGAACAAATCATGAATACCCCCCCAAGCCCCCATCACAATGTACAGAAAGAGCGCCGCGGCTTGAACCGACTGATCCATGCCGCGGGCTACTCCTGGGCGGGCTTGCAGGCGGGCTGGCATGAAGCGGCTTTTCGCCAGGAGGTGCTCGCATCCATCGTGATGTTGCCCCTGTCTTTCTGGCTTGGCCAGAGTTGGGTAGAGGTCGCCCTCCTGGCGGGCTCCGTCCTGCTGGTCATGATGGTGGAGCTGCTCAACACCGCCATCGAATCGGTGGTGGACCGGGTCGGCCCCGAGTGGCACGACCTGTCCAAACGCGCCAAGGACATGGGCAGTGCTGCGGTGCTGCTGGCCATGCTGTTTTGCGGCGGCATCTGGATCACGGCCATTTGGCAATTCGCTCACACCCACTGAATGCTCATGCCTTCGAAAAAACCTGCTTTTTCACTTTGTGTGTACTGCGGCTCGCGGCACGGTAACAACCCTGTGTTCACACAAGTGGCACGAGAAGTCGGCCATTGGATTGGCACTCACGGAGGCCAACTGGTCTATGGGGGCGGGCGAAATGGACTCATGGGAGAAGTTGCAGAAGCCTCGCTGGAGGCTGGTGGCACAGTGGTGGGCATCATTCCCAAAGCCTTGCAAGAGCGCGAGTGGGCGCACGATGGGTGCACCGAGCTTCACATCGTGGACACCATGCACGAGCGCAAGCGCATGATGATGGAGCGCGCCGATGCCTTTGTCGCCCTGCCCGGCGGCATTGGCACGTTTGAGGAATTTTTTGAAGTGTGGACCTGGCGCCAGCTGGGCTACCACGACAAGCCTGTGGGCTTGCTCAACACAAAGGGCTACTACGACAGCCTGCTGGACTTTACCCGCCAAAGCACGCAGGCGGGCTTCATGGGCGAATGGCAAAACGAACTCATTCGAAGCGCCCCCAAGGCAAGCGAACTATTGCCCTTGTTGATCAACGAGGCGGGATTGTCCACCGCCCCACGTGCCGATCAACTTTAAAACGATCAAATCGCGGTTTCGTCCTGTTCGCCAGTGCGGATGCGCACGACGCGTTCGACGGAGGTGACAAAAATCTTGCCATCGCCGATCTTTCCCGTGCGAGCGGCCTTGACGATGGCGTCCACACAGCGCTCCACATCGTCGTCCTTGACGACCACTTCCACCTTCACCTTGGGCAGGAAATCCACCACATACTCGGCGCCACGGTACAGCTCAGTGTGGCCCTTTTGACGACCAAAGCCCTTGACCTCGGTCACGGTCAACCCGGTCACGCCACACTCGGCCAGGCTCTCGCGGACTTCTTCGAGTTTGAAGGGCTTGATGACGGCAGTGATTTGTTTCATGTGCAATACCTCTGGGTAAATCAGGATCGAAAACGGTTGGTAATAGGATAACGCCAATCCTTGCCAAAACTGCGATGGGTCACCCGTATGCCCACTGGCGACTGTCGACGTTTGTACTCGTTGAGACGAATCAGGCGCACCACTTTTTCGACATCGGCGCGCTCAAAACCATCGGCCATCAGGGCTTGCAGGCCCTCATCGTTTTCCATGTAACGGCTGATGATGGCATCCAAGACTTCGTATTCGGGCAGGCTGTCCTGGTCTTTCTGGTCCGGTCGCAGTTCAGCACTGGGTGGACGGGTGATGATGCGCTCAGGGATCGGTGCAGTACCCGTACTATAGGGGTCATGCGCATTGCGCCAGCGTGCCAGGCGAAACACCCGTGTTTTGAGTACATCCTTGATGACTGCAAAGCCTCCAGCCATATCCCCGTAAAGCGTGCAATAGCCCGTGGCCATTTCGCTTTTGTTGCCGGTCGTCAGCACCAACGAGCCCGTTTTATTGGACAGCGCCATAAGCAAGGTGCCTCTAATACGCGCTTGCAGGTTTTCTTCGGTGGTGTCTTCGGCCAGACCCGCAAATTGCGCAGCCAGCGCGGTGCGAAACTGAGCAAACAATTCGGCAATCGGAATTTCGTCGTAGCGCACCTTCAGGCGAGCCACCATATCGCGCGAATCGATCCAGCTGATGTCTTGCGTGTAGGGCGAGGCCATCATCACTGCCCGCACTTTGTCAGCGCCCAGCGCATCGACGGCCAGCGCCAAGACCAGGGCAGAGTCGATGCCGCCCGA
Organism: Limnohabitans sp.; assembly: GCF_038134685.1. Taxonomy (GTDB): domain Bacteria; phylum Pseudomonadota; class Gammaproteobacteria; order Burkholderiales; family Burkholderiaceae_C; genus Limnohabitans_A. Next base: position 31,240 of record NZ_JAYPVP010000010.1, on the reverse strand, counting down.
CAAACCCAAAATGACGCCAGGAAAACCGTTTTTGCCAATGTAGTCGCGAATGCCCAGCACCAGGGCGTGCCACAGCTGCGCGTCTTCGTCATCATGCGGGCACACCTCACCTTGCAGCCGTTGGCCATCACTCTCCAATGTGACAGAAAGCGCCGCTTCGACAAAGCCGGGGGCGCGTGCAGCAACCTGACCTTGTGCATCCAAAGCAAACGAGCGCCCTTCAAACACAACTTCGTCCTGCCCACCTACCAGGTGAGCGTAAACCAGGGGCAGCCCCGTTTCCTGTACGCGTTCGCGCATCTGTGCTTCGCGTTCGTGCCCTTTGTCCACATGGAATGGTGAAGCATTGAGCACAGCCAACACCTGAGCACCCGCCTCGCAGGCTTGCCGTGCGGGATGAGCAAACCAGGCGTCCTCGCAAATCAGCAGGCCGACACGGGTGCCCTGCACCTCGAACACACAGGCCTTGTTTCCGGGTGTGAAATAGCGTCGTTCGTCAAACACCTGGTAATTGGGCAACTCCTGCTTGTCATAACTGACCACAACGCGTCCTTCGGACAGCACAGAAGCCCTGTTGTAGCGTTGCACCTGGCTCACGCTGCGACTGCGCAAGCCGCCTCCTACCGGGTGACCCACCACCACATGCAAGCCCGGCAAACCAGCCAGAGCCTGCGCGAGTACGGTCACAGCTTCGTCACAAGCCTGGATAAAAGCCGGGCGCAACAACAAATCCTCAGCGGCATAGCCACAAATGGACAGTTCAGGCGTGAGCACCAGTCGCGCGCCACTGGCGTAGGCTGCACGGGCTGCTTCAATGATTTTTTGGGCATTGCCCATCATGTCGCCCACCACCAAATTGAGCTGGGCCACACTGATTTTCAGAGTCATACGATGCAATCGAGTGGATGGATTCATTATCTCATCGCCTCTGTCCTGGCAAAAAAAAGCCTGCTGCAGCCAAGCTGCAACAGGCTTTGGTCAGGACCGAAAGAATCAGGCCTTGCTGTAGGCGGCGATGCCGTCAGTGATTTCTTTTTTGGCTTCGTCCACGCCTTCCCAACCCAGCACCTTGACCCACTTGCCTTTTTCCAGGTCCTTGTAGTGCTCGAAGAAATGAGCGATCTGCTTGAGCTGCAACTCATGCAGGTCAGCGGTCGTCTTGATGTTGGCGTAGATAGGCAGCAGCTTGTCCACCGGCACAGCCAGCACCTTGCCGTCCACACCGCCTTCGTCTTCCATTTTCAAAATGCCAATGGCACGGCAGGTGATCACGACACCAGCGGGCAGCGGGAAAGGCGTCATGACCAGCACGTCAACCGGGTCGCCATCACCAGCGATGGTCTGAGGCACGTAGCCATAGTTGGTGGGGTAGTGCATGGCGGTGCCCATGAAACGGTCCACAAAAATGGCACCACTTTCCTTATCCACCTCGTATTTGATGGGGTCGGAATTCATCGGGATTTCGATGATCACGTTGAAGGCTTCAGGGGCTTTGCTGCCAGGGGTCACTTTATCGAGGGCCATGTTCGCGTCTCTGCTATGAAATGAAAAGAAAGGGGTACAACATTGGGATTACCCCTGATTTTACTTTCACCGGGCTTGCGGACTTCCGATCAAGTGGCCCCGCTGGGGCAAAATAGACGCATGTCGGAAAGCGTTTACCCCCTGATAGACCTCAGAGCAGCTGCCCTGCCCTTGCCTCAGCCATCCGAAGCATCGCTGCTTGGCACTGCGCTGCATGATGTCCATGCCAGGCCACTGCATGACTTGCGCATCAGCGTCACAGACCGCTGCAACTTTCGCTGCAGCTACTGCATGCCCAAAGAGGTATTCAACAACGACTACGCCTATCTTCCGCACAAGGACTTGCTCAGCTTCGAAGAAATCACCCGGGTGGCCAAGAACTTTGTGGCACTGGGCGTGCGAAAAATTCGCCTGACCGGCGGCGAGCCACTGCTGCGTAAAAACATCGAAATCCTGGTCGAGCAACTGGCCAGCCTGAGCACACCTGACGGCACGCCACTTGACCTGACGCTGACCACCAACGGTTCTTTGCTGGAACGCAAGGCACAAAGCCTCAAGGACGCTGGGTTGCAGCGCGTCACCGTGAGCCTGGATGGCCTGGATGACGCCGTGTTTCGCCGCATGAACGATGTGGACTTCCCTGTGCGTGATGTGCTCCGAGGTATCGAGCGCGCCCAGCACGTGGGCCTGGGACCGGTCAAGGTCAATATGGTGGTCAAGAAAGGCACCAACGAGCAGGAAATCGTGCCCATGGCGCGCCATTTCCGTGGCAGTGGTGTGCGTTTGCGCTTCATTGAATACATGGATGTCGGCGCCACCAACGGCTGGCGCATGGACGAGGTGCTGCCCAGCGCCGAGGTGCTTGAACTGCTGCAACAGGAATGGCTCATGGTGGCGCTGGAACACAGTGCCTCGGGCGAGACCGCCCAGCGCTGGGGATATGCCAACGCAGCGGGCCTGCACGACAAAGAGGCCGGAGAAATTGGCCTGATCAGCAGCGTCACGCAAGCCTTTTGCGGCGACTGCAACCGTGCCCGCCTCTCCACCGAAGGCCGCTTGTACCTGTGCTTGTTCGCTGGACAAGGCTACGACCTGCGACAACTTTTGCGTGAACAATCCCTCAATGACGAACAGTTGCGCGCACAGGTGGACGCCATCTGGCGCCAACGCAGCGACCGCTACTCCCAAATGCGCAGCCAGGCCCCGGCGGGCAGCGCCCCTGCGCGCCGGGTTGAGATGAGCTACATCGGTGGGTGACGCACTGCCAGCTTACACCGCGATCGTCCTCGCGGGGGGTCAAGGCTCCCGGATGCAGGGCCAGGACAAAGGCCTGGTCCAAGCAGGCAAAAAACGGTTGATCGACCATGCGCTGGCACGACTACAAGCTCAAACACTGGCACCACAAACAATCTTGATCAGCGCTAATCGAAATGTATCGACCTATGCCAAGCTAGGGTTACCCGTGCTGACCGATAGCATGCAGGACTACCCTGGGCCACTGGCCGGTTTTCTGACGGGCATGCAGCATTGCCAAACCTCTTGGCTGCTGAGCGTGCCGTGCGACAGCCCCAATTTTCCACAAGACTTGGCCGAGCGTTTGCTGGCGCAAGCCATGCGCGATAGCACCGACATCGTGATTGCCGCAGACCGCAGCAGCCAAGGCGAACAACGCAAGCAGGCCGTGTTTTGCCTGATGCGCGCCAGGTTGGCGCAAGATCTGTCAGCTTTTATGCTGGCTGGCGAACGCAAGATTGGCGCCTGGGTTGCAGGCCACCCTCACAGCGTGGTGTGTTTCGACCAGTCGGGCGACAACCCCATGGCTTTTTTCAACGTCAATTCAGCTGACGAATTGAGCCAACTGGCTTCGCCTTGAGCATTTGCGCCGTTCAGCGCAAAACCTGCGCCACGCCCATATTGGCCAACTCGTCAGCACGCTCGTTTCCAGGATCGCCCGCGTGCCCCTTGACCCAATGCCACTCTATTTGATGCTGGGAACCATGCACCAGGGTGTCCAGGGTCTGCCAGAGTTCAGCATTCTTGACAGGTTGTTTGGCCGCCGTTTTCCAGCCTCTGGCCTTCCAGCCATGAATCCACTCCGTGATGCCTTTGCGCACGTACTCACTGTCCAGATAGAGGCTGACCCGACAAGGACGCTTGAGTGCTCGCAACGCCTCGATGACCGCCATCAACTCCATTCGGTTATTAGTGGTCTGAGCTTCGCCGCCATGCAACTCTTTGACATTGGTACCTGACTGCAGGCGAACCCCCCAACCGCCGGGACCAGGGTTACCCTTGCACGCTCCATCGGTATGAATCTGAACATGGTTAAGCATCTTGCGCGCTTTCCTTTTGGTAGTTTGAAGCAGGATCCGTGCTGACGGACACGCGAGCCATGGGCACTGCAGCCACCTGCCCGGCAGCTGCAGGCCTCCAGCTGGCACCCTTGATCAGCCTCATGCCCTGCACCTTCTTGATCGCCACCATGCAGTACACACTGCCCAACGGCTCGGCCAGGCTCGCCATTCGCCGATCCAGCCAGCGCGTCACCCGATGGGCTGACTGATGACCGGCGCCAGTCAACCACAAGCCATAGCTGCATCGCTCAATTTCAAAACCCAGCAAGCGCAACCAGTCCTTCAGTCGCCCAGCGCTCAACAACTGCACCGGCGTGCCATCTACACCCGCCGTGTACTGCCTGCGCCAATTTTTGTACTTCCCCCCCCAGACGCTCCAGGGGTTGATCGCCGTCAACACCAGCCGCCCTTCGGGCATCAAGACCCGGTGCGCCTCACGCAAGGTGGCATGCGGGTTGTGTGAACGCTCCAGGACATGAGGCATACACACCAAGTCCAGGCTGTCCTGAGCCCAAGGCCAAGCCATCGTATCTACACAGGCCTGCGCATCAGCAGACCCCGACGAAGTTTCGAACTCGGTAGACACTACCCAACGGTGAGGCATACGGTTGACGCGCAAAGCCTCCAAATCGAGACCGGCCAATTGCAGAGCATGGAAACCAAAAGCGTCCACCACTGCAGCATCCAGCTCGGACTGCTCCCATTGTTGCAAAACCTTACGTTGCGACACGGTCAGCCACGGCAACCAAGGCATCAATGGAGGCACATTTTCTATAATAGAAGTCTTCATGAAACTTGTTGCTTTACCCGCATTCACCGACAACTACATCTGGCTGCTGCACGACGATCAGCACGCTTTGGTGGTCGACCCAGGCAGCGCCCATGAGGTGCTCGAGTGGCTGGCGCAACACCCCGGCATCGCTCTTGACCATATTCTGGTGACCCATCACCATGGCGATCATACTGGCGGGATCAAACAACTGCTGAACGCCACAGCAGCAAAAGTCCATGCTCCGGCGTCCGAACCTGCAAATTACGCCCACCATGCTGTTCGTGACAATGACGAGCTGCTTTGGCAGGGCGTGCGTTTGCACGTGTTGCAAGTGCCTGGCCATACCGCTGGGCATATAGCGTGGATCGCCAACATCCCAGGCCAAGACCCGATCTTGTTTTGCGGCGACACCCTGTTCAGCGCGGGCTGTGGTCGACTGTTCGAAGGCACCGCAGCGCAAATGCACGCGTCTTTACAAAAACTGGCCCACTTGCCTTCACAAACACGGGTCTGTCCCGCTCACGAGTACACCCTATCGAATCTGCGCTTTGCGCAAACCGTGGAACCGGAAAACACAGATATTGCACGCCACACGATCCATTGCCAGTCCTTGCGTGCAAACGATCGACCGACTCTGCCCTCCACGATTGGGCTTGAGTTACAGATCAACCCCTTCTTGCGTGTTCAACAGCCAGCGGTACGGCAAAGTGCACTGCAGCGAACACCTCAACTGAACTCCGACACCGAAGTTTTTGCCACCTTGCGTGAGTGGAAAAACGAATTTTGAATCGTCCCATGCACTTCCCATTCATTCGAATATCCTTGCGCCGCATCCTCATGGTGCTGCCCCTGTTCGCACTGGTCATTTTGTCCGGCTGCGCCAGCGTCACTCCCATCACCAACACCTCAACCAAAGCGACAGCCGAGGCTTCCAGCAATGACGCCACATTGGTGCAAGTCGATTCTTCCGCGAAGCTGCGCCCAGCATCCCAACTGGGCCTGAAGGCTCCAGAAGAGCAGGATATCTGGGAGCGTATCCGCAAGGGCTTTGCCATGCCCGACCTCGTTAATGCACGTGTCAACAGTCGCGAATCCTGGTACGCCAGCCGCCCGGACTACATGTTGCGCATGATCGAACGTTCACGCCCATATCTTTTCCATATTGTTCAGGAGCTCGAACGACGCCAAATGCCCATGGAACTGGCTCTCCTGCCCTTTGTCGAATCTGCCTTCAACCCTCAGGCGGTCTCTACCGCCAAGGCTGCGGGCATGTGGCAATTCATGCCCGCCACAGGGCGACACTTTGATCTCAAACAAAACCTGTTCATGGATGAGCGCCGTGATGTGCTGGAATCCACACGCGCAGCACTGGACTACCTGCAAAAGCTCTACGGCATGTTTGGAGACTGGCATCTCGCATTGGCTGCCTACAACTGGGGAGAGGGGAATGTCGGACGAGCCATCAGCCGCAACAAGGCACGAGGAAAAGACACTGATTACGACAGCCTGAGCATGCCCGAAGAGACGCGTTACTACGTGCCTAAACTGCAGGCCCTGAAAAACATCATCTCCAACCCTGAGGCATTCAACGCAGAATTGCCGGAGATCAAAAACCACCCCTATTTCAAAACCGTCAGTATCGACCGCGATATTGATGTGGCCTTGGCCGTGCGCCTGGCTGAAATCAGCACAGACAACTTCAGGATGCTCAATCCATCCTTCAAGCACCCGGTCATTCTTGCAGCGGGCACCCCGCAAATTCTGCTGCCTTGGGACAATGCCGAGACCTTCGCTCGCAATTTGGAAAGGCACCCCGGCAAAAAATTGGCCAGTTGGACGGCCTGGGTTGCGCCGCGCAACATGAAGCTTGAGGAGGCCGCAAAAGAAGTCAGCATGCACATCAATGACCTGCGCACTGCAAACAACATACCGCCTCGTATGCTGGTGCGTGCGGGGTCAACCCTCATCGTTCAGCGCAAAGGCGAACTCGATAGCGATGTGTCAGAACACCTGGCCACCTCAGCACAGCTCTCGCTCATGCCCGAAGTTGTGTTGCGAAAAATTGCCGTCAGTGCGCGCAAAGGCGATACCCTGGCTCGATTGGCTGCCCGCCATGGCGTATCGGCCGGGAACCTGGCCAACTGGAATAACCTGAACCTGAATGCACGACTGCACGCTGGACAAAAGTTGACCCTGTACGCCCCCTACCGTGCAGCCAAGAAAGCACCCGCCCGTACCTCTACCCGAGTTGCCAGCAAACGGAAAAAACGTTGAGCCTGTCCGGCTCACATCACAAGCGCTTAACGCCTGTCCACCAGTGCATGCGCGATCGTGCCCAAGTCAACGTACTCAAGCTCGCTACCTGCGGGTACGCCACGCGCCAGACGCGACACGCGAATACCGAAGGCGCGCAACATTTCCGAAATAACGTGTGCGGTCGCCTCTCCTTCTGCGGTGAAGTTGGTCGCCAAAATCACCTCTCGAACCGTGCCCAGCTGCACTCGCTGTTTGAGTTTGAGCAGTCCGATATCCTTGGGGCCAACACCATCGAGCGGGCTGAGTTTCCCCATGAGCACAAAATAATGACCTTTGTAGGTCCCGGTGCGCTCAATGGCAGACTGATCTGCAGGCGTTTCGACCACACACAATTGCCCACCATCTCGCAACGCATCCGAGCAAGTTTCACACACCTCCAGCTCAGTAAAGGTATGGCACTGACTGCAATGCCGCACATCTCTTACGGCCTGAGTCAGAGCCGCTGCAAGCACGGTCGCCGCCTGCCTGTCGTGCTGCAGCAAGTGATAGGCCATGCGCGAGGCGGACTTACTGCCTACACCCGGCAAACCCTTGAGAGCTTCAACCAAGGCTTGAAGAGCGTGTGTTTGCGCCACTGCGTTTTTCCAGTGTCCTGAACGTTCAGAAAGGCAGCTTCATGCCAGCAGGCAAACCGGCAGTGAGCTTGCCCATTTTTTGCTGCGAGACTTCTTCTGCAGCGCGAACAGCGTCGTTGAAAGCTGCAGCCACAAGGTCTTCGAGCATGTCTTTGTCATCTGCCAGCAATGTTGGATCAATGGTGATACGACGGACCTGGTGTTTGCATGTCATCAACACCTGCACCAGCCCCCCCCCGGACTGACCCTGCACCTCCACATTAGCCAGCTCGTCTTGCGCACGCTTGAGGTTGTCCTGCATGGCTTGCGCCTGTTTCATCAAGCCAGCCAGTTGTCCTTTGTTGAACATCATCGTTCCTTTTTTATCAAATGGGTTGGAGAGAGCCCGGCACAATTTTTGCACCGTAGTTGTTGATCATGTTTTGCACCAGCGGGTCTTGGCCAATCAAGTCCTGAGCAGCTTGCATTTTTTCAGCGGCCAGCACGCCAAGCCGCTTGGCTGGTGTATCGACCACCGGACCGGCAATCCACTCCAGACGAACAGCATGACCTGCTGCCTGAACCACCATTTGCAGTTTTTCGCGCGCATTGGGCGTGTTCAAGGATTCTTTTTCCAGGCACAAACGCCAAAGCCCATCGGTTTGCTCCACCAGCTGCGACTGCAAAGCCAGTTCCCGTGGCAAAGCATTGATCTGTTCTTGCGCCATCAGCTGGCGAATCAGCTCAAACCAGAGCGTGCCCAATGCGGTTTCCTGCACTGCAGGCGCTTGCTCTGCGCTTGGACGATCAGTCCGCGAAGAGGGCGCATTTTGCTCGCGTACGGGAATCGACTGTATCCTGGCTGCAGTGTTGACAACCGCATCGGTACGCTGCACAGGCGATGGTGCATGCACTACGGGCACAGAAACAACAGCAACTGCAGGCGCGCTCAGGCGGTTCTCAGGACTTTTTTTTTGAGCCAGTTGCGCCACTGCTGCAGGCTTGAAAGCCAGCAAGCGCAAAAGCACCATGGTCAACCCTGCGTATTCGTCAGGCGCCAGCCCCAGCTCCTGGCGTCCATGCAAGCACAGGTTATAGAGCAGCTGTGTTTCCTGCGGATCCATACGTTCTGCCAGGTCCATCAAGCGATGCCCATCGGGATCATCATCCAACGAGGCAGGCTGTCCGGCCCACTGTGCCACAGCCATGCGCTGCAGCGCTAGGCTCATGTCTTCGAGCGTTGCAGCGGCAGAGACGCCCTGCACACGCAAAGCGTTCACCAAGGCAACCACTTGGGCGGCCTGCGCCTGAGTCAACGCCTCAATCAGGTCGTACACATGCCCTTGGTCTACGCTGCCCAGCATTTGACGGACTGCGGCTTCACGCAGAGCACCGCTGGCGTAGGCAATGGCCTGATCGGTCAAGCTTAGAGCATCACGCATGGAACCACGTGCTGCGCGCGCCAGCAAACGCAGCGCGCCGGTTTCGGCTTCGATGTTTTCCTGCGCCAGTACCCGGGTCAAGTGCTCAAGCACAGTCTCAGGTGCCATTGGCCGCAAATTGAACTGCAGGCAGCGTGACAACACGGTGACAGGCACTTTTTGCGGGTCGGTCGTGGCCAGTACAAACTTGAGGTATTCGGGCGGCTCTTCCAGTGTCTTGAGCATCGCGTTGAACGCGGTGTTCGTGAGCATGTGCACCTCGTCGATCATGAAGACCTTGAAGCGCCCCTGCACAGGCTTGTACACCGCTTGTTCCAGCAGGCTTTGCACCTCGTCCACACCCCGGTTCGAGGCCGCGTCGAGTTCGGTGTAATCCACAAAACGCCCGGCATCAATGTCGCGGCAAGCCTGGCACACGCCACACGGCTCGGCGGTGATGCCCCCCTGCCCGTCTGCGCCTTGGCAGTTGAGCGACTTGGCCAAAATGCGCGACACCGTGGTCTTGCCCACGCCTCGCGTACCAGTGAACAAATAGGCATGATGCAAACGCTGCTGCACCAAAGCGTTGGTCAAGGCTTGAACAACGTGCTCTTGCCCCACCATTTCGGTGAAGTTTTGAGGACGGTATTTGCGCGCCAGGACGAGATAAGACATCCGGGCATTCTATCGGCTGCTGACATCGCAGAAAGCAATATGCGCCGTTTGCCCTGAAAACAGTTTTACATGAGGGATAAGTGCTGCCGAGGGTCGATCCTGCCCTACAATAACTCTCGACGGGCCTTCCCGCATGGTGAAGCGGCCAACCGGGTCAGGCGGGGAACCGAGCAGCCCTAACCGTGAATCCAGTGCCGGGGTCAAGGCTCGTCACCCATCCCCCAAGAAGATTTCAGGCCGCGACGCGCGCCCTGCCCACGCCACGGACGGGCAAACGGGTGACTTTGGCTTTACGAACACCCTCATCACCCATCACACCACTGCGTTGCGCACGAGCATTGGGCTCAAAAGCCAGTTGCGTTTGGCTGCGCAGGGCTTCGATAAAGTTTTCCGGATAATCCCTGACGGCGTAGCCCTGCTGCCCCATGGCCACCATAAAGGCTTTTGAGGCTTGGGCCAAGGCTTGCTGATAAGCGTCAGTCTGAATGTGTTTCATGTCGTTTCCACAAGTCGGGATGGTTCGTAAGATACTGATTTCGCCCCGGTTTGTGGAGGGGATGGCGGCTTTGCTTGTGAGCATTTGTTACAGCCATTTGTTACACCATTTGTAACCTTTTCACTGTGATCAAGAAAATTGCCCCATGGCTCGCCAGACACTCTCGGTGGTTTCTGTCAAAATAAGCCATCAATTTTCATTTCACTCTCCCTTTTTCGACAAGGTATTAACGCCATGGCCAGCGATCTGATCAAACACGTTTCCGACAGCAGCTTCGAAGCCGACGTCCTGCAAGCCGCACAACCCGTGGTGGTGGACTTCTGGGCCGAATGGTGCGGTCCCTGCAAAATGATCGCTCCGATCCTGGACGAAGTGGCCACCGCCTACCAGGGGAAGGTGCAGATCGCCAAGATGAACGTGGACGAAAACCGTGACATTCCGGCCAAGTTCGGCATCCGTGGCATTCCTACGCTGATGGTGTTCAAAGCCGGTCAGCTGGCTGCGACCAAGGTGGGCGCCATGAGCAAGGCCCAGTTGACCGCCTTCATTGACCAGCAACTGGCCTGATTCGCCGGATCTGGACTCAAAAACGGGGCTTGAGCCCCGTTTTTTCTGCCTGTTTGGGCTCAAAAACCTGTCATAATTCCTCTTACCCGGTTATCACCGGGTCAGTTCCGCCGGACCCTAAACTGGCTTTCCGGACCTGAACATCGCTTTCCCCCTGGTTATTTATTCACGTGACTGCTCGCTGCAGCCACTTACCGCAGGTCAAATTCCATGCATTTGAATGAACTCAAGGCACAACACGTGTCAGAACTCCTCAAGCAAGCCGAAGAACTCGAAATCGAGAACACAGGCCGCATGCGCAAGCAGGAGCTGATGTTTGCCATCATCAAAAAACGCGCCAAAGCCGGTGAGCAAGTGTTCGCCGATGGCGTGCTGGAAATCCTGCCCGACGGTTTCGGCTTTTTGCGCAGCCCCGACACCAGCTACACCGCCAGCACCGACGACATCTACATCAGCCCCAGCCAGGTGCGCCGCTTCAACCTGCACACCGGCGACATGATCGAAGGCGAGGTGCGCATCCCCAAAGACGGCGAGCGCTACTTTGCCCTGACCAAGCTCGACAAGGTCAACGATGGCCTGCCCGAAAACAACAAACACAAAGTCATGTTCGAAAACCTGACGCCCCTGTTCCCCAAAGAGCAGATGCGTCTGGAGCGCGACATCAAAGGCGAGGAAAACATCACCAGCCGCGTGATCGACATCATCGCCCCCATCGGCCGTGGCCAGCGTGCCCTGATCGTGGCTCAGCCCAAGTCGGGCAAGACGGTGATGATGCAAAACATTGCCCACGCCATCACCGCCAACTACCCCGATGTGCATCTGATGGTGCTGCTGGTCGACGAGCGCCCTGAAGAAGTGACCGAGATGCAACGCAGCGTGCGCGGCGAAGTCATCTCCTCCACCTTTGACGAGCCCGCTGCCCGCCATGTGCACGTGGCCGAAATGGTGATCGAGCGCGCCAAGCGCCTGGTCGAACTGAAAAAAGACGTGGTGATCCTGTTGGACTCCATCACCCGACTGGCCCGCGCCTACAACAACGTGGTGCCCAGCTCCGGCAAGGTGCTGACTGGCGGTGTGGATGCCAACGCCCTGCAGCGTCCCAAGCGTTTCTTTGGCGCAGCACGCAATGTGGAAGAAGGCGGCAGCCTGACCATCATCGCCACCGCGCTGGTCGACACCGGAAGCCGCATGGACGAGGTGATCTTTGAAGAATTCAAGGGCACCGGCAACAGCGAAATCCACCTCGAGCGACGCCTCTACGAAAAGCGCGTGTTCCCGGCCATCAACCTCAACCGCAGCGGCACCCGCCGCGAAGAGCTGCTTCTGCAGCCCGAAGTACTGCAAAAGACGCGTATCCTGCGTCAGTTCATGTACAACATGGACGAAATCGAGGCGATGGAAATGGTGCTCAAGAGCATGAAGGCCACCAAGAACAACTCCGAGTTCTTCGACATGATGCGCCGCGGGGGTTAATCCCCTATAATCACAGGTTTTGCGGAAAGTGCGTCCGGGAATGGTCCGGGGCGTGGCTACCGTGGTTTAAAAGGAAAAACCATGAAAGAGGGCATTCACCCCAACTACCGTGAAGTGTGCTTCCAGGACATGTCCAACGGCTTCAAGTTCGTGACCCGTTCCTGCGTCAACACCAAGGAAACCATCGAATTTGAAGGCCGCGAACTGCCGCTGTTCAAGCTCGATACCACCAGCGAATCGCACCCCTTCTACACCGGCACCCAAAAGTCGGTGGACAACATGGGCGGCCGCGTGGAGCGCTTCCGCAACCGTTTCGGCAAGACCGCCCTGTCCAAATAAGGCGTTCTTCCTTTCGCAAAGGGCAGCCCGGGCAACCGGCCTGCCCTTTTGTTTTGAACCCGCCAAACTGCTATCGTTACGCCCGTGAACGCCCCTAGCCCCGCCATCGTTGCACAGCATGCTGTACGCAGGCTACCCCGCGCTGCCCTGTGGCTGCTGAGCCTGGCCTATGTGCTTTCAGGCTTTGTGGGACGTACTGCCTGGAAAACGGACGACCTGCAAGCCTTCGGTTTCATCTGGCAGCTGGCATCGCCCGCGGCAGGCGAAAATGCCTCCTGGTTACGCCCTACCCTTTTGGGACAAACAGATACCGATCTGGCTTTGCTGCCTTACTGGCTGGGCGCCATAGCCATCAAGGCCATGCCATGGCTTTCGCCTGAACTGGCAGCGCGCGTTCCCTTTGCTGGCTTGCTGTTGCTGACATTGGTGTGCACTTGGTACGCCATTTACGCGTTGGCACGTCACCCGCAAGCGCAGCCTGTGGCTTTTGCTTTTGGAGGTGAAGCAAGGCCAGCGGACTATGCCCGCGCCTTGGCCGATGGTGGCCTGCTTGCCCTGATCGCCTGTCTTGGCTTGGCTCGCCTGGGCCACGAAACCACCGCCGCCCTGAGTCAACTGGCCTGCGCCAGCCTGGTTTTTTTTGCACTCAGCAACCACACACGCCATAGACAGGCTGCATTATTGGCCATGGCAGCGGGCATGTTGGGTCTGACTCTGTCAGGTGGCCCCACCATGTCTTTGCTTCTTGGCTTGGGGGGCACCGCTGTGCTGGCGGCCAGTACACGCGCACGCGCTCTTGATCTGGGACTGATGCTCCTCATTACCCTGATGTGCGTCACCTTGGCAGGCAGTCTGGATCTTTGGCGTTGGCGCCTGCAAGCAGACCGCGGGGCCGAACTGGTCAGCTGGGCCAAACTGCTGCTGTGGTTCACTTGGCCGGCCTGGCCCCTGGTGCTTTGGTCTTTGTGGCGCTGGCGCCATGCTCTTCGCCAGCCTTGGCACACACCGCATTTGTCATTGCCGCTGTGGTTTGCCTTGGTCACCGTCGGCACCACCTGGCTGACCGGCCTGTCCGATCGCGCTTTGCTCCTGAGTCTGCCTGCCCTCGCTGCATTGGCCGCCTTTGCATTGCCCACGCTCAACCGGGGCCTGAGCGCCTTCATAGACTGGTTCACTTTGCTTTTTTTCACGGTCTGCGTATTGACCATCTGGGTGGTGTGGTTCGCCATGCAAACCGGCTTCCCGAAACAACCTGCGGCCAACGTCGCACGCCTGGCCCCTGGTTTTGAACCTGGTTTTTCGCTCATCCCCTTTGCCCTGGCTGTGATCGCCACTTTGTGCTGGATCGCTCTGGTACGCTGGCGCATTGGACGCCATCGCGCCGCTCTTTGGAAAAGCATGGCCCTGCCCGCAGGAGGCGCAGCATTGTGCTGGTTGCTGCTGATGACGCTATGGCTGCCCCTGTTGGACTACGCCCGCAGCTATGCGCCACTCAGTCGAAAGCTCGTGGCCCTGGTCGAACCCAATGGCTGTGTTCAGTACATTGGTATGACGCCAGCCCAGGTCACGGGTTTGAGGCTTCACGCCGGCTACGAGCTCAAACCCCACATCGCATCTCAAGCCACTTGCGCCTGGATGTTCATGAACTCCCGCGTGCAAGACCTGGCCGTCACCGATGATCTCTTGACACAATGGGAGCTGGTCAGCAACGTGCAGCGCCCCACCGATGGCAACGAATGGATTGCCGTATTCCGTCGCCGAGGCCCATGAACCGAACGGACCTGCGGGCGATTGCCCGCCACGCCGGCACGGTCCTGGTCGGCCAGTGGGCGGTCATGGGTTTCAGTGTGGCCGACACCATCATCGCCGGACAATATTCGGCCCAGGCACTGGCGGTCATGTCCTTGGCGACGTCTATCTACATCAGCGTGTACGTGGGCCTCAACGGCATGCTGCAGTCTCTGCTGCCCGTATGGGCCGAGTTGCGAGGTGCTGGCAAAGACCAAGAGATTGGCCCCTCGGTACGTCAAGCTCTATACATTGCCACGCTGGCTTTCGGCATAGGTTTTCCCTGTCTATTCTGGCCCCAGCTGTGGCTGCAATGGACTCAGGTACCCCTTGAGTTGTGGCTGCAGGTTGAGGGCTACCTGAACATTTTGTCTATCGCTCTGGCACCCTCTTTACTGTTTCGGCTCTACGGCACATTGAACCAGGCCCTGTGCCATGCCAGGCTGGTCACTTGGCTTCAGGCAGCAGGTCTGGCGCTCAAGGTGCCGCTGTCATGGGCCCTGACCTTTGGTGTGATGGGTTTGCCGGAATTGGGCGCACAGGGCTGCGCCTGGGCCACACTGTTTGTGAACCTGTTCATGCTCGCCTGTGGTGTCTGGTGGTTATGGCGACTGGACGTGTACAAACCCTATCGGCTGTTTCAACATTTATCCCCGCCCGACTGGACACAACTCAAACGTTTTTTACATTTGGGCGTGCCCGCAGGTTTGTCCATCATGGTTGAAGTCACGTCTTTCACCTTGATGGCCTTGTTCATCGCCCGCTTGGGCGCTCTGGCCTCCGCCAGTCACCAGATTGCCGCCACATTGGCAGCCGTCCTGTACATGGTGCCCTTGTCTTTGGGCATCGCAACCAGCGCCCGCACGGGCTGCTGGCTGGGCGCGGGCCAGGCCTCGCGCGCCAGGAAAAGTGCCTTGACCGGCCTGCACCTGGGCTTGGCGCTATCGTTGTTGTGTGCTCTGGCTTTGTGGTTGGGCCGCGAGCCCATCAGTCGCCTTTTCTCAGGACAGACTGAGGTGCAAACCCTGGCGGCTGTCTGGCTGGTCTGGGTGGCGCTCTACCATGTGAGCGATGCTTTACAGGCCATCAGCGCTTTCGTGCTGCGTTGCTATCGTCAAACGATTGCACCTTTGCTGGTCTATACCCTGTTGCTGTGGGGTGTGGGGGTTGGCCTGGCTTACCGCTGGGCATACCAGGGTCTGGGACCTTTGTCTGCGCGACCAAGAGTGGACACCTTCTGGATCAGCAGCACCCTGGCCTTGGCCGTGGTGTCAGTGTTGTTGGTAATACTGTTGATGCGAGTGAGCCATCAACGCACACGCGAAGCGGGCATCTGAAGACTGAAGGTTGAGCCCTTGCCCAGCTGGCTTTCGATGTGCAGACTACCGCCATGGCGTTGAATCACATGCTTGGTGATGGCCAGACCCAAACCCGTCCCACCCGTTTCTCGTGATCGGCTGCGGTCCACCCGATAGAACCGTTCAGACAATCGTGGAAGGTGCTCTGGCGCGATACCCGGGCCTGTGTCCTGCACACTGAAGACCATTCCACCCTCAGGTGTTCTGCGAACACGCACATGCACTTCCCCACCTGCAGGCGTGTAACGCACAGCGTTGCTCACCAGATTCGAGAATGCACTCAGCAACTCGTGACGTGAGCCCTCCACCTGAGTCACCTCAGGCGCCTCAAACACCAAGCGATGCACTGGTGACTCGCTGTGAGCCTGCAGAGCCGATAAAGCCTTGGCATCACTCTCGATCTGATCGAGCAAAGGCTGCATGTCCACCAGATCCAGCGCCCCGGGGGCCGGACTGCCTTCAAGTTGGGACAGCGTCAGCAAATCTGCCACCAAGGTTTGCATCCGCGAGGCCTGTACCGCCATCAAGTCCAGGTATCGTGCAGACTCCCTGGCATCCAGAGGCAAGGATTGCAGGGTTTCGACAAAACCAGCGAGGACCGTCAGTGGGGTACGAATTTCATGGGACACATTGGCCACAAAATCGCGCCGCATGGCGTCTGCCAACACCAGCGCCGTCACATCGCGCGTGAGCATCAGTTCCTTGCCCTGCCCGTAATGATGAAGGTGCAAACTCAGATGACGAGCTTTCCCCCAGACTGTTCCGGGGGCGTCAAACTGGATCTCCTTGTCGTGCCGCTCCTGCGCAAAGAATTTAGTGAAAGCGGGCGCACGCACCAGATGCACGATGTGTTGCTGTAGATCGCGTGGAATTTGCATGCCCAGGTGATCACACGCGGTTTGGTTCATCCATTCGATCTTGCCCTCCTCGTCGAGCAAGACCACGCCATTAGGCGAGGCTTGTATGGCTGACAAAAAATCCTGCAGGCGTTTTTCCTGGCTGCTCGCTTGCTGCTCGCGCAAACGCAGCTGCCTGTAGGCACGCTCACCGAGTTCACGCCACGGACCACGCAAACGACTGAGCGCATCAGGAGAAGGCGACTTCAGCCAACGCTCAAGCCGGCTGCCTTGGGCAAGGAACCACAACAGAGCCAGAGTCAGACCAGCAAATGCCCCCATTCCGGTACTGAGCAGAGGATGCGTAAAACGACCGATCAGGGCACCGATCAAGGCACCCAAACTCAAGGGAAACAGCGCAGACCACATGCCCTGGATATTACAGGCCTGTGGCCTTGAGTCGATAGCCGGCCCCGCGGACCGTTTCGATCAAACCGCTCGCATCACCCAGCGACTCGCGCAGACGCTTGACGTGGACGTCCACCGTGCGCTCTTCAATGAAGACATGGTCACCCCAGACTTTGTCAAGGAGCTGACCACGACTGTGGACACGTTCCGGGTGGCGCATCAGGTATTGCAACAGCTTGAACTCGGTCGGTCCCACCTTCAAGGCTTGTTGCTGCCAGCTGACACGGTAGGTGTCTGCATCCAGGGTCAAGTCGCCAATCGTGACCACGCCTGCTGACTGCTCAGGGGCACGTCGCCGCAGAACTGCACGAATACGCGCCAGCAACTCTCGCGGCGAGAAAGGCTTGACGATGTAGTCATCTGCACCAGTTTCCAGCCCAGCCACACGATCGGCCTCATCACCACGAGCGGTGATCATCAAGATCGGTACCGCCTGGCTACGGGCTGATGCACGCCATTTTTTGGCCAGACTCAAACCGCTTTCACCAGGCAGCATCCAGTCCAGCAAGATGACATCCGGCAAGATCTCGTCGAGCTCTTTCTGCGCGGTAACGGCATCCATGGCCCAAATCGGCTGAAATCCGTTGTGCCGAAGGTTGACCGCCATCAGCTCGGCAATGGCCGGCTCGTCTTCAACAATCAGAACACGAGGGAGATTTCTCATTGGACGGCAGATTCAATGTCCGACAAAGCAGTGTGACGAACGTCCGCACCCTTGACCACGTAAATGATGAACTCGGCAATGTTCTTGGCATGGTCACCAATACGCTCGATGGCCTTGGCCACAAACAGCAGATCCAGTGAGGCAGAGATCGTACGCGGGTCTTCCATCATGTAGGTCACCAGCTTGCGCAGGAAGCCGTCGAACTCGGCGTCGATCAGGTCATCTTCCTTCAGGATGCTCAGAGCCGCCGTGACGTCCAGGCGTGCAAACGCATCAAGCGCCTTGCGCAGCAGACCGGAGGCCAAATCAGAAGCAATGCGCAACTCGGATGCAGGCAAGGTACGGTTGCTGCCCTGCTCCACAATCAATTTGACCATGCGCGCAATGCGTTCGGATTCATCACCAGCGCGCTCAAGGTTACCTGTGATTTTGGAGGCAGCCATCAGCAAGCGCAAATCGCGCGCAGTGGGCTGACGGCGGGCAATGACGGATGAGAGCTCGCGGTCAATTTCAACCTCTAGTGCATTGACTTGACGCTCCGTCGTGATGACCTGGTCGGCCACTTCCACGCTGAATTGAGACAAGGCATACACCGCATGTCGAATTTGCGACTCCACCATGCCGCCCAGCTCCAGCACACGAGAAGAAATGCCAGCCAGCTCGGCATCAAATTGGCTTGAAATGTGTTTATCCATTTTCTTGTTCCTTGGACAGTCGCAGGATCAGCCGAAGCGGCCAGTGATGTAATCTTCTGTCTCCTGGCGTGCAGGCTTCATGAAGATCTGTTCGGTCTGGCCAAACTCCATCAGCTCACCCAGGTACATATAGGCTGTGTAATCCGAAACACGTGCAGCCTGCTGCATGTTGTGGGTCACAATGGCCACGGTGTAGTCGCTCTTGAGTTCATGCACCAGCTCTTCAACCTTGGCCGTGGAAATCGGATCGAGCGCAGAGGTGGGCTCATCGAGCAAGATGACTTTGGGCTTCACAGCCACAGTGCGCGCAATGCACAAACGCTGCTGCTGCCCTCCCGACAGGGACAAACCGCTTTGCCCCAGCTTGTCCTTGACTTCGTTCCAGATGGCGGCCTTGGAAAGTGCCCACTCGACACGATCATCCATTTCGGAGCGCGAAAGCTTCTCGTAGAGCTTCACGCCAAAAGCAATATTGTCGTAAATCGACATCGGGAACGGCGTAGGTTTCTGAAACACCATGCCAACCCGAGCGCGCAGCAGGTTCAGATCCTGCTTGGCATCCAGTACGTTGTCACCATAGAGGTTGATCTGCCCCTCAGCGCGCTGACCCGGGTAGAGGCTGTACATGCGGTTGAGCGTGCGCAGCAATGTGGACTTGCCGCAACCGGACGGACCAATGAAGGCCGTGACCTTATGCTCGGCAATGTCCAGATTGATGCCCTTGAGGCCTTTGAACGAACCGTAGAAAAAGTCCAGATTCCGGACTTCGATCGCGTTCTTCACGCCAGAGGGAGTCAGTGTGTTCGATGTCATGGTGTTGTCGTTGAAAGAGGCAGATCAGCGTGCCGTGGTGTCACGGAAGAACACGCGGGCAATGATGTTCAGAACCAGAACTGTCAGGGTGATGAGCAATGCCCCACCCCAGGCCAGACGAATCCAGTTGTCGTATGGACTCATGGCGAACTGGAAAATCACCACCGGCAAGTTGGCCATGGGTGCGTTCATGTTGGTCGAGAAAAACTGGTTGTTCAGCGCGGTGAAGAGCAAGGGTGCAGTCTCGCCACTGATACGGGCCAGCGCGAGCAACAGGCCTGTCATGACACCTGCTTTGGCTGCACGGAGGGTCACAAAAGTGGCTACTTTCCAACGTGGCGCGCCCAGACCGAAGGCCGCCTCACGCAGGCTGCCAGGTACGAGGCGCAGCATGTTCTCCGTCGTACGCACCACCACAGGAATGGCGATCAGCGACAGCGCCATCGTGCCCGCCCAACCCGAGAAGTGCTTCACCTGCGCCACCAAAATGGCGTAGACAAACAAACCCAGCACAATCGAGGGCGCAGAAAGCATGATGTCAGTGACGAAACGGGTCAAGCTGGCCGTCTTGCTCTGATCGCCATATTCAGCCAGGTACACCCCGGCAAAAATGCCGATGGGTGTCGCCACCAGCGCCGTCAGAACCACCATCAGCACACTGCCGACGATCGCATTGGCCAGCCCTCCACCTTCCGAGCCCGGTGCTGGCGTGGATTGGGTGAACATGGCCCAGTCGATGGCAGAAAAACCGTTTTTGAACAGCACCGCCAAAATCCAGAGCAGCACCACCAGCCCCAAAGCCATGGCGGCCATTGAAAGCGTCAAGCCAATGCGGTTGACCAGCTTGCGGCGGCGATAAATAGCGAGATCCATCACAACTTCTCTTTTCTTCAGGTCCGGGTACCCTTGGCTTTTTCGCCTCGGCTGATCATGAGCTTGGCCAGCGCCAGCACCACAAAAGTAATGACAAACAAAAGCAGGCCCAGCGCAAACAAGGCAGACATGTGCAAGTCGGCCGCCTCACCAAATTCGTTGGCAAGGGTCGAAGCAATCGATGAACCAGGCGAGAACAAGGATCCGGTGATGCGTTGCGAGTTACCGATCACAAAGGTCACGGCCATGGTTTCACCCAGCGCTCGCCCCAAGCCCAGCATGACGCCACCAATCACACCCTTTTGCGTGTAAGGCAACACGATGTTGCGCACAACTTCCCAAGTGGTGCACCCTAGCCCATAAGCCGACTCGCGCAACACTGGTGGCACGATTTCAAACACATCGCGCATCACGGCAGCAATGAACGGCAAGATCATGAAGGCCAGCACAATGCCTGCGGCCAAAATACCGATGCCATTCATGGCACCGCCAAACAGAGTGCCCACAATAGGCATCTGGCCCAACGTGGACTGCAAGGCCGGCTGACCGTACTGCGCAAACAGCGGCGCAAAAATGAACAAGCCGAACATGCCGTAAATGATGGAGGGCACCGCGGCAAGCAATTCAATGGCTGTACCCAGAGGGCGGCGCAACTTGACGGGACAGTTTTCGGTCAAAAACAGTGCAATACCGAACGACAACGGGACAGCTATGAGCAAAGCAATGGCGGCGCTGATGACAGTGCCAAAAATGGCTATGGCAGCACCGAACTCCTCATTGACAATGTCCCACTCCACACGCCATATGAAGTGCGCACCAAACTTGGACAATGCCGGCCAGGCGGTGATGAAAAGCGAGGCAATGATGCCCAGCAAAGCCACCAGCACCAGCATCGAAAACAGCCAGGTCAGTTTATGGAAGAAAAAATCCTGCAGACGTTGACGCCTCACCACCGCCATGACCTGCGCTTCGGCAGATACATCGGCAATATTGGTAG
>NZ_JAYPVP010000010.1:0-10247 GCF_038134685.1 Limnohabitans sp. | reverse complement strand
TCTGTGCAGTCAGCGCGTCAGGCAAGGCCACATAATCCAGCTCGGCTGCCATCTGCTTGCCATTCTTGAACGCCCAGTCGAAGAACTTGACCACTTCTTGCGAAGCAGCTTTGTCGCCCGGCTCTTTGTACATCAGGATGAAGGAAGCGGTGCTGATGGGCCAGCTGGTTGCGCCTTTGGCGTTGACCATGGAGATGCCCATGCCCGGGACGCTGAACCAGTCAGCACCCGCAGCAGCAGCAGCAAAGGTCTGATCATCAGGGCTCACAAACTTGCCATCAGCGTTTTGCAGCTGCAGGAAAGTCATGTTGTTTTTCTTGACGTACGCGTACTCCACGTAGCCGATGGCACCTTTGACACGGTTGACGTTGGCCGCCACACCTTCGTTGCCCTTGCCGCCCACAGAAGATTCGGCAGGCCACTTGACAGCAGCGCCCTTGCCCACTTTATCGGCCCAGTCTTTGCTGATGGCGCTCAGGTAATCGGTAAAGTTGAAGGTGGTGCCGGAGCCGTCAGCACGGTGCACCACGGTAATGGCTTGGTCAGGAAGTTTCTTGCCAGGGTTCAGAGCTGCGAGCTTGGCATCGTTCCACTTGGCAATGGTGCCCATGTAGACCTCGGCCAGCACCGGGCCGGAAATGCGCAATTCGCCGGGCTTGAAGCCATCCAGATTGGCCACAGGCACGGTACCGCCAATGATGGCCGGGAACTGCACCATGCCGTCTTTGTCCAGATCTTCACCCTTGACCGGCGCATCAGAGGCGCCGAAAGTGACCGTCTTGGCGCGGATCTGCTTGAGACCACCGGAAGAGCCGATGGACTGATAGTTCAGGCCATTGCCGGTCTGCTTTTTGTAAGCCTCAGCCCACTTGGCGTAGATCGGATAAGGGAAGGTCGCACCAGCGCCCGTGATATCGGCCGCAAAAGACGTCAGAACTGCCGCACCAAAGCCGACAGCCACAAAAAGAGATTTGAGTTTCATGAAAGCTCCAGTCTGAAACACATATGAGGGAGAGCACAACACAGTGGATGCACGCTTTGTCCGTAGACAGGTCAGACTTTATGTTCCGATTGTGACACTTTGATGTCAAATTTACCAAAACTTGCTGCTCAAGCTGAAATACGAATCGTCATCAAAACTTCATCCGATTGTCACGGACCATGACGAGCATGGCGAGTGCATCAACCACTTTGGAGTTTTTCATGCACATCACCACCATCGACAGCGAAGACCTGCCCACCAACACCAGCAATAACGAACATTTCCAGGCCGTTGTCAACCGCGCCGTCAACCGTCGTGGCTTTCTGAAAACTGGCGGTGGGCTCGCTGCTGCAGGTTTCTTGGCAGGACCTCTGGCTGGCTGCGCCAACTTCGCCAAGAGCTCTGGTCCGCTGATGGGCTTTGAGTCCATTGCCGCCTCGAGCGCCGACACCATCACCATCGCCAAGGGCTACACAGCCACGCCGTTCGTGCCCTGGGGTACGCCCCTGTTCAGCTCCGGCGCCGGATCGCGCTGGAAAGGCGACGGGAGCGAAAGCGCAGCCGATCAGGCTCGCCAGGTAGGCGACAACCATGACGGCATGCACTTTTTCCCGATCGACGGCAAATCCAAC
Organism: Limnohabitans sp.; assembly: GCF_038134685.1. GTDB lineage: Bacteria > Pseudomonadota > Gammaproteobacteria > Burkholderiales > Burkholderiaceae_C > Limnohabitans_A. Next base: position 8,633 of record NZ_JAYPVP010000010.1, on the reverse strand, counting down.
AACGAAGGTTTGCTGGTCATGAACCACGAATACACCACCGTTGAAAAAGGCAAATACATCACCCTGTTCGGCCTGCCTCCCGCGGCTGCGGACAGCCTGGAGCGGGTGAACAAGGCCATGCAGGCCTGGGGCGGCTCGATCATCCATATTCGCAAAGACAGCGCTGGCAAATGGGCTGTGGTGCTGGATTCCAAGTACAACCGCCGCATCACAGCCGACACCCCCATGGCGATTTCCGGTCCAGCTGCAGGGCATAGCCTGCTCAAAACAAAGGCAGACCCAAGCGGCACACACGTGCTGGGCATGCTCAACAACTGCGGCAATGGCTTCACCCCATGGGGCACTTACCTGACCTGCGAAGAAAACTTCAACAACAACTTTGGTACCACCATCGAACCCAAAGTGGATGGCCGCACTCCTGCACAAAAACGCTACGGCATCACGGCTGGCCTGTCTGAATACGGCTGGGAAACACGCCATGACCGTTTCGATTACAAAAAAGAACCCAATGAATCAAACCGATTCGGCTGGATTGTTGAAATCGATCCGTTTGCACCTGAATCCGCCCCTGTCAAGCGCACCGCCCTGGGCCGTTTCAAGCACGAAAGCGCCGCCTGGAATTTCACCGCCGACAAACGTGTGGTGATCTACATGGGCGACGACCAGGCCAATGACTATGTCTACAAGTTTGTGTCCGACAAAGCCTATGTCGAAGGCGACAAGGCCTCCAACCAGGGGCTGCTCGACAGCGGGAAACTGTATGTAGCCCGTTTCAACGACGGCAACACCAAAGGCGACTTCATGGGCACCGGCGAATGGCTGCTGCTCGACAAAGAAGCCAATCCCGTGCTCAAAGCAGACCCCAGCTTCCCCGACCAGGCATCCGTCCTGATCCATGCCCGTATGGCTGCCGACAAACTCGGTGCCACCAAGATGGATCGCCCTGAATGGGTCTCTGTCCACCCTGGCACTGGTGAGGTCTATGGCACCATGACCAACAACACCTCGCGCAGCGTGACTGACGATGTCAACCCTCGCGCCAAAAATGCTTATGGCCAGATCGTTCGCTGGCGCGAAGCGGGTAACAATGCTGCCGCAACCACTTTTGAGTGGGATATCTTTGTGCTGGCCGGCAACCCTACGGTCGAAGCCAACAAAGGAAATCTGAACGCAGGATCGGCCAACATCAACGCCGTCAACACCTTCAACAGCCCTGACGGACTGGCCTTTGACCGCTTCGGCCGCTTGTGGATCCAGACGGACGGCAAGTACTCCAACTCAGGTGCTTTTGCTGGTCAGGGCAACAACACCCTGTTGTGCGCCGACCCTGTCACCAAAGAAATCCGGCGCTTCATGGTGGGCCCCAAGGAGTGCGAAGTCACGGGCTTTGCGTTCTCACCAGATGGTAAAACCATGTTCGTGAACATCCAGCACCCTGGTGAAGGCGGTACAGGTGGCAGCAGCTGGCCCGATGGTGGCAAGGCCATGCCTCGCTCGGCCACGGTCATCATCACCAAAAACGATGGTGGCGTGATCGGAAGCTGAGTCGGCTTTTAGCACTGAACTGCGACCAAGCCCTGCCCAAAGTGGCAGGGCTTTTTCATGACCGTGACACAAAAAAGTCACACTTGGAGTGCAAGCTCAAGCCATGACTGCCAAACACGAAATCACCGAACACCAACTGGCGCAGTTGCGCGAAGATCTTCTGGACTCTTTGGACGAAGAGTTCGAACTGGAAATGGAAGATCGTCTGGGTGAAGACGCTCAACGCACCGCCGAACCCTCCAGCCAGCGCATCCGCTATTTCCGGGAATTGCTGCGCCTGCAAACCGAGCTGGTCAAGCTTCAGGACTGGGTCGTGCACTCGCGTCAGCGCGTGGTGATTTTGTTTGAGGGGCGCGATGCTGCGGGCAAAGGTGGTGTGATCAAACGCATCACCCAACGCCTGAACCCCCGTGTCTGCCGGGTCGCAGCCCTGCCCGCCCCCAACGACCGCGAAAAAACCCAGTGGTACTTTCAGCGTTATGTGGCTCACCTTCCCGCTGCTGGCGAGATCGTCTTGTTTGACCGCAGCTGGTACAACCGCGCGGGCGTCGAACGCGTCATGGGCTTTTGTTCAGACGACGAATACGAAGAATTTTTCCGTACGGTGCCTGAATTCGAAAAAATGCTGGTTCGCAGCGGCATCAAGGTCATCAAGTACTGGTTTTCGATCACCGACGACGAGCAACACCTGCGCTTTGTAGGCCGGATTCAGGACCCGCTCAAACAGTGGAAGCTCAGCCCCATGGATCTGGAAAGCCGCCGCCGCTGGGAAGACTACACGGTGGCCAAGGAAACGATGCTGGAACGCACCCATATTCCTGAAGCGCCCTGGTGGATTGTGCAAGCGGTGGACAAGAAGCGGGCTCGCCTCAATTGCATCGAACATTTGCTGGCACAGTTTGATTATCACGACATTGAACACCCATCCGTCGCGCTTCCTGCTCGCGTGCGTAACCCTGACTACATACGGCACCCGGTGCCCGACAACATGTTTGTGCCCGAAGTCCATTGAGTTTCACGCCCGCGTCACAGCATTGTCAAATTCAAGTCACATAATCGGTTCAACTCAGCAGTTGTCCCTTTATGCAAGCGAAAAACCTCTTTGCCGCGATCGATCTCGGCTCCAACAGCTTTCGACTCGAAATTGGCGAACTCGAATCCGGCCATCTTCGTCGCGTTGAATACATCAAGGAAACCGTCCGCCAAGGCAACGGCCTGGACAGCGACCGCAACCTGACGTCAGAGGCCATGCAGCGCGGCTGGGACTGCCTGGCCCGTTTTGGCGAGCGCCTGGCCGGCTTCAAGCCTGACCATGTGCGCGCTGTAGCCACTCAAACCTTGCGCGAAGCCAAAAACAGGGATCTGTTCGTCAGCCGCGCACGAGACATGCTGGGTTTTCCTGTGGAGGTCATTGCTGGTCGTGAAGAGGCTCGCCTGATCTACCTGGGAGCAGCGCATTTATTACCAGACTCGCAGGAAAATCGACTGGTGGTGGATATTGGCGGCCGCTCGACCGAACTCATCTTGGGGCAAGGCCTGCAAGCCAACACACTGGAATCCTATCGCCTGGGCAGCGTGGCCTGGTCCATGAAATATTTCAAGGATGGACTTTGGACCGCCTCGGCCTTCAAGGCTGCCGAGATTGCCGCCAAAGCCATTCTGGACGAAGCTCAACCCCTCTACACACGGGAGAAATGGGACCGTGCTTACGGCACCTCAGGGACCATTGGAGCTGTTGCAGACATGCTGGTCGCTGCCGGCTGGAATGATGGGCTGATCACGGCCGAGCGACTGCAGTGGCTCAAGGACAAGCTGATCAAGGCCCATACCGCCGACAACCTGAAGCTGAACGGCCTGCGCGAAGACCGCAAACCCGTGATTGGCGGAGGCCTTGCGGTGCTGATGGCTGTATTTGACCTGCTGCACATCGATTCGATGCAAGCAGCGCAAGGCGCATTGCGTCACGGCGCCTTGTTTGACATGCTCGACCGTGAAAGCCCTCAGGCCGACATTCGGACACGCATGGTGACGGGACTGAGTCAGCGATTTGGCGTGGACAACAAACAAGCAGAACGCGTCACACGCACCGCCCAGGCCCTGTTTGCACCCATGGTCAGTCATCAGGATGCCGAAGAGCGCTCGCGCGGGTTACGAAAACTGCAGTGGGCCGCGCGTTTGCACGAAGTCGGCATTCGCATCTCACACAGCGATTACCACAAGCATGGCGCCTATATTCTGGACAACACCGACATGCCGGGCTTCAATCTCGATGAATTACATCGCTTGGGCCTGTTGATTCTTGGACACAGAGGCAAATTGCGCAAACTGGGAGAAGCCTTTGATGACCTGCTTTTTGTGCAACAACTCATGGCGCTAAGACTTGCCGTTGCACTTTGTCACGCCCGACGCGACCCTGATATTTCCAGCTTGCAAATTGAGTGCAATCCGACTCGCTCACGCTTTGACCTTGCGGTCAGCAAATCGTGGACTGAACAGTGGCCGCAGTCGGCACACCTGCTGAACGAAGAGATCACCGCCTGGCAAAAGACAGGTTGGGAGCTTTTTGTCACAAAAACTTAATTTGAAAAATCTTTTAACGGTATATACAGTATTGTTCTTTTGAAGGATTCCTGTCATGAGTACAACTGCAAAACCCCCGGTCGCCCCCAACAAAGCCGTTCGCAAACCTGCAAGCAATGCACGTCCACGCAGCGGTAGTGCGAAAAAATCAGTCTCAACAGGTGCTCGCAAAGCGGTCGCTGCGCCGGTTAAAGAGACCTCCAAGCCAACAACTCCAGCCAAGAGCGCGACACCCGCAGCTGCACCCAAAGACAAGAAAGTCAAAGTTGTGCGTGACAGCTACACCATTCCAAAATCGGAATACGGTCAGTTGGGTGAGCTCAAGAAACGTACCCTGAGTTTAGGCGTGGCTGCCAAAAAGAGCGAGCTGATCCGTGCCGGACTGTTGCTGCTCGCCAAGCAAAACGATATACAGCTGAAAACCAGCCTCTCGCAAGTGCCTGCCATCAAGACAGGTCGACCCGCCAAAGGCTGATCAAAGGTACTCAGGACAGACCACCGTCATGACGGTGGTCTGTACATGACCTTCGCGCTGTCGGCAACGCAACCACCACAGACTGCCCTTGCGCACAGACATGGGCTCACCGGTCATGCCAAGGACAGACGCAATCAGATCACCCAGCACAGGCTGATGACCGACGATCAACACCGGGTGTCGCGCAGAAGGCCACTGTGCACATTCGAGCACATCTGCCACACTGGCCCCTGGTGCCAAAGCATCACGGACCTTGTACTTGCGTTGCAAATGCCGGACCGTTTGCACTGTTCTCGTGGCAGGACTTGAATAAATCCGGGCACCTTCAGGCAATTGCTGGTCAAGCCATTTGGCGACGCGATGTGCCTGCTTCTCGCCTTTGCTGGTCAAGGCCCGCTCCAGGTCGGTTTGGCCGTCCATCAGCTCATGGGCCTCAGCATGTCTCCATAACAGCAAATCCATGCCAGCAGCCTCCTTAGCGGCTTGCGTAACGCAGCATCAAGGCCTGCTGTGCGCTGTGCCCACGCAATGCATCGCGTACATTGGCATAGTGGCCTTGGCCATCCATCTCCCAGGCATCCTGACCGTCGTGCATGTAGGCCAGTAAGCATTCATCAATGATTTTTCGCCGTGCCGCGGGATCCTCAACAGGCCAGGACACTTCTACACGCCGGAACATGTTGCGACTCATCCAGTCCGCGCTGCTCAGGTACAGCTGCTCCTGCGGACCAGCCCGAAAATAAAACACGCGTGAGTGTTCCAGAAAGCGGCCAATGACAGAACGCACACGAATCCTGTCGGTCTTGCCAGGTATGCCCACAGGCAACATGCAGGCACCACGCACAATCAAATCAATCAACACCCCACGCGCCGAAGCGGCCATGAGCTCCTGAATCAATGCAGGATCCGTGAGCGAATTCATCTTGGCCACAATGCGGGCATCCTGCCCTCGCTCAGCAGTATCAGCGCACAGGCGAATGTATTTCACCATGGCAGGATGGAGACGCTCTGGAGCCATGAGCAGCTTGCTCAGACGCGGTGCCCGGCTAGGATTGGCCAGATACAGGAAGACCCTGTCCATGTCGGCTGTGATGACCGGGTCAGCAGTCAAGTGACTGATGTCTGTGTACAGTCGTGCGGTACGCGGGTTGTAGTTGCCAGTCGACAGGTGTCCATAACGTTTGAGCGTGCGCCCCTCCTGACGAGTGACGAGCAGCATCTTGGCATGGGTTTTGAGGCCGACCACGCCATAAACCACTTGCACCCCAACAGCCTCGAGGCGCTCTGCCCAATTGATATTGGTTTCTTCGTCAAAACGCGCTTTGAGCTCTACCACTGCAGTCACTTCAATCCCACGGCGCACAGCTTCTTGCAATAGCTTGAGCATGGTCGGATCGCTGCCCGTACGGTAGATGGTTTGCTTGATGGCACGGACTTGTGGATCGTTCACGCATTCGCGCAAAAAAGCCAGGACCGTATCAAAGCTTTCGAAAGGCTGATGAATCAGGACATCTTCATGCTTGAGCGCCTGGAGAATCGAGCCATGACGCTGCAGTACCGCCGGCATGCTGGGTTTGTAGGGTGCAAACAAGAGTTTGGGGTCATCCACCATGTCAATCAACTGCATCAACCGCACCAAGTTGACCGGACCATTGACCCGAAACAAAGCTTGCTGCGGCAAGCCAAATTGCTGCAGCAAAAATTCAGCCAGCTTGCTGGAGCATCCAGCAGAGACTTCCAGCCGCACAGCCTGACCGTAATTGCGCACTTGCAAGCCACGACGAAGCGCCGTGCGCAGGTTCTCGATATCATCTTCATCAACAGCCAGATCCGAGCGACGCGTCACGCGAAATTGCGAGAACTGCAAGACCTGCCTGTCAGGGAAGAGTTCAGCCAGATGAGCTCGGACCACGCTGGAGATGGAGACATAGTTTTGCCCACTTTTTGACAGGTTTTCGGGCAAACGGATATACCGTGGCAAGCTGCGTGGAATGCGCACAATTGCGATTTCCGTCTCTTTGGCCTTGCGCTTGCGTTGAACAGCTTCACCCAAATGGACAATGAAGTTCAGTGACTTGTTGGCAACCTGAGGAAAGGGATGGGCTGGATCCAGGCCCACAGGCATCAGCAAGGGGCGCACCTCTTTTTGAAAGTAGGTATGAACCCATTGCTTTTGGGCATGGTCACGATCACTGTGGGATAGCAAACGAATGCCGCGCCGCTTGAGTGCAGGCAACAAAGCGTTGTTGTAGAGAGCGTATTGCTTGTCCACCAAGGCGCGAGCTTGGCGGGTAACAACATGATCTTCATCGCTATTGCTATCGGCTTTTGAACCATGAAGTCCATTGGCGTGGGGCTCGTATCGCACCTCGAAAAATTCATCAAGGTTCGACGACACAATGCCCAGATAGCGCAAACGTTCCAATAGAGGAACCCCGTCGCGACTGGCCCAACTCAACACCCTTTCATTGAAGGAAAGAATGCTCAGATCCCTGTCCAGCAAGGATACGCTCTCCATATCGGAAGTAATGACTGGGCTCGATTGAATGATTGCACTCACAATCCCAAGATTGTCAGCATTGACTGTGACAGCCGTGTGACAAAAACCTCAATGTGATTGCGCCAAAACCAGGTTACCTACAAATTGCTCAGCCACTGCAGGCCAACCAAACATTTCTGCACGGACTCGTGCTGCAGACCTTGGATAGGTCAGCGCCTGCAAGGTGGCTTGCGTCAAATCTTGGTCCAGGACACCTCCGTGCGAGTTCGGTCCCAATACCTGCAAAGGACCATCAACGGGGTATGCAGCCACGGGTGTCCCGCAAGCCATGGCTTCCAGCATGACCAAGCCAAAGGTTTCATTGCGTGAAGGAAAAACGAAGACATCGGCTGCCGCATACACCGTTGCGAGTTCGTCGCGCGGGAGCACACCCAACCAACACACCTGCGGGTAACGAGCTCGCAACTGAGCTTGCAGCGGACCTACGCCACAAACCACCTTGGTTCCCGGCACATCCATCTCCAGAAACGCCTGAATGTTTTTTTCATAAGACAACCGACCTACGAACAAGGAGAGGGGTCGCGGCAATCCTTGAAATATCCCCAATTCAGTTGGCTTCTCTGCATATTCAAACAACTCCATGTCTACCCCGTGTGTCCAGGCCTTCAAACGCTTGAACTTGCGGTCATGCAACATGCTCTGAACACCTGAGGTCGGCACCATCACCGCCGAGGATGCCGAGTGGAAATACCGAAACAGCGCATACCCCCAGGACAAGGGAATCTTCAAGGCAGCGTTGAGGATTTCCGGGAACTTGGTGTGGAATGCCGTGCTGAAATTGAAACCACGCTTGTTGCAATACCTGCGGGCAGCCCACCCCAGAGGTCCCTCGGTGGCAAGATGGATCCAGTCCGGCCGGAAATCATCAGCAAGTCGGGCGAGTTCCGCATAAGGTTGAATGGCCAGGTCTATGCCGTCATAACCCGGACAAGGACGTGTCTTGAACAAGCCCGGGTGGACAACCAGGACATTCAAACCCATGTGCTGGAGCTGAGCCACCAACTCCACCAACGTTGTCACCACCCCGTTCACTTGAGGTTTCCAGGCATCGGTGACCAACAGCAAGCGATTCATGCGGCAAGCACCTGCACAGAGCTCACCGCCGAGTGGGCCTGTTCGCGCCAATGGATGACCTCAAGACGTCCATCCTGCCACTCCACAAGCGCACTCAAACTCTCCACCCAATCGCCATCATTGCAATAAAGCACACCATTGATATCTCGAATCTCGGCATGGTGAATGTGCCCACAAACCACGCCATCAAATCCACGCTGTTTAGCCTGCTCCGCTACTGCCAACTCAAAGTCGGAAATGAAGTTGACTGCTTTCTTGACCTTCAGCTTCAGGTACGCAGAAAGACTCCAGTACGACCAGCCCCAGCGACTGCGCAAACGATTAAGCCAGGTGTTCATTCGCAACGAGAATTCGTAAAGCCAGTCCCCGACATAGGCAAGCCATTTCGCTGTCTGGATG